>NZ_JQMG01000001.1:0-660497 GCF_000744605.1 Methylotenera sp. L2L1
CGACCGTGTCGTTGCTGAGCACTGTGCCGCTCACCGTGTTCGGGGCGGCGTCTTCTGTGATGCTGGCGCTGTCGTTCACCGCCACTGGGCTGCTGTCGGTGATCACGATGTCGAGGTTATTGATCGGACTGGTGGCGCCTAGGTCGTCGGTCACGCTAATCGCGATGCTATCGGTGACATCGCCGTTGACGCTTTGTACGTTCGGGTCGTAGGTGTAGCTGACGACGCCTGTGCCGGCATTGTAGCCAGTCAGGATCAAGGTGCCTTCGCCAGTGTTGATGCTGACTGGGCTGCTGCCAAGATTGCCGAGTTGTGCTTCGGTCACGGTGGTGCCGCCTACGCTAATGCTGGCGAGGCCGGCCGGGGTGCTGACACTGAAGCTACCTGCCGTCGCGCCTGCGGTCTCAGGCAAGGTGCTGTCGCCAGCCGCAAGGCCGTTGGTGTCAGGGATACTGACGCTAGGCGCGCCATCGGTGTTGCCGTTAATGGTGATGTTGAGCACGGCTGTCGTTGTCGTGCCGTCGCCATCGGTCAGCGTGTAGGTGTAGCTGTCGATCAAGGTTTGACCGTTTGTTGAGCGCGTTCACCGCTGGGTTGGCGTTGTTCAGTGTGTAGCTGTAAGTGCCGTCGCTGTTCAACACCAGACTGCCGTACGTTAGGTTGCCACTGTAGGCGCTGATCGGGGTCGCGTTGCTGTCTGCACCGACCGTGTCGTTGCTGAGCACTGTGCCGCTCACCGTGTTCGGGGCGGCGTCTTCTGTGATGCTGGCGCTGTCGTTCACCGCCACTGGGCTGCTGTCGGTGATCACGATGTCGAGGTTATTGATCGGACTGGTGGCGCCTAGGTCGTCGGTCACGCTAATCGCGATGCTATCGGTGACATCGCCGTTGACGCTTTGTACGTTCGGGTCGTAGGTGTAGCTGACGACGCCTGTGCCGGCATTGTAGCCAGTCAGGATCAGGGTGCCTTCGCCAGTGTTGATGCTGACTGGGCTGCTGCCAAGATTGCCGAGTTGTGCTTCGGTCACGGTGGTGCCGCCTACGCTAATGCTGGCGAGGCCGGCCGGGGTGCTGACACTGAAGCTACCTGCCGTCGCGCCTGCGGTCTCAGGCAAGGTGCTGTCGCCAGCCGCAAGGCCGTTGGTGTCAGGGATACTGACGCTAGGCGCGCCATCGGTGTTGCCGTTAATGGTGATGTTGAGCACGGCTGTCGTTGTCGTGCCGTCGCCATCGGTCAGCGTGTAGGTGTAGCTGTCGATCAAGGTTTGACCGTTGTTGAGCGCGTTCACCGCTGGGTTGGCGTTGTTCAGTGTGTAGCTGTAAGTGCCGTCGCTGTTCAACACCAGACTGCCGTACGTTAGGTTGCCACTGTAGGCGCTGATCGGGGTCGCGTTGCTGTCTGCACCGACCGTGTCGTTGCTGAGCACTGTGCCGCTCACCGTGTTCGGGGCGGCGTCTTCTGTGATGCTGGCGCTGTCGTTCACCGCCACTGGGCTGCTGTCGGTGATCACGATGTCGAGGTTATTGATCGGACTGGTGGCGCCTAGGTCGTCGGTCACGCTAATCGCGATGCTATCGGTGACATCGCCGTTGACGCTTTGTACGTTCGGGTCGTAGGTGTAGCTGACGACGCCTGTGCCGGCATTGTAGCCAGTCAGGATCAGGGTGCCTTCGCCAGTGTTGATGCTGACTGGGCTGCTGCCAAGATTGCCGAGTTGTGCTTCGGTCACGGTGGTGCCGCCTACGCTAATGCTGGCGAGGCCGGCCGGGGTGCTGACACTGAAGCTACCTGCCGTCGCGCCTGCGGTCTCAGGCAAGGTGCTGTCGCCAGCCGCAAGGCCGTTGGTGTCAGGGATACTGACGCTAGGCGCGCCATCGGTGTTGCCGTTAATGGTGATGTTGAGCACGGCTGTCGTTGTCGTGCCGTCGCCATCGGTCAGCGTGTAGGTGTAGCTGTCGATCAAGGTTTGACCGTTGTTGAGCGCGTTCACCGCTGGGTTGGCGTTGTTCAGTGTGTAGCTGTAAGTGCCGTCGCTGTTCAACACCAGACTGCCGTACGTTAGGTTGCCACTGTAGGCGCTGATCGGGGTCGCGTTGCTGTCTGCACCGACCGTGTCGTTGCTGAGCACTGTGCCGCTCACCGTGTTCGGGGCGGCGTCTTCTGTGATGCTGGCGCTGTCGTTCACCGCCACTGGGCTGCTGTCGGTGATCACGATGTCGAGGTTATTGATCGGACTGGTGGCGCCTAGGTCGTCGGTCACGCTAATCGCGATGCTATCGGTGACATCGCCGTTGACGCTTTGTACGTTCGGGTCGTAGGTGTAGCTGACGACGCCTGTGCCGGCATTGTAGCCAGTCAGGATCAGGGTGCCTTCGCCAGTGTTGATGCTGACTGGGCTGCTGCCAAGATTGCCGAGTTGTGCTTCGGTCACGGTGGTGCCGCCTACGCTAATGCTGGCGAGGCCGGCCGGGGTGCTGACACTGAAGCTACCTGCCGTCGCGCCTGCGGTCTCAGGCAAGGTGCTGTCGCCAGCCGCAAGGCCGTTGGTGTCAGGGATACTGACGCTAGGCGCGCCATCGGTGTTGCCGTTAATGGTGATGTTGAGCACGGCTGTCGTTGTCGTGCCGTCGCCATCGGTCAGCGTGTAGGTGTAGCTGTCGATCAAGGTTTGACCGTTGTTGAGCGCGTTCACCGCTGGGTTGGCGTTGTTCAGTGTGTAGCTGTAAGTGCCGTCGCTGTTCAACACCAGACTGCCGTACGTTAGGTTGCCACTGTAGGCGCTGATCGGGGTCGCGTTGCTGTCTGCACCGACCGTGTCGTTGCTGAGCACTGTGCCGCTCACCGTGTTCGGGGCGGCGTCTTCTGTGATGCTGGCGCTGTCGTTCACCGCCACTGGGCTGCTGTCGGTGATCACGATGTCGAGGTTATTGATCGGACTGGTGGCGCCTAGGTCGTCGGTCACGCTAATCGCGATGCTATCGGTGACATCGCCGTTGACGCTTTGTACGTTCGGGTCGTAGGTGTAGCTGACGACGCCTGTGCCGGCATTGTAGCCAGTCAGGATCAGGGTGCCTTCGCCAGTGTTGATGCTGACTGGGCTGCTGCCAAGATTGCCGAGTTGTGCTTCGGTCACGGTGGTGCCGCCTACGCTAATGCTGGCGAGGCCGGCCGGGGTGCTGACACTGAAGCTACCTGCCGTCGCGCCTGCGGTCTCAGGCAAGGTGCTGTCGCCAGCCGCAAGGCCGTTGGTGTCAGGGATACTGACGCTAGGCGCGCCATCGGTGTTGCCGTTAATGGTGATGTTGAGCACGGCTGTCGTTGTCGTGCCGTCGCCATCGGTCAGCGTGTAGGTGTAGCTGTCGATCAAGGTTTGACCGTTGTTGAGCGCGTTCACCGCTGGGTTGGCGTTGTTCAGTGTGTAGCTGTAAGTGCCGTCGCTGTTCAACACCAGACTGCCGTACGTTAGGTTGCCACTGTAGGCGCTGATCGGGGTCGCGTTGCTGTCTGCACCGACCGTGTCGTTGCTGAGCACTGTGCCGCTCACCGTGTTCGGGGCGGCGTCTTCTGTGATGCTGGCGCTGTCGTTCACCGCCACTGGGCTGCTGTCGGTGATCACGATGTCGAGGTTATTGATCGGACTGGTGGCGCCTAGGTCGTCGGTCACGCTAATCGCGATGCTATCGGTGACATCGCCGTTGACGCTTTGTACGTTCGGGTCGTAGGTGTAGCTGACGACGCCTGTGCCGGCATTGTAGCCAGTCAGGATCAGGGTGCCTTCGCCAGTGTTGATGCTGACTGGGCTGCTGCCAAGATTGCCGAGTTGTGCTTCGGTCACGGTGGTGCCGCCTACGCTAATGCTGGCGAGGCCGGCCGGGGTGCTGACACTGAAGCTACCTGCCGTCGCGCCTGCGGTCTCAGGCAAGGTGCTGTCGCCAGCCGCAAGGCCGTTGGTGTCAGGGATACTGACGCTAGGCGCGCCATCGGTGTTGCCGTTAATGGTGATGTTGAGCACGGCTGTCGTTGTCGTGCCGTCGCCATCGGTCAGCGTGTAGGTGTAGCTGTCGATCAAGGTTTGACCGTTGTTGAGCGCGTTCACCGCTGGGTTGGCGTTGTTCAGTGTGTAGCTGTAAGTGCCGTCGCTGTTCAACACCAGACTGCCGTACGTTAGGTTGCCACTGTAGGCGCTGATCGGGGTCGCGTTGCTGTCTGCACCGACCGTGTCGTTGCTGAGCACTGTGCCGCTCACCGTGTTCGGGGCGGCGTCTTCTGTGATGCTGGCGCTGTCGTTCACCGCCACTGGGCTGCTGTCGGTGATCACGATGTCGAGGTTATTGATCGGACTGGTGGCGCCTAGGTCGTCGGTCACGCTAATCGCGATGCTATCGGTGACATCGCCGTTGACGCTTTGTACGTTCGGGTCGTAGGTGTAGCTGACGACGCCTGTGCCGGCATTGTAGCCAGTCAGGATCAGGGTGCCTTCGCCAGTGTTGATGCTGACTGGGCTGCTGCCAAGATTGCCGAGTTGTGCTTCGGTCACGGTGGTGCCGCCTACGCTAATGCTGGCGAGGCCGGCCGGGGTGCTGACACTGAAGCTACCTGCCGTCGCGCCTGCGGTCTCAGGCAAGGTGCTGTCGCCAGCCGCAAGGCCGTTGGTGTCAGGGATACTGACGCTAGGCGCGCCATCGGTGTTGCCGTTAATGGTGATGTTGAGCACGGCTGTCGTTGTCGTGCCGTCGCCATCGGTCAGCGTGTAGGTGTAGCTGTCGATCAAGGTTTGACCGTTGTTGAGCGCGTTCACCGCTGGGTTGGCGTTGTTCAGTGTGTAGCTGTAAGTGCCGTCGCTGTTCAACACCAGACTGCCGTACGTTAGGTTGCCACTGTAGGCGCTGATCGGGGTCGCGTTGCTGTCTGCACCGACCGTGTCGTTGCTGAGCACTGTGCCGCTCACCGTGTTCGGGGCGGCGTCTTCTGTGATGCTGGCGCTGTCGTTCACCGCCACTGGGCTGCTGTCGGTGATCACGATGTCGAGGTTATTGATCGGACTGGTGGCGCCTAGGTCGTCGGTCACGCTAATCGCGATGCTATCGGTGACATCGCCGTTGACGCTTTGTACGTTCGGGTCGTAGGTGTAGCTGACGACGCCTGTGCCGGCATTGTAGCCAGTCAGGATCAGGGTGCCTTCGCCAGTGTTGATGCTGACTGGGCTGCTGCCAAGATTGCCGAGTTGTGCTTCGGTCACGGTGGTGCCGCCTACGCTAATGCTGGCGAGGCCGGCCGGGGTGCTGACACTGAAGCTACCTGCCGTCGCGCCTGCGGTCTCAGGCAAGGTGCTGTCGCCAGCCGCAAGGCCGTTGGTGTCAGGGATACTGACGCTAGGCGCGCCATCGGTGTTGCCGTTAATGGTGATGTTGAGCACGGCTGTCGTTGTCGTGCCGTCGCCATCGGTCAGCGTGTAGGTGTAGCTGTCGATCAAGGTTTGACCGTTGTTGAGCGCGTTCACCGCTGGGTTGGCGTTGTTCAGTGTGTAGCTGTAAGTGCCGTCGCTGTTCAACACCAGACTGCCGTACGTTAGGTTGCCACTGTAGGCGCTGATCGGGGTCGCGTTGCTGTCTGCACCGACCGTGTCGTTGCTGAGCACTGTGCCGCTCACCGTGTTCGGGGCGGCGTCTTCTGTGATGCTGGCGCTGTCGTTCACCGCCACTGGGCTGCTGTCGGTGATCACGATGTCGAGGTTATTGATCGGACTGGTGGCGCCTAGGTCGTCGGTCACGCTAATCGCGATGCTATCGGTGACATCGCCGTTGACGCTTTGTACGTTCGGGTCGTAGGTGTAGCTGACGACGCCTGTGCCGGCATTGTAGCCAGTCAGGATCAGGGTGCCTTCGCCAGTGTTGATGCTGACTGGGCTGCTGCCAAGATTGCCGAGTTGTGCTTCGGTCACGGTGGTGCCGCCTACGCTAATGCTGGCGAGGCCGGCCGGGGTGCTGACACTGAAGCTACCTGCCGTCGCGCCTGCGGTCTCAGGCAAGGTGCTGTCGCCAGCCGCAAGGCCGTTGGTGTCAGGGATACTGACGCTAGGCGCGCCATCGGTGTTGCCGTTAATGGTGATGTTGAGCACGGCTGTCGTTGTCGTGCCGTCGCCATCGGTCAGCGTGTAGGTGTAGCTGTCGATCAAGGTTTGACCGTTGTTGAGCGCGTTCACCGCTGGGTTGGCGTTGTTCAGTGTGTAGCTGTAAGTGCCGTCGCTGTTCAACACCAGACTGCCGTACGTTAGGTTGCCACTGTAGGCGCTGATCGGGGTCGCGTTGCTGTCTGCACCGACCGTGTCGTTGCTGAGCACTGTGCCGCTCACCGTGTTCGGGGCGGCGTCTTCTGTGATGCTGGCGCTGTCGTTCACCGCCACTGGGCTGCTGTCGGTGATCACGATGTCGAGGTTATTGATCGGACTGGTGGCGCCTAGGTCGTCGGTCACGCTAATCGCGATGCTATCGGTGACATCGCCGTTGACGCTTTGTACGTTCGGGTCGTAGGTGTAGCTGACGACGCCTGTGCCGGCATTGTAGCCAGTCAGGATCAGGGTGCCTTCGCCAGTGTTGATGCTGACTGGGCTGCTGCCAAGATTGCCGAGTTGTGCTTCGGTCACGGTGGTGCCGCCTACGCTAATGCTGGCGAGGCCGGCCGGGGTGCTGACACTGAAGCTACCTGCCGTCGCGCCTGCGGTCTCAGGCAAGGTGCTGTCGCCAGCCGCAAGGCCGTTGGTGTCAGGGATACTGACGCTAGGCGCGCCATCGGTGTTGCCGTTAATGGTGATGTTGAGCACGGCTGTCGTTGTCGTGCCGTCGCCATCGGTCAGCGTGTAGGTGTAGCTGTCGATCAAGGTTTGACCGTTGTTGAGCGCGTTCACCGCTGGGTTGGCGTTGTTCAGTGTGTAGCTGTAAGTGCCGTCGCTGTTCAACACCAGACTGCCGTACGTTAGGTTGCCACTGTAGGCGCTGATCGGGGTCGCGTTGCTGTCTGCACCGACCGTGTCGTTGCTGAGCACTGTGCCGCTCACCGTGTTCGGGGCGGCGTCTTCTGTGATGCTGGCGCTGTCGTTCACCGCCACTGGGCTGCTGTCGGTAGCTATTTCAGCAGCATCTTGCTGATTAATAACATCTGCAAAACTATTGCCCGACAATGCTGTATCAATAGGAGTTGCAGAGCCAAATTCATAAGCAAATCTAAAATTATTAAGATCGTCGTTAATTCTCAGAAGATCAACAAACCCAAAACCATAGCTATTAGAAGAGCCACCAGGACCTGCGGCAGTTTCTTCCAACACCTCACTAATATCTTTACCCTCTTCAATCGCTTTAACAACAGTATCTATCGTGGCCACATTCACCGAACTATCCAGAGATGCAGGCACAAAGGCCTCAACAAGCTCATCTGCAAAAGCGATCAACTGCTCAGCCCCGATATGGATTACTTGACCGTTGGCCAACTGCAACTCCACCTCAACACCTGCACCAGTTTTAATGGTATCCGCAGTTTGAATGTTGTCACCTAATCTCAAGTCACGCTGATTACCGTTATTTGAAATTAATGTCGCAGTACCTGTGATTGCGATGATTTTGCCGATTAATGCCATGTTAATATCCTAAGAAATATTAGAGCTTACGGTTAAGCTTTTATGCGTTACTTAACATTAAACACCTTGAAATAGCGAAAGCATATTGTACCAATGGCCAATATGTCACCAATCACTTTAAAAAGCATCAAGCGTCCTTAAAGTTTCAAGAATCAATGGTAGTTAAGGTATGATATTTCAGGGCATTAATGTCAATCTGACATTACATTTTGGAGCATGAGTGACTGCTATCATTAATAAAACATTAGGCACACAAAAGTTGCGATTATGCATCGTTGTGATGATGATGTTTTTGCCACTATGCTTTCACTATATTTCGGCAGAAGGCTATGACGCTAACAAACTCGCCACGCTAGCCAAGCAGAAATATGGTGATGAAGCCCACGATGACTTCGTGGAATTACAACAACTCATCACAACACTGAGAAATGCATCCGACGCAGAGAAGCTCTCGCAAATTAATAACTTTTTCAACCAAAAAGTCACATTTGCAGATGATAGTCATGTGTGGGGGCAATCCGACTATTGGGCAACACCGCTTGAGCTTTTAGGTCTACATGCTGGAGACTGTGAAGATTTTAGCATTGCAAAATATGTATTCTTGAAAGCCGCCAACATCCCCAACGACAAATTAAGGCTTACCTACGTTAGAGCAGAGCTTTCAGAAAACAACAGAAAAGTCATCAAAGCACATATGGTACTAAGCTACTATGCAACCCCACAATCTGAGCCGCTCATTTTAGATAACTTAGTACCCAATATATCTGCGGCATCTAGCAGAAAAGATTTATCACCAATATTTAGCTTTAACGATAAAGGGCTTTGGGTTGGAAACAGCACCAAACCAAAGTCAGACTCCCAATCAAACCTATCAAGATGGCGCGATGTGTTGGCACGTATGCGTGCTGATGGAATTGAATAAATGAAAGTAAGGATGAATTTATGTCACTAATTAAGCAACTATGGTTAGCTATTATTTTAATTCTAGCGTTAGCTTCTAGCGGTAGTTTTATTTTGAGCACATTATCTGGCAAGCAATATTTAGAAAAACAATTGCAAATGAAAAATAATGATAACGCAGTCACACTTGCCTTATCGATGACTCAGCTACCTAAAGACCCCGTCACATTAGATTTATTATTGTCGGCCCAATTTGACTCTGGCTACTACCAACACATTGCGCTCACTGACACTAATGGCACAGTACTTAGTGAGCGTATTAACAAAAACATTAAAACCTACGCCCCCCAATGGTTTGTGAACGCAATCCCTTTACAAGTGGACGCGGGCCTTGCTGAAATACAAGAAGGCTGGTCACAGTTCGGCACATTAAGGGTTGAAAGCAACACCTCATTTGCCTATAACAAACTTTGGGATGCCACCATACAAATTGCATTATGGGTATTATTGATTGGCCTTATCAGTTGCTACTTGGCTGGACAGTTGCTTAAAAAAATACTCAAACCACTTGATGAAGTTGTAGATCAAGCCAGAGCAATTGGTGAAAGCCGGTTTATCATGACCAAAGTACCTAAAACCAAAGAGTTTAAAGCTGTTGTAAATGCAATGAACACGCTGTCGAATAGAGTAAAGAAAACGGTCAGTGAAGAGTCTGCAAGGCTAGATCAACTCAGATTCGATAATAACTTTGACCATGTAACAGGCTTAATGAACCATGATTATTTTGTTAAAAAAGTCAACGCAAGCATCAGTCATGAAGAGTACTTTAATGAAGGTGTACTGGTAATTACCAGAATACTGAACATTGCAGAAATCGATCAAAAATTAGGCTACAAAGAAACCAACCAATTATTAAAAATCATCAGTGATGCACTGCAGCATTTATGTGACCAAAATACAGCGCTATCTGCTAGTCGACTTAGTGGTGCTGATTTCTCTGTATTTTCGAACCAACCAGCAGACTGCTACAGCCTTGGCACCACGATTAATAGCGCCTTTGAAAAAGTGAGCAATATTACGGGTCAAGATATCTTGGTCAACTTCCTCACCATATCAACACGCATCACAAAATTAGACAGTGCAGAAAACATTATTAACTCAGTGCATCATGTACTAGATGACATCGGTACCGAAAGTAGTAACAACTTACATGTCATTAACTCAGGAGAGCTTCATCAATACCAGGACCACAACTTACAAGAGTGGAAAAACCTTCTAAGCTCGGCTTTAGATAACAACAGAATCAAGCTTGAGAGCTACCCTGTCATCAATCAAGTTGGTGAATTAATCCACTATGAATCTCCGGTAAGACTGCAACTCGCAACCGACGGAAAATGGTTCTGCGCTGGCGAATTCATTACATGGGCAGACAAATTAAACTTGATTAACCGTGTAGATGAGCTCGTATTACAAACTGCCATTAACTCACTCGCCAATGGCGCAATGCCCATTGGGCTTAATATATCAGCCAGCGCAATTTGCAACCCTGCATTTATTGATGTTGCAATGAGTAGTATTAAAAATCAGGCTCAAGTGGCAGATAAACTTTATTTTGAAGTTCCAGAACAAAGTGCTTTTGATCACTTATCAGAGTTCCGTCAATTTTGCATTGCCGTGAAAGCGCTGGGATGCAAGGTGGGAATAGAGCACGTTGGTACACGTATTTCACGCTTAGGTGAGCTACATGATATTGGATTAGATTACATTAAAATTGATGCTTCAGTTATTCGTGACATTAATAAAAATGAAGCCAATAAAACGCTACTTAGAGGCTTGTGCATGATTGCACACTCTATTGGTGTAATTGCAATTGCCGAGGGCGTGCAAAATAATGATGAGATAAGCACACTGAAGCTAATTGGCATTGATGGGATGACTGGCCCTGGCATTTCACTCTGACCAAACATGCAAAGTTGAGTGCTCTAGACTTCCATCTAGCCTAGCGCTGACTTTGCGTAAACTAGCTTTGCGTTAATTAGCGCGTGTTGAGCATCAACGCCAATTGCAACCTATCCTTAGCGCCTAAACGCTCAAAAGTTGCAGCCAAATGCGCTTTAACCGTACGATCGGTAATATTCAGCACTCTAGCCACCTCTTTATTGCTTAACCCTTTAGCCACCTCAAGCGCCACTTCTCTCTCTCGGCTGGTTAACTGAGCAAGCAAGCTATCCACGTAAGCAGGCTGATTGCCAACTAATTTAGTGGATGTTTCAATTAATCGTTGCAGTAACTCCTGCCCTAACCATAAACCACCATGTCCGATGACTGTTTTAATTTCGCTTAACATTGCCGCAGATGAGTAAGCATGCGCATACCCCACTGCTCCTGCGCTTAATGCAGAAAAACAACCAGCCTGATTAGGCGCATTTGCAAGCACAACCACTTTTGCGGATTCAAACTGCTTAATAATATTGCTGACCATGTTACTTAACCAAGCTGGCTCTTCTTCATTAATATGCAGCCAAAACACTGTGCCATCAGCCTCTAATTGAGCAGAGTTTGGATAATCAGTAACATTTAAAATGTCTGTCACGATTTCCGAATCTGGAAAAGCCTCAATCCAAGAATTAATACGTTCCGATAAATTACTAACAAAAATATCCTGCATCTATCTCTCACTGAAAGCGTACGACTTCGCTTTTAAAACTGGTTTTAATAAATAAGAAAGTATGGTTTTCTTGCCAGTCATAATATCAACTTGCGCCACCATGCCAGGAATAATCGGCAACCCTTTACCAAGGTTAGATTTAAGCGTACGCACACGTACAATGTAATAAGCATTGCCTTTTTCATCAACAATAGAGTCTGGTGCAATATTCTCTACTGTTGCATCTAATGCACCATACACCGTATAGTCATAGGCGGTTAACTTGACCACTGCAGGCTGCAACAAACTAATAAAAGCAATATCTCTAATCTGGATTTTAGTTTCTAATATTAAAGCATCATCGGTCGGCACAACCTCCAGCACCTCTTTACCTGGCTGAATCACCCCACCTACCGTATTATAAAAAAGTCGACTCACTTTACCGTTAACGGGAGATTTTAGTGTGGACTGGTTCACTTTATCTTTAAGCGAAACACTGACCTCAGACACGCTATTTAAACGAGCCGTAATATCATTCAATTCAGTACGCACCTTACTTTGGAACGTTTGTTGCACTTCTGAAACCTTACGCCGTGCCTCTCCAATAGAGCTTTCAATTCGGCTGATTTGAGCACGCGCCTGATCAATATCCCCCTTAGCTTTATTCGTTTCTCGCTCCAGCTTCAGGATATCAATTTCAGACACCGCACCACTGGATAACAACGGCTTATTGGCAGCAAGCTCTTTCTTGGCAGACTCATAATTCTTTTCAGCAATTTCTTTGCGGAACTGTACTTCGAGCAACTCTTTCTCACGCTGAACCGTCTGATCACGCGCAATTTCAACAGCAGACTGCAACTCCTCCTTGCTTGAGTTGTAGAGCGCGTATTCTTGATCATAGGTTTCAGGCACCTCTTTACGCACTTCTTCCGGCGGGTTAAAGCCTGTACCTTCAGCTAAAGCCCTTAGCCTGTATTGCTTAGCTAAGTAAGCCAAATATTGTGATTGGTTTTCTCTCAGTGATGATATTGCACGTGTCTCATCGATACGAATCAGCGGCGCTCCCACTGCGACAGACTCCCCTTCACTCACTAAAATCTCGGAGACAATACCGCCGTCTAGTGATTGAATCACTTGTACCTGCTTGGATGGAATCACACGCCCATCACCCCGTACAACTTCATCAACCTTGGCAAAAAAAGCCCAAAGTACTAACAGTAACATCGTCACCGCAATTGTGTACAACAGCAATCTGGCTTTGACTGGTGTTTGCTCGAGAATGACTAGGTCTGCCTCTTCATGCCAAGGCAAATCCTCTTTGGTCTCAGTAGGGGTCCATTTATCTAAAAAATAGTAAATAGGTTTTGTCAGCCAAGATTGGCTTTTAAGAAAGCGATTAATTGTTTCTAGCTTTTTGAATAGGTCTTCACTCATAGCGCTTTACCAATCTTGCCATTTCTTAACGCATCGGTCACTTGGTCTTTTGCACCGTCAGCAACAACTCTGCCTGAGTCAATCACGATAATCCTGTTAACTAGCGCATAAAGTGATGATCGATGTGAAATTAAAAGTAA
This sequence comes from Methylotenera sp. L2L1, assembly GCF_000744605.1. Lineage (NCBI taxonomy): Bacteria > Pseudomonadati > Pseudomonadota > Betaproteobacteria > Nitrosomonadales > Methylophilaceae > Methylotenera > Methylotenera sp. L2L1. Next base: position 12,753 of record NZ_JQMG01000001.1, read on the forward strand.
TGTCTTGTTTTGGGTACTCTCAATCAAGCGTGTCTTAATTGCATCCTCACCAGAATGATCCATCGCACTGGTAGGCTCATCCAATAGCAATATCGCAGGTTTGTTAATAAAAGCACGTGCGACACCAACGCCTTGTCGCTGCCCACCAGACAAGGTTTCACCTCGCTCACCAATCAACATATCAAAACCTTTGGGATGTGAGTTTACAAACTCATCTATACCGCCAACACGTGCAGCGGCAATCACAGCAGCATCATCCACATGTGGCGCAGAAATCGTTAAATTGTCACGCATTGATCCATAGAACAATTGTGTATCTTGCTGCACATAGCCAACACTACGGCGCAATTCAGCTGGGTCAATCTGACGTGCATCAATGCCATCAATCAATACAGCACCTTCTGTAGGCTGATACAACCCTAAAATCAATTTATGTATAGTTGACTTGCCTGAACCCATGCGCCCCAGTATCGCAACATGCTCACCCGCTTTAATTTTAAAAGACACTTTAGTGAGCGCATTACCTTCTGCACCTGGATAGCTAAAGGAAACCTCTCTGAATTCAATATCTCCATTAAAAACTGGTCTGGATAGGAATGTGCTATCGGCCGGACGCTCCACTGGTCTTTGCATAATCTCATCAAGAGAGTTTAGAGACGTTGCTGCATTATGATACTGCGTCAGTAAACCAGCAGTTTGTGCAATAGGCACTAATGCACGTGAAGCAAGCATCGTACAAGCAATCAAACCGCCCATGGTCAACTCACCATTAATCACCAAATAAACACCTAGTACCACCAAACTGACGGCAATTAACTGCTGCATCGTTGTTGCGCCATTGTTAATGGATGACGATAACAAACGTAACTTGCTAGAAACCTCTGTCAGAAAATGCGCACTGTGCTCCCACTTACGTTGCATCTGCCCTTCGATACCTAATGCTTTCACAGTCTCTAATCCAACCAAGCTCTCAATCAAGGTCGCGTTTCTGATGGCGCTGGCACGGTACATGGTTTCAGAAAGATCATGCATTTTAGTTTGCACGCTAAATGAATAGATAAGAATCACTACTGCACCTAACAGCACAGGGATAATCATCGGCCAAGCAATCCAAGCGATTACTCCGATAAAAATCAAGCCAAATGGAATATCAATCAAAGTAGTAATCGTTGCCGAAGTAATAAAATCGCGTACCGTTTCAAACGAGCGCAGATTTGACGCAAAAGACCCAACGGAGTTTGGTCTCTGCTCTAAACGAATACCTAACACCTGCTCCATGATACGTGCAGTAAGTTTAATGTCGATTCTAGTGCTCGCCCAATCAAGAAAGTAACCTCGCATCGTACGCAGCACTAAATCGCCGATAAATATCAATGAAACGCCAAGAGACATCACCCACAAAGTCTCTGTCGCTTGATTAGGTAACACCCGATCATAAACATTCATTGTAAATAGGGGCATGGCTAATGCAAACATGTTCACCACAAATGCTGCCACCATAATATCTCGGTAAATGCGGCTATTTTCTGCTAAAGAACCCCAAAACCAGTGGCGCACAGTCACTTTACCAACACTTGGTGCACGCTGATCAAAGGTAAACTTAAGTTTAGCGACAATAAAATAACCAGCGCTTCTAGCCATTAACTCTTCTAATGGCACAGAAACTTCAGCATCACCTAACTCAGGGAAAATAACACCAACGAGCTTAGTCTCAAGATTAACATTGGTAATCACACAAGCTTCATCATCTTTTAGCAGCAAAATGGCTGGTAAAAATTCTTGCCTTGTTTTAACCAATGACTTTTTTAAAATGGTTGCTGCTAATTGCACACGGCTTGCTGAGCGCTTGACTAAGGCTGGCGTCATCTTACCATCACGAAGCGGCAAGCCTGCAACTAGCGCGTCACGGGTGGTCGCTACGCCATGCATACGACAAACTAATAGCAGACTTTCTAGTAATGTATCAACCACACCTTCGCTAGCGAACTGACTCACATCATCCTGACGCATCGATTTACTTTCTTAGAATCAACTTTAACTACATTATGCTACTAATATGCGTATCGTACTAAGTATTAGGCGGTTACCACAATACAAATAATGTTAAATAATATTAATTTTTAGGCAAATGCGCACCTAGCCATTTGGATGATTGACATTACTAGATTATTTATACGATAGAAGTCACAAGTAAAATTTACTTTTACAAAATGCACGCTATTAGCTTAACTAACGGCATATCCTGCGATTTTTTCCCTTACAGCCTTCAAACAGCCAAGCTTCATCTTTCTCTATATAGTAAGCGTCAGCGTTAAGCATGACATATCGATTCTTATAAATAATTGAAGTGGAAACCAATAACTCCACACCAGTCTCTCCTGGGTTAACTGCCTTATATCCATCATACGCACCTGCTACTGCGACAGAGCCCATAGCAAATGCAGTGCTAAAGCCATATTTTAAAGCATCACGTAATACCCAGAACCCAGCAACGCCACCTGTCGCCATTCCTGGTTGATATCCTAAAGATTTAGGATCAAAAGATGATGCATGACGAATCACCTGCGCCTCATAGCCAACTTCAATTGCCCCCTCCTTTGTTGCAGAAACAGCATAGCCAGCATCTATCAAGCCAGCTATCATGTACTGACGAAATGCACGACCAAATTCAGTGCTACCATTATCAGAAACGTATAAAGGACTGCCAGCTAAAGTGACTTGCTTAGCTAATGCTGACCTAGTCTGCTCAACAGCATCGGTAGCAATCACGCCCCAATGTTGCGCCGCCATTGCTTTTCTTTGCGCTGTAGATTCAAAATTTTTTGCTTGTGGGATATTAGTGACACAAGCTGTTAAGCAACCTGATAAAACCATCAAAAACAAACCAGTTAATTTCATATTTTGTCTTTCAAATTTAGTTTGTAAGTACATCATTACCACTCTTGCTCGGTCATTGGCTCCATGACATCTCTGGTAATATCATCAGATTCAGAAGCAGTACTAATAATGTGTGGTGTAATCAGTAGCACCATTTCCGTACGGCTACTCACATCTTTTTTACCTTTAAATAGCTCACCTAATAAAGGAATACTGCTAAATACAGGGACTCTTGTATCAACCTTACTATCACTGTTCTTAATCAATCCACCAATCGCAACAGTAAGCCCGTCTTTAGCCGTCACAATACCGTTAATCGTCGCCACATTTAGGCCATCAACAAATTGCTGTGTAAGGTTACCAGTCGCATCGGGTACTAGAACCTGAGATAAATCACGAATGATACTTGTCACGGCTTGATCAATTTCAATTGTTACTGTTTTATCTGCGTTGATCTTTGGCGTAATGGTTAACTTAGGCCCTACATCTTGTAGTTCAGTAATTGGAGTAGGTGCAACCGTAACTGGTGAACCATTAGCTGGTGTTACCACGGTGCCTGGATTAAAACCAGTCGTGATCAAGTTTTGCGTACCGACAAACAACTCTGATTTACGGTTGTTTGAAGCCAAGAGAACAGGAGAACTAATTGTTTTTACTTTATTCTTTGTTTCTAGCAATTGAATTTTTGCACTGATTCTGTCGCTTAAAAATTGATATACAAGAGAACCCGCACCTAATGTTAGATTATTTTGATTGCTTAAAGTACCTATCGGCAAAGTTGGGATTGCTGTTGAAAAAACACCAGGTCCTTTTGTAGTAGTACCAGCCTGATAATTTAAATCGAACAACTGCTCAAAACTATCCCCCATTGTTAATTCTAGTATTTTCATTTCTAATAATACTTGGGGTACAGGTCTATCCATTTCTTTAATTAGATGTTCTATGTCTTTAATCGCAGCATTATCACTAGTACGTAAGATAATCAGGTTATGTTCACAATTTACACTTAAATAAATTGAGGGCTCACTACTAGATATTTTACTTAAACGCTCAGCCGCAATTGTGTTTCCATTAGATGTAACGACAATCTCATCAAGCTGTTGAAGTTGATCAGCAGACATTTTTTCATTAACGAGATTTTCTGATTGTCCATTAATCCCCAAAATATTGTTACGATTGTTCGCATTTTGCTGTCTATTGTTTTGATTAGCAGATGCTCTATTGCTACTTGTAGTACGAACTGATCCAGTAGTATTGTTGGCAGCATTAGCTATGCCTCCCAGCTTTCTAACTGCTCCAGAATCACATAACTGAGAAACAATCACACGCGAACCATAAACATCTCTAATAACAGTTGCCACTTCGGTTGGGTTAGGATGTAATAAGTTAAAAATCTTTGTTGTGTCCTCACGATACACAACCATATCACGCTGATATTCTTCGGTACTCATAACACGATAAGTTTCACTTGTCTTGTCTTGCCTGTACCAAAGACCACTGTTTTTAGCTATCGTATCAAGCGCATTTTTCACTGTAATGTTTTGTAAAAAAACCGTTACATTTTTTTTCGCAGCATCTTCAGTTGCTACGATATTCAAACCAGACATATCTGCAAGCGCACGGACTACATCCACAATGTTAGCTTGTTTAAATTCAAGCTTACTGATAATAGCCTCCTCTCCAGAAGAAGCTATCTTTTTAGGTGGCGAGATCTTTTTATTAGATTGAACCGTTGAGTTAACTTCAGATGGATTGGACTGAACCACCCGCTCAGTGGCAGTTAAGGCTAAGCTTTCATCATCCGCCGCATGTAAATAAGACATATACGTCATATTTAATAGCATTGCTTGTAATAACAAGCTTAAATATCTACACGTCGCAGCTTTTAAATTTTTATGTAGCACTATTTGATTCATACTTATTTTTTCCAAAATTTGATACACCTCTAAGGTACTCATCGAACCAGAATCACTTGGTTCACACGGCCGGCTTGTACTCTAACCCCATTAATGTCAATTTTAACGACCTTAATGACTGCATTTTGCCCAAGAGTTTGTAAGCCTATTTCGTCACCCTCACTGACTAAATAAACACCTGCACCCTCTACTTCCAACAATGCAACCATTTTTTTTGCACCTCTATTCATAAAGCCTTTAAGACGCATTTTTGGAGCGGTCTGTGGGCCATATCCAGGTACGAACCCTTGCGCACCACCTGCGCGTTGAGGGTTGCCTACCTCGGAGTACATCAAATCGCTAGTCGTAAATGGGTCTCGTTGCGGTAATGCGCCTGACTGAATATTTTCAGGATGATTACTTGTAGCGGCATAAGAAAACGTTATATTCATGGCAGTAAGTGCCGCCACTGCTGCAAAAACACTTGGTTTGTATAAGCTGTAAAAATATGCTCTTAATCGTGATAAGTGATTGTTACCAATTTTCAAAATAAGCTTAGCCTTTCGCCAGTGAAAACATTGCTTGAAAAAATGCATAATAGACAAAACCAACAATCCCACCGATAACCAAAATTAAGGCTGGTTCGATCATGGCACTTAAACGTTTAATACCTACCTGTAACTGCGCCTCGTAAAACACACCCAACTCCATTAACACATGGTCTAAAGTACCGGTGCGCTCACCAATTGAGATCATCTGTGTGACTAGCTCGGGAATAGCAGGATTACGGATACTAGAAGCCATGTCTTTACCTGTTAAAATCATTTCAGAGGCAGATTTTAATTTCGTAGAAATCAGGCGGTTTGCAATCACGTTTGAGCTGATTTTCAGGGCATCAAACACTGTTAAACCACTACGCAGCATCATAGAAAGTGACCAAGTCAATTCAGCAACTGCCCCGCAGGTTAACAATTGACCTATGACTGGAATTCGCAATAAAAACCCGTCAATTTTCAAGCGCCCATTAGGGGTGTTGTAAGCAACAACAATTGCCACCACTAAAATAACCAAAGACCCAATAATATGTAGGCCATATTTCAATGCAAAATTTGAGGCATCAATTAAGAACTGAGTAGATGGTGGCAAAGCGTTACCTTTTCCAGCTAAGAACTTTGCAAAGGTTGGGATGATTTTCACGACTAGGAATGTCACTACACCTAGTGCTACTAGCACTACCACTCCAGGGTAAATTAATGCATTGATGGTTTGTGACTTAAGTGCCACTCGCTTTTCAAGATGCGTAGCCAAACGATCGGCGATTGCATCGATATCGCCAGTAAACTCTCCAGCCACCATTAAATTAACAGCAATAAGTGGGAAAACACCGGGATGCTTAGCCATTGCCTGTGATAGCTGACTACCTGTTTCAATATCTGTAATCATTCTGCCAATCACGCTACGTAAGCGCCCGGCAGACACTTGTGTATGCGAAAGTTGCAACGCTTGTAATACAGGCAGGCCTGCGCGCAACATAAATGATAATTGCTTAAAAAAGAACACCAAGTCCCGCGTTGGCACAGAGCGCAAATCACTTAAGCCGGCAAAATTTAACTCTTTGGAAAGACCACCAGTGGCAGATGTTGTTTCTGATGCATTTTCATCGATTTTTACAACAAACAAACTTTGTTGTCGCAATTGAGCTACGGCAGAACGAGAGTCAACTGCTTGAACCGCCCCCTTACTCTCTTTGCCTTTTGCATCCACCGCAATATATTTGAACGTAGCCATCGTTAATCTCGTTTAATCGCTACAGTTTTTATTTCAGCTAAAGTTGTTGCACCAGTTAATACCTTAGCACAGCCATCGTTCCACATTGATCTCAAGCGGTTTCCTGCGCACGACACCAGCTCTTCTTCAGTACAATCGCGTGAAACCAGTTTGCTTAATTCTTCGTCAAACCACAAAGTCTCAAACAGACCAAGACGTCCACGATAACCAGAGCCTTGACAATATGCGCAGCCCTTTGGCTCATATACATTGATTTTTTTCTCAGTCACGCATAGTAGATGCCGCTCTTCTTCAGTTGCTACACGCTCTACCCTACAATGTGGGCATAAACGCCGCACCAAACGTTGTGCAATCACTGCATTCATGGTGGAACCAATCAAAAATGGCTCGCAACCAATATCAATCAAACGCGCTACCGTGCCAGCAGCAGTATTGGTATGTAATGTTGAAAATACTAAGTGACCTGTCATCGCTGCTTTTAGCGCAACATCTGCAGTTTCCTCATCTCGAATCTCGCCCACCATCAATACATCTGGGTCATGACGCAGCAAGGAACGTAGCGCCCCAGCAAAACTAATCTTAGGACCAGTCTGTATTTGAGAAACCCCTTCCATCACATACTCGATAGGGTTTTCCACCGTCATGATATTCAGGTCTGGGGAGTTAATTTCTTGCAGCGCTGCAAAGAGCGTTGTTGACTTACCGCTACCTGTAGGCCCTGTAAGTAATATCATGCCAAAAGGCTTACGGATTGCTTGACGAAACATCACCAAATCATCCGCAGACATGCCTAATTTTTCTAAAGTTAAATTCTGTGCCTCTTGCCCTAAAATACGCATGGTAACGCGCTCACCCAAGCGCGTAGGTGCAGTTGCGACACGTATATTAAACTCACTGTCTATAGGAGGAGGCAGGTAATACGACATACCACCATCCTGTGGCTCACGCTGCTCGGCAATATCTAGGTTGGACAATACTTTAATGCGCGAAATCAAGCCATTCGCCACGGTATTATTACCATCAGTGTTTAAGTTATAGTCTTGAAGCGCGCCATCTACACGCAAGCGCACGCGCAACCCAAACTCTTCCTGCACGATATGTACATCTGAGGCACGTCGCAAGAATGCTTCCTTTAGAACATCATTCAACAAGGCAACCAGATCTACCTCAGCAGCCTGAGATACTGCAGTGGCTGCTTGCCCCTGACTAGTAGCAGCTAAGCTACGGCTAATCATCGCATTAAGTGTATTAGGATCTGCCACAGCCAAACGTACGTTTCGCCCTAATAAGCGTTGAATGCTATCGATGGTTGCTCGATCATCAGGGTCAGCAACAGCAAGCAATATACCTTCAGCATTTTCTGATAATGGAAGGATTGCTTTACGTCTCAACAATGCTTGGGGGATTTTTTTAAGTAACTCAGGAGGTGGCGTTGTGCCTGTTGGGTCAACAAATGGCAAACCTCTTAGCTCAGCAACTGCCCTATAAAGCGCAGAAACAGGCAGCCGATAATGTGCAGTGACTGCATCCAGTAAGTCAACACGCTTACGGCGCGCCTCTGTACGCAAATGCGCCAATGTTTCAGCATCAATAAGACGCTGCCTAATAGCAGCATCAATCAGTTGTTCAATTGCAATCGACATTTATAATTTCAAAGCACTAAAATCATGGTAACTAATAGGGGCTGAGGATATCCTGCAGGCGGCGTTTGTGCTGATAACTCTACTTGCATCTGTGTCACAGTCACCATTGAGGGTAACTTACCAAGCTCGTCAATAAATCGTTGTAGCTGATAAAAATTCCCTTCTAAACTAACTCTTTGAAATGGTCTTGGTGAATCCAAATCATTTACCAATCGATAGCTCAACTCTCCTGGCAAAGGCGCAGTTCCCATGACGGCATCAGCACCTACTCCACCAAGCCTTCCCCCAGCGGCTTTTCTTGCTGCTTTTTGTGCACGCCTAGTTAAATTGGCCTTTGGTGTAGCTTGGCTTTTTACACCCGCAGCACTAGGGATTACGTAAGGAATATTTTCACGGATTCTCACGCCTACGTTATTGGCTAAATTGGAAATACTTAGCCTTAGCTCTTGGGATTCTTCAGGTGCTAAACGCTGTTCTAATTGAATAAATCTTGCATTCATAGTCTCCAATGTTTTATCTGCATAGGCAATATCAGCCTCTAACTCCTCAGGGTTATCATTTGGTTCATCTGGAATCACAGCTTTTTTAGTGCGCTCTGCCGTTTCTAAGTTACTAGCCTGCAATTTGGCAAGTTCTGCTAACGCTGGACGATAACGGAGCAACCCATAACCACCACCAATAAAAACGAGTGCAACAACAAAAATCAGGATTTGTTCGCGTGTTGAAATGTTGCGTAAATTCATTATTTATACCAGTATCTTTATACTTAAATTATTTTGAGCGACTACGCACTATGTCTTACCAACATCAATAGCAGTTGCTGTTGGAGCCGGTTGTTTATCTAACCTTAATCTCAAAATATATCCAGTCAGACCAAGCCTACCTACCTGACTGCCAACGCTAACCTCTACCACTTTTAAACCATATGGATCCATTGCAGACTGAAAGCTTTTTACAAACTGTTGAGCAGACTTTTCACTTAATGACCAAGCCGTAAACCTAAATCCATCTCTAGGCGTTTCTTCAATGCGTTCAAGCACCATGTCATCTGGCGTAATACTGCTTAGTTCAATTAACAATGCTTGCAAAAAGGCAGACCGCTTAGGTGCATCTACAGCCAATAAATCAGTGCGTGTTTTTAATAAATCTATCTCTTCATTTCTTGCTTTTAAGCTATCTTTTAGCTTATTGATGGCATCAATCTGCACCTGTACACGGCCAACAGCCTCATCCATCACAGTCGCTTGCTCCGTTATTTCCTCATGCTCTTGCTCGGCTAGATTTTGTCGTAATTGCAGTATTGTTTCTGCAGCGCCCACCCCTAACAACAGCAATAATCCTGCTGCAATCGCGCGCGCTTCTACACTTTGCCAAAGTGGCACTGTAGGGCCTAGCACAGAAACACCGCAGCAACGTGCAGCGCCTTCCATCTCTAGTAAGTGACGCGCGGCTCCAAACATACCAGGCGTCACTTCACTGCTAACTAAACTTAATTGATTCACTGGACGGCCCAGCATACTAGTTAAGCTAATCTCAAGGCCATCAGACTCACCAATTGCACTACCTAACCAAATAGCTTTTACGTCTGGCGGTATTAATACATGAAAAGCCTCTAAACAAGCATCTAACGTATTTTTTAATGTACTTTGCTGTAGATTAATCGCAGAAACTGAGCCAGATACAACCCTAATAGCAGCAACCAAGCCAGCATGCGCCTCTATTAATAATTGATCACCTGATTCATTCGCTGATAACTCAGATGCCGTTGCAGCACAACCTACCAATGGGTAAACACGCTGTAATATGACGCGACTTTCAGCAAATGCTGAAGCCCATTGTTGCATCATGCCTTGATTGATACCGCAGACCAGCCAAGGATATTGGCCTTCATCTGTAGTTTGTCCTTTTGCAACCGGCTGTGCTGACCAGCCGCATGCAATCTCATCTCCGCTACCTTGTAGCCATGCCTGACGTGTTAAACATTCCTCCATTTGGCGATGCGTGATGTACCCCATTTCAATCGCCATTTCGCCATAGCGTTTAAAAGAATATACATCTAATGCAGAAGCATCTTCTACGCCTTTACGACCTTGCTGGCGGTCAAGCACCTCTGTTGCCTGTGCCTCAGTGAGGTACCCTAGCCCCACTAAAATCCTGCCAACAGACCATAATGTCGTATGCTGCATTAACAGCGGCTCAAGCTCCCAACGCACCAATTCCAACATTTGTTCTGGTGGCCGCTTACTATTGGGGGCTACAGGAAGATCTACTAATGTAGAAAGTGCTCCAGGTGTTAGTAAAATGGCTGTTTTTCCTTGCCAGCCTTGCTTTTGTACACTAGCCACAATTTCAGTAACAGCAGTTTGAAACTCTAGCGCTTCCGAGCGTGACGAATACGACACCACCAAACCATCACCGCTACGGCTGACAATAGCCCCTCGCAACGTAAATCCATCGGTCTCACAGACGAGAACAGAAGATATGCGCCGAGAAAAAGGGAGTAATTGAGCAATACTTTTCAAACTCATTGGATATTCCATTGAATATTAATTGGCGGTGCAAACGCACGTGGTAACAAAGGAAAATAGAACGGTGAAATATCAACATCACTATCACAGTTACCATCGAAAATATGGCCATCTTCACACACAAGAACGGCGGCCAACTTACCGATAGGCAGTACGCTGGTACCGCTCTCATGGGCCACATCAAACACTTGTGCAGGCACGCCTGAAACAGCAGTCATTGCATTACTCACAAACGCATCAGCGTAACTAGAGGCCGCGTTGCTTTTCATAAAGAAAACATATAAACGCAAGTTAGGAAAATTTTGGTTGAGCAGTCCGTTAATCGTGACTCTAAAAGCAGGATCTATCGCAGAAAAATCAACTTGCCAGTCTCTAGGCTCTACTAAATTTCCAGAAGCTGGATAATCTTCCTCATACACACTAGTACCTGTCCCGGTAGGACCATCTGATCCATAACTTTTAATACTAAGCGCACTATGGTTTGGTGATGTACCACTGATAGCGACAGCCCAACCAAAATTATCTGTGCCATCGTCATTAGCCCATCCATCACGAAAAGCACGCACAGCGGATGCACCAGCACTTGGCATCACATCAAGGTAAGGGCCACGCCACCCAGCATATACTTCACCAACTGCCGATGCTGAAGAGGTGGCGATAGGGAAACCCTGCCAAACATTAGCACCAGCGGGCAGTTCAACCAACTCGTTAATATTGGTTGGTAAGCGCCCCATATCTATGGCAAATCCGCTTAACACAGGCTCACCATTGAATGTGCGTGATGTATCACCAATAATCGCCGTTCTTATTTGCTGCAAACGTGTGCGCGTTAACTCAAAGCGCTGTTGGTCATCAGTGTTATCTACCATCACCGTTGTAGCAAGTGCCAACATGCCAAGCAGAGAGACCACCACCAAAAGTTCTAGCAGTGAAAAACCACCGACAAAAGGCTTTTGCTTATTCAAACACCTAGATTGATTAAACTTAGCAACAATCAGGGCTCTAGTGTGAGAAAGCAATCCAGCGTCACCCATTGATGACATTTGATTTACATGAGTAGACATAGCACCAAATCATCCTTGCCTAAAGCCGAAGCATCGTTCGCTTTACAAATGTCTACAGGGTCAACAACCGCATGGTCTCCGCCATAAGCGCCATCTGCACCAAAACTAATGATGCGGATATCACTACCAAAGCCTCTCAACACATAGGGGTTACCCCAAGGGTCGTTCACAAACACCGTATTACCATCACGTGATAGATATGGCCCATACCAACCACGAGCAGTGTCTATACTCCAATCTTTACAACCCACATCATAAGTAGGCTCAGCGAGCGTCACTTTACTAATGTCCGTTGCTTGGCAAGTTCTTAATAAATTTAACTTCGCCGCCTCATAGTTCATATCCACAACTTGCTGCTTATCTTCATCTGGGTCAGGCGTACCAATATATTTAATCTCATTGGCAGCATCGGGGAAATGTCCAACATGATGTTTAAACAGCTTTAATGCCTTGCTGATTTCCACCATTTCACTACGCGCTACTTGAATAGCAGCAGTATCATCTACGTCTTCTAATGACATCACCGCAGCAACAGCCACCACCGACATTAACGCCACCACCACGAGTAACTCTAATAGAGTAAAACCAGCATTGCGTTGAAAAGCATGACGACATTGAAGGTGTTTCGGATTTAAACCATCAGCAATGACTTTAACAAACTGACATAACAACTCAAAAAAAGCACATACAACCTTATGCAAATCGCATAAAGAAGCCGCTACTACCATCATGTGTTTTTTCTGAAACGTCACTGACATCATTTAATTATTAGGCCTAATAATAAATACGCAAAAAGGCAGGGCTCATAGAACCCTGCCAAGCTTTATTGCATTAAGATACTTTAGAAATCTTATTGTGCATCAGCGATAGCATCATCAATTACTTTACCGTCTGGTGTAATTACAGCAAGTAAGCGAGCTTTTTCTAGAGCAGGACCAGTGACATTACCTGTATCATCAGCCGCAACTTGGAATAGGCCGATATATCGTGCATAGTTCACTGCAGGATTTACGCTATTAACTTTGGTGTAAGTAGGCGCTTGTGAAATGGCTACTTTAGAGCTTGATGTACTTGCAGCAGCATCACTACCAAAACCCAGAGCTAGCACTAAATGACATTCATCAGCCTCTAAAGAGTCATTAAATTTATTTTGAATTGTATTAGCTGAGGAAGCAGATAATGCTCCTGAGAAAGCTACGTTCAAGTTATCACCAGCAAATGCACAACCAGTGCCATTATTACCAGCAGATGGAACAATAGATACAGTTAGCTGATCACCAGCAGCTATCATGTCTTCCAAATCCAACTCTTGTGCAAAACCAATGTTAACGCTCTCATTATGTTGACGATTTGGTGCTACAGGATTTGGGTTTGTACCTGTGATTTGTTGTAACTCATCAATACCAGCTGCTATTAATGAGTTTGCAACTGCTGCTGAGTTTGAAGCTGATAAAGTTACACCGCCGAAAATATCTAGAGCTGCTGTTGGTAATGTACTGATACCAGAAGTTGCTGTAACTGCAAGCACGTCCCACTGGTTTGGATAAACCTTCTCAACTGCACGGTATGTACGAATCGCACTATCTAATGTCACGTTTGCATTAGCAGCCGCTGCCGCTTCAGCATTGTCGCCCACATCTTCATACGCTACTAAAGCGCCAACAGCTAATACAGCCAGTAAAGTAATCACCACCAGCAACTCAAGCAAGGTGAAACCTTGTTGTTTTGATTTCAACATAAACATTTAAAACTCCTTGGTTTTGAAATTTAATTTTAAAAAATTTTTATTTACTTAATTTAATTAAAAACTTCACGTTACTCCCCATGCTGTATTCAAGTGATCACTTAAACCTAGCTTTTTAACTAACGCTTTTTTCAACTAAACAAAACCTGACTCAATCAATAGCTGCTTTGTATATACAGCAACCAATGATTAAGGGCGGGAGGAACAGGCAGTCCCGACACACGGCTGGCCTGGCTCCCAGCGCATACCCCTTGTGTGCCAAGCTATATAAGCAACGAATATGCCAACAAATTGAAACAAATTGTAACTATATGTAAATTATGAGTAATTCCTGAAATATATTCAGAAAACATCACAACGATTATTAGGATAATTGGTGGTTATTATGAATAGTGGTGGTTGTTAACAACCACCACCTTACTTATTTACACCCAATTATTTTCTACACCACCACTAAGCTAATAGATTTACTTACTTACATACTTAATAAGAATTTATTGTTAGTTGATGGTTGTTAGCTGGATTTCTTGTCGGCTAGCGCCTGTCTTTTCAGTTTGCCAGCGTTTTGCAGGACCGAAGCAATTAAAGGCATAGTGCGTGCATCACCCTGCCTTAATAATTGCACGGCATATTCATTGGCATACTGCGGATATCGTATCAACGCAAGCTTCAACTGCTGTTGGGCTGCTGGTAATTGCCCACTCATGGCAAGCAAAGTTGCGTGCTGATAAACCTCTTTATCTCCGGGAATAAACTTAACTACTTGCGCACTAATCGCAAGCTTATGCGGCAGTATTTCGCTCACATTAGGGAGTATTCTTAGCACCACAAAATCGATATGCGGCGCCAATAGAGATTTGTTGCGAATCACCAACATTTCATCCAGCATTCGGTCTACATCTGCAGGCTTAACCTGTTTAGCTTGGCCACGCGTAAACCAATCTTCTAGTTTGTAATAGTGCATGCCAATATTCACCAAACTAATTGCACCAAACAAAATGAGCGACCCTATTGCAATTGGCCCAAGCTCCATCTTCCATTCTATAAACTTTTCATCACCCAAGCCTAAGGCAATTGCAGCAATACCAAGAAAATAAGCATACCAAAGTGGATACTCTAACGAGCTATGAATGGCTAATACGGCAAGCAACACATATACCCAAAATCGCTCTGGCGTGAGTGGATTACGCCATGCATTCACCACAAAATAAATGAATCCAGACAGCATCAATACAGCGCCAATCACACCAGCTTCAACCATTACATTAATCACGATGTTATGTGTATGGTGATACCAACCCATGTGTTGGTCAAAAGACTCTGCTAACAGAAAGTCTTGCCATCCAAATTGCGCGAAGCCAATACCCAGCAATGGCTGCTGCAAGAACACTTGCCAAGCCTCAGTAATTAATTCCAAACGAATAGAGGAGCCTTGCATACCAACTACTACTTTTTCGGTAGGCATGGCAGGCAGCCCTGAAATAGGCAACATGGGGACAATTAACTGCACACCCACAAATGCAGGTACCAGTAAAAGTAACAACCACGGACGCAGATACGTTTTATTTTTACTAAACTTTCTAATAGCCCACCAACCACCAATAGAAAGGATAAGCACATATAGCCAGCCCATACGCTGGCCAGTCATCGCAATTGGGAACAACAATAATATTGCGAATACCACCGCAAACTTTGGTTTAATTTTTTCCGTAATCCCTAAATAAATAAGCGAACCAAGCGCCAGTGCCAAATAGTTGGCAAGATGATTTACCTGACTAAGGTTAGCGCCATTTCCAGCCTGGTTATGTGGAACAATCACATTTGACAGCTCAACACCAGCAACCTGCAAAACCACTATCAGTATATTAAGCAACCCACCGATAAAAACCGCCCAAGCCAGTACAGATACAACCTTTGGCATCCCAAACTCACGCTTAATCTCAGCACCAAGCGCAATCAACAGCACAGCCCAAAGCAAATACAAGCCTAGTAAAAAGTTCTGCTGCCAATAATTAACCAAACCCAATGGCACTTGTATTGCAAATATAGCCATTAAACCCAACGGCACTAAAGCCACTACAGGCAACCTAAATGATTGCCAAGTGATTGGACGTAACAGCAAGATTGAAGCTAATAACCCTAAGACAGCAGCTGACCACTCACCGTAAAAAGTGGTCAGTGGGAATCGATGATGGGGGATTAAAAAAGGTACCACACACATAAGTGCTATAAACAATAAACTTAGATCAGGAAGCCTATAAGACTGGAAATACTTATTTATCATAAAAATCCGAAGGAGTATCGAGTGATTTTAGTCGCAAATAATATTGAAATATTATTTGCGTGCTTTGCAACCAAATTGATACGAGTTGATGCAAAAAGATAGGGTGATTAAGTCAAACCATGCTAACCAGTTAATGTTACGCAAACACAATTTGACCATCACCCATCAGCAAGATGGTTAAAGTGATGCTGTATAACGCTCACCTTCATTGAAGAAAATCTAGATTGAAGCAACATTGGATTGAAGCAAATCTAGACCACGCTTTTCTTAACCATCTCTCTCATTGCGCATCAACCAAAAAATTTGATTTGCTCATAGCCAGCACTATTTATGCCATAACAATCAATATATTTAATAGTTATTAAAAATCAATAACATAAATATCAGCACCATCAATACTTACAGTTGAATTATGTATAATTTGGTTGTTATCAACCAAATATAGGGCTGATTTAAACCAAAATTACTCTAAACCCCACACTCTGAATTTAGAATAATTTTTAAAAATGCTATAATGCGCACGCCTGTGCCTAGGCAGGTGGCTAAATTGGTTGCCAAAATCAGTGGTCATCTTAGAAAGGAAGTAAAAATGAAAAAACTCGCAATGTTATCTATTATTGTTGGCGCATTTGCTGCAACCAACGCTCAAGCGGCAGAGACCATTTTCCCTAAATCAAAAGTTGGTGTTGAAAAGTGCTTAAGCGCTGCACTGGCTGCAAAAGCTGGTAATGTCGTTAAGGTTGAATACAAACTTGAAGACAAAGTACCTGTTTATGAATTTGATATTGAAACAGCCGACGGTAAAGCATGGGATGTTGAGTGCAACAGCAAAACTGGTAAAATTACTGAAGTTGAAGAAGAAGTGGCTAACGCAGACGCTGCAGCATTTAAGGCTAAAGTTAAAATTTCAGAAGCTGATGCTAAGAAAACAGCACTTGCTGCATTTCCAGGTGAAGTAGTTGAAACAGAATATGAAATTGAACCTGATGGCGCTGCTTCATATGAATTCGACATCAAAACTAAAGATGGTGAAATGAAGGTTGAAGTAGATGCAACCAGCGGTAAAATCGTTGAAAGTAGCAAAGAGCTATATCAAATCGGTAAAGAATAAACCTCTGTCATCGTTTATTTCAATAAAAAGCCCTCGTAACGAGGGCTTTTTTACATTCGAATCAAGCGACGCAGCACACAGCGCAAGCCTATACGCAATGCGAATTGCGCTATTGATCTAATCACTTGACTACAAAGACCTTATCACAACGCGCGCATAACCAACTATTCACCCACTCGCGCTAGATCACTATCTGGCATATTCACAGTTAATATATCAGCTAGCGCAGATTATTCTGACGAGCGTACTGCCTAAGAATTTCCGGCTACCAATCAATATGTTAATTGGTTAATCCTTCGACAAGCTCAGGACGAACGGAAGTTGCGAAAGGTCTCAGCCCTCCATTATTGAAGAGCCATTTAAGAAGCATTGAAGCTTACCAAAGATTAGCTAAGTTTTTATCATCAAAACTGGTTGTAAACAACCAAGTGGTTCTTTAATAGCAACCAAATCTACTAACAATCAAAAACTAAAGCTACAAAAATTAAATAATAATCAAAGGGTTAAACAAAAACCTCTCTTTGGCATAGCTTTTGCATTATTAGAACTTAGCGTAACTATGCGTTATGGGAGGGTGCTGGACCTAGGCCATGCAAAGTATTGTAAAGATATCAGCATGTTCAGTTACCTTCCCGCCCAACCATAGCGCTAAGGTATTTGATACCATGTTACTTTGAGTAATGCCAATTTCAAGTAATGCGAATCTAGGTAATACCAATTCAGATTGAAATTTGATGTGTTGATTGCGAGTTAGCCCGAGGCGTTTACGCCCCGGGCTTTTTTTTATGATAATCAATATTATGATGGGTAATCTAAAGAATATTCACCATCAATATATATTGATTTGCAGAGTGCATTAAAGTCGGCACCATTGTGTGAGATAAAAAGGGCTTTCTAATAAAAAAATATGTGATTAGTGAATCACCACACCCCAAGGCAACTGTCCAACAGCAATGTCTTTAATAAGTTTGTTTTTATCGGTATCAATCACTGAAACACTGTTGCTACGACCATTGGCTACATATAGCTTTTTACCGTCTGGGGTCATCGCCATGTTCCAAGGACGTTTACCTACTGGAATGGTTGCAATTACCTTTTGTTTTTGAGCATCAATCACGCTTACATTACCATCGCCACCGTTACTCACGTAAACACGGCTGCCATCAGCACTCACCTTTACGCCATTTGAACGTAAACCCACTGGTATTTTTTTTATCACTTTCCAGTCTGCCACATTCACAACTTCTAAAAGATTGGCAGCCTCATTAGCAATATACGCCAATTTACTATCTGGTGAGAAACCGATACCACGTGGGTGCTTGGTAGATTTAATCAAAGCGACTGAAGCATGTTTGGCAGTATCAATCACATCAACATCACCGCTTTTTTCATTACTAGCTAGTAACCATTTACCATCTGGTGAATATACACAGTGCTCAGGGTTTTTACCTTGCGTTTTTGCTGTATGCGTTAATTTAAAGGTGGTTAAATCAACAAAAGAAACTGCATTTTCTTCTTCTAAACATGCAGCTAGTGTTTTACCATCTGGCGAGACGCTGATGCCTTCAGGCTCATCACCTACTTGGATGCGCAATTGCTCTTTCTTAGAGATTAAATCAATCATGGCAACAGCATTATCGTCACGCACAACGACATAGAGTTTTTGTCCTGCTGGATCCATGGCAACTGCCTGAATTTTATTGCCCAACTTCCCTTCGGCAGGTAGGTTGTACAACACTTTATCTGATTGAGTGTCTATCACAGAAACATTGCCGTCCTTCTCGTTAGGTACATAGGCTAATGGAGATGCAATCGCCATTTGGGCAATGCTGCTTAATGTAACGAGTAAAAGACTTGGTGCTGATATTAACTTAATCATAATTTACCTTTAATAAGTTGAGCTTGTAGTAACGTGATCGCACGTATTACAGTAATTACGATTTTAGTTTGCGCTGAGCATATGCCATATTCCAAAACTCCCGAATAGCATCGGGATTTATTCCCGATCAAGACTTTAAGTTAGCTTAAGGTTTTAAGTTAATCGTATGGATAAATACGCGGCGCTCATTATCTGATAATTTTATGTGCACATTATTCACACTGGTTTGATGATGTGTTTTTGGCAAATCAAACTTAAAAGCTAAATGTGGGTTCTCAGCGGTACCCACGTTAAAATCAATCTGCATGATGCTATATTTCTCAAATATGATGTCTGCATGCTCTATATAAAACGCTGGTTTTAATTGCTGAGTTTTGGCATCTAATTGCAAGCCTGTGTACATGGGATGTTTGATTTGTAAGGTAGCAGCGGCTGTTTCATGCATTTTGTATGGCGGATTTATTTGGAATTTAACTTTCCCTGCGTTTTCCCTGACGATACTTTCATCTTCAGCAATAGTGCCAGCACAACCACCACCTGCATTCACTGTAGCCGTTGCCATGAGAAGCGCACCGCTCTCAGTTTCTGCAATAGCACGAATATGCGAATCATTCTCCATGCGTATTCTGGTACTGAGTTCTAATGCATTAAAACTAAGGGGAAATTGATAATGCGCGACCATTGGCACTGGGTTGGCATCTACGAATAAATAAATACTTTTGATGGGGTCTTGCAGTTGGTTACTGACCTTAAGCGTCACTGGCACTTGTGCAGAATTTTCAGCGCCTAATGGCGCAATCACTTGTATTAGAGGGGTGGGGTTAATTGGCCGATGATTAAAAAATCGTTCTTTAATCATCGGCCAGTTTTGAACTGACAACTCTGCA
Organism: Methylotenera sp. L2L1; assembly: GCF_000744605.1. Taxonomy (NCBI): domain Bacteria; kingdom Pseudomonadati; phylum Pseudomonadota; class Betaproteobacteria; order Nitrosomonadales; family Methylophilaceae; genus Methylotenera; species Methylotenera sp. L2L1. The sequence continues at coordinate 32,453 of NZ_JQMG01000001.1, forward strand.
TGGACAGCACTAGGCAACAACACAAGCCAACATAGCACTCCTGTGCAAATTAGCGCTTTGATATATTTGACTACCATTTTAATCAGCCATGTCGGTTGATAGTACTTGATATTTAAAATTAGCTTTCTACACCTAATTTTCTAGCGATTTTTTCAGACCGACCATGGCAGCATCATAAAGCTCGTTAATTGCTTTATTTGCTGTTGGATTATCTAATCCTGGCGGCGCTTCCATGCTGTTGGCTTTGTTGTAAAAACGTGCAGTAATGGTCAGCAATGATTCTTGTGGGGTTGCACCAGCTTTTACTTGCATCACAGTGCGATAATTACTTACTGGTATCGTACTTTCTTTTACTTCTAGCATTTTGTAATCAACCTTCATGCCGGCATCATTCGCCTCACGCAATTTTTCTACAAAACCGTTGCCGTTTTTTAGCACCACTTCACGATGCAACAATTCAGCACCTGTTTCAACGTCTGGTCTTGTATCAGTTTTAACGCTAACAACGTCAGGATGCCATTTTCCAATTGCACCAAAGTCTTTGACTAAAGCCCATACCTTTGCCGGCTCTGCTTTTATGACAATCTCTTTCACTACTTTTTGCGGGCTTGGTCCATGCGCAAAAGCGCTGATTGGCATTAAGCACAAACCTGCAAATAACAACAAAAACTTTTTCATTTATATATCCTTAACTAATCTACAACACTCAGTGAGTGACTACTGAGCCTCAACTACTTTTTTTAGGTTTTGCAAGCCAGAGTCATAAACACCTTCGATGGCTTTTACTGCTGTCGCGTTATCTTCACCCGCTGGCGCATCCACTTTGTTAGCTTTATTATAAAAACGACCTGTCCATGTGACGGTTGCTTCATCAGCATTAGGGCCAGCTTTTACTTGCATAATTGCACGATAACCACTGACAGGCAGTACACCTTCTACAATGCGGTATTCAACTTTCATCGTGCTATCTGTCACCCCAATTAATTTTTCTAGCAATGTGCCGCCGCCATTTAAGGTGAGTAATCGATGTTGTGCATCTGCACCAGCTTCATCTTTACGTGTCTCTAGCTTGGTTTCTGCAACGGCTGGATGCCATTGATGGATAGCGCCAAAATCTTTTACTAAATTCCAGACTTCTTCTGGGCTGGCTTTAATCACTACTTCACGAATCACTTTTTGCTGACTTGGCGCATTGGCAGCATTAGCTGTTAATGGAATAGTACAGATTGCTAATAAAGCTAATAAATATTTCATATTTTTTTCCTTTAAAATAAAACATCAATATAAAAAGCAGAGATATCTGCCAGATGGTGCAAAAGTATTAATTTCGTATTACTTTTTGCTCGGTGTTTTTTCGGTTAACAAGTAGGCAATATAGTTAGCTTTCTCTTGTGGTGAACAATCACTGCCTACTACTTCATTACAATGTTTAGTAAAGTTTTTCTCTACCTCACGCGTTGATTGGAAACGCTTTTTATTAGCATGCGGTGATAATGGTTTGATCTGCTTGCCCGTCACAATGTGCTTACCAGCATCGGCTGGATTGGCGGTATGGCATGACGCACATGCAATTGCTTTACCCGGTGTGTTCACATCACCCTTGAACTGAATCACCTCACGATTGAAAAATTCTTTACCGTCCTCAGCCGATGGGCCTGTGTAGGCATGGTCAGTGGCTTTAGCCATAACTGCGTATTTATCTGCTAATTTTTGTGCAGTAGCGACATCAGCAGATGCGCTTACAGAAAATACAGCTAATAGCGCTGCTAGCAAGTAATGTCTTGATTTCATAGAATGGCTTAACTGCATAGAGTGCTCCTTGATTTTAAAAATATGATTAATTGGTAATGTTGCCAATAAACTGACCAAAAGATCGGCTTTGTGAGCCTGTGGGGATTGAGCTTATTTTCTTGTTGGTTTTTGCATCAATGACAGAGACCGCGTTATCCATCCAGCTTGCAACATACACACGGCTACTCTTTGCATCAAACGCAATGCCTTCTGGAAAGCCATCGACAGAGATGGTGGCAATGACTTTTTTAGACACTGTATCAATCACGGAAACGGTGTCAGCGCCTGTATTAGTGACATAAGCTCGAGTGCCATCCGTATTGGTAGTCACGCAATAAGGATGTTCGCCTACTGGAATTGTTGCGATCACTACGTCGCTCCTGGTATCAATCATGCTGACTGAGTTGCTCTCAACATTCACGACATAAAGCGTTTTGCCATCACCACCTAGTGCAACACCAAATGGATGTTTACCTACTGAAATTTTGCTCACAAGTTTTTTACTGCGAATATCTATCACACCAACATCATCACTATCACGGTTTGCAACATACAAAGTTGCGCCTTCGCTACTAACAACCATGCCAGATGGTGCTTTGCCTATGGCAACTTCACCTGTTTGTTTAAGCGTGGCAGTATCGAACACAAGCACTTGATCATGAAACCAATCTGCAACAAAAAGTTGGCCGCCACTTTTGCTTAAGGTGATGCCAACCGGGGCAATCTTAAGTTTTATCTCACTCATGACTAAATTAGTTTTCATGTCGATGACAGAAATAGAGCGACCTTCAACATTTGACACATAAAGCTTATGGTCGATGTCATCAATCGCAACACCGACAGGTGCTTTAGCTGTAACAATTGTTGAAATTACCTGATTTGTTGTCAGTGATATGACAGAAACTGAATTCTCGCCCTGATTAGTAATATAAGCGCGAGGTTCTGCATCTACCGTATTCATGACAAATAAGAAAAGACCGCCAGTGATGACTGGCAGACTTTTAATTAGCACCCTATAAACTGGCATGTATTGAATTACCAATCAGCTCTTGATGGATCGCCACGATAGATAGAGCGTAAGAAAGTGACGATTCTCCACACCTCATCATCTGTTTTGATAATGCCGCCAAATGCTGGCATTGGACCAACAACGTTTTCACGTCCTTTACGTGTTTTTCCTGTTTGCTTCATGTACTCATCACTACCTAATGCAATGAGGCGAAACAAGGTGTCATCATCACTACCATACACCCAGGTTTCGTTTGAGATTGGTGGGCACATACCGCCACCACCTGTACCGCCATGACAGCCATTACAACTGTTTCCCATATAGCGCTTTTGACCCCACTTCACCATGTCAGCATTATCTTTGTATGGGTTTTTTAATTCGCCAATCGGCGTGATTTTAACGCGCTCTAGTGGAGACATTGCATCTGCCGGCGGAGGTGGTGCATCACCTAACTTTTTCTTCTGCTGAGGAATCGCAAAGCCATCAGCACCAACTGCAGGCTCGGCTGCCACAGGCTCATCTGCTGCGTTGGCAGTGACTGATAACAGGCTAAAACTGAGGGTTAGAATCAACAATAAATGATGCAACTTCATATACTACCTTTCAAAAAATAATCTACTTCAAAATGTTCTGGCGGCTAACATGCCATTTAACGATGAATATGTAATTTTCATTTACGGACTAAATCCTAATAAGCACTGGGATTTAATCCTTACGCCTAATCACTACCGTTTTAAATTGAGCCCTCTAACTGCACGATGGCTTTATCAGCACCGTTTTCTTTAGCAAGCATGAGCGCGGTTTTTCCATGGTCATCTTTAAGGTTAGGATTAGCCCCTGCTTTTAATAGCAACGACACAATCATCTCGTGATTTGAAAATGCCGCAATCATCAGAGGTGTTAATCCGCCTGTATTTTTAGCATTTGGGTTAGCTTTATATTGCAACAAGGTTTGCGCCATTTGCTGATTGCCTTTTTTAACTGCTAGCATCAATGCATTGTACTTAGCCGCCCCCATTGCAAAATCAGGTTTTGCACCATTGTCTAGCATGGCCACTGCTGCATTGGCTTTGTTATCCATGACCGCCATTGCTAATGCAGTCATCTCATCACTATTCACTAAGTTATAGTTGGCTTTATATTGACCCATTAAGCGAAATATTTTTGGCTCGTTTGAACGCACAGCATGCATACCAGCGGTCCAATTATCGTGATCCTGTGCATTTGGATCTGCGCCATAAGCGAGTAAACCACTGATTAAACTAATATCCTCGCTCGCTATGGCTACCATTAAAGGGGTTTTACCTTCATTATCTCTAGCATTAACTTTTGCACCAAGCTTTAATAAATACTCAACCCTAGTTGCATCGCGTGCAATCGTAGCGTTATGAAGCTCTTGATCTAAGCTAGAACCCTGCTTTAACGCTTCATCTACTAGTGATGGCAACGTTGAAATGTCAGAACTTTTAGGAACATAAGCTTTTCTTACCAATGCCTGATATGGGCCATGTGATGGAATATCACCTGAAATCACACATTCATTACACAGGACTAATGGAACACCGTACTCATCAAATATCTGCCTGATTTTATCTTTCTCTTTGATCATGACTGATTCAATTTGTGTTTTTAATTCTTTAGCATTTTTACGCATACCAATCGCCAGTGGGAACTCCATAGGTGTCTTATCTTCCAGGCGATTAAGCGGTAGAATTGTGATTGGCTCTTTTTTAATGGTTTTGTACCAACCAGCCATTGGGCCCCATATCGCAGCCACATCAAATTTACCATCGAGCATCAACTGCACATCCATATGGGGCTGTCTTTCTGGCCTTAAGTCAGCATCGTGTGCAATGGTGCGTACAATCGTATTTGCTCGATTAATGCCATGCTCCTGCAACACGGTGCGAATTGCAGAGTGCTGGAATACGCCTACTTTGTAATCATTTAATAACTTAGGATCTGATAGGTCTTGAATATCTATTCCTTTATCGCTTCTGTACGCCAGTACAAAGGTACTTTTATAAAGTGGTTTAGTGGTTAACATACGCTCATCGTCTGGCGTCATATCCATCAAAATATCGCACTCGTTGTTATCAAAAGTTTGACGGGTTAGGCCTCGGTTTAAGTAAGGTCGATAAAAATAAGTGACACTTTTCCCCATGCCTTCTGCAATCACTTTCGCTATTTTGTTAGAAAAGCCTTCGCCCCTATCATTGGATATTGGCATGTTACCTGGGTCTGCGCACACCCTTAGAATACTGTCATTGTTAGCTAATACTGTAGAACTTGAGGCCATGCCAAGGGTTAACAACGTAATCATTGGGATGACTTTCTTAGGCGCGAAATGCTTTAACATTGCTTGAGAACCTCTATATAAAATTGTTGGAAGATATTGCTAAAATTTTGACGATGATATTGGTGATAAAAACCACTTGTCTGTGCAAGTTTGTTTGTAATAAACATAACGTCACGCTCATTACAAATAAACCTACGTAGCACTTAATATGTAATTAATACGATGTAATTGATAAATGAAAAAATCAGCAGGCAATGCTTAAGCACTACCTACTGATTTATTTAGATCAACTTCTGCTTAACTGCGCATTAGTCAATACGGAAAGTGAACAATGTGCCGCCTTGAGGAACCTTATCAAGACCAGTTGCTTTAGCCATCGCTGTCGCACCAATTGCACCGTATTTGTCATCCATATCTAGTCCTGCAGTGACAGGTAGACCAATCCAGCCACCGATACCTGTCCATACAGACACGTATTGTTTGCCTTTTACTTTGTATGTGATTGGGTTACCGATAATGCCTGATGCCAATTTACGTTGCCATAACACTTTGCCTGATTTACGATCAACCGCACGGAAATCACCGCCCAATGAACCGTAGAATGCCAAGCCACCATCAGTCACTAACACACCACTCCAGTTTGGATATGGGTCTGATACTTCCCAGATTGTTTTACCAGTCACTACGTCGAATTTTTTCAACTTACCAGTCACACCTGGTTTTTCTGGGTACATATACACGTTAGCAAATACATAAACGGTACCTTGTTGTGTATGTGTACGTTCTTGTGGTTCATCTTCCATACACCAGTTATTAGTTGGCACATAGAACACGTTTGGTTCTTTTGGATCAACCGCCGCTGGTTGCTGATCTTTACCACCCATTGCAGATGGACAAGCTTGCGTGTTTACATCACGGTCAAATGGTGAGTGCTCTTTAACTTTAACAGGGCGACCTGATTTCAAGTCAACCTTTTCAGCCCAGTTTACAGTCACAAATTTGTTTGCTCGCAACAATGTACCGTCTTTACGATCTAACACATAAGCAAAACCATTACGGTCAAAGTTAACTAAAGCATCATGTTTTTTACCGTCAACCACTAAGTTGTCGACCAAGATGTTTTCGTTTACACCGTCATAATCCCATTGGTCAAATGGTGTTTTTTGGTATGCCCAAACCATTTCACCAGTGTCAACTTTACGCGCCATAATAGTCATAGACCATTTATTGTCGTATTTACCTACATTGGTTTTTGGATCAGGTGTGTTACATTTTTCATGCGTTAAGTTTGCACCTGTTTCACCGCAACGGTAAGCTGGAGACCAGTGACCTGGATTACCTGTACCTGCGTACATAATGCGTAATTTTGGGTCATAGCTGAACCATGCCCAAGGTGCACCGCCACCAATTTTCCACTCATCGCCTGGGTAAGTTAAACCAGTGTTTTGGCCATATAAACCATAATGTGGATTAGCTTTGTTGGTTTCTGGTGTCAAACAAAGGTCTTTATCTGAACCAGTGCTATGACATTTCCACACTTCTTTACCTGTTTTTAAATCATAAGCTACGGTACGGCCGCGTGCAGCAAACTCATCACCACCAAAACCGGCAATCACTAAACCTTCAGCCACCATTGCAGGGCCTGAATGTGTTTCACCTTTGTCTGGGAAAGCATGCTTAGTGACCCAAATTTCCTTACCTGTAGCTGCATCAAGTGCAATCAAGAAGCCATCCAATGTATGGAAAACAACTTTACCATCTGCGTAATTCAAGCCACGGTTAATCGTATCGCAACATGCACGTGGCACGGCTGATTCATCACGATCTGTTTTTTTGGTGTAGTTCCAAATTTGTTTCGGATGATCAGGGTCAGATAAATCTAGCGCTTGCACAATATTTGGCCAACCTGAAACCATATACATCATGGTTTTACCATTATGCTCCACCACCACTGGCTGACCTTCATGGCCGCGTAATGTACCCGAAGACTGTGACCAGATCATTTGTAGATCTTTTACGTTTTTAGTATTGATATCTTTTAGCTGGCTATGACGATGCAAAGCCAAGTTTTGACCCGGTGCTGCCCACATATTATGATCTTTACTGCGCTTGATGATTTCCTCATTCGCAGACGCCTGACCTACCATCCCTATAAATGCCAAAGCACCTAGAGCTAGTAAACCTGAGCGTAATGTAAAGTTTGGTTGTTTCATACATCCCCCATTGATTCGGTTATTAGGAACTACTGCATATCCAACGTGTTACATCTAGTTACAAGTTGATTACGTGTTAGCACTATAGGCAAAGATGCGTTGCACTACATGAGAAGAGTTCCTGTGTATGGTCGGGATAAAATCCCGCATGGGCCGGGATAGTAAAATAAAAAAAGGCCATCGCTAGATGACCTTAAAAGTGAATAAAATTAAATGTAAATTATTTTAATTTCAAAGGGTTAGCATCCGATATCACGATAGGGCTCGCCTTTACCCATTGAGAAGCAAGTAACTTACCTTGCGCAATTTGCTCTGGCGTCGCGGCTTTAACCAAGGCGTCACGTTCCTGCACTGCGGCGCCATGTCCATCGCGCCCTGCAACATCAAACAAAGCATAGGAAAGTGCAGCATTTTTTGTGACGCCACGACCGTCTCTATACATTTTCGCGAGTGCATATTGAGCTTTCATATGCCCTTGCTCTGCGGATTTTTGCGTCCATTTAGCCGCTTCCTTTTCATTCTTAGGGACACCGCGTCCCTCAGCGCATATCTGCCCATAAACTAGCTGTGCTTTAAAATGATTTTGCTCAGCAGCTTGGCGATACCACTTTGCTGCCACTTTATCATCCTGCTTCACCCCTCGGCCAATGGTATAGATTCGACCTAAGGCAAACTGGGAGAGTACGTGTCCTTTTTCTGCGGCTTTGTTAAACCATGACGCAGCTTTCTCATCATTTCTTGTAACGCCCTGCCCCTGCGCATACATCACCCCCAAATTGTATTGAGAGTCTAAATCACCTTGCAACCCGGCTTTTTCATACCAAACAGCCGCTTCTGTGTAACTTTGCTTCACGCCCTGACCTTCGTCATACATCATGCCTACAATGTGTTGCGACTTAGCATCTCCATTTTTAGCTAATGGCAAAAATTCTTGCATGGCTTTAGTGTAATCATGGCTCAGCATCGCAGCTTTACCTTCGTCAAACCCAGCAAATGTCATATTGCTAGATAATAAAAAAAGCAATAACACGGGTAATTTTCGCAACGAAAAAGATTTATTCATATAACGTCCTTATACAAAATTAGGGTAACTGCCAAAAATTTAATCTATAAAATTTGTCATGTGGGGCTATAGTTTCAAGGCACAAATCAAAAAAGAACTTAGCCTAAGTCTCGATGACACCATGCCGCATTGCTAATCTGACCAACTCCACCGGACTGGATATTCCAAGTTTTTGCTTTAATAAAGTTTGGTAGTTAGCCACTGTTTTCTGGCTAATTTTGAGTGTTAGCGCAATATCCTCAACATTACTGCCTTCTGCCAGCATGCGGAAAACTTCAAACTCTCTGGCAGATAAGCGCTGTGTCGGGTCTTCGCCACCGGACATCGACTGTAATACGATATTTTGTGCAACGGATGGACTTAAATAGCCTCTGCCTGCAAAAGCCTCTTTAACGGCGCGAACCAAGTCATCAGCCGCACCAGACTTTGCAACATAGCAACGCGCACCAGCAGATAGTGCCTGTGATGCAAACGCAGCATTCTCATGCATAGAAAAAATAACGACACGTGCCGATGGGTAACGTGTCAGAATTCTTCTTAAAGACTCTAAGCCTCCCATCCCGGGCATCGACATGTCCATAACTAAAACATCAGGCAAGTGCTCGCCATACAACTGATATGCCTGCTCACCACTATCGGCCTCTGCAACCACTTGCATCCCTGTGTTTTGCTCTAACAAACGTCTCAAACCAGATCGCACGACGGCATGGTCATCAACAAGCACAATACGAATACCAACACTCATCAAATTACTTTCTTTTTAAATGGCAGGTTTGCTTGAATTTGCACACCAAAACCAATACGGCTGTTAAGTTCGAAATGACCGCCTAACCCTTGTACGCGCTCTCGCATACCTGCAACACCAAAGCCTGATGAAACTAATTTAGGATCAAATCCTTTACCATTATCTTCAACACTTAAAACCAGCTCATCTGATTGCCGATGAAGACTAACAACCACTTTGTTCGCTTCTGAGTGTCGTGCAATATTCGTTAAACACTCTTGCACAATGCGATATATTGCAATTGCTACAGTTTCATCCACACCGACAAAATCACCTAACAGCGAGACATCTACAGAGATACTACGGTTTCTTTGCAACCAAGTATCAATTAAATCTTGCAGGGCAGCCTTGAGCCCAAGCTCATCCAGACTACCCGGTCTTAAGCGTTGCAACATACCGTGTACGATATTCATCATTTGCCTTGCGACAACATCAATAGCTTTTGCACTTTCACGTGCGTCATTGATAGTTTTGGCATGTAAAATCGTTGAGGCATCAATATGAATTGCAGTTAAATGCTGGCCGACTTCATCGTGCAAATCCCGAGCTAGACTTTTCCTTTCATCCTCTTGCAGGCTAATCATTTGCTGGGTTAATTGATGGTTACTTTTAATGCTATTTTGTAGGGTTTCTGCCATTGCGTTAAATTTGCTGCTAATACCTGTCAATTCAGGCAACGTAAAACTTGGCAAACGTGAATCTAAGTTACCTTGCTCTAATTCTGACAATGCCACCAGCACACGATTAACTGGTCGAAGTGCTCGACCAACTGCCCAATAGATCATCGCGTTTACTACGACAAAAAAGATGGATACCAGCACTAATATGCCTAGTATGTCATTCCAAATTTCAGCAATCTCATAGGATGAGTCAGGCGTGACTACTAACTCTCCTAATATTCGTCCATTGGCAAATATTTGCCGTTTAATAGGGGGCATCGTTTCAGAAACTGCATCCATTGCACTCACAAACCATACAGGAGCAGGCCACTCATCTACTTTAGCAACAGAGCGATTACTATCTCTAAGGTTTCCTCTGGCATCAAAAAAGTCAATGCGCAAATGACGTACATTTTCCAGGCTCTGCAATCTAAATATTGAAGCTTTATTAGGATTTATTCCGTTTAACCATACATAGTCGGAGGTGTAATGCAGAATCTCAGCATCCAATAAATGTAAAGCCAGTAGCGCTGTAGATTCTACTTCCGCACGTACATCATCCCGTGCGCTTCGAATCATCAACAATGCACCAATCAACATTACCAATAAAAGCAATGTTGTAATGATTAAATTGAGTCGGAGTTTAAGATTCATGAGGGAGGACGATTAAGTTACCACTGCATTTTAATGAGTTTTTCAAAAACGGATACAGGAGAAATTCCCGACCTAGGGGAAAAAATGCCATGCAGTGTTAACTGCATGGCTAAGAGAGGTACTTATCTAGCTAATTTGGAGATTAACTGGTTGCCAGTTTAGCAATAACAAAATCAACTCCCTAGGGAGTTATACCACTTTAAACTTGGGATTTTATCCCTTTGTAATCAATACATTCATAAATTATTAATAAAGCTAACTAGAGTATGAAGTTATACAAGCCTATCTCTAAAAAGATAAAAATAAAGATAAATGCTAATTATCGAAAATCGGTCACTCAGTATATGGATCATCATATGATACTTAATGATACTTATGTATTTAACAGCTTATTGCCATTCTTCTTAAAAAATACATTCTGTAAATATAGGGATTTTTTCCTATATGCCAACGTGAATTAACTCACGGCTTTGGATGACTTTTTAACGGGATAATTGAACCTCTCATGTAAATCCGAGGTTTATCATTATGATGTTTAAGAAGAAAGTTTTAGCTTCCCTAATTCCGCTGGTATTTATACAACCAGTTTACGCAGATGAAAATAAAGAAGCGATTAAGTTAGATAAAGTGGAAGTCACAGGCATTTTGCCTGAAAAATTAGAGTCAGTACCAGGCTCTTTCGATATTGTTAGCGAAAAAGAGTTAGAGGCTAGCCGCCCTTTCTCCATTAAAGAAGCATTAGGTAACGTACCTGGTGTGAATGTTGTACAAAATGAAGATCCATTAGGTTTAGCACAAAACATTGGCATCCGCGGTATGGATCCACGCCGCACTTCACGCACACTTTTACTTGAAGATGGTATGCCGTTATTCTTAGCGCCTTATGGCGACCCTTCTTCGCACTATATCCCCATGCTTGAACGGGTTGGTCGTATTGAGGTGGTTAAAGGCTCAGGCCAAGTATTGTATGGCCCACAAACAGTAGGTGGCATGATTAACTTTGTTAGCAAGCCAGTACCCAAAGATGGTTTTGCAGGTAGCGTATCTGCTGTGGGGGGCAATAACGATTTTTATGGCTTACATGCCAATGTTGGTTATGGTACTGACCTAGGTGGATTCATGGTCGACGCCATTAAAAAAGAAGGCGATGGTATTCGTGAGAATCACGAGTTTGATGTAGAAGAATACACGTTAAAGGGTCAATTAAACATCACAGACCGTCAAACACTGATTGCTAAAGTTGGTTACTACAAAGAAGACTCAAATGTATCTGAAACTGGCCTAGGTGAAGTAGACTACATCAACGATAAGTTTCAAGCACCGTCTGGCAAGAATGACTTTTTTGAGCATGAACGTAAATCTGCACAGTTACAGCATATTTTCCAAATTGATGACAAAATGAAGTTATCGACCCAAGCGTACTATGCTGATTCGTATCGAACATCATTCCGCCAGACGGATGCACCTGGTGGTTACGATGAAGCAAATAATGCGACTGGCATCACGGTGTTGGAACGATGTGACACACCAGGCGTGCCATTTACTGAAGATCAGGCGAATGCATGTGGTGGCCGCCATCGCCCAAGAAGTTATAACTATTGGGGTATTGAACCTCGTTTAGACGTAAGCCATAATTTGTTTGGCATAGACAGTGATGCAGTACTTGGCTTCCGTTATCATGAAGAAGATATCAGCCGTCAACAATACCGTGGGGATACTGCAGACTTTCAAAGCCTATCTTATGCCAAAGCCAACTCATTGGCTCGTGAAGATATAGGTATCAAAGTTGAAGCTAAATCTTACTATGCGCAAAACACGTTTCACGTAAACGACTGGGCAATCACACCTGGTGTGCGAGTTGAGGATATCCAAATTAAAACGGATATTCGTCGTGCAGGCAATGCGGTCCAAAATAATCCTGAATCAAACTCAACCAATAACCAAACGGAAGTATTGCCAGGTTTTGGTGTAGCTTGGAATGGCATTGCCAACACCACAGTCTTTGGTGGTGTGCATAAAGGCTTTGCACCACCGAGGCCAGATAGAGATTTGCGTGTAGCTGGTGCGAACACAGCTGTCGTAGATAAAACCAAACCTGAAACCAGTACCAATTGGGAAGTCGGCGTACGCTCAAACTATTTTAAAGGCGTTAATTTCTCATCAACCCTATTTCATACTAAATTTGATGATATCGTCATCAATAATGGTGCGGGTAACTTTGTGAATGGTGGTGAATCAGCCATGTCTGGCTTAGAAGTTGGTGGCCGTATCGACTTTGGTACTATTTACAATACAACGCATAACATTTATGTGTTGGGCTCGTACACCAATACGTTCACAGCAGAATTCAAGAAAGATGGTCAGGTGGCAAGTAGCGGTATCCAAAGTGGCTCACGTTTGCCCTATGCACCTCGTCATTTAGCTTCTGTGAGCTTAGGTTATCAACATCCGGTTGGTCTGGATGCGCGTGTTGGTGTGACATACATCAGCCAGCAGGAAGTTGACGCGTTTGCTAGAGCACTTGGTCCTGTTGATGCAGCGCTTTCTGGACTCGCTGGCAACATTCCTGCATACACATTACTTAATGCATCTGTGAACTTTAAACCGGTAGGCTCTAAAGTGACGTACTTCGCTAGTGGCCATAACTTAGCAGACCGTGAATACTTAGCAAGCCGTGTAGATGGTATGTCTGTAGGCCGTGGCCGTCAGGTGTTTGGTGGGATTCGTTACGACTTCTAAGTTTAAAAATTCGGCCACTTAATACAATTAACAGCCGATCTGTCAATGAGCGTCTAAACCCTTTAAAAGTTTAGACGCTCAACATTCACATTAACAACTATGGTGCATTAAAACGCTAGCCATTCAAATAATCTTGTAATAACAGCTAAAAATCATCACTATTTTTACACTATCGTCCGAGCAACTTTTCACCACAGCAAACTATCGCCTTATAAAACTTGGGATGTAGGTAGATAAGATCAATATTATCGCCATCATTAAATATATCCAACGCACTGAATATGCAGTTACAAAACTAGCCGCTGGCTTCTGTTCCTGCACATACTCATAAAACTGTGGTGTATTGCTCCCTTCTATATAGCTCGCCTTAATCTCCGTGGCTAACTCTTTAAGGTGCTCATCTTCAAGCTTAGATAGATAGCGGTCATACTCTGCCGATGCCACTTGAGGATCTGGCTCATCTTGACTAGTATCGGTATAGTTCACACCACCACCTGTACTATTATTTTCACCAGATGGCCAAAAGCCAATCCATTTATTTAATGAGTTATAACGTGGAACAGCAACTTGCTCTTTGCCCCCTACACCAACAAATAGTACGTGTTTACCTATTTGAACACCATCTAGGTTCTGTCTAATGGTCACATTAAGCTTTGGTGCTTCATCACCATCAGTAAAAAAAAGTAGCTTGGCTGGTGTGTTTAAAGAGTCGAATAAAGTAGCAGCAGCGCGCACGCCTATGCTTAATCGACTATCACCTTTCCACGCCATGCGCCACTCAATATGGTCTATGGTGTCGTTAAGTACATCATAGTTTTCACACACTTCTAAAGGGTTAATCAATAAGGCAACATTGTCTGATGCAAAGACTCCGACACTGATATGTGTGCCACATGGCGATGACTCTACAATTTTTGTCATTAAATGTTTCGTGTAAGCCATTCGACTGACATTCTGGTTGTTGAGCTTCACATCCTCAGCATTCATACTTTGTGAAACATCTGCCAGCAATAGATAATTATGCACTTCCTGCTTTAATTGAATTTCTGGCTTAATTAAAGCAAGCAGTAACAGAACTGATGCCGCTATGTAAAGTACCGTTTCGTAGTTACTTCTTAACAAAATCAATAACTTACTCATGGCAATCCAATCGGTAAGTTGCTAAGTTCCATAGCGGACTGTTCTTTAAGTGCTATTTTTGTATTCTGAGCTAAAGTAGATTGCAACAAACTAAGATTAAACTTTGCTGAACCTAGCGCTGGGTCTAACCGTAACGATTGCTCATATGCCATTTTGGCTTGCGTGTAAGCGTACCGTGCATCATCCTGCAGCGAGCCATCGTCATTCACCCGTCGAATGAGACCTAATATAAATAAATTGTTAGCGATATTAAACTGTATTTTTGCCTGTTCACTAATAGAAGGATTAGTTTCTAATAGTTGCCCGTATGTCTGAACCGCATGCTTATAACCTTGCTTACTCCCCTGATCATATGCTGCTGCAAACTTTTGTTGGTAAGGAAAAGTATTGTCACTAATTTGCTGATTAGTAGATATTGCATCATTTACCAGTGATATTTTCTTATATTGGTAAGCCTCATATACAGTCCCTATCAGGCCCGTCACAAGAAGTAGTCCAAATATAAGATTACTGTTCTTTATGTATTTTGCCATGAATGCACCCTTAAATTTTTAATGATTAATATGAGTAAGGCAAGCACCAACGCCATGATGATTAAGTTTTTTGAGTAATCATGCCCAGGTACAACCACTGTATATTGAATGACATTTTTCTCTTTTGAGTCGATATACTGCAAAGCTGCCTGTAATGTCGTTGGGTTATCCGCCTCAAATGCTTTGTACTTAATTTTAAGGCCACTAAAATACTTATGAAGCTCAAGGCTTGTGACTTCGCCCTCTCTAAATTTTTGCTTGGTGAAGATGCTGACTTGGTCTGGCTCGTGTAATACAATCCAATACAAATTGATTTTCTTCTCAGTCAGTTGCTCGGCAATTTTTTGCTTAACACGAGGGCTAATTTTCCCTGCACCATCTGACAACAAAATCACGGCCCGAGAACCTGAGCTTTGAATCTTGTCAAACATGGCAATACCAGCAGTTACTCCAGACCCGATGTTGGTTTGATTTAGCGCTGAGCTAGTAGCTGCTTTAATGGCTGAGTGAATCGCATCTCGGTTATTTGTGATTTTTACGTTATACAACGCCGAGTTGGTAAAACTCACCACGCCCATCATGTCGTCAGGACGCTCGTTAATAAACTTAGTAATTAGACGCCTAGCAGCCGCTGATTTAATTTCCGTGGCGACACCGCTAGTAGGATCGCCGGCAAAAGGCTTGTCCATACTTACGCTACGGTCAATCACCAATACCGTCTGCGCACCTTTACCAATCTTTTGTATTTTTCTCTCGGCTCCTTGAGGCGATGCAAGTGCAAAAATAATACTTAATATCAGTAAAGTAATGATTGCTTTAATAATGTGATTGGCAATTTCTGAAAATTTATCTTCTGGCGCTATCGCTAGCCAAGAATACATCTGGCCTTGATGGCTTTTGAGCCAAAATGGCGCAAATGCAAACGGTAACAACAGAAGAAACCATGGGTTTAGTAATGTCATCAAACGCCCCGTTCACAATCACGTAAGCGACGGCTTAATACCATTAAGTCAGCCATCAATTGCTCACTATTTTGGGTTTTCTGTGCAAATAGCGATTGGTTAGACTGCTCAAAAAAGGCTTCAATTTCTTTTGCAAATTTCACGAAGGCTGGATGTTTAGATAAAAACTCATTCAGTTCATTTACAAATAGATTTCCACCATGTAATTGATTGAATGCTAGGTGCATATGGCTTAGTGCCTGCTTCTCTCCATCTTCATTACGAGGAAGTTTTTTAAGTTTTCGGTGTGCTTTTGCAAAAGCACCGTTCATAAATGGCAACCAGCGCTTGTCTGCATTGATGTAGACTAAACCTAGTAAACCAACGATTAACATGCCTGAAAATACAAGCACTTTGTTTGCATATGGCTTTAAATCTATCAACGTAGGCTTAAATTGCATATGCATATTTTCTCTCGCCTTAGTCATTCCTTTGGGGGCTAAAGGAGAAAACCAAAACTTCCAAGCTGGGAGATTAACCGACAGCGCCTGCGCGCCACCAGTGAGTGCAAATTTTTCTGCTGGCAACTGCAATACGCTAGGAACAAATACGGCACTGAACACCTGATAACGTAAATCAATGCTGTACCTAATGGCCTCTTGAGAGGCCGTCTGAGTAATGCTAATTTGGCTTAACTCAACATCATTAGTTCTGGTGCCCTTCATTGGTAATGTTTGTTGCGACAGCTGATATGGCGCTTTCACTTCCAATACAATTTTTCTGCTTAATACATCACCAACTTGTATACCGTGACTCTGTAATGGGTTACTAATACTAATGATTTTAGCTTCGGATATTTTTGATTCCTGCGCTACTGCTCCGTTAAAAATCGCAAATATCCCCAATAGCACATAACACTTGGTTTTAAAATTTTTCATAGACTCTTCAATATCTTTTTTAAGGTGGATGCGAAAGCCTTACTTAGCCCATAAATTGTTCAAAATACTCAGACATAGCCTCAGGATTAAAAGCCTCACTTAGGTAAATTGGCTGGTAATCAAAGCTTGCAAATATGTTTTCCAGTTGCTCTTTACGTTCCATAAAGGCCGCTTCAAACTGTTTTCTCACAGAGTCTCTAAAGAAAATACTACGGCACATCCCAGTTTCAGGATCTAGCATGTTGCCAAATCCAAACTTAGGCAGTTTTTTATATTCCTGATCATCCCAAAGCACTACTGGGACAACTTGGTGAACCGACATCGCATTAAGCGCCTGCTCAAGCAACTCTATAGGCATATGAAAATCAGAAATCCAAAAGACCAACCCGCGATGTTGACTAAGGTATTGTGGCACGGCGAGTATGCCATCAGCGCCTATATGCATTTTTTTATAATTTTTCAACTGATCGATCAATTCAAAAGATTGATAGACGTGATGACTTAAAGGCAAGGTGAGGTCTTCAAGCACTTCATGGTTGTATCCTATGAAGCTAAATACATCTCCAGCATTAAAAGCTGAATAGGCTACAGATGCAGCTACTTCCATCGCCAAATCAAGCTTACGCACATGTCCTTTAAACTGCATTGAACTAGAGCAGTCACATACAGCAAAAATCGGCGTCGTATTATCCTGATTGAAAAGCTTAACTTGTATTTGCTCATAAGGGTCACGCAGCGTCTGCCGCAAATCCATGCGTCTAGCATCAGGATGATCAATCAGTGAAACATTACCCCTATACTCAAACCCTAGTCCGCGCTGTGAGCCTCGGTGGTCTCCAGCATGAATGCTGCTGGATTTCCATGGAATTTGATAAGAAAAAGGTTTGGCGTATGCTGGAATCATGCTGCTTTAGCCTGTGCTGGCACCGCCACAGTGCTTAATATCTGCGTTGTAAACTCACGCGCTAACTGCGTTCTTCGATTTTCATACATAGAGTTAAACACCAACCTATGTGCAATCAACTCATGGAACACAGCATGGATATCTTCAGGATATAAACTATCGCGATTCATCAGCCAAGCATTGACACGTGCTGCCTTAAGTAACATACCCATGCCTCTAGGGCTTGCACCTGTATGTACTAAACGATTGACATCAACGCTATCCATTTTGATGCCGTATTTAGCTGGTGATTGTGTTGATTCCCATAAATCGATTGCGTAATCCTCTAAGGTTGGACTTGATTTAATATGACTTTGCAGGATGTCTGAAAAATTATTAAGCTGATCAAACTGCAGTACATTAGACGCTACTTGCTTAGTCAGATTTTCCGCATGCTGGAACTTCACGTTAAACATGAGTGATTTTCTTAATTCACGATCTTCAGGAATCTCAATCGGAATTTCCATCATAAAACGGTCACGTGCTGCAGATGGAATTTCAAAGGTTTCATTTTTCTCTACTTGATTACGGTCTGCAAACACCACCATGTGCGGCAAACGGTACTCTTTCTTAAACGCACTGATGTGTCGTTCAGCCATGACGCGCAACATAAGCGCATGTACTTGAGGCCTAGCCCGGTTTATTTCATTAAAGAAAAAAACAGATAGGTTCTCACCTGCGCGTAACAAAGGACCTTCATCAATTTTAGGTCTTCCGTCTTCGCCTAAATAGGTGTGATAGATTAAGTCATTAGGCATCAAATCTACAGTGCCTTCAATACGCTCATAAGCACCGCCAATACATCGTGCAATAGACTGCAATAATGTCGTCTTCCCTACACCAACCCCACCCTCCAGTAACACATGACCACGCGCAAAAATAGCAATATTCATTAACCTAATGGCTTTATCTTGGCCTACGATAACTTTTTTAACTTCATTTTCCAGCTTTAAAGCATGATTACGCCAGTCTGATAATTGATGATCTAGTGGTGGTGACATGAGTATTCCTTTGCTAACCATTGTTGTTAAAAGGTTCAATCAATAGAACCAAGCTATCTGCTACATGACTTTTAAGCCATGCTGTAACAAGTAGTGAATACAATGTAACAGAATGTAAAAGTCAATAAACCATCCAGTTTAAATAACCTAACTGGTCCAGTAAAATTTAGAGTTACAATGTGGTTTAGATCAACCAGATTTTAAAAAAGATAGGTTCAATACAACCATTTTTGGATTTTCATCATGCGTTGTTCGCTAATTTATGTTGAAAAGGAGAGGAAATGCTTCGCTCATGGAGTCTTAATTTAACAATTACGAGCACGTCTGGTGTAGCCGTATATTTGCAAATAGCGCAGCAAATCATTGATGAAATCCAACGAGGCCGGCTTGTGCCGTCAACGGCAATGCCAGGCACAAGAGATTTATCTGAAAAGCTAAAGGTGAATAGAAAAACTGTTGTGCTGGCATATGATGAATTGATCGCTCAGGGCTGGCTTACCACCCAAAGCAGAAGGGGTACTTTTGTTTCTGCTGACTTACCTAACTTCACTGCCCTGGAAAGTGCTAATCAAGTAAGCGACAAGTTAGCTTCTAACTTGGAAGATACAATAGATTCGCAAACTTTATATCATACATCTTCTGCTGGTACGATTGATTTCAACGATGGCATTCCAGATACACGTTTGATTCCTTGCGAGACTCTTTCGCGCGTATTTAGACATATATTACTAGGCTCCAAAAAAGCCAATAAGCTTGGGTATGGTGACCCAAGAGGCAACATACGATTACGCCAAGCAATTGCTACCATGCTCAATATGGAAAGAGGTCTTAATGTTGATGATGATAAGGTGTGTATTACACGTGGTAGCCAAATGGGTATCTTTTTGGCGGCTCGCATTTTAACCAAGCATGATGATTATGTCGTTGTGGAAGATTTAAGTTACCCGCCAGCAAGGGAAGCATTCCAGTCTTGCGGCGCAAGAATCTTGACTGTAGGTCAGGATAAATACGGCATAGACGTGGTTGCACTTGAAAAGCTGTGCAAAATGTATCCCATTAAAGCCATTTACGTCACCCCTCACCATCAGTTTCCAACCACTGTCATTATGACTGCAGAGCGCAGACTAAAACTACTCATGCTTGCTAAGCAGTATGACTTCACGATTGTAGAGGATGACTACGACCACGAATTTCACTTTTTGCATCGCCCCGTATTTCCACTTGCAAGCACCAATCACGCAGATAGAGTTGTCTACGTGGGGTCACTATCAAAAGTACTTGCGCCCGGGTTGCGAGTTGGCTATCTAGTCGCATCAAAAGCATTTATTGATCGGTGTGCACATGAGGTGATGTTGATTGATAGACAAGGGAACTCGATTACCGAGTTAGCGGTTGCAGAACTGATGATGTCAGGTGAGATAAAACGGCATATTCGCAGAACATTTAAAATTTATAACGAACGTCGCAATGTCTTAATGAATCTAGTTAGTAGCCAGTTAAGTGATTTTGTAAATTTTGATGAGCCCAGTGGAGGGCTTGCACTCTGGTTACGCCTTAATAGCGGCTTAAATATAAACGACTTGGAGAAAAGCGCGTTAAATAAGAACGTACGCATTCTACCCGGTACGCTTTTCTCAGCGTCAGCTAAAGAGGTACATGCCATTAGACTTGGTTTTGGTAGTCTAGATGTTAAGGAGTTGGAGCTAGGCATTAAAAAATTACGTGATGCTTTTTGTGAGAAACTCTAATCTGATAGTCCCAAACAATTAGGAGCAATCAGATTAGATGTGCTAACTCAAATCTGAGCTAATGATAAGTTTAATAAAGGATTAAGCACAGATATCAAATATCAAACTGGTCATCCTCAATTTTACAAATTCATTGTCGCTTTTGTTTTTAAACAACTTTAACCAAATAAACGTTTGAACTTTCCCCACCAAGAATCTTGTCCTTTTGTTGATTCTTTAGGGGACTTCACTTTTTTGGCACAGGATTTTCTAAACCAATTAAAGCTGCTTTAACGTAAGCGTTGACGGCATTTAACGCAGATTCATCATCCAGACCTTTTGGTGGCTCATTAGTTGTATCAGCGCGATAATAACGCGCAACCCACACCACTTTAGATCCAGCGCCGTCTGCAGTAACTTTAAGGCGGCCAGTCAATGAACTAACAGGTAGTGCTTTAATATCAATATCACCCAAGCGATATGAAATACTCATTTCACCAGGTAATATCTCATCAATTTCCTCGTTAATTTTGCTCCCGTTTTTTAGCACTAATGTACGCTTAAGTGCTGCTGAAGATTCACATCCAACGACATCTGGATGCCAATCTTTAATGGCACATGGCTCACTTAGCAGCTTCCAAACTACATCTGGCTTGGCGCCAATCAGCGCGGACTGATCAGTTTTTTGTGGCGTTGGTCCGTGTGCAATCGCTGGTGCTGCAATTGCCATCAATATCAGTGCATATATTTTCTTCATTTTCTCTTTCTCTTAATCACACGTTGAAATAATTGGTTTAAAAATGTAGCTGGTATAAAGAACACGATAATCAGCAAGATAGCTGGCGTAGCAAGCCATGGACGTAAATCGGTATCTGCCATGCGCCATACAGACATTTTTCTGCTAGAAAATGCATCATTCAGTTGATGAATAGCTTCGAGTTGTACATAGTTGAGCGTTGTTTCTTTTGCTAGCCGCTGTAAATTACCTTGATCTAGCCCAGAAAGATTGGCGTTATTAACTTCCGCAGGGTCACTGCCATGTGGCGCGTTCCGCCCATGCATGCCATCAGCCTGTTGCTGCTCCATTTCTAATGCTGATTGAACGCTTGCCATACCAAAAGTAGCATAGCGTTGCACATCATCTAACTCCCAATAGCCAGTAATATTATCTTTGTCATCTAACTTAGGGATTAGACTTGGCTTTAAACCACCCACCCCAACAACCAAGCCTTTGACCTGTCCTGGTTTACCTTCAAACTTAGGCATATAGTCGGGGTTTCCTGGCGGCGCTTGATGGCCGTCAGTAATAAAGGCAATATTCATTTGCTCATCAATTTTTGCAGTTTTTGCAATCGCATCAAATAAGCCATGGCTAATAAAAGAGTCAGCTGCCCAAGCCATTCGCCAATCTAAACGTGAAACAGTTTCATCCAACGTACTAAAGTGAGCACAGACCTCTAACGGGTGTGTAATCGTGGTTGCATTTCGCTCAGTAAATAACCCTAACGCCACGCGAGAACCGCATGGCAACGCACGTAGCGCCTCACGAACACTCTCTTTAGAAAATGCTAAACGGCTTATTGAGCGGTCATCTGTTTCCATATCACGCACGTTCATGCTTTGTGTGATATCCAACACAATCAACCAGTCGTACACGCGTTTAGGCAGTTTCATATGCGGTTGAAATAAACAAATCACTAACAATGTGATTGCAAAAAATAATGCTTTACCACGCAAATCTAGCTTATGCCACCAATGCATCATGGCATACCACGTGGAAACCCTGGGATGGATGGCCAACCATCGGGAGGAACGCCCATATCTTTTTCTTCATCATCGTCTTTAGTCGCTGTTCTCCCCTGACTTTCTATGGTGGGAGACAAGCGGAGCGCTAACTCATAGTTGTACTTAGCCTCCATCCAATCTGGTTTCAGGCGTAATGCGTCACGGTAACTCTCTTTAGCCAACGATAATAATGGCATGGCTTTATCCCATGCTTCTAAGCCATGATCATCAAGTAGTTTAATGGCTTGGTTTAAGTAGATATTTGCGCTGTTGTAATGCGCTGATTGACCAATATACGTATCTTTTGAATTTGCAATACTGGCATATAAGGCTAATGACTTTTGGTCGTTCGACTTTTGTTTCCATAGATAAGCATCTGCAAAAACAGCATCATGTGTAGTGCCATTATGTAGACGATTGCTACTGAGGTTTTCGTTATAGCGATTGACTAAATACAGATCTCTAGCACTCATCACCATGATAATCATCGATGCAATCGTCACAAAAAGCATCAATGGCATGATATTTAGGCGGTGCGCCATTGCTTAACCTCCGTTAGATGTAACGCAAATAGTCCACAACCACACAACAAGGCTAGCAGATAAAATACGCTTGCTAGATTGTGACGTGGAGCTGCTTCAAAATAGCGTACGGGTTGATTTTTCAATCGTGCGATATCCGCGATTGCTGTCTCAACCGCACGAGGGCTTTCAGCCTCATAAGCTTTGTATGGCACGCCTAATGTGCCAAAAAATTGATGTAAGTGATATTCTGGGTAAGCATCTTCACGTCCCTCTTCTGGCGGCACGGACAAGCTAGAACCATTAGCGGACCTTAGAAAAATCCAATAAAGTGAAGCGCTCTGCCGAATAAACATGGCCCGTAGCATATCTTGCGTTTTGCTATCCAAATGCGCACCACCATCGGATACCAACAAGACTACGCGCGAGCCTGTCATGGGTTTTCCTTCGTAGTAATCCAGCGCTAACCCAAGCCCTCGCGCAATGGCAGTAAACCCCATGCCACCAGCATCAGTTGCCTTTAAAGCAGCCTTCACAGCCTCTCTATCCCCACCTAATGGTGCTACTAAAATTGGTGATGTGCTAAACGTCACCATCCCAATTAAATCTTCACGACCTTTATCTACAAACTGTTGTAATACGCGTCGTGCAGCAGCCATTTTAGAAGCACTACCTTCAGCTGGCTTGTCTGCAAAGTCATCATTCATACTTGCGCTTCTATCAAGCACCATCATGATGTGAGCACCACGTCCGACTCTTTCAACGACAGGCTCACCCCAGTAAATACCAGCAAGTGCAAGCACAATAAACAAGATAAATAACGACCCTAGCAAACGCCATACGCGTTCTACCCAAATTGAAAACGTATCTTTAGGTAGGCTCAGCATAGATGGATGTGGGAATGCTTCATGTCCGCGCACAAACCAAGGGAATAATCCTAAAAAAAGCAGCAACAGCAGCCAAGGGTATTCAATACCTGAATGATGAAAAAAATCGCTCATTTAAACAAAAGACATATATTTTAAAGATTTAGATAGACTCTAGACGCATCAGTTGATGGCTCAATTTTTTGAGTTGTATCAGACTTAACTTAGGCTGGTCTCCAGCAAAGAATGCTAGCTCCGAAGTTAAATAAAAATGCTCAATGTTCTGCTGCATAGAAATCAACCATGGGCAATGTTGATAAAGTAGTGATAACCGCTCTATCGTTAGTGTTAATTCGGCACTTTCATCAAAAGCGCTACGTAAAATCCGCATTGCTTTAAAAGCATTTGCAGTCTGAGCACTGTTAGCGTTGCTCAGTTTCTTGATTTCACGGCAGGCCCGTCTAAATGGCTGAATCTTTCGTACACGTAAATGAAACCAATCAAAGTGCCAAGTAAAATATACAAGTGTCAATAAAAACGTAAATGAGGCTAACGCTAACATCGCTAAATAGATTGATATATCGTGCAGTTGAGGTTTGATATCCGTGCGCAGTAACATCGTGTCTTTATTCATCTGCGAAGGTAATACCGATGAAATCAACACGTGCGCTGGTTTAATATCAATAGAAATAGACTTTTTTTCCTGCTTAAACTGCAAATGTAATGGTCTTAAAGCGTAATATCTTGCCTCTTGCATCACTCTAAAAACTTGCCACTCCAATGTAATGAAGTGATGAGTATTGTTAGCAAAATCACGATGCTCCCAATTTGCATGCCGTAACTCTATATTGGCAGCACCCTTACCAAGAGCCGGTATTGAAGTTTCATCTAAGCGATAGCCTTTCGGTGTAATCACTTCAACTGACTGGCGTGCAATATCACCAACACGGTAACCAAGCTCATCAACGCTAGATTTCACTAAAACCGCACGACCCTGTTGTTCGCCATTTTTTGTTTGACCTTGCTCATCTGACGCATAAGCTAATGAGGTCATTAACATAAAAAATAAGCTGAATAAAGACATACAAGCGTTCGACATCATTAACTAGCCTCCAACATATGGCGTGTCAAAGCTTCTATATCAAAGTGATCTTCAATAAAAAATGGCATGCGTGTTCCTGCCATTAAACAGGTAGAAACAATTTTTGAGCGATGCTCTGCATAAGAGTTTTTTATACGGCTGACTAGGCTTGGCCTAAGAAATAAGGATTGATAACGGCCTGTTTCTATGTCTCGAACACGCGCCCAACCCCAGTTAGGAATATCGCGATATTCAGCACTATCCCATAACACGACTGGCACAACATCATGTGGCGATAGCGCGGTTAATGTCGCCTTGAGTAAATAATCATCTAAGTGATAGTCTGAAATTAAAAAGACTAAAGACCGTTTCCTTCTTAATTGTGTGATTGCGCGAGGAAGCGCACTTGCGCCAACCTGCTCAACGCTGCGTATGTTGATTAATTTTTCATGTATCTCGTCTGCAATACCTCGCCGATACGAAGGCGCTTCAAACAAATCACTCCTCACTTCATCATCGCAAGCAACCATACCAAAGGCATCACCATTGCGTTGTGCCGACCATGCAATGGACGCGGTGATATCTGCCATCAGTTTAGTTTTATTGCTATTACCAGAAAACCGCATGGATGCAGACAAATCAAGCATGGCATAAACAGCAATGGCGCCTCGCTCATGATAAGCACGCACCATCAGTTGCTTTGGAAATGCGCGTAAACTCGCATGTAAATCGA
The DNA here is from genome assembly GCF_000744605.1 of Methylotenera sp. L2L1. Classification (NCBI taxonomy): domain Bacteria; kingdom Pseudomonadati; phylum Pseudomonadota; class Betaproteobacteria; order Nitrosomonadales; family Methylophilaceae; genus Methylotenera; species Methylotenera sp. L2L1. Next base: position 57,873 of record NZ_JQMG01000001.1, read on the forward strand.
TGCGCCTTGGATTAGGGTTTGCTAAAAATGGAACATATCCACGAAAATCCGCACTTCCACCAGATGTGCGCGTGGCATGACTACCAGGCTGTACACTTCTGGCACGCCACCCTAGACGATAGTAAAATTCACTAGACAAAAATCGACTCAATTGATTGATGAAAACGATTGGTTAATAAAAATACTTAAGGTGCAGATACTTGATCTAACACGCTATTAAGCAAGCGTGGTGCAATATTTTCGCGGCGTAACTCATAAGCTGGCGTGAAAAATATGCGATGTGCCACCGTCTCGTAAAACACAGCTCTAATATCATCAGGCGTTAAGTAGTCTCGCCCCTCCAACCATGCTCGACACCTCGCAGCACGCATCAACATGGCCATCCCTCTAGGGCTTGCACCACCAGCTACCAACCTAGAAACATCAATATCTTCTAAAACGACCCCAACATCACTAGGCGTGCGCAGCGCCCGCCATAAATTAACGGCATAATCCTGCAATGCTAACTCCGCACGAACACTAGACTGAATTTCCTCAGCCACCTCATTAAGCGCTGCATAAGGCACTAAGCCAGCAGGTAAGCTATCAATCAAAGTATCTACATTGTGGAAACGTGCGTTAAACATCAATTCCCGCTGTAAATCTCTGTCATTCGTCGCCTCTACTGATATCTCCATAAAGAACCTATCTCTAGCAGCAGCTGGCAGCTCAAATGTTTCTTCTCTTTCCAAGCGGTTTCTATCTGCAAATACTGTGAGATGAGGGAATGAATATTCACGATTAAATGCCTGCGTGCTACGTTCAGCCATCAATCGGAGTAACAAGCTATGTGCTTGTGGCCTAGCACGGTTAATTTCATTAAAGAAAAAAACCGCCAAGTTCTCTTCATGCTGCAATAAAGGACCAGGCGCAACTGCTGGCTGTCCTTTTTCATCGAGGTACGCGTGATATAAAAAATCGCTAGGCATTAAGTCAATCGCACCTTCAATACGCTGATACTGACCGCCAAGCAAATGTGCTGCAGCGCGCAATAAGGTTGTTTTACCTACGCCCACATCACCTTCTAGCAGCACGTGGCCACGAGAAAATATACTAATCGTCAACGCACGGACTTGTTTATCTAATCCGAGCACAACACTATTAAGCGATTGTTCAAATTGAATCGCGCGTTCACGCCACTCTGGTAAATTAATGTGGTTGTTAAGCATCATGCTGATTGAATGTCACTCTAAAATTAAAAATTCTACTAATTAAATACAAAGATGATTTCAGAAGCGTCTGCGATTAGCATGTTTAACTCAGCCTCTACTGAAATAACCCTCAAAAAGCCGATGCCATACGACATCGGCCTTCAATCACGATCGATTAATCTATATCGTAGTCAAATTTACCTGTGGCTTTAGCATTAGCAATCCGTTTGGCATTGCGTGCATCCATTGCCTGAATAGAAGCTTGTTGTTTACCGACTTCTTTAGGATCATGTTTTGGATCGTATTTAGAACCAGCAATTTTTTCAGGGTAGCCAGGCTTTGCCTCCCAGCAATTGCCCGATTCTTTACAGTTATGGCCGTCATATGCAAAAGCTGCGCCTGATGCAACCATTGCACTTGCGATTGCTACTAAAGTCAAAATTCGTTTCATTCAAATCTCCTTGTCATATGGTCGCTGGTGAAATTGCACTATTAACAAAACGCCACCAGTGAGCGCTTTGCTATGTTCATTTAATCTATTTATCCAAAATTACTTCTGGCACTAAACTGTTTGTTCCATTTAGCTATTTCTTCCATTTAGCTTTCTTGGGGTCGCCAACATACACACTACGAATCCAGCTCATGATCTGAAGAATCTCATCTTGAGAAATCAATCCTTTTTGTGGGCCCATCATGCCTTGTCCACCGCCATAAATTGTCTCAAAAAAGCCTTTGTCATAAGCATTGCCTGGATATGTCCAGTAATCATCCGCCAATGCAGGACCAAGTTTTCCTTCAGCCAAATGTCCATGGCAACCCGAGCATGCTGTTGAAAACAATGTGTAACCATTTTTAATCACGTTTTCATTCAAGTTATATGGATTTTTCCCAGTTCTTTTAAACTCTTGAACTGCCGGAGAGTCAGCACCTTTACCATCATTAAAATCTAATGGCTCACCAGAAATGGTCCCCCTAAAATCTAAAACAGGGCCTAAAGACTCTGGGTTAGGATGAACTAGGCCTTCTTTTGCAACAATTGCCTTTTGCTCGCCTGAAGTTGCAGATTGCGGGGAGGCATTACATGCCGATAAAAAAGTTGCCATCACAGCGGCTGTACACAATGCTGAAACTTGGCTACGTTTAAAAGATAAAGCTAACATCTTGACCTCTACATATTTTCTAAATGGTATTAATTAACTGAAAAACTTCGTTTAAATTGGCAAAAGTGGGATGCCTTCACGCTTAAGCACTGATTCAATCTCACTACGCTTTTCATCAATAGCTTTGTTAAGCGCTTGCTGTAATTGCACATCATCCTTACGTACGCCCATCACAATTTCATAGTGCATTTGCACAGATTCACCATTAGATTTTGTTGCATCATCTTTCACCAACTGAACCTTCAATGGCTCTTTAGATTGCTTCACATAACGTGCTGCTTCTGGTGCCCACAACATGGCTGCGTGGATATATTTGTTAGATACATCATTCACAACTTCTTGCGGGTCAACCCTCACATACTTGTTACGTGTTGATTGGTATTTTTGCTTCTCTGCAAAATAATCAAACATGTCATCAAATCGATTAATTTGTAGCAACATCACCTTACCTGGGCTATCCGGCATGACACCAATGCGGAAATTTCTCTCTTTTAATAAATCATCATTCCATGAAGAAATATCAATTTCACGATCTTCCCTAGTAATAAACACGTAACCAGTTTTGTAATAAGGATTAGTCTTAAGCACACGTGGGTCTGTACTATCCACCCCTAGCACTAAATCGCATTTCTTTTTATCTAAGAAAAAACCAACGGCATAGCGTGGATCATCCCAGTACACATAATTCAATTTCTTATTCAATGACTTAGCCATTATTTCTGCAATATCATTTTCAAAGCCATCTTTCTTATCGTTAGAAAAAGGCATCTCATTTTTACCTGCACAAACATTCAACTCATCGGCATACACCTGCACTGCCCACAAACTTAAAACGCCAAGCACTAAAGACTTAAACCCAGAACGCAAAAACTTTTTATTTTTCATGCTAAAAATACTCCTCATGCTAAAAAATTCAGGACACATCCAAATAAACATCATGAAACATCCCAACAATGGTGATGTGTGAAACTCATTTGGATAAGCCTTGGGGTGAAAATGCAGGCCAGGTATCAACCCACCCAGCCTGCACAGCCTTACTAGTTCAACTAAACTTTTGGTTTAAAGACTAAACACCATCAAACCACCGCCCATGTTGGTATGGTTTTGTAGCTCTTTGAAAGCACCTACAGCACCAAGACCAGCACTTGGGTCAGTCAAGTCAAACACCAGACCAACACCTGGCCAACCACCTACGCCATACATACTTGCAACGTATTGTTTGCCCTTAAATGCATAAGTCATAGGAGACCCGATACCACCTGAAGGCATTTTGAATTTCCACAATTCTTTACCGTTGTTTTTATCCAATGCTTTGATATGACCATCTAAAGTGTTGTACCAAACCAAGCCACCTTTGGTGTACAAAGTACCGCCCCAAGCTGCAAATTTCTCCCATTTAGACCACTTCACTTTTCCTGATACAGTGTCAAAAGCACGTACAGTACCCATCTCTGTTTTAGTAGGGCCACTAGGTCCAGGGTACATTGCTAGCGTTGCGCCAACAAAGAACTGGCCTGCACGGTATGGCAGCATGAACGGCTCCCAATCCATACAAATATGATTCAAACCAGCGTACAAGGTACGTGATTCTGGGTCATATGAGTCGACACCTTGGTTATGGAAGCCCATCGCGGATGGACAGATATTGGTACCTTTATGATCCATACGTGTTGAGAACTCTGGATCACGTACTGGCAAACCAGTTTTTAAATCAACTTTCTTAAACACGTTAACCGCTGGGTCAACCTTGTCAGCCAAGATTAATTTACCTGTGTCACGATTAAGCGTGTACATAATGCCGTTACGGTCAATGTGCGTAAGAAGCGGTGTCATTTTGCCTTGAACAGGTTGATCAGTAAGCACCATTTGGTTCACACCTGCAAAGTCCCACTCATCATGTGGTGTCTTTTGGTAGCCCCACTTTGCTTCGCCCGTATCTACATCACGCGCCCAAATAGTCATCGTCCACTTATTATCACCAGGGCGCATGGTTTCGTTCCAAGGTGCAGGATTACCTGATCCGTAATAGAACAAGTTCAATTTAGGGTCATATGCATACCAACCCCAGTTAGTACCGCCACCGATTTTCCAAGCATCACCTTCCCATGTTTTGGTACCTAAACCAAATTGACCATAGTGGGGATTATGTTCATTAAAGTTTTTAGCTAAGCGAATTTCATTATCAGGACCAGTTGCAAATGCACGCCATTTCAATGCACCAGTTTTTATATCAACAGCATTCACCGCACCACGCACACCCAACTCAGCGCCAGAACAACCAATTAACACGGTATCTTTCACCACATAAGGCGCTTGCGTAAACGTCATGCCAACTTTAGGATCACAAAGCTCCACTTTCCAATTGACCTTACCCGTTTTTGCATCTAAAGCTAATAAGTGGCCATCCGCTTGCTTTTTAACGATTTGACCAGCACCATAAGCCACGCCACGGTCAACAATATCGCAACACATGACTGCTTTAGTAGAAGCGTCTTGTTTTGGCTTATGAGACCAAACAATTTTGCCTGGGTCATTTAAGTTAACAGCGAACGTATTATTTGGAAATGCTGAATGGATATACATCATGTCACCAATCACAAGTGGCGCACCTTCATGACCATGCAATACACCGGTTGAGAATGACCAAGCAGCCTTAACATTCTTTACATTGTTTTTATTAATCTGATCTAAAGTACTATTGTGCTGGCTGTTATAACCACCAGTTTGTGTTGCCCATTGGTTTGGGTCATTCACACGTTTGGTTAAATCCTCATCTGCAAAAGCAGTTTGCGCTGCTGCAAGAACAAGTAAACCGCCGATTGCTGCACTAACACTGACGTTAGCAACTTTGCGTTTCATATTGATCGTCTCCCTATAAATTGGTTAAACCGTATAAATCCGAAGCCATCATGATTATCAATTTGGCGAGGTGCATTATGTGCCTTGGCTATTTTCCAAATAAGATGAAACATTCCCGATGAAAAATGAAATTACTCATTGCAGTTACATCTTGTAACTAGTTATTTACCTCATTACACATCGTCGGGAATTATTCCCCTATTCAAGATTCTGTATTTACAGAACAATCACTCCCTTATGAAAATCAAAGAACTCTGGAATTTACGTAAGGACTCTCAACGCGATGCAGCGGTTATTGCAGTCGTCATTGCGCTGATATATATCCTCATATTGTCAGTTAACTTAGCAGAAACGCTTGCCAATTGGTTTGCACAGTACGAAGAAGTACAACTAGATGAAGTGCCATTCCTCTTGTTACTAATCGCTCTTGGAATGGCATGGTTCTCAAGACGAAGAATGGTTGAACTGAATAAGGAAATTCATCTGCGTGTATCAGCAGAAGAAAAAATCATGCAACTACTAGTACAAAACAAAGCACTCACTAGACACGTATTAAAAATCCAAGAGGCCGAACGCTTACATCTTGCTAGAGATTTACATGATGATATTGGGCAATATTTATTAGCGATTCGCTTAGATGCATCTGCATTAAATTTAAGTAAAAAAGATCAAAACCTACATGCATCTACCACCCTTTATGCAAAAAGAATTTTAGCCAATGCCCAGCATATACAAGAGATGACCAGAACACTGATGCGTCGCCTAAGGCCAGCACCAACCAGTAGCCAGGACTGCACAGCAGCCATCAGCATATTGATTAAAGAGTGGCATGAGCAACAGCCACATATTCATCTAGAGATAAATGTTGAGGCCTGCTCCTCTTTATTCACAGAACAAATCAACATCACCATTTATAGATTTATCCAAGAGGCGCTCACCAACATATCAAAACATGCTAATGCGCAACAGGTAAGCGTTTCCCTAAAATCAAGCTCAAATGAACATGGGCAATTGATATGTATAGAGATTATTGACGATGGCGTTGGATTTAAAGCAGAAGAAACCTCTTATGGCATGGGCATTATCGGCATGCGTGAGCGCATTGACGCAGTCAATGGCACGTTCATTGCAAAAAACAATTTGAGCAAAGGGGTCACGATTAGTGCACAGATCCCTATCTAGGCTTATTTAAAAATGAATACAGCGATTAAAAATCAATGTCACAGAAATTATTGGGGTAAATGAATGAATAAATCAATTTTATTAGTGGATGACCACGCAGTAGTAAGGCAAGGTCTAAAAAGCTTACTAGGTCAATGGGGCTATCGCGTAGTGGCAGAAGCTTCCAGTGGCGAATCCGCGATATTGTTATGGCAAGAGCACCAGCCGAGTTTAGTTCTTATGGATTTAGATATGCCAGGACTAGGCGGTTTAGAGGCATTACAAAGAATCCTGGCACGTAGCAAAGATGCCAAAGTCCTCATCTACAGCATGCATGATGACAACATCTATGCCATGCGTGCAATTCAAGCAGGTGCAAAAGGCTACGTTGTTAAAACAGATGACGTAAGTATCTTATTAGAAGCGGTTGATAAAATCATGAAAGGCGGAAAATTTATTGAACAAAAGCTAGCGCAACACCTCGCAATCGACTTAATCAATGAAGCCAACAAACCTTTAGAGAAGCTCTCCCCTAGAGAGTTTGAGGTATTTAGGCAGCTAGCATCAGGCAACTCGCTAAGCATCATTTCCGATAGTTTAAACATTAGCTATAAAACCGTTGCAAACATTCAAACCCAAATCAGACAAAAGCTCAACGTACACACAACCGCTAATCTTGTTCATCTCGCCATTCAGTTTGGCGTCACTCAAAGTAAAACCTAATTATCGACCATCACTAGATATCAACCATTAAAGGATCATCATTTTGAAAAACACCAAACCATCTTTAACACTGGCAATTACAGGACTGATTACCAGCCTGTTTTTCAGCAATCTAAGCTTTGCAGAAAACGCTAAACCAAATAACACCTACCAAGAAATGGAATTTATCCAAACGTTCAAAGGTAAAAACAAAGCCTTCGTACTGCAAACATTAGGCCAACCAACCAAAAAGAGTAAACCTGTCAAACCATCTAATGCAGACAGCATTGTAGGCCAAGCAAATGGCCCCGCTAACTTAAAGAAGGATGAGATTGAAATGTGGTACTACTTTAACCTAGTGAAATACAACTCGAAAAACACTTATAAACAAGCTGAAATTACCTTCATTAACGATGCTGCAACCAATATGATGTTCCTGAACTAAATATTGTGTACCTCAAAAAACTAACCATTTAGGCATATTTTACACATGGCAATTACCAAACTGACACAAGATAACTTCAAAACAGTCATCGAATCTAACCCTTTTGTCGTCATCGACTTCTGGGCACAATGGTGCGAACCATGTTTAATGTTTAGCAGTACTTTTGAAAATGTAGCTTCAAAACACCCAGATATCATGTTCTGCATGCTGGATACAGAAACCAATGCGGAGATTGCTTCGTACTTTAACATCGAGCAGATACCATGCGTACTTGCCATTAAAAATCAAATAGTAATTGATGGCGTAGTCGGGGTCATGCCCGAATCATCATTTGAAGAAAGCCTGCGACAATGGAAAGATTTTGATACCACGGAAATCAATCGACATTTTGCAGAAAAAGATGCCTGAAAATATTCACCATGGCCATACGCTGTTTAACAGTACTCATCACACTATGCCTGACTAGTCAGGCATGTTTATCTGCCGAGCAAACAAAGCAGCAAAACACCACTAAAAAAGCTAAAGCACAACATGTAACGCCTGCCATACCCAAGGTTAGCGAAGTATTCAAAATTCAAACCGATGACCTCAGACAATTGATGTTACAACTATATCAATGCAACCAAAAAGACCTATTAAAAAGTACAAAAGTAAGTGCAGAAGAACTCACGCAATGGGTATTTGAAGGCCCCTTTGGCTGGAAGTTCGATGCAATCAGACAAGCGCAATCAATAGATGCTCTATCTTTAAGCTTTAGCCCAGAATATCAAGGCGACCGCATACTCCCACTTATCACAGGCCTGCATACAATGCTGGTGCAAGCCTATGGGGGTGAGAACGAGTTTACATTCACAAAAAAAATATTACCAAAAAATCTATATCATGCAGCCCGTAATATTGAAATTACACGCCAGAAATTAATCAACACATCAAATGACACCCATCATTTTCATGCCAATTGCACTAGCAAACAAATAAATGAAATTGATAATACACTTACAAATATCATAAAACGTACCGACCATTATGCACACAGTATTGGATACACCCTATCAACTAAAGAGAGCGCTGTCTATTTGGATTCCAGCACCTCAGAATTTATAAGATTTTAATTGGGAAGTTCAATATGCTCAAAAAAACAACAATTACCTTTATTAGCTGTTTAAGTATTTTTCAAACAACGCAATTAATTGCCAGTGAAGAAAAACTAAGGACAGCTATTGAACATGTGCAATTGACAGAAACAGATACTGCAGACTGTTCAATCAGCGATGGCAAGCTAATTTCTATTAAGAATACAAATCCAAACAACACCTTGCATGTATGGATTGATCGATGGTTTATGAGTGTTCAAACGCCCGATCACACTAAACAAATACTACTGCCGAATACAGAAGCAACACCGCTTGGGTGCTCGAAAGCAAAATCAGGTGGTGATCAGCATTGGACGATATACAGTGTAGAAATAATGCCATTAAAAACTGAGTAAGCAAAGCGCGTAGCAGACAAATAGACATTGCAGGCATATAAAACATGACTGCAGTAAAACCTGCTCTCAACCACCTCAGTTGTACAAGCTCGGCTGAATTAGCTTAACAAACCTTACACACTACTTTTGCGTTGCTCGGCTAGACTCTTTAAAAATGCTGCAACATCCCATTCGCAACCACCACAGCCTGAAAGTGCCCCTGTCCATCTAGAGATAGCGTCCATATCCATCCCTTGCTCAAACAGACGTTGCATTTCATCACGCGTAGTACCACTACAATGGCACATCACTTCATCTGTTGGATTGGCATGCTTTGCGTTCATGGATTAGGTTTGCTTCAACGTTTATGACTATTTGCAGTTTAGCATCATGGTTTAATTATGTATAACAGCACAAAACTAAAGCAAATTGAAAAGATAGAAGAAAGATAAAAAAATAAAAGAGAGTGCAATGATGCAAAAGCTAGTACTACCAAGCTATATGCAGTCAAGACTAACATATTGGTTTGAAGCAACTATTACTTAGAATAAACTAACTTAAAAAACTTGCTACTTTACCGCATAAAAAAACGGCGAATACATCACTGTATTCGCCGTTTTTACTATTTGGAGCGGGAAACGAGGCTCGAACTCGCGACCTCAACCTTGGCAAGGTTGCGCTCTACCAGCTGAGCTATTCCCGCCTGACTAAAACCAATTAAAACTGCCAAATTAATACAAAAACCACTACTAAACACTGGAGGCGCGAGCCGGAGTCGAACCGGCCTAAACGGCTTTGCAGGCCGCGGCATAACCGCTTTGCTATCGCGCCAATGTTGGCATTATATACCATACAACAGAAGTACATTCATTGATGATAAAACCAAAGAGGCATACTTTTTAAAACTAAAACGGCGAAGCTTTTATGCATTCGCCGTTTATTATTTGGAGCGGGAAACGAGGCTCGAACTCGCGACCTCAACCTTGGCAAGGTTGCGCTCTACCAGCTGAGCTATTCCCGCGTGTCGTTAAGACAGGCGCCATTATAGAGGGTTTGAAGATATCGTCAAGTACTAGATACGCATTTTTTATTAAATTATTTGCGGTTTATTTTTGGCATTGCAGCACGTAAATAATAAGCCATTGATAGCAATGTTAAAAATGCTGCGATCACGATTAGCACCTGTCCAAATAATTTGGTGGGGAACATGCCTAGGTTCGCCACCTCAATACTGTCCCAATACAATAAAAATAAAATTGCGATCATTTGTACCGCTGTTTTTACTTTACCTATCATTGCGACACCTACGCTACTGCGTTGGCCTTCACCTGCCATCCACTCACGCAATGCACTAATAGCAATTTCACGACCAATAATAATCAAAGCCACCACAGCACCTACGCGCTCAAACTCAACTAATACGATTAATGCCGCAGCTACCATTAACTTATCGGCAACAGGGTCTAAAAAAGCCCCAAACGAAGAAGTTTGGTTTAGCTTCCGCGCCAAGTATCCATCCAGCCAATCCGTAAATGCAGCGACTGCAAAGATTGCGGTCGCTGTTAAATTTACCCAATGTGCTGGAATGGCACCAAACGCTTGCGGGTTTGTGGGCAAATAAAAAATAATGACAAATACTGGTATCAACAAGATACGGAGCCATGTCAGCATGGTTGGGATGTTGCAAGTCATATAGTTAATCTCAAAAAAATAACAATTCTTATCAATTGCCAATTACCAACTACCAATTACTTTAGTGCAATTCGCCATATATTTTCTCAGCCAAGCTTTGGCTAATACCTTCAACATTGGCAAGTTCGTCAATACTAGCATTTTTTACACCATCTAAACCGCCAAAACGGGTTAGAAGCGCTTTACGGCGTTTTGCACCAATTCCTTCAATGTCCTCCAAGCTGGAGTGCAATCGCGCTTTGGCGCGTTTGGCACGGTGGCCAGTGATGGCAAATCGATGCGCTTCATCTCGTATCTGTTGCAACAAGTGCAAACCCTTATTGTCTTTTTCTAGATTAATCATTTCACCAGTATCTGAAAATATCATGGTTTCTAAACCCGGTTTACGGTCTTCACCTTTGGCAATACCTACCAGTAGAATATCATCCAGACCAACTTCAGCCATGACTTCAATCGCCACACCAAGCTGGCCCTTGCCGCCATCAATAAATACCAAATCTGGGCGCTTACCTTCACCTGCTGCTACTTTTTTATAGCGCCTAGTGAGTACATCTCGCATCGCTGCGTAATCGTCCCCAGGGGTAATGCCCGTGATGTTATAGCGTCGGTATTCGCTGTTTTGCATATCGCCACGGTCAAACACGACACAACTGGCAACGGTGGCCTCCCCCATGGTATGGCTAATATCAAAGCACTCCATACGCTCTGTACTATCAGGTAAACGCAAGGCCTCACGCAGCGCAAGCAGTTTAGCCTCCTGATTGGCAGAAGTGGCGGCGCGCTGCCCTAATGCTAGATCCGCATTGGTTTGCGCCATTTTCAGCCACACGCGTTTGTCCCCGATAGGGTTAATATTAATTTTCACTTTACGACCAGCTTGCTCGCTTAACACTTCCTCAATCAGCTCGGTGTCGATTTTAACGCCAACCACAATCAATGGCGGCGTGTTTTGAACAACATAATGCTGCGCCAAAAAGGCCTGCACGGTGGTTTCTAAAGTCTCACCTTCAGAGTTTTTTGGCATATAGCTTCTATCGCCCAAATGTCGCCCACCACGTATCATCACTAGATTAATACAATGCTGACCTTGTAGCTCAGTACAAGCAATTACATCAGCATCTGATACATTAAAATCACTTACAAACTGCTTGGCTTGCACCTGACGCAATGCCTGAATGCGATCCCTGAACACAGCAGCAAGCTCATAATCTTGTTTAGTTGCGGCTATATTCATTTGTTCAGCAATGGTATCCATCACTTCTGTCGTTTTACCCTGCAAGAACATCGCGGCCTGATGCACGTCATTGCGATAATCATCTGCCGAAATAAAGCCCACACACGGTGCAGTGCAACGTTCTATCTGGTGCTGTAGACATGGACGACTACGGTTTGCAAATACAGTATTTTCACATGTACGTAATTTGAAGACTTTTTGCAGTAGCTGGATACTTTCACGCACCGCGACTGAGTTGGGAAACGGACCGAAGTACTGGTTACCTTTGCGCTGTGAGCCACGATGAAACGCTAAACGTGAATATTCGTCTCCTGTAAGTGTGATGTAAGGATAAGACTTATCATCACGAAACAACACGTTGTAACGCGGCATCAAGCCCTTAATCAGGTTGTTTTCCAGTAGTAAAGCTTCCGCCTCACTGCGTGTGACAGTTGTTTCTATACGCACAATATTGCTGACCATCAGGCGCGTACGTGGACTTGGTAGATTTTTATTGAAATAAGAGGAAACGCGCTTCTTGAGATCTTTGGCTTTACCGACGTAAATAACCTCATCGCTTGCGTTAATCATGCGATAAACGCCAGGCAAGTTAGGCAAATTTTTTAAGATAGGTTTGGGATCGAACATGAGCGTATTTTACAGCCCATTAATTGAATTGGTGTAATCGATTACGGCCAAAATTGCTAACGCATACTGGCCGTAATCGTCACCCCTAAAGGAAATTACTCTGAAACCTTTTTAAGATTTTCTAAACCAGATTTGAAAATACCTAAAATTGCAGCTTTTGCCGCAGCATCATCTTGACCAGCAGCGCCTGGGTTTGCTGGGTCTTTACGCTTAAAGTTTGCACTCCAAACTACTGTAGTCTTGCCATCTGCACTTTCTTTAAGCTTCAAAGTTGCACCATAGTCACGTACAGGTAATACGCTTTCAGTGATTTCATACTTCATTGTTTTAGAAGCACCATCATAACTGGTGAGTACTTCGTTAATTTTTCCACCGTCTTGTGCGGTTAACACACGTGTAGCGCCAACTTCATCAGCTTTGCCGCTAGTGATTTCAGTTTTGGCGATCGCTGGGTGCCAGCTCATATCGGCAAAACTACCAACCTTTGCCCATACTTTGTCAGCTGGTGCATTAATTTCAATGGTTTCTTTCAAACGGATTGTTTCGTCAATCGCAGCAGATGCTTGGTTAGTAAATGCAAACAATGAAACCAACATTGCTGTAAAAAATTTACTCATAAAAACCTCAAAATATTAATAATTAAGAATACGCCCGCCTCATACGAGCGGGTAAGAATATACATGATAATTTATGCCGCATGTGCGCAAAATAACGATACGTCTAATTTAAGCGTCTAATCACTACAGCTATAATCACTAGGCATCCAGTAACTCGCCTGCTATCGCCCAATCTTCGTAGGCAACCTCTTCAAAGGTAATGTAGGTATAAGATTTTGGCTTATGTGCAACACGCTCTAGCGTTTCGGTAATTTCTTTTGCGATTTGCGCTTTTTGCTCACGAGTCACTTCACCTGCTAATTTAATATTCACATATGGCATGCTTCATTCTCCTTTAGTTTACAAAAGATACGGCTTCTCATTGATATTTCGCTATGTTTCGAGGCTTGGCTTAATGATCGTGATCATGGTGATGCGCGTGGTCATGTGCATGTTGATGATATTTAGTGTGCTGACCTTTTAACGTAAGCCAGATATCTCGCATAAGGTTTAAAGTAAGCATCAATAGCAAAAATGAAATCAATATAGACAAAATAGGATCGATTAGCATCCAGCCAGTGAAATAAATCACCACACCAGCTACCACTGCGGCAACAGAGCCTAATAAATCACCTAACACGTGCAAAAAAGCTGCGCTATTATTTAAGCTCTCGCCATGATGATGGGCTTGATGATGCAATTGTTTAGCCACAACGAGATTAACGATTAGCCCGATGCTTGCGATGATGATTAAACCAAACCCTTGCACATGATGTGGCTGTTTAAACCTAGAAATTGCCTCCATCACAATAAAGATAACCACCAGTAACATAGTGACCGCATTGAAGATAGAAACGGCCAGCTCTGCATAACTTACACCGGATCGATGCCGCGAAACATTAGATTTTTTACTCAAGACAGAGGCCATCCATGCCAACCCTAGCGCGGCAACATCAGAGAACATATGCCCAGCATCACTTAAAAGTGCCAGTGAGCCCGTATACCAGCTACCGACTGCCTCTACGACAGCGAAAACAAGAATGAGTAAAAAAGGAAGGAAATAATGATCGTGATCATCATGGTTGTTGTGTGTTGATGTATTCATAAGCTAAATGCTAACCCAAAAATATAGGATAATGTCGGCTTATCACTATTTTTAATCATTCTATGCTCAGTTATCGCCACGCATTCCATGCAGGCAACCACGCCGATGTGCTTAAGCATTACGTACTAGGCCTAGTGCTTGCCCACACCAAACAAAAAGACAAACCATTTTGGTACATTGACACGCATGCAGGTGCTGGCATGTACAGCCTGCAAGATGGCTACGCGACACAAAACCAAGAGTTTGAAGAAGGCATTAGCAAACTATTATCTGCAAAAAACTTACCACAGCCTTTAGCAGACTATGTGACACAGATTCAATCTTTCAGCACTGGCAATGCGCTGAATTTTTACCCTGGCTCACCCATGGTTGCTGAATCATACATGCGTGCAGATGACAGAATGCGCCTGTTTGAATTGCATCCCAACGATTACAAACTACTGTCAGAAAATTTTGAGGGATTTGGTAGGCAAGTTAAAGTTGAAATGCAAAATGGCTTTAAAGGCTTAAAGTCGTGCTTACCTCCACCGCCGCGCCGAGCAGTAGTGCTGATAGACCCGCCTTATGAAGATAAACAAGATTACCTATATGTAGTAGATGCAATTAAAGACAGCTTAAAACGATTCCCTACTGGCACATATGTCATTTGGTATCCGCTATTACAGCGTCCAGAACCTGCTGAAATGTTAGATGACCTATTAGCGCTAAATGTGCCAGACTGGCTACATGTGACATTATCTATTGAAGCACCTTCCGAGGAAGGCTTTGGCATGTATGGCAGTGGATTATTTATTATCAATCCACCTTGGACGCTGCCTAAAACATTGACAGAAACGATGCCAGTTTTAACAGAACTGCTTGCACTTGATGAAACCGCAAGTTTCACTTTAGATAGCCAGATTGAATAAAAAACACTCGCTCAAACTGCTACAATACACACGTTTTATTCCAAATTCTAAATCATTCGTGTCTAGGCGATGAGGCGAAGACAGTGCTGTAGCACGGCAAGCCGAAGGTAACAACGACACGAATGGTTTAGAATTGGAATTACGTTATTTATTTAAAGGCTTTTACATACTATGCAAGAAAAAATTAAACAACATGCGACCGCATACAAGCAAGGTAGCATTATGACCAACATTTTATTTGGTAGCCGCTGGTTACAATTGCCGCTTTATTTAGGTTTAATTGTAGCGCAGGCTGTCTACGTGTTCTTTTTTGGCGTTGAACTTATTCACTTGGTATCAACCGCCCATAAGATCGTTGAAGCTGACATTATGCTGATCGTATTGGGCTTGATTGACGTGGTGATGATTTCAAACTTGTTGATTATGGTAATTGTTGGCGGCTATGAAACCTTTGTGTCACGCCTGAATTTGGAAGGCCATCCGGACGAACCGGACTGGCTATCTCACGTGAATGCTAACTTGCTGAAAGTAAAGCTTGCGACTGCCATTATTGGTATTTCATCGATTCACTTGCTCAAGACATTTATCAATGCGCACAACCTATCCGATAGAGTATTGATTGCACAAACCGTGATTCACATGGCATTTGTACTGTCAGCGGTAGCAATTGCTTATATTGATAAACTTATGGCGCATTCACAACCGACACAACACTAAAAATCACTAATACAACAGCACCACTCGCTGTGGTGCTGTTTCTACATGATGTACTGAAAACTTATGTACGGTAATCGTTTTCTCGTTTTCAGTTTCCACACTGACACGCCAATCACCCGGTGCTAGGTTATTTTTGTAAGTGTATCCTCTGAAACCCGCATAGCGGCCCCCAGATAAATCAAAACCAATGCGTGACTGTGTCACCCAACCTTGCTTTTTGTTGTAATGCTGCCAGCGATGGTATAGCTTTGCTTCAAGGCCAGGTGGTGCGAATATCGAAGAAAAACAATAGACACGCTGCCCTGCTACCATCTCTAAATCATTGCTGGTTTTACGCCAAAATACCCACCAAGGCGAAGCTTGCTGCGACAGTCGATATTGACCATTGGCTTTTTCTAACTCAAAAGCCACAACAACATCACGCTTGACCAAAGGCACAGGCGGAATCATATCAACCGCATAAGCCAGCATGAGTAATGCAGCGATTGCTGCCACAGGCTTAATACTACCTAAATGATTAGGCGTTTTTTTGTAAAGCCAAAAAGCGAGACTAGCACCAAGTAAGGTGCTTAAATAAAACCATACAGCATGAATACTGCCCAGTAAAAATGGCAATGCAAAGTTAAACAGCAACATCGCACACAAACCAAACATAGACCAGCTTAATGTAAAACGTTTATATTCGCTCTCTAAAAACTCATTCGCGACAAGCAATACCGCCAATGCTAGCGACATCAACCATGATAGCCAGTGACTGGAACTTTTAAAGTATAAGATGAATAATGCACTGAAAAGACTACCAAACAAGAACTGAAGTAAGAAGTAAGGTAGCCGTGGTGAGTAATGCTTTTTAAAGACCGAGACTAATTTACTCTCGCTATTCTCGATTGGGTTTGGACGACCAATTAAATACAGAATAAGTGCCGCACAAAGCAGGTATCCAGCAAATATCCATAAATCCAAGGCTGCAACGTTACGGCCTATCGTCAACGCATCCCACACGAAACCAGCAACAAAGAACACCGCCGGTAAAAAGTCAGTGAGTTTACGTACGCGTTGCATACCTACCTGCATCCAAGAGGCATTGGTTAAAGTAGTGTTCATACGTTACTAGTAATCAAGCCTATAAAAAATGGCCAAGTACATAG
This sequence comes from Methylotenera sp. L2L1, assembly GCF_000744605.1. Taxonomy (NCBI): domain Bacteria; kingdom Pseudomonadati; phylum Pseudomonadota; class Betaproteobacteria; order Nitrosomonadales; family Methylophilaceae; genus Methylotenera; species Methylotenera sp. L2L1. The sequence continues at coordinate 74,885 of NZ_JQMG01000001.1, forward strand.
CCAATAATGATGCCGATGATTAACGCAATGGTTAGCCCGCGGTAGGTGAGTACATCTTTTGAATAGCCGCGCTTAATGGCGACAAATGACACGATATAACCAATCGCATTTAACAGCCAAATGATAGACAAGCTCAGCACCTTGACTATTAATGGACCGATAACTGGTACCAAGCCAATCACACCTAGCAACCAGACAAATACATTAGATACAACGCCAAATAACAAAATGCCCGCGGTTACAGCTTTAGCATCCCAGCCGAAGTGCCACGCGGCAAAAACCACCACTACCAACACAATGCTAAGTGGCAACATCCATTTCCATGCACCACGTTTCGGCGGCTTAATGATATCACTATCAAAAATGTGTTTTTCGTCCATGGGATAATCAAGGTAGTTTAGGATGGAATGATTTTAGCATTGAACCGTGTTTTTCGATGATTGCTAAACTTAAAAAATAATAGCCATTCTCACATACGACTTTGCAAGAGCTTTAGCGATTAGCAAATCGAAATAGCTTGTGGTGCGATAGCGGTAATTCACTTATGAATAGATAATTTAGGATGCAACCACCCGCGTGGGTAACGAGTTACCCACCCTACAGGTCTACGAGTTTGCACAGACTTGCGCTAGCTGAAATTCGAGTAAATTGCTTTACAAGTACCGTCCCAAACTCGCATTGTTATGCATAAGAAAAAAATAATGGCAAGTTCAGATGGTTTTGACCTTAATCCCTTTCTGCTGCGCCTGAGTTGTTTAGTCTGAATGGGAGGTGTCGGCAAGCGGCTGTTTGAGTGCTGAAAGCACGAGTTTCCGCTTGCCGCCCATCAAGGCTAAACAACACAGGAAACAAGCAGCAGTGGGTAGCATTTTCTTTGGTTTCTTTCTTTTGGCTACGCAAAAGAAAGAAACTCGCCAGTCGGGCGAGACCGACAAGCAAACTAGCGAGTGATTGCGTGGGCAAACAACTTGCCCACCCTACAGGGCTAATGCGTTAGCCTCTCTCATGAAAAGTGTCAAACGGCATTGCGTATGCTGTGTGATATATCTCGCCCAAAACAAAACGGGCTGCAGTAATAGAAGTCATGCAAAAGCCATGTATATCTGCCCGACTCATATCAATACCTGTATTGTCAAAAAAGAAGTCCTTTACAGCAGTTACTTTCACTCCTGGGGTGCTCAGCCAAGCCTCAGGCCCCACGGCCCCTGGTTTCGTGAAATCTGGAAATCCGTCTGCGCCTATCGGGTACATAGGCGTAACAGTCATTGACTGACCGTTAGGAAAATCGATCCTTGACTTTGATCGGCCTAGCTCGCAGACCTCGATAATTTTGTCGTGCTTCTTGTGGTTTACGAGATCATTTACTGCCCTAACGTCGCTGTAACGGCACATCGTTCCTTGAATGACCGCACGGGCCTGAATATTGGAGGCAACAGACAGCAGCCTTTGGTAAAGAACGTTGTTGCAGCCTTCCAGTTTATGCAATGGTTTTCCGCGTTGAAGCGTATCAGGATGAAATGGGTAGTAGACCCTCTGAGTCTCGCTGGGTAGATAGTCATCACGAATATCTGAAATGCAGTAATCGAAACACTCTCTTACTGCAGCCAGGATTGCAGCTGATTTTTGTGAAAGATATTTGATGCTCTGGTCATCGCGCTGTGCATCCGCGATCAATGTGCTCAACTCGCGGTTTGAGTCGAATGCAAACTCAAGATTTGCCTTTATATCATTGACTCTAGCTACGGGCATAAAATTCTCCGAGGTGCCTAACGTAAATTAGCCATGCTATTTGACCTATACCTCTATGTCAAACCAGCATGGCTAATCATTTCAAACCTAATGAAAACTTAATGTTTCAAACAGCCTCAGCAATCGGGATGACTTTTTTACCATTAGAAAGTGCTTCTAAAGATTGTGTGTAATCCGTCATTTGATCAAAATTTAAATATTTATAAATTTCAGCCGTGTTAGCAAGCTTATTACCTACCGTGTCTAAATATTCAGCATGTGTCGGCATACGGCCTAGCTTGGCACAAACGGCTGCCAATTCAGCAGATCCCAAGTACACGCGCGCATCTCTACCCATACGGTTGTCAAAGTTACGCGTACTGGTTGAAAACACCGTGGCTTTATCTGCCACGCGCGCTTGGTTACCCATACACAATGAGCAGCCTGGCACTTCAGTTCGTGCACCGGCAACCCCAAATACAGAGTAAACACCTTCATCACGTAATTGCGCTTCATCCATACGGGTTGGTGGTGCAATCCATAAACGCGTAGGAATACCGCCTGAACCTTCCAATACCTTAGCGGCCGCGCGATAGTGACCAATGTTAGTCATGCAACTGCCGATGAACACTTCATCAATTTTATCGCCCACCACAGCCGTTAGTGGCTTGATGTCGTCTGGGTCGTTAGGGCAAGCCACCAACGGCTCAGTAATGGTGTTGAGGTCAATTTCAATCACGTGCGCGTATTCAGCATCTTTATCGGCCTCTAATAACTCAGGCTTAGCCAACCAAGCTTGCATGCTGGCGATACGGCGTTGCAATGTGCGTGGATCTTGGTAACCATTTTCAATCATGTTTTGTAGCAACACGATATTTGAAGTCAGGAACTCAATCACTGGCTCTTTGTTTAACTTCACGGTACAGCCGTTAGCAGAGCGCTCGGCTGAAGCATCGGCAAACTCAAACGCTTGCTCTACCTTTAAATCTGGCAAACCTTCAATTTCCAAGATTCTGCCGTTAAATACGTTCTTTTTACCTTGCTTACCAACCGTTAAAGTACCCTCTTGAATCGCAGCGTAAGGAATCGCATTCACTAAATCGCGTAAGGTAATGCCAGGCTGCATTTCACCTTTAAAACGCACTAATACAGACTCAGGCATATCTAATGGCATCACGCCCATAGCGGCAGCGAAAGCAACCAAGCCTGAACCAGCCGGGAATGAAATACCGATTGGGAAACGTGTATGTGAGTCGCCGCCAGTACCAACAGTATCAGGCAACACCATACGGTTTAACCATGAGTGAATCACGCCATCGCCCGGGCGTAAGCTCACGCCGCCACGGCTGCTCATAAACTCTGGCAAACTGTGCTGTAATTTAATGTCCACTGGTTTTGGATAAGCCGCTGTGTGGCAGAAGCTTTGCATTACTAAATCTGCGCTAAAGCCCAAGCACGCCAGTTCTTTAAGCTCGTCACGCGTCATACCGCCAGTAGTATCTTGTGAACCCACTGTGGTTGCCTTAGGCTCACAATAAGCACCTGGGCGCACGCCTGTACCTTCAGGCAGACCACAAGCCCTACCCACCATTTTTTGTGCCAGCGTATAGCCTTTGCCGGTATCTTTTGGTGCGATTGATTGAATAAATAAATCTGATGCTGGCAAGCCTAACGCATGACGTGCGTTAGTGGTTAAACCACGGCCAATAATCAATGGAATACGGCCACCAGCACGCACTTCATCCGGCATGGTGGTTGGCGCTAATTCAAATGTGCTAATCACTTCGCCTTGCGCATTCAACACTTGGCCTGCATAAGGCTTAATGGTGATGACATCGCCCATTTGCATTTTTGACACATCACATTGAATCGGCATCGCGCCTGAATCTTCTGCGGTGTTAAAGAAAATTGGCGCAATTTTGGTGCCTAAAATCACACCCGCAGTGCGTTTGTTTGGGATATTAGGGATATCATTGCCCATAAACCACTGTACAGAGTTAATGGCTGACTTACGTGATGATCCAGTACCGACCACGTCACCCACATAAGCAAGTGGCAAACCTTTTTGCTTCAATGTTTCAATCGTTTGCAAGCCATCAGGCATTTTAGTCACCAGCATCGCTTTTGCGTGCAGTGGAATATCTGGGCGGCTCCATGCTTCCTGTGCTGGGCTTAAATCGTCAGTGTTGGTTTCACCATCCACTTTAAATACCACCACTTTAATTTCGTCAGCCAATTTTGGCACATTGGTAAACCACTCTGCATTTGCCCAAGACTCGATGAGTTCTTTAGCATGCACATTGCCTGCCTTCATTTTTTCATCAACATCATGGAATGCATCAAACATTAAAATCGTTTGCGACAAGGCTTTAACCGCAGCATCTGCCATGGCTGGGTTAGTTGCAGATAAATCTAACAACCCGACCAAAGCCTGCACATTGTAACCACCCAGCATTGTGCCCAATAAGGCCACCGCGGTTTCAGCGCTAACTAAAGGTGATGTAGCTTTACCGAGCGCAATGTCTGACAAAAACGCTGCTTTCACATAGGCAGCCTGATCCACACCTGCTGGCACACGATTTTCAAGCAAGTCGACCAACAGTTTTTCTTCACCCGCTGGCGGGTTTTTGAGTAGCTCTACAAGTTGTGCGACTTGTTCAGCTGTTAATGGTAATGGAGGAAGTTGTTGTGAAGCACGTTCTTGTACGTGCGCTGCATAGGCTTTTAACATAACGATTTTCTGCTTAGATTCTAGTTAAATAAATTGTGTTTATTATAAACTAGCTTAACTTAATGTTGATTGATGCATGTATGATGATTCACGCATTTGTGACGATTAGCGCACTTTCACCGTGTACATCACCTGCAAAATCTAAATAATCAGCCAAACTAGTTTGTTAGTTGCGATGCCCCTGCGAAAGGCGTACCACAGCTCGTGCCTTTAAGCGAAGCTTCGAATCTTTCTAAGACTTCACTTTCATAGCCTTTGCCATGCTTGAGCTCTAAAAAAGCACGCACCTCGCTAGCATCGGCAAATCCGTTTTTATCGGTGTCCATTGACACCACGTTATCTTCAACGGTAGGCCCTGTATAGCGGCCTTGGGTATCGGTCAGCACATCAAGGATAGTAGCAGCATGCGCAGGCATTACCGCCATTAAACCAACCATCAAGCCAGCCGCCCCAGCAACTAAGATAAACAACCTAATTCCATGTGATTTCATCAACTTACTCCTTTGCATGAGTTAAGAGTAAAAATCTAGATAATAATTCACTCAGTCTATCACTTAACTAATGATTATTTAATAGTGATTTCCTACTAGACTGGATGAATGGCAATCACCTCATCAAGGGCTTTACGCTGTGCTATCTTTTGCTGCCATTCCGCAGGACCAGTGGTATGCACTGAACTGCCGCGACTATCTACTGCGACGGTTACTGGCATATCCTGCACGGTAAACTCGTAAATCGCCTCCATGCCTAAATCAGCAAATGCCAAGACTTCAGCTTTTTTAATGGCTTTGCTCACCAAGTAAGCCGCACCACCCACTGCCGTTAAATAAACAGAATGATGCTTGGCGATGGTTGCAATCGTTTCTGCACCGCGCTCAGCCTTACCTACCATACCTAACAGCCCGGTTTGGCTGAGCATGGTTTCTGTAAAGTCATCCATACGCGTAGCCGTGGTTGGGCCTGCTGGCCCTACGGCCTCATTACCCACCGCATCTACAGGGCCCACGTAATAAATAAAGCGATTGGTAAAGTCTATTGGTAATTTTTCACCATTATTCAGCATGGTCACCATACGTTTATGCGCAGCGTCCCTACCGGTGAGCAACTTACCGCTTAGCAGCAAGGTCTGCCCTGGCTGCCAAGCTTGTATCTCTTGCTGGGTAATCGTATCGAGATTTACCCGTAAAGACTGCTCACTAGGTGCCCAATTGACATCAGGCCAATCTGCTAAACTAGGAGCCTCTAGTACGGCTGAGCCACTACCATCCAACTCAAAATGCACATGCCTAGTTGCTGCGCAATTAGGAATAATCGCCACCGGCAAGCTGGCGGCATGCGTTGGATAATCTAGTATTTTCACATCCAGCACGGTAGTTAAGCCACCTAAGCCTTGTGCGCCAATCCCTAGATTATTGACCTTTTCATAGATTTCTAACCTTAAAGCATCAATCTTATTCTGCGCGCCGTTTGCTTTCAGCTCGTGCATATCAATCGGTGCCATCAGCGACTCTTTAGCCAACAGCATGGCTTTTTCAGCAGTACCGCCAATACCAATCCCCAGCATACCGGGCGGGCACCAGCCGGCGCCCATGGTTGGCACCACCTCCAATATCCAATCAACAATGCTGTCGTTCGGGTTAAGCATAGCTAATTTTGCTTTATTCTCACTACCGCCGCCTTTAGCGGCGATGCTCACTTCAACTTTATCGCCAGCCACCAGCTCAACATGCACCACAGCTGGGGTGTTGTCTTTAGTATTAGCGCGCTTACCAGCAGGGTCGCTCACAATCGAGGCGCGCAGTTTATTCTCTGGTAATAAGTAGGCGCGACGTACGCCTTCATTCACCATTTGTTCCAATGAATGCTCAGCATCAAAATGCACTTGCATACCGACTTTTACGAACGCCACCACAATGCCAGTATCCTGACACAATGGACGCTTACCTTCTGCACACATGCGTGAGTTGGTCAGTATCTGCGCTATTGCATCTTTTGCCGCTGGAGACTCTTCCTGCGCATAAGCGGCTGCTAATGCTTGGATAAAGTCGGCGGGGTGATAGTAAGAAATATACTGCAAGGCATCTGCAATGCTCGCAATAAAGTCTTCTTGTTTAATCGTAGTCATCGTATTGATTTATCGTGTTGATTTTGCTATCGCAATGGTTGAGTTAATATCTTTACGTAAGATTTTACCATTCTTAGTGCGTGGGAAATCTTTTGCTAGATAAACCGTTTTTGGTGATTTATAAGCTGCAAGATGCTGTTTACCGAACTGCAGCAAATCATCTGGCGTGACACTTACTTCTGGTTTCAGAATCACGTAAATAACCACCAGCAACTTATCTTTTTCGATTTCTTCGCCAATCGCCGCGCAATCTGCCACATCAGGGTGACCTTTGTACACGCGCTCAATTTCATAGGGTGATACACGGTAGCCAAAGCTTTTAATAATGTCGTCTTTACGGCCTAGAAACCAGATGTAACCATCAGCATCAAATTTCGCATAATCTCCAGTAAAGAAATAGCCATCATGTTTGTATTTGGCAGTTTCTTCATCCAGATTCCAATAGCGCAAGAACAAGCCAGGGTCTGTATCCGTGACGCAAATCATGCCCTCTTCCCCCGTTGCCACGGATTCACGCGTGTCTGGATTGAGCAACTGGATGTTATGTCCAGGTTGCGGAAACCCAGCTGAACCCGCGCGGATAGGACGGTACCTGCTTTGTGATAAGTAGTATGAAAACTCACTCATCCCCACCGCTTCATAGATATCCAAACCAAAACGTTCACGCCATTGGTTTAACACCTCATCTGACAAGTGCTCACCCGCGCTCATGTAGTGGCGCATACTGGGCAGCTGTTCTTTTGCCGTGGTGGTTTTTTGTAAAATCTGGCGATAGATAGTTGGCACGCCAATAAAGATAGTGGCTTGATGTTTTTGTATGAGGTCTAGCCATTTTTGCGCATCATTTTTACCTTCATGCACAATCACGGTTTTACCTAAGTACAAAGGATCCATCAAACCAGTACCTAGCACGTAGGTCCAGTTAAACTTACCTGAATGCATGATTCTATCTTGAACCTGTTCACTGTAATTAAACCAATACTGTGCTGCAGGCTGACGTCCTAATAAAGCGCGGTGTGCGTGCAGCACGCCTTTAGGATAACCAGTAGTACCAGAGGTATAAACCAGATAAGCAGGATCTTCCGCTTTGGTGAGAGGCATTTCTTCTACTACTCCCACACTTGCCATCGTCATCTCAAGGTCATGCACCACCAATTTACTAGGCACAATTGCCTGTGTTAGTTGCGTTAAGAGCACATATTTTAAGTTGGGCGTATCGCCCAAAGCACCTTCTAGCTGCAACTGCATCGCACTCCATGCGGTAGCATCAGTGACTAATACCGCAGCACCTGAATCTTTAGCCAAATAGGCCACTTCTTCAGCGGTGAGTAAGGTCGATGTAGGCACTGAAATGGCACCCATCTTCATGGCGCCTAAAAAGGCGATTGGATAATCTAAACTATTGGGTAAACGAATTAATACACGATCGCCGACTTTAACGCCTAAGTCACGCAATACCTGTGCAAAAAGATTAGTTTTAAGGGCTAATTCTGCAAAAGTAATGGTAGAAGTGCCTAACGTATCATCTTCTACAATCATGGCAATTTGATTGGCTTGCGCAGTGCCTAAATGCTTATCAGAACAAGCGATACCAATATTAAAATGTTCTGGAATTTGCCAATCCCACTTTGGAAAGTCAGTCAACATTATAAGAGCACTCCATATGGCCAGTTTTCTCGCACAACCTGTGCAGGTAGCAGTTGTAAAACATGCAAAGCAAATTCCATATCGCTGGATTTAAGCGCACGTAGTGCATGTGCCCTTAATAAAGTCTGCAATGCCTTACCAAACATTGGCGGATCTAACATTTCGCCATCGAATTTAATGGCACCTCCAAGCAACGCATCAGCTTCAATCGCCGCTTTTAATATACTCACTTTTTGCGCAACTTCTGTTGGAGATGGTGTGTAAGCTGTTTTACAAAGGTGGATATGTCCAGGGTGGATAACCTGCTTACCTGTTAAGCCCATTGCTGACTCTTTACAGGCGTGCTTGTAGACGACGCGCGACTCGTTATCACCATGTAAATCTAGCCAGCGACGTACATCATGCGGTTCTAGGTATTTTTCTGGCATAGCGCTGGCGCCGATGAGCGTTTCCACCCCGCCAATCACACCCTTACCTGCGATACGTGCTTCAAACATCAATGTATTCATGTAAAACTGTAGTTCATCAATCCAGTTTTCTGGCGTGATCTGAATACCCATCGCTTTGGAAAAGTCATGAATCCCAAACACCACATGCTTAACCGTGGTGTACTGCATTAAATCAGGGGCTATTTTTAACGATTTTGGGTGCTCAATAATTGGCTGAATCGTAATTTTCGGATTAACGCTGAGTAAGAAGCTTGATAAATCACGCACCTCTGCTGCGCCATAAGCCTCGCCAGCTTTAGCTAACATCACGACATCGATGTAATCACCCATGTCGCGCACTAACTGCATGTCTAACTCATACTCATCTGTTCTAAATGAATTAGCACGGATGGCCACAGTGACACGTTCGTTCATTTTGCGTAGCAATGGCAATTCTTGACGCAATAAATCACGGCTCATTGCTTTTTGGCGGCAACCGTCTTCCAAGTCAAAAATCAGCGTGTGCGCATGCGTAAAGTGCGCATGTTTTTTCATACGTGCAGACGCTTGCTCCATATCCTCATAAATACCCAAACTAGGCGCATATTTGACTGGCGGATAATACAACTGGATGCCGGGCCAATAGTCGCCCAGCGCTTTGGCATCGAAAGTGATTGGCTCTTCACCTATATGCATCATCATCTTATTCAGCCTCCTCTAGCTTTTCTAATCTGGCAGTCTTTATTTTGTAAATCATCGCATTTCTTGCTGCTTCTTTTGCACCAGTCGCTTTATTCATCACACTAGTATTGTTAATCAATGCCCAGAATTCATTATCTGGCAGCGCGAGCAAACCGTCGAACACTTGCAACTCTTTTAAGGTCAGCGCGTCGTATTGATGTTGCACAAAGTCTTGCAGCACTATATCCAGCTCCAACAAGCCCCTTCTACAGCGCCATGCGAAGCGCCTTTGCTCTGCATCTCTTAGGTTTTCTGCATTCATCATCATGGCACCTCAAATCGCTTTAATTAATACCGTTTTCTTTATGGCTTTAGCTTCTTTTGCGCGCTCAATTTTCAGGTCTTTAATACTGGCAATCGCAGCATTCGGGTTCAGCTTTTTCGGGCATACATCCACGCAGTTCATAATATTGTGGCAACGATACAAACGGTATGGATCTTCTAAATTTTCCAGACGTTCGGCTTCTGCCTGATCGCGAGAATCGACAATAAAACGGTAAGCCTGCATCAAACCAGATGGCCCAACGAACTTATCAGGATTCCACCAGAAACTAGGACAAGCCGTAGTACAAGCACCGCACATAATGCATTCATACAAACCATCTAACTTTGCTCGGTCTTCTGGGCTTTGCAAACGCTCAGTTTCGGGCAACGGATCATTGTTAATTAAATAAGGCTTTACTGAATTGTAATGTTCAAAGAACTGCGTCATATCAACCACCAAGTCGCGTATCACAGGTAAACCTGGCATTGGTCGCAGCACAACCGGCTGCTCAAGCTCGGATAGCTTGGTGGTACAAGCAAGGCCATTTTTACCGTTAATGTTCATCGCATCACTGCCACACACCCCTTCACGGCAAGATTTACGTAGCGACAAAGTATCATCGTATTGCTTGATACGAATCAGCGCATCCAACAGCATTTGGTCGCCGTCCTGCAATTCAATTTCATAATCTTGCATGTACGGCTTTTTATCTTCGTCCGGGTTGTATCTATAAATAGAGAACTTCATATCAATAAACCCTCGCTTTAGGTACAAATGGCTCTACCGTTAATGGTTGCAAACGCACAGGCTTATAAAGCAACTGATGGTCTTTTTTATAGTAAAGTGAATGCGTTAACCAGTTTTCATCATCACGCTCTGAGAAGTCCTCGCGCGCATGTGCGCCTCGGCTTTCTTGTCGATTGTTTGCGGCATGCATCGTTGCTACAGCCACTTCAATCAAGTTATCCAACTCTAATGCTTCTACTCGAGCGGTGTTAAATACCTGGCTCTTGTCTTTAATTTCAATACGCTGCACACGTTCTGCAATTTCATTAATGCTAGTCACGCCCTGTTGCAACAAATCTGGGAACCTAAATACGCCACAATGGGCTTGCATGGTTTTACGCATTGCAGCGCCAACCTCGGCCACACTCTCGCCATCTTTCTGATTATTTAGACGAGAAATCCGTGCTAATGTTTTATCTACGGCATCTACTGGCAATGGCTTATGTGCCTGATTTAAGGCGATCTCTTGCACCATTTTGTCACCAGCTACTTTGCCAAACACGACTAAATCTAATAGTGAGTTAGAACCCAAGCGGTTTGCACCATGTACTGAAACACACGCGCACTCGCCCACCGCATATAGGCCATTGACCGCTTTTTCACTACCATTCACAGACTCAACCACTTGCCCGTCTAAATTGGTGGGAACGCCACCCATCATGTAGTGAGCTGTCGGCACGATAGGAATTGGATCAACAACAGGGTCAACATTGGCAAAGGTTTTTGCAATTTCACGTATACCAGGCAGACGCTTGCTAATCAGCTCTTCGCCTAAATGGTCTAGCTTTAAATACACGGCATCTTTATTTTTACCTACACCACGGCCGGCTTTGATTTCTGTGGCAATGGCGCGTGAAATAACATCTCGACTTGCCAAATCTTTCGCATTCGGTGCATAACGCTCCATAAAGCGCTCACCTTCCGAGTTGACCAAATAGCCACCCTCACCACGCACGCCTTCGGTAATCAACACGCCTGCGTGTAGAACACCTGTGGGGTGAAACTGCCAAAACTCCATGTCTTGCAACGGCAAGCCTGCACGTACCGCCATACCAAGACCATCTCCGGTGTTGATAAAAGCATTAGTGCTTGCTTGAAATATACGGCCAGCCCCGCCCGTTGCGAGCAAAGTGGTTTTTGCATGCAACACATGAATAGCGCCTGTTTCAATTTCCAAGGCAATCACGCCTAGCACATCACCATCCGCATCGCGGATTAAGTCCAATGCAAACCATTCGACAAAAAACTGCGTGTTTGCACGGATATTGCGTTGATACAAAGTATGCAACATGGCATGTCCTGTTCTATCTGCCACTGCACAGGTGCGGGAAATAGGTTTTTCGCCAAAATTCTGCGTCATCCCACCAAATGGGCGCTGAAATATTTTGCCGTTCTCTAAGCGATCAAACGGCATGCCAAAATGCTCAAGCTCGATAATCGCTTTGGCAGCGTTTTTACACATAAACTCAATGGCATCCTGATCACCTAAATAATCAGAACCTTTAATCGTGTCGTACATATGCCACAGCCAGTTATCACCAGACACATTACCTAAAGCTGCTGCCACACCGCCCTGCGCTGCCACTGTATGTGAACGTGTAGGAAATACTTTAGATAACACCGCCACCTTTACGCCCGCTTCGGCCAACTGTAGAGAGGCGCGCAAGCCTGCACCGCCACCACCGACAATCACTGCATCAAACTGATGATTCTGTATATTCATATGAGACTTAAAGCTTCCATAAAATAATGCTTACCCAGCCCAGGTAACCAATCAACAACATATCAACGACAATCTGCAAAAATGCACGCAACCTTAGATTAAATACATAATCTTTGAATACATCCCGCACCCCAAGCCATGCGTGCGTAAACAAACTGGCAAAAAACACTAGCGTTAACAAGCGCCACCACCAAGGTGACATTAAATCTAGCCATGATGCATAATCGTGTGGCTGCCTAATGGCTAGCACCAATAACATCAGTAACAAATAAACCACCATGGCAACTGCAGAAAGACGCTGCGTTAGCCATAAACGCATGCCTGGATATTTTTTTGTTAGTAGCTCTATCAACATAACCGTGGCTTTTACCAAATATAATAAGCAAACATAAGCATCGAACAGGCGCCTAACACCAGCACAACCCGACTAGAGAGCCTTGCTTTATTGAGCGTCGTCATCCAATGCACATCCTGTCCCAAATGCCTTAACCCTGCATACAGGTGGTGAAAAAATGGCCAGGAAAAACCAATTAAAATAAGCTTTAAGGTCCAGTGCCTAAACATCGCACCCAACTTATCAAAACTTGACTCGCTACTGAGCGAAGTTTGCAGCGCCCAAATCAATGCTGGAATCAATAAAAACAACAACATGCCACTCATTCGATGCAAAATCGACACCACAGCATTAATAGGCAAGCGAATCGTAAAAAGATTAAGATTCTTTGGCCTATTACGCACAGGTACTTGCTTCGACATTTAAGCTGCTCCAGCCACTGCTTTTGATACACGCGCTAACAGACGCGGATCAAATGGTTTAGGGATAATGTATGTTTTGCCAAACTCAAGCGCTTGCAGATTGTAAGCAGTCAACACTTCAGCAGGCACTGGTTCGCGTGCGAGCTCACTTAGCGCATGTGCCGCTGCAATTTTCATCGCCTCCGTGATTTGTTTGGCTTTAGCGTCTAACGCCCCTCTAAATAAATAGGGAAAGCACAACGCATTATTTACCTGATTAGGAAAGTCACTGCGTCCAGTTGCCATTAAAATATCATCACGAATCGCATGTGCCACACTTGGCAACACTTCTGGATCGGGGTTAGCTAATGCAAAAATAATTGGATTTTTTGCCATGCCTTTTATCAGACTGGCATCAAGTGCATTTTTAGCTGAAACGCCAACAAACACATCCGCATCTAGCATTGCATCTGCCAATGTTTTGATACTACTTGGGGTGATTGCAAGCTCACGATTATTATCATGTAGATCAGATCTGTCTGTATCCAGCACGCCTGTTCTATCTACCATCGTGATGTGATTTGCCCCCATACTTTTGAGCAATTTGGCACAAGAACACCCAGCTGCACCTGCTCCCAAAAACACGATCCTTGCAGTTGCTAATGTTTTACCCTGCAAATCCAGCGCATTCAACATCGCGGCAGCCACAATCACCGCAGTACCGTGCTGATCATCATGAAACACCGGAATATCTAACCGTTTTTTCAGTTCATTCTCTATATAAAAACAGTGCGGTGCGGCAATATCTTCCAAATTAATACCGCCAAAGGTTGGTGAAATATTCACCACTGTCTGAATAAACTCATCCGGTGTTTTGGCATTAATCTCAATATCAAATACATCAATCCCAGCAAAGCGTTTAAACAATACAGCCTTGCCTTCCATCACCGGCTTGCTCGCTAACGCTCCCATATCACCCAAGCCCAATACAGCCGTTCCATCGGTGATGACTGCAACCAAATTTCCTTTATTTGTGTACTTATAGGCATTACTTGCATCAGCGTGAATTGCCCTGACAGGCTCTGCAACACCAGGCGTATAGGCAAGCGATAAGTCATCTTGTGTAGCACAAGGCTTTGACGACTCCACACTAAGCTTTCCTGGTATTGGAAACTGGTGGTAATCAAGTGCCCGTTTTTTTAGATCGTCCATTTTTCGCCTTTTCACAACTTACAATTGCCTAAATTTACGCCGTCAAAATATTTTAAAAATCTGCAGCGCTAAGAAGCCGAGTGCAGACAGTACGAGAAGTGCAACAAGCGAAGTCTGACAACGCCAATACTGATTTTCTAAAACATTCACTCAAGCTCACTCATGTAATGATGATCATCGGTTAAACACAAACCTAAGCGCCACTCCATTGGCTTATCACCATAAGTAAACGAAACACGCTCTATACTTAATAATGGAAAACCTTCTTTCAAACCAAGGGCTTTTGATACTTCTTGATCAGCAGCCACCGCCTTCAAGCGCTCCTCAGCACGTATCATGCGTATGCCAAACTGCGATTCGTACATGCTATACATCGAGCCATTACACTCTTCAACCTTATTACCATTTAGCCCTTTAAATGTTGCCGCTGGCACAATCAAATGGTCATAAATGAGCGGACGACCTGAAAAAGTTAACAATCGCTTCACTTCTATCGTTGCTGCGCCAGCCTTAATCTCCAAAATCTTAGCGAGGTAATTATCCGCTTTCGATTTAACGCATGAGATTAGCTCGTTATGTAACAGCTCTTTTTTACCGTCAACCGCAGTTAACCTTAAAAATCTAAGCTTAGTGACCTCTTCACTATGGGTCGCGACAAAAGTGCCTTTACCTTGCCTGCGGATCAAAATGTTTTCAGCAGACAGGCTATCAATGGCCTTGCGCACAGTACCTTGACTCACTTTATAACGTGCAGCCAGCTCTATCTCGCTAGGAATCACGTCACCAGGACCCCACTCGCCCCCAATCAAACTTTGCGTGATCAACACTTTAATCTGATCATACAAAGGCCTGTAACTAGGTGAACTCAATTGCTTATCCATAATTTTTACTACCTATGCATTAGTTAACATCAACTTGCCAAATTTCCATGATTGAATTTATATCATGCAAAATAAAATTAGTCTAGTGTTTTATATCTTATATAAGACATAAGATAAATGTTGACACTTATTTAACTTCATCTATATAATCAAATCCACATCTTTAGAAAGTCATATTGATTATGGAACATCACATCTGCCCACGGCGCTCTATGCTATATGTGCCAGGCTGCAACAAGCATTATCTTGATCGCGCCCGCACGCTAGCTGCTGACTCCGTCATCCTAGATCTGGGTGACCCGATTCTTGTAGATGCAAAAGAGCTATCAAGAGCTAATGTAGTAGAAGCCATTCAGCAAGGTGGTTACGGCTCGCGCGAAGTAGTCGTGCGTGTGAATAATCTAGATTCCATCTGGGGGCTAGATGACATTCGCGCTGTAGCCAATATTGGTGCAGATGCGATTCTTTTTCCTAATATTGAATCACGAGAAGATGTACTCAAAGCACAGGCATATTTAGATGAAGCTGGCGGTAGCCATATGCCTATCATGGTAATGATAGAAAGCCCGCTTGCTGTATTAAATGCCAAAGAAATCGCCGCTGCGTCAGATAGAATCATCTGCATGGTGATGGCAACCTCGGACTTAATCTCTCAGCTACATGCCCATGTGACGCATGAACGCTCTGCGATCTTAACTTCGCTATCATTGGTGATTCTAGCGGCACGCGCCTATGGCAGAAGCGTGATAGATGGCATCACTAGCGATTTCAAAAACATGCACTCTTTTGAGTATGCATGCAGATTGGGGCGCGACATGGGCTTGGATGGAAAGTCACTAGTGCACCCTGCTCAAATTGCTTACTGTAATGATGCATACACACCAAAAGCCTCAGAAGTAGCTAACGCAAGGCTCATTATCACCGCACTGAAAGAAGCGAATGAGGCGGGCCGCGGCACAGTAGTTGTGAACGACAAATTAGTCGAGCATCACCATATTAAAGCAGCACAGCGCTTGATTAAACTCCATGAAGCAATCATTGAGCTTGAAGAAGAATACATATAAATGGCGACTATCATGCAATCAAACAAAACATCATCAGGACGGTTTTTTGAGCACTTCACATTAAACGAAGTAATTCATCACGCTACCCCGCGCACCATTACAGCTGGTGATGTCGCGCTTTATATCGGATTAACCGGTAGTCGTAATCCATTGCATTGCAGCGAGCCTTTTGCGCAAAGCGTGGGCTACCAATCTGCCCCAATAGATGACTTACTTACGTTTCATATCGCTTTTGGCAAAACCGTACCTGATATTTCTGTGAACGCAGTGGCAAATTTAGGCTATGCAGATGTGCGCTTCTTACAGCCCGTATCTATAGGCGACACACTAAGCACATCCAGCCAAGTGATAGGACTTAAACAAAACTCCAACGGTAAAAATGGGGTGGTCTATGTACGCTCAACCGCCGTTAACCAACATAAGCAACCCGTTTTAAGCTGGGTGCGTTGGGTGATGGTGCACAAAAATGACACTAGCGCCCCAGCGCCTGAAACTACAGTGCCTGAGTTACCGGCGTTTGTTGCAGCGAACCAACTAAACATCCCTGCATATTTAACGGCAAACCATTTTGACCAACAAGCGACAGGTGGCCAATTCTACTGGGAAGACTATCAAGCAGACGAGCGCATTAACCACGCCGCTGGCATGACCATCAACGAAAGCGACCACTCGCTAGCTACGCGTCTTTATCAAAATAATGCGCGCTTGCATTTTGATGCGCATTTAATGCAGTTCTCCTCCTTCGGCAAACGCTTGGTGTACGGCGGCATCGTTATTTCTGCATGCCGAGCATTGAGTTATGAAGGGCTAGAGAATGCCATCAGCATTGTTGCCATTAACGCAGGTACACATGCAAACCCATGCTTTGCGGGCGACACCATTTATACATTTACCGAAGTGTTAGATCGCTGGGAATTGCCAAACAGAAGCGATGTTGGTGCGCTCAGGTTACGCATGATAGGCATCAAAAACATGAGTTCAGCCGATTTGGCAGAAACCAAACAATTTAACAGTTACCACCCTAATGTAGTACTTGATCTTGATTACACGGTACTTATGCCACGCAAAGGAAATCAATAATGGCTGTGACTCTAACCCCAAAACACCCGAACGAAGCGCTATTTGGCGGCGAAAAACCATTCCCGCTGATTCCTGCCTGCGAGCACTTTGCTGGCAGTGAAAAACTCATATTAAAAGCACTATCACTGCAAGATAGCATTGGTGCTGTCTTTGATATTACTTGTGACTGTGAAGATGGCGCAGCTGCCGGACAAGAGCGTGAACATGCAGAAATGATCGTTCGTGTATTAAATTCGGATGTGAACAAACACAAAATGGCAGGCGCACGTATTCATGATTACACCCATCCGGGATGGAAACTAGATATCGACATCTTAGTTGCTGGTGCAGGCAAGGTATTGAGCTACATTACGATTCCTAAATGTACTGATATCAGCCAAGCCAGTGAAATGATTCAATACATTCAAAAAGTGGCTAAACAAAATAACATTGAACGTGTGATTCCAATTCACATCTTGATTGAAACACACGGCGCACTCAAACAAGTGCACGAAATTGCCGCACTACCATGGTTGCAAGTACTGGATTTTGGCTTGATGGATTTTGTCAGTGCGCATCATGGTGCAATCCCTGCAAGCGCGATGCGTAGCCCTGGCCAGTTCGAACACCGTCTTTTAGCGCGTGCGAAATCAGAAGTAGTTGCCGCAGCGCTCGCCAATGGCGTTGTTCCTGCGCATAACGTCACACTAGACTTAAAAAATGTAGAAACGACATTAAACGACGCCAGCCGCGCACGCAATGAGTTTGGTTTTATGCGCATGTGGAGCATTTACCCGACACAAATTCAGGCCATTGTGGATGCGATGAAGCCCAACTTTGATGAGGTGATTGATGCCGCCAACATCCTGCTTGCCGCACAACAAGCCGATTGGGGGCCGATTCAATACAATGGTGAGTTACATGACCGTGCAACCTACAGATACTTTTGGGAAGTGTTGCAAAAAGCCAGACTTACCCGAGTAGAAATTTCTGCAGAAGCGACTGCAGCATTTTTTTAAACAACTAACCATCCAGCAACCTAACACCAATCGGCATGTATTTATGCTGCCGACAGGATGGGCTTTTAATTCAACCCACGCTGTCATAGCAATCTCGCGTGATTAAAATGAACTAAAGGAAGTAGCAACATGAGCAAACAAGCGACCGCAGGTAGCCGTTTCAGAGCCGCATTAAGCGCAGAAACACCTTTACAAATCATAGGTGCAATCAACGCTTATCATGCATTACTCGCCACGCAAACTGGTTACAAGGCTTTATATTTATCCGGTGGCGGAGTTGCTGCAGGCTCACTAGGTATTCCGGATTTAGGCATATCCACACTGGAAGATGTGCTGATTGACGTACGTAGAATCACCGATGTGACAGAGACACCGTTACTAGTGGATATCGACACTGGCTTTGGCGGCGCATTCAACATTGCTCGCAGTATCAAAAGCATCATTAAAGCTGGCGCAGGCGCGGTACATATTGAAGACCAAGTGCAAGCGAAGCGCTGCGGCCACCGCCCCAACAAGGCGATTGTCAGCCAAGCTGAAATGGTAGACCGCATTAAAGCCGCTGTGGATGCAAAAACGGACCCAGATTTCGTGATTATGGCGCGCACTGATGCACTGGCAGTCGAAGGCCTGCAATCCGCAATTGACCGCGCCTGTGCCTGTGTTGAAGCTGGCGCAGACATGATCTTCCCCGAGGCGATCACTGAACTCAGCATGTATCAACAGTTTGCAGATGCAGTGAAAGTGCCAGTGCTCGCCAACATTACCGAGTTTGGCTCCACGCCACTATTCACCGTAGATGAGTTACGCAGTGCGCATGTGAGCATGGTGCTCTACCCGCTTTCAGCATTTAGAGCCATGAATCAGGCTGCGCTGAATGTGTACCAAGCTGTACGCAAAGACGGCACACAAGCTAATGTAGTTAGCACTATGCAAACACGCGCAGCACTGTACGAACACCTGAACTATCACGCTTACGAGCAAAAGCTGGACGCATTATTTAAGGGAGAAAAGTAGCATGACACAAGCCACCACTACTCAAGAACCTAAAA
Organism: Methylotenera sp. L2L1; assembly: GCF_000744605.1. NCBI lineage: Bacteria > Pseudomonadati > Pseudomonadota > Betaproteobacteria > Nitrosomonadales > Methylophilaceae > Methylotenera > Methylotenera sp. L2L1. The sequence goes on from NZ_JQMG01000001.1 coordinate 94,078, forward strand.
AGAAAAAAGGCGTAGCCCTTGCCGGCATTTCCGCAGGCACTACGGCAATCTGTACCGTTGGCCACACTGGCAATGATTTACATTACCGCGGTTACGACATTATCGAACTAGCAAAATCTGCAACATTTGAAGAAGTAGCTCACCTGTTGATTCATGGCGCACTGCCAAATAAAGCAGAACTGGCTACCTACCATCAAAAACTGAAGAAGTTACGTGGCCTGCCCGATGGCTTAAAAAAGGTATTAGAGCAAATTCCGGCGAATGCACACCCGATGGATGTGATGCGCACCGGCTGCTCTATGCTAGGCACACTAGAGCCTGAATCAAGCGACCGCAATATTGAAGATGCAAAAAACTTGGGCGATAGACTAATTGCCTGTTTTGGCTCTATTTTGATTTACTGGTATCACTTTAGCCACAACCAGAAGCGTATAGAAGTCGAAACCGACGAAGACTCGATTGCCGCACATTTCCTACATTTGCTGCATGGCAAAAAACCATCTGATTTACACATCAGTGCCATGAACACATCGCTTGTACTGTATGCAGAACATGAATTTAACGCCTCAACCTTTACGGCGCGCGTGGTGGCAGGCACCCTATCCGATATGTACTCGTGCATTACCGGCGCCATTGGCGCACTGCGCGGACCTAAACACGGCGGTGCGAATGAAGCCGCCATGGAAATCATTGAACGCTACAAAACCGCCGATGAAGCCGAGGCCGATATCATGCAACGCATGGCGCGCAAAGAAATCATTATCGGCTTTGGTCACCCTGTTTACACCATTGCAGACCCAAGAAACGAATCCATCAAAGCCGTTAGCCGCAAGTTATGTGAAGATAACGGCAACATGACCTTATTTGATGTGTCCGCTCGCATTGAAGAAACCATGTGGCGCGAGAAAAAAATGTTCCCTAACCTGGATTGGTACAGCGCATCCAGCTACCACATGATGGGCATCCCAACCGGCATGTTCACCCCGATTTTTGTGATCTCACGCACCACAGGCTGGGTCGCCCATGTGATTGAACAACGCATTGATAACAAAATCATCCGCCCTAATGCGGAGTATATCGGCCCGGAAAATCGGGCATATGTACCGTTAAATATGCGCTAATCCATACATCCGTCATTCCCGTGCAAACGGGAATCCATTTCAAAATAGCAAGTAGTAGCAAAGTGGATTCCCACTTTCGTGGGAATGACGGATTAACTAAAAATTATTTTTATATTGAAAGTGTTTAACCATGTCAGCTCACATCTCAAACGTCCGTCCCGCACCTGACCAAGTCATTGTTGATATTGCCAATTACGTTGCTGATTTTGAAATCAATAGCGACGAAGCCTATGACACCGCACGCAATTGTCTGATGGATACATTAGGCTGTGGGTTTGAAGCATTGGATTACCCGGCTTGCACTAAGTTACTCGGGCCTGTGATTGCTGGCACTGTGGTGCCTAATGGCGCAAAAGTACCGGGCACTAACTTCCAGCTTGACCCTATCCTGGCCGCATTCAATATTGGCGCTATGATCCGCTGGTTAGACTTTAACGATACATGGCTGGCCGCAGAATGGGGCCATCCGTCTGATAATCTGGGTGGTATTTTAGCGGTGGCAGATTACATGTCGCGCAAGAACATTACGGAAGGCAAAGCACCGCTGACGGTAAAAGACGTACTTACTTCCATGATTAAAGCCCATGAGATTCAAGGCGTGCTGGCATTAGAAAATAGCTTTAACCGTGTGGGTTTAGACCACGTGATTTTAGTGAAAATCGCCTCTACCGCAGTGGTGGCCAAACTACTAGGCGGCAATAAAGAAGATATTATCAATGCTGTTTCTAATGCTTTTGTTGACGGCCAAAGCTTACGTACCTATCGCCACAGCCCGAATACCGGCTCACGCAAATCTTGGGCGGCTGGCGATGCCACCTCACGCGCGGTAAGGCTGGCTTGGATGACGATGCAAGGCGAAATGGGCTACCCCTCTGCGCTCACTGCAAAAACTTGGGGCTTCTATGACGTGCTATTCAAAGGCAACGCGTTTAAATTCCAACGCACTTACGGCTCTTATGTGATGGAGCAAGTGCTTTTCAAAATCTCGTTCCCAGCAGAGTTCCATGCACAAACAGCGGTGGAATGCGCATTGCAGCTAAATAAAGAAGTCGGCAACCGACTGCAAACTGTAGACCAAATTGCAGAAATCGACAAAATCGTGATTACTACGCACGAGTCTGCAATCCGCATCATTGATAAAACCGGCCCGCTTGATAACCCAGCTGACCGCGACCATTGTATTCAGTACATGGCAGCCATCGGTCTATTAAAAGGTAATCTAACAGCGCAGGACTATGAAGATGAAGCCGCAGCGGACCCACGCATTGATGCTATTCGCAGCAAAATGACCTGTGTAGAAAAAGCAGAATACACGCGCGATTATCTAGACCCAGAAAAACGCTCGATTGCTAACGCGATTCAAATCTTCTTTAAAGATGGCTCCAGCTCCAGCAACATCGCCGTTGAATACCCTATCGGGCACCGCCGTCGCCGTGGTGAAGGCATCCCTGAATTAGTGAAAAAATTCAAAATCAATTTAGCACGTAGATTTGATACTAAGAAACAAGCAGATATTTTGGCTTTATGCTTGGCACAGAATACGCTAGAAACGATGCCAGTAAATGAGTTTGTAGATATGCTCTGGCAAGGCTAATCAATAGGCGGGCGAAATCATCAATTTTGCCCGCTCACACTAAACCTGCCAATCAATCGGTTCTTCACCGCGCTTTTTCAGGTATTCATTAATACTCGAGAATTGGTGATTACCAAAAAAACCGCGATGTGCTGACAATGGCGATGGATGGACTGACTTCAATACCAAATGCTTTTTCGGGTCTATCATCTCGCCTTTTTTCTGCGCATAACTCCCCCACAGCACAAACACCAAACCTTCTCGATGCTGGTTTAAAGCTGCAATCGCCGCATCGGTAAATGTTTCCCAACCACGCTTCTGATGTGACCCTGCGTTACCCATTTCCACCGTCAACGTTGCATTTAACAGCAGCACGCCTTGATTCGCCCAAGACGTCAAATCGCCTTTACCTCGCATTTTAATGCCAAGGTCACTTTCAATTTCCTTAAAAATATTGAGCAACGAAGGTGGTAAAGCAATACCTTCCGGCACAGAAAAACTCAAGCCATGCGCTTGAGGCTGCCCTTTATACAGTCCATGATATGGATCTTGCCCGATAATCACCACGCGCACTTTATCAAACGGCGTATGATTAAACGCATTAAAAATCAATGAACTAGGTGGAAATATGGTCTTACCAGCGGATTTTTCCTGCATTAAAAAAGCACGAAGCGACTGCATGTAAGGCTTAGCTAACTCCTCACCAATAACAGCCTGCCACGATGAGTGAAGTTGACCAGTTTTTTCTTGTGGCATTTGAGAAAGTCAGAGTGATGAAGATAGGCTCATTATAGACCGAAGTGGCTACTCATTTTATATGGCAAATATTCGCGAGACTGCCCACCCTATGACACTCACATTGTTTACCTATTTGCCATTATTTGATAATGATTCTCATTTACTATAGAATGATTTTATCTAAAACACAGGGTCATAAAATGAGAATACTAAAAAAACTAATCCTCCCATTAAGCGTAGCGCTCATCCTAAATGCCTGCACAGGCATTCCTAAGCATCAAAACAATGCCGGGTTTTATTTAACCGAAGCTAAAGCGCATTTGGCACGCGGAGATCGTGCATCAGCAATCAAATCACTGAATCAAGCCATTCTCTTAAATCCAGATAAGGCAGATTACTATGCAAGACGCGGCCATATTTATGCCGAACTGAATAAAATGTCAGAAGCGTCACAAGACATAGATAAAGCATTAAAATTGGATCAAAACCACGCAACCGCTAACTTTGACCACGCACAAATTCTTATCGTACAAGGGAAACATGCCGAAGCACTTAACGCCATTAATCATGCGATCCAGCTGACCCCAAATAGCCCACGTTATCTTGGTGCGCGTTGCGTCATCCTTGTTGCATCCAATCCACATATAGATGGCTTACAGGATTGTAGTACTGCCCTTACTATCAAAAATGGAGAGAGTATTGCCTATACCGCTCGCGGACAAGCTTATCTGCTACTAAACAGAAATATAGAAGCACAAGCAGATTTTGATGCCGCATTAAAGATTAGCCCTAACAATATGCGCGCTTTGTATGGCCGCGGCTTGGCTCGACAAAAACAAGGTGATGTAAAAGGTGGAGCAAAAGACATAGAGACCGCAAGCGCTCGCTTACCTGGCGCTGGTAGGGAGTTTGCTACTTACGTACGCAATTCTTAACAATTAATCACCACTATGAGTAGGGGGTAATGATAGCTGCATAAATAAAAGCTTTTTGCACTCCCTACGACTAGGGTAAAATACGGTTTCATTAAAATATATGTTTTGAAAGTTTGCCGCATGTCACTTACCACGCTAAATGCGCTATCTCCTCTTGATGGCCGCTACCAATCTAAACTTGATGCTTTACGTCCTTACTTTAGTGAATATGCACTAATTAAACACCGTGCATGGGTAGAAATTGAGTGGCTTAAAGCATTAGCTGGCGCTAAAGAATTAGCAGAAATCGCCCCATTTAGCGCGGAAACAATCAAAGAATTAGATACTGCGATTACAAACTTCAGTGAAGCAGACGCATCACAAGTGAAAGCGATTGAAGCACGCACTAACCATGACGTAAAAGCGCTTGAATACTGGTTAAAAGAAAAGTTTGATAGCAATCCTGAAGTTAAAAAGGCCAGCGAATTTATTCACTTTGCCTGTACCTCAGAAGACATTAACAACTTATCTCACGGCTTGATGCTAAAAACTGCGCGTGACAGCGTGATGTTGCCGTTTTTGAATAATCTAATTGCACGTTTAACTGAATTATCAGAGCAATTGGCTAATCAACCAATGCTATCACGCACCCACGGCCAAACTGCATCACCTACCACCATGGGTAAAGAGTTAGCCAACGTGGTATACCGCTTACAACGTCAGCAAAAACAATTAGCTAGCAATGACATTCTAGGCAAAATTAACGGTGCTGTTGGTAACTTTAATGCGCATTTATCTGCATACCCTGATTTTGACTGGGAAGCCTTTGCAAAGGGTTTTGTCTCTTCATTAGGCCTCACTTACAACCCAATGACCATACAAATTGAGCCACATGATTACATGGCAGAACTATACGACACCATAGCGCGCATCAATACAATTCTGATTGATATCAACCGCGATATTTGGGGCTATATCTCTGTAGGTTACTTCAAACAGAAAGTAAAAGCGGGCGAAATCGGTTCATCGACCATGCCACATAAAGTAAACCCGATTGACTTTGAAAACAGCGAAGGCAACTTAGGTTTAGCCAATGCAGTATTGCGCCATATGGCTGAAAAGCTACCGATTTCTCGCTGGCAGCGTGATTTAACCGACTCTACTGTGTTGCGTAATATGGGCGTGGCTTTCGGTTATACCTTATTGGGCTACGATTCTTGCTTACGTGGCTTAAATAAATTAGAAGTAAACCCTGCGCGTTTAGACGAAGATTTAAACAATAGCTGGGAAGTGTTGGCTGAGCCGATTCAAACAGTAATGCGCCGCTATGGTATCGAAAATCCATATGAACAGCTCAAAGAACTGACACGTGGCAAAGGTGGCATCAATCAAAGCTCATTACATACATTTATTAGCGGCTTATCTATTCCAGAAGAGGCTAAGCAAGCATTACTGGCACTGACACCTGCAACTTACACAGGTAAAGCAGCGGAGCTTGTTAAAACGATTAAGTGAGTTTAAATGCATTTAAAAACCAGTAATGACAAGGCGCCTACCCTTGAATAAGCGCCTTATCATCTACGTGTTTTTTTTGTACGTGACTTTCTTATGTGGGAGCGCGCCCGCATATGCGGATAACAATAGCTACCAAGTAGAAATTGAAGCGCCCTCCCCCTTAGAGTCTCTGCTACAGAATCATCTCGACATCATCAAATGGCGTAAAAATCCGCGGATGTCACCTGGCGAGTGGAAGCGCCTATCCGCAGAAGCGCATCAACAAATCAAAGACTTACTGGCAACAGAAGGTTATTTCTCACCAAGCATCAACCTGCAAGCGACACAAAATAATAGCGAATATGTTGCTAAATTTATGATTGAGCCAGGCAACCCTGCTGTAATAGACAAGGTCGACATCACCTTCACTGGTGACATTACACAACAACCAGCTAAAGCGACACCGAGCCAGCAGCAAATTCGTGATGAATGGCCACTAAAATCTGGCATGACGTTCACTCAGACCGCTTGGTCAGAAGCAAAGCGCAACTTACTGAGCAAGCTACTAGTTAACCGTTACCCAAATGCAACTATCACTGACACCAAGGCAGTCATCGATGCCAATCAACAAACTGCATCATTGCAAATCACAGTAGATAGCGGCAGCACTGTGCATTTTGGTGACATACTCATCGAAGGCCTGCAACGCTATCCTGAAAACATCATCCACAACCTTAACCCGATTAAGCCGAATGAGGTATATAGCCAAGCGCAGTTACTGACTTTTCAAACTCGTTTACAAGAGAGCGGCTATTTCCGCGTGGTAGAAGTGACCTCAGATGCTAAAACAGCCTCTCAAGAAACCAACTTGGCGCCAATTAAAGTAAAAGTCGATGAGAATCAATCGATTAAGCTCAGCACAGGTGTGGGTTACAGTACCAACACTGGCGCACGTACACAGTTGACTGTAGATCACTTGAACTTGTTTAACCGCAATTGGCGGATGACTTCCAGCCTCAGATTAGAAGAAAAACTACAATCCATCTCTGGTGTCATTCGGCTGCCAACAACCGAAAATGGTTATCGTGATAGTGCCAATGCCGCCACCACACGCACAGAGATTGAAGGACAAACGACCACGGTGACACAAGCAGGCGTGAAGCGCGCATGGGGAACACTTAAACGTGAGCAGTATGTTGGGGCCAATATACTGTCCGAACACGTTAAGCTAGATAGCGCAGAATCGTCCGATAATTATGCAGCGACATTAGGCTATGGCATCACATTAAGACGCACCGATAACAATTTGAACCCTACGCGTGGCTATCTGTTTAATGCGCAGTTTAATGGTGCGCCGTTAGCATCACTTTCTAATGGTACTTTCTTGCAAAGCTATTTTAAAACACAGGCCTATTACCCAATTACCAAAAGTACGCAACTCATCGCCCGTGCTGAACTAGGGATGGTCAATGGTAAAAATAGCGCACCTGCAGCTTTTCTATTCCGCGCTGGTGGCGACCAATCGGTACGTGGTTACGGCTTCCAAAGCTTAGGTGTCACCGAAGGCGATGCGATTGTGGGTGGGCGCTATCTTGCTACTGGCAGTATTGAAATCATTCAATGGCTAACCCCTGAGTGGGGAGCCGCCATCTTTACTGACTTTGGTAATGCCGCCAACACCGTTAAAGATTTAAAACCTGTCTATGGATACGGCTTGGGGGCCAGATGGAAAAGCCCTGTCGGCCCGATTGGTGCTGATATTGCCTATGGACAGGAAACAGACGAATATCGCATGCATTTCAATATCGGGGTGATATTCTAATGACACGCTACCTGCAAATCCTAATGGTGAGCATTGCCTTATTGCTATTGCCCGCTGCGCATAGTGAATCAACCATTAGTGTCAGTACCAGCTTAGATACTTTTAGCTATGACCTAGACAGTATTCATCTGAAACTAGAAAAACTCAGCGCACGCTGGCAGCTTTCACCTTTTGGCGAGGGAGATTTACTGGTAGAACAATTAAAAGCAAAACGCCTGACTATTACCGTTAAAAACAGCGACACTGAATCTAAAGAATCGCCATTACCTAAAAGTATCAAACTGCCTTTTCCCATTACTATCGAACAGTCAGAAATTAACGAAGTGATTGTTGTAACAGGGGAAGATAGGCAGACATTTCACAATGTTAAATTAAATTTTGAGGGGAATGCAAAGAAACTCAAACTGAATTTATCTCATGCAAGCACGCCGTGGGGAGAAGCTTCGGCACACATCAATATGAGCGCAACCAAGCCATTTAACCTCACAGGTGATGTTTCACTCAAAAAAACAAATACGGATTACCCTTATGACGTTAAAGCGCAGCTGGGCGGCAATCTCAATATTATCAACATCCATTCGAAATCATGGTTAGCACTACAAGATAGAAAAATAAACCTATTAAAATCAGATACTAAACAAGCTGGCGCACAACTCATTATTGATGCACAGCTTGAGTTGAATAAAAACTATGCAATGCAGGTACATGGTCAGCTTCTGGAACTATCCCCTGCCCGTTTAGGCAATTATCCAGAAGCATTACTCAATGTAGAGGTAAACCTAGACGGTGCACTAAAACCCACATTAAATGCAGCCCTCACCATCACAGCACATGATAGTGTTTGGCAACAACAAGCAGTATCAGGCTTAGTAAAAGCACAATTAAACGGCCAAACTCTGGAACAACTAACGTTTGCAGTGAATATTGCCAATAATCAAATTAAAGGCACAGGCAATATCAATAAAGAAAATATGCACTTAACATGGCAGGCAGATTTACCTGACATGAGTAGGTTTGATCAAACCTACGCTGGACAAATAAGTGCAAACGGTACGATTGACGGTGCCATTGACAACCCATCAGCAACACTCAAACTACTCGCGCAAAAACTCCGCCTGTCTAAAGACTTACAGATTGAGCACTTAACAGGTGATGCCAACATCACAGCTGGTGGAAACGGCACGATTGCCGCAACCATTGACGCACAAAAAATAGAATTCGGGAGCTACGCCCCTATCAATGGGAATATCCGATTAAAAGGCACACAAGCTGACCATACCATCACCATCACCGCAGAAAACAAAGAGAATAAATTACAAAGCACGCTCAAAGGTGGCATTCAACTTAAGCAGTCATCAGCAAAAAAACAATGGCTAGGTGTATTGCAACAACTAGATTACGCAGGAGGCACACCTATCAAGCTTAAAGACGCTGCACCGCTCAGTGTTGACCTTGAGCAGCTATCGCTCAAGCAAGCATTACTCACACTGAAAAATGGTGCTATTAATGTCGAACACATACATATAGGCAACGGCGTATTAGATAGCAAAGGCTCACTAGAGAAGATAACCTTAGATGACCTGCCGCCAAACTTATTACAACTACCGAATACGCTGAGCAGTAATGCAGTTTTCTCAGGGAAATGGTTCCTTGAAACTAAAGATACAATCAATGCTCACTTTAGCTTGTGGCGTGATAGCGGAGATATCACTTTTAAAAAGCCAGACGGCACATTGTTACCATTAGAGTTATTAGAAACAAAAGTGGAACTTAACGTTATCAACAATGAGTTAGCAGCTAAGGTCAGTTTAAATGGGAAAAATATTGGCACACTGAATGCTGAAACAGCAACCCGACTTACAAAAGAAGATGCAGGGTTTAGCTTACATAACAATGCACCATTTAAGTTAACCAGCCACGCCCAACTCAATACATTGCTCTGGCTCCCCATGCCATCATCCATGTTGGATGCAGACCTTGATGGTCAACTAACACTATCTGCAAACGCAGATGGCACGATTGAGCACCCCAACCTGAGCGGCGCTATTAATGGCGAAAAAATCAGTTTCAACCTGCCCTCAGAAGGCATTCAATTAAACAATGGTACATTTCAAGCACGCTTTGAAAATGACCAGCTACACATTGAGCAAATGGTCTGGCAAGGCGGCTCAGGCAACCTAAGTGCAAACGGCTGGTTACAGCTTAATCAAGGCAAACCAACCATAGACCTTGCTTGGGCAGCAGATCAATTTACAATACTTTCCAGGACAGATCGCCTGCTCACATTAAGTGGCACAGGTAAAACCGTGCTCGCTGACAGCTTACTCAATATTTCAGGTGATTTCACCGTCAACAAGGGTTTGATAGAACTCGCGCAAGAAGATACACCCACGTTAAGTGATGATGTTGTGATTTTAGGACAAGCTATTGTAGAAAAAGATACTTCATTACAAATTCTACTCAATGGTTTGCATATCAAACTAGGCGATGACTTTACCCTACGCGGACGTGGTTTAGACGCACAATTAACAGGCGCATTAACACTGACTGGCCTTACGGAATACAGACCATACACCGAAGGCAGCATCAATGTCGAAAAAGGCACCTTCATGGCTTATGGCCAGATATTAACCATTGAACGCGGTATTTTAAATTTTAATGGCCCGATGGATAACCCAGGTCTAAATATCCGTGCCATGCGCAATAGCAAACCAGTCAATGCAGGTGTTGAAATAACAGGGAGTGCAACCATTCCAGTAGTGAAACTAGTCTCAGACCCCAACGTACCAGAAACGGATAAACTCGCATGGTTAGTGCTGGGTCACGGCACAGAACAAGCTGGGAAGAATGATTTTGCATTACTCTCGCTCGCCGCTGGCGCTCTGTTCTCACAAGGACAATCTGTACCACTACAAAGCCAAATAGCGCGCGCTGCTGGGCTGGACGAGTTTAGTTTCGCTGGCGGCGATGCTGAGAATGCATCACTTACGTTAGGCAAGCGGCTCACCTCACAACTGTATCTCAGTTACGCAAAAAGCATCAGCAGCCTACAAGATGTCGCCAGACTCACCTTCAACATCACACCACGCTGGGCATTACGCGCCGAAGCTGGCAATGAAAGTGCTGTCGATGTGTTATATACTTTCAGCTTCAAGTAATGAAATAAATCTAATGAACGAAATCCTAGTCCTATATTATTCTCAAGGTGGCGCAGTACGTGAAATGGCGCAGTTGATTGCCCGCGGCGTGCAAAGCGTAGATGGCATTAAAGCGCGTATTCGCACTGTCCCTAAAGTATCAACCAATTGCGAAGCCACAGAATCTGACATCCCTAGCACAGGTGACCCATACGTTGAATTGCAGGATTTAGAAGAATGTATAGGCTTGGCATTAGGCAGCCCTACCCGCTTCGGTAACATGGCGGCACCGATGAAATATTTTCTTGATGGTACTACTGCACTTTGGTTAAAAGGTGCACTGGCTGGCAAAGCCGCCGCTGTGTTTACCTCGACGGGCTCGATGCATGGTGGTAACGAAACCACGCTTATCACCATGATGCTGCCGTTAATGCACCACGGCATGATCATGGTCGGCTTACCGTATTCAGAGCCTGCACTATCAGCCACCACCTCTGGCGGCACACCTTATGGTGCAAGCCATGTTGGCGGTGCCATGGATGACAAACCCATCAGCGATGATGAAAAGAAACTGTGTCTCGCACTAGGTAAACGCCTCGCTGAGTCTGCGTTAAAGTTATCAAGAAAACTTTAAAAAATGGCCAATTTACACCTAGATGCCAGGCAATTTCTAAGAAGCACTCGCACCGCTATACTATCAACCCATTCGACAAAATTTGAAGGCTATCCATTTGGCTCGGTCGCCCCGTTTGTATTAGATCACCAATGCCAACCAATCATATTGATTAGCAACATTGCAGAACACACCAAAAACATCGCTGCCAACCCAAAAGTATCACTGCTAGTGTTTGCAGGGGCTGAAGACTTACAAGCGAATGCAAGGCTCACGCTACTAGGTAGCGCCAATGCAATCAATAAAAACGAAGATGCTAACTTGAGAGAGCGGTATTTACGTTACCTACCACAAGCGAGCGGCTATTTTGATATGCATGATTTTGCTTTTTATCGTATAAAAATTGAAACAGCGCGCTATATTGCTGGTTTTGGCAAAATGGGCTGGCTATCGGGTGATGATTTAATCAATGACATCCCTACAGATGCATTACTAGCCAATCAGGAAGCACAAATTATTGCGCATATGAATACAGACCATGCCGATAGCTTAATCCGTTATTGTCAGCACGTGCACGGTGTCCAGGCTACGCATGCAAGCATGCTAGGAATCGATTGCGACGGCTTCGATGTGCATGCCACCGTTGGCGACAAAACAACTATTTTTCGCTTTAACTTTGAAACAAAAATCCATGATGCTCAATCGGCAAGAGCTGCATTGGTAAGCCTCTCAAAATCAGTCAACCTTTAAACAAAACGTGAATAAAATCAACATGCTTAACAAACTTCAGCTGGGTGCTTCGATTAGCCTCATCGCACTTATTTTACTCACGCTCGCATGGGAAACCGTTTTGGCGCCGTTAAAGCCTGGCGGCTCACTGCTCATGCTCAAGGCTTTACCGCTGTTACTGCCTTTGTTTGGTATTTTGCGAGGCAAACGCTACACCTACCAATGGTCGTGTATGTTCATACTATTTTACTTCACAGAAGGTGCAGTTCGCGCTTGGGCTGATACAGGTCTTTCTGCCAAACTTGCGTTACTAGAGGTCATCCTTACAATCTTATTCTTTACATGTACAATTTTTTACGCACGACTAACACGTCAACCAAAGCAAATCAGCGTAGAAAACGCGTAAACAACCATAAGTTTTTACATCCATACCGCGCCAAACATGCTGTCTTCTACTATAATTTAGTCATTAAAACACTATTAGCAAGTTACGCATGAAAATACTGCTCTCAAACGATGATGGTTACTTCGCACCAGGTTTAAACATACTGGCAGAACATATTGCAAAAATTGCAGATATTACAGTCGTAGCGCCTGAAAGAAACAGAAGTGGCGCAAGCAACTCACTCACACTTGATCGTCCATTAAGCGTAAAAAAAGCATCAAACGGATTTTTTTACGTCAACGGCACACCAACTGACTGTGTGCATATTGCACTAACAGGGCTAATGGATACGATGCCAGACATGGTGATTAGTGGTATTAATGATGGTGCCAACATGGGTGATGATACGATTTACTCAGGCACCGTTGCTGCTGCGATGGAAGGCTATTTACTTGGTATTCCATCAATTGCGGTGTCAATGTCCCAGCACAACTCTACACACTTTGAAACTGCAGCAAGAGTTGCCGTTGAACTTGTTCAGCACTATCAGAAAAATGGATTCAGTGCACCAACCTTACTTAATGTAAATGTGCCCGACATCCCTTATGAAGCACTGCAAGGCCGCACAGTGACACGCCTAGGCAAACGCCATAAAGCAGAACCAGTCGTACAGCTTAAAACGCCGCGCAATGAGACGGTATATTGGGTTGGTGCTGCCGGGCAACCTAATGATGGCGGTTTAGGCACGGATTTTCATGCCATTGCTAATCAACAAGTGTCTATTTCTCCCATTCAAGTTGATCTAACCTGCCATGCACAGCTGAATGATATAAAACAATGGTTATCTAGCTAACAACACTGGAAATAACATCTTGGCACTCATTAGATCATCACAAGCTGGTATTGGCATGACATCACAACGTACGCGTGATCGCATGCTAAATCGACTGCGTGAACAAGGCATTAAAGATGAAGTGGTACTCTCTGCGATTGGCAGTATTCCTCGTCATATATTTGTAGACGAAGCACTCTCCATCCGCGCTTATGAAGACGTATCGTTGCCAATTGGGTTTGGTCAGACTATATCCCAACCTTATATTGTCGCCCGCATGTCTGAACTGCTGCGCAATGGTCAATCGATAGAAAAAGCACTGGAAATTGGTACGGGCTGCGGCTACCAAACCGCAGTCTTGTCAAAACTGGCAAAAGAAGTTTACTCTGTAGAACGTATCCGGCCTTTAGTACTAAAAGCGCGCGACCATCTACGCCAATTAAAATGCATCAACGTTAAGCTAGACCACGCTGACGGCAACATGGGACTTGCTCAGTTAGCACCATTTGATGCCATTATTGTGACAGCAGCAGCAAGCCATATCCCGCAAGAGTTATTAACACAGCTAGCGATTGGCGGCCGCTTGGTCATTCCTGTCGGCACTGATGAGCAAATTTTATATTTGGTAGAGCGCGTCTCCACAAATGATTACCATCAAACTCAATTAGAGCCTGTAAAATTTGTTCCATTACTCGGTGGTACCAGTTCACAATGAATGTAATACGCTGTTTTATCATCCTATTTATTTCATCACTTACCTTCGCATGTAGCACTACCCCAGCACCTGTGATTGACCGAATGCCACATGGTAAATCAAACAAATCACAAACCGCACCTGTTGTGCACAAAGCCGGCACTGACTGGCGACCAGCAACCTATATCGTCAAAAAAGGCGATACGCTTTATAGCATTGGGCTAGAGCATGGTTACGATTACAAAGAAATCGCACAAGCCAATAACATTAGTGCGCCCTACATCATTAAAATCGGTCAAACACTTAAGTTCTCCACGCTCAATGAAACACCAACTAATGCAGACGCTAGCCCAGCACAAGATAATAGCAATGGCGTAGTGACCTATGCGATTGGTAACGACAGCCCGCAAGAATCCAGCGTAAGTTCACCAGCAACGCCACCTGTAGCAGTTGCAATTAATGAACCTAAGGCACTGCGCGAACCTTACAGTGATGAAGCTTACAAACAACCATTGCCAACCGCAAAAACAATCACAGCCACACCATCTTCAACAAGTAATGTAGCGAAGAAACCAGTCGCAGAGAAAACAACCATCGAACCAAAACCTGAAGTTAAAACAGCGGAGCCAAAAGTAGAGTCGAAACCTAAACTCGAACCTAACGGCCAATTAAGCTGGGCTTGGCCAACCAAAGGTAAAGTAGTTGCCAACTTTAACGATGCCGGCAACAAAGGTATCGATATCTCAGGAAAAATGGGACAAGCAATTCATGCGGCAGCAACAGGGAAAGTCATCTATAGCGGCTCTGACTTACGTGGCTATGGAAAATTAGTCATCATCAAACACAGCGCAACATATTTATCTGTGTATGCTAACAACAGCCTGATTTTAGTCAAAGAAGGCCAGCAAGTGAGTAGCGGTCAAAAAATTGCAGAGATGGGTGATACTGACAGCAATGCGGTAAAACTACACTTTGAAATCAGGCAACAAGGTAAATCTGTAGACCCAATGAAATTTCTCAGTGCGGATTAAGTCAATACCTAAGGAGTAGCATATGGCAAATATTGAACCCAACAAATATTTGAAAAATAAAGACATTAAGCCGGAAAGTAAAGCTAGCGTGCTTGTTGCAACCATACGAATGGGGCTGATGATTGTAGGTATTGTGGGCATTGCCTTAGAGTTGTTTCGTGAAGAGGGCTTGCTTTCAAAAGCAATGAGCAGCCTGTTTGAATCAACCAGCAGTATGCTCATGATTCCAGTCATCATTTTTGCATTATGGTTAATCAACAGATGGATCAGCACGCCCAATAAATCAGAAACCAAAAAAAGTGGTGACTTACCAATGTATGTGATGATGGCGATTGGTGTTTTCTTCTTAATCAGATTTTACATGACAGGCTCTTTTTAGCCCAATAGCAGTCAATCTTCCATCACCATGGATAGCCTATCTGATTACGTTTGTTTATCTTACATGCAATAAAAAAGCGGCTTTAAGCCGCTTTTTTATTGCTACTGATGATAGTAACTTATCAGTATTAGTTAGCCGCTTTCGCTTGCTCTTTATAGTACTCACGCACAGGTGTCATATCAAAATCACGCGCCCATTTGATAATTTCATCAAACGCAGGGGCGCCAATTTCACCCACTTGCGCATGGATACCAGCTTGCTCACGAATCACTAAAATGCCTGGAATTTGCGTTACTTCAAAATACTCGCCAATTTCAGGGTCAGCTTCAGTATTGACCATACCAAATACGATATCTGGGTTCTTCGCTGCCGCAGCTTCAAAAGTAGGCGTAAAAGCAACACATGGATCACACCATTGAGCCCAAAAATCAACAATCACAAAAGGATTATTTTCTATCGTTTCTTTAAAATTAGCTTTGGTAAGTGCGATAACTGCCATAATTTTGCCTTTAATTGAATAAGGTAACACCTAAAGATAGCAGTTTATCAGAAGCCATATATTTCGTTAAGTTTTACATTAGCAATACAGTTATTCACTTAACGCTTTAACTGGGTTACCCCATGCCGCATCAAAAAACAACTCAGACAAAGGCTTTCTTACACGATCAGCGGTCTCGCGCGTCAAGGTATCGCCTTCTAAAGTCGCAATATCAGCTGGATAACCAACAGCCACCATGGCCATCAATGTGTACTGCTCCGGAATATTAAACTCTTTACGTGTTTTATCCGCATCAAACCCACCCATCTGGTGCGCCATCAGACCCATGCTTGACGCTTGCAAACATAAGTTCTCTGCAGCCGCACCTGTATCATATTGTGCCCAACGATTTGGCTTCTGGTTGTGTGCAAACAAAGTGTCTGCGCAAATCAACAATAACAATGGTGAGTTTTTTACCCAATCCTGATTACCAGGGACAAGACAATCAAACGCCAGTTGCCAGCTGGCTGCATCTGAACCTTTATTCCACACCACAAAACGCCAAGGTTGATCACCAAAACATGATGGCGCCCATCTTGCAGCCTCAATTAATGTCACTACTTGCTCATGGGTAACGCCTTTAGCTGCGTCATAGGCGCGGCCACTCCATCGATTTGCGAGTGTGGTATCAATCGGTAGTTGGGTAATAGCGGGTTTATGCATGGTTATTTAAGCCTCAATAAATGGGTAATCAGTATAGCCTTTCTCAGCGCCGCCATAGAATGATGATGAATCTGCCTCATTTAATGGCGCATCTGTTCTAAAACGTTCAACTAAGTCAGGATTAGCGATGAATGGTACACCATAAGCCACAACATCTGCATGACCACTTGCAACAACTGCATTACCGCGTGCTTTATCATAAGCTAAATTAGCCATATAAGCGCCTTTGAACAGCTTACGTAGCACGTCAAAGTCAAATGGATCTGCAAGCCCGCCACCATGAATACCACCTTCTACCACGTGCAAGTAAGCGAGATTAAACTGATTCAACGATTCAGTCACATAGTTAAACAATGCTTGCGGATTGCTATCTTGCATATCATTGAAAGGATTCACAGGGGAAATACGCACGCCCACCTTATCAGCGCCAGCAACATCCACTACTGCTTTTGTTACCTCTAACAAGAACCGTGTCCGGTTCTCAAAGCTACCACCATACTGATCCGTACGTTTATTAGTGCCATCGCGTAAGAACTGGTCAAGTAAATAACCATTAGCCGCGTGAATCTCCACACCATCAAACCCAGCCGCAAGTGCAGCTTTGGTCGCATGCACATAATCAGCAACAATGTCTGACAATTCACTGACATCCAATGCACGAGGTGTCACATAGTCCACTAATCCTTGATAGGTAAAAGCCTGACCAGCTGGTTTAATCGCAGATGGCGCTACCGGCAACGCACCTTCAGGCAATAGTGTTGGATGAGAAATACGACCTACATGCCATAATTGGATGACGATTTTTCCACCTTTAGCATGTACCGCATCAGTGATTTTCTTCCAGCCCGCGACTTGAGCATCGGTATAAATACCAGGCAATGCTGGATAACCATGCGCCATTGCCGAGATTGGCGTTGCTTCAGTCACAATAAGCCCGGCACTTGCGCGTTGCTCATAATAGGTAACGTTCAAAGAGTGGGGCACACCGTGCTCACCCGCCCTATTGCGTGTTAGCGGCGCCATTACAATACGGTTACTCAATTGTATACTTCCCAGCGTTGCTGGGCTAAATAAGTCTAATGCCATTTGTTACTCCTAAATATACGCTGTTTAGTACTTTATTTTTTTGGCTTCTCAGCTGAAGGTTTCACCGCTTCAATCAATAGCGTGATTTCTACATCGTCACCCACAGGCGCATTAGGTTTTGTACCCCAACCAAAGCCATAATCTGACGCTTTTAAAGAAGTTTTAGCTTCAAAACCACTGCGCTCACCGCCCCATGGATCATTACCAAAGCCTAACACTTTAAACGGTAATGCGATTTCTTTAGTCACGCCATTCATCGTAAACTTGCCTGTCATCACACCTTCTGTGGCATTTTTTGCTTCAATTTTTGTGCTAACAAAACGCATCTCTGCAAACTGGCCTGCATTCAAGTAATCTTTTTCTTTGATGTGTGCGTCACGCTTAGCCAGCCCACTGTTGACACTAAGTACATTAATCTTTGCATCAACTGAGGAGTTAGCTAAATTATCTCTATCAATAGAGATACTGCCTGTAATTTCATTAAAAGTACCAGAAGCTTTTGCTACAACATGACGAACACTCCAGTTGGCAAAACTATGTGCAGCATCGATATTGTAAGCAACAGGTGCTGCAACCGCTGTGTTCATGCCTGAAAATAGTGTGCCCAACAATAATGCTGTCGTTTTTAAATGTGTGTATTTCATACGGTATCCTTTTTATAATCTTAGTATTTTTTAATCTTTAGTATTTGTGTCGCACTTTTGAGTAAAGTGAAACTGTTACTTTGGAAAACACAGAAGAAGTGTCTCCTTAACCATGAGAGAGTACTTTGCCGTGAAACTGTTTCTGGTTCGGATGCATACTCTCATCTATAGCGAAGCATGATATTGGTCAAACATAATGGCATAAAGTTGCATCTTCATAATGCAATCACATCATGACACCTACATGAACTCAGTGGCATGAAACCTAGTGACAACCAAACATCATCATTCAAGTTAATTGAATAATTAAGAGCATGTTATTACTAATGAGAATATACTAATAGCAAATAATTTTGCATGGTTTATTCAAAAAAATTGACTAAGATTTACCAACCCCTATGTCGATAAAACTTTCTTTAGAATCACTTGAAGTTTTAGATGCTATCGCCCGTAAAGGCAGCTTTGCCGCAGCGGCAGAGTCATTATTTCGCGTGCCGTCTGCAGTCACTTACACAGTAAGAAAGCTTGAGGAAGACTTAAATGTCAAACTGTTTAACCGTAGCGGTCACCGTGCAGAGCTTACTTTAGCCGGGGCAGAACTACTTAAAGAAGGTCGCAACCTGCTTAATGCTGCCAGTGAACTGGAGTCACGAGTTAAACGCGTTGCAAAAGGCGTAGAAACTGAACTCACCATCGCCGTTAGCGATTTATTTGATATCACAAGTGTCTACCCCATCTTAGAAAAATTCTATGCCCAGCATTTCGGCACCAGAATAAGACTATCACAAGAAGTATATGGCGGCAGTTGGGATGCACTCATCAGCGGACGTGCAGATATCGCCTTAGGCGCTCCCGGCGACGCACCGCCGAACGCAGGGTTTATGACAAAACCAATTGGCTCACTGATGTTTAGCTATGCCGTGGCGCCACATCACCCGCTTGCAAAGTTAGCAGAGCCATTGCAAAATCAAGATATTATCCAGTACCGCTCAGTCTCAGCTGCGGATAGCTCACGCAACTTGCCGCCACGCACTTCAGGCATTTTAACTGGGCAAGATATGCTATCTGTGCCTAATATGCGTTTAAAATTACAAGCACAAATTGCGGGTCTGGGTGCGGGATACATCCCACATCAGCTAGCAGAGCAATACGCTAGCAAAGGCTTGCTAGTGATTAAACAGGTCGCAGAACCAAAACATGAAGTCACCATTTTCCTGGCTTGGCGTAGTGATGGCGGCAAAGCACAACAATGGCTCATTAAACAACTCCAATTATTGAACATCAATGATATTTTGTTATCACCAGCACAATGAAAGAAATTAGCATGTCACAAGATCAACTTCCAAAGAACTTTTCCACTATCAATAACTACGCTATCAAGGCCATGCAATGGCTAAATGGCTTTGCACACATCATTATCGGGCTTGCACTTGCCACCTCCGTCATCATGTTTACTTGGCTGTTCTTTAAAGATGTCTATGCCGCGGCAACTGCGCATAATCTTGTACATGGTTTCTTACACGCGCTGGGCACACTAATGCTGCTATGGTCAATTTCAGCGCTTATCTCTGCGGAAATACGTTACCTGCAAGGTAGCAAGCTATTGGTAGAAACGTTTGTCGAAGTTGTACTCGTACTGTTCTTACGTAAATTAATTGTGATGCCGGTGCAGGATCTTTCACCAACCACAGAAGAGATTGCAACATGGGTGGGAGGCGCTTTCGTACTAGGTTTAGTTTATGTACTAATTCGCTGGGGTCAAAAGCAAAATGAGTAAGAAAATAAATAATACTAAGCAATTGATTTAATATATAAAAGATTAGACACCCTAACAAAATGACAAGTAACGCTACTAACAGCATGGAGCAAGACCAAGCCTTTATGTCCATCGCGCTAACACTAGCAGAACAGGCCGCCCTCGCAGGTGAGGTGCCGGTTGGTGCGATTGTCGTGAAAGATGGCGAAATTATAGGTCGTGGTAGCAATGCCCCCATCGGCTCACATGACCCTAGTGCGCATGCTGAAATTCAGGCCATGCGTGATGCAGCAAAACAGTTAGGCAACTATCGCTTGGTAGACTGCACGCTTTATGTGACTTTAGAGCCTTGCGCAATGTGTACGGGCGCAATACAACACGCCAGAATTGCCAGACTAGTCTATGGTGCGAATGACCAAAAAACAGGGGCTTGTGGCAGCGTAGTCAACCTCATGGCAGAACAAAAGCTAAACCATCATACGCAGGTAATAAGCGGCATACTCGCTAAGGAATGCGGGATGGTGCTGTCCAATTTTTTTTCTGAGCGTCGTAAACTAGCAAAACTCCAACGCCAATAATTACACCCAATAGTCAAACATGGCTCACATAAAAAAACCCGCCGAAGCGGGTTTTTTAATCTAAACGTATGCACTAACAATCGCGATTAATCGTTACTGCCCATCAAGCCCATTAACAACTGCAACAAGCTAGTAAATAGGTTATAGATGCTTAAATAAAGACCTAGCGTCGCCATCACGTAATTGGTTTCACCACCGTTTACGATACGGCTAACATCATACAAAATAAAGCCAGAGAACAAGATGACACCAACAGCTGACAACGCAAGTGCCATGGCTGGGATTTGTAAAAAGATATTAGCCAAAGAAGCAACGATTAGCAAAATAATACCAACCATTAAGAACTTGCCCATGAAGCTAAAGTCTTTTTTGGTGGTGGTTGCAATACCAGCCAATGTCATCAGAATAATACCTGTACCGCCAGCCGCTAAACCAACGATTTGCGCACCGTTACTCAGGTTAAGTGCATGTTGCAGAATTGGGCCAAGTAACATACCCATTAAGAATGTTAGGCCTAATAAAAGCACTACACCGAAACTGCTGTTACGGTTAGCAGAAATGGCTGCAAATAGACCATACATGACGGCCATTGCACCAATTGCAAAAATAAATGGATGTTGCTGTGCAATCGCAAAATTCATGCTCATGCCGATAAAAGCACCAATCACTGTTGGAATCATTGTCAAACCCAACAGCGCGTATGTATTACGCAAGACTCGATTCGTCGCTAATTCAGCCGACTCTGAACGACCTAATACTGGGGTGTTGTCTAACATTGTTTATTTCCTTTATATTAAAAATACAACTAACACTAAGATACCGATTAAGGCCATAAGTTTCAAGTAAAATTTATAATTGAAACAGTCTAAAATGGGATACGCAACGCAGAAAATATATAAGCAGTTAGAAGCAAAACCGCCCATACTAAAATCGTCATTGGAATACTTTTCTCATCGTCACCATTAGTATAAAAAAAGTGACCGTACAATGTAGTAAATTTAGTCATCCCCATTATAAAACCTGCTATCGCCGGTAATAATATGCTAACCAGTAGTAGGTAACTAGCTGATATACCATAAAGCCAACGAAAAGGGTTTAACAAAGGGCTCCTTACGCTACCAGATATCAATGAGACTATAACAACAATGCCGAAATTAAACGCAATAGGAGCCAATATAGCAGTCCCCAGCCTATCCAGAAGACTCGGCTCTTCATCTTGCTCTAATTGCTTAGTTTTGTTCTGCATCACTTAACTCTAATAGCTTCTCAATCTAACTATTAATTAGGAAAACAGCTCACCCTCAACTATTCCAACCTGCGCCACTTGATGCACTGCATCTACAAACGCTGCACTCTCATGCAATGCATCCATCGTTAACGGGTGCTTATGCCCATGCATACGCGCTAATCGGCTCAAGCTTTGTGCAGAGATAGTCCAACTTAGATTGTCCAGCAGTTCATCTGCCATAGTTGGCTGATTGCATAACAGCACCATATCACACCCTGCATTAAGCGCTTCTAGCGCACGGGTGGTGACATCACCGCCTGCCGTTGCTGCTTCCATGCTTAAATCGTCGCTAAAAATCACGCCATTGAAGCCTAAGCGCTCACGCAATACTTTTTGTAACCAGCGTGGTGAAAAACCAGCAGGCTTATTATCAACTTTGGCGTAAATCACATGGGCGGGCATAATGGCCTGTATGCCATCATCAATCAGCATTCTAAAAGGCTGCATATCATGCTGTGCAATCTGGTCAAACTCACGCTCATCCACTGGCATACTCACATGCGAATCTGCCACCACAAACCCATGCCCAGGAAAGTGCTTACCTACGGCTGCCATGCCGCCTTTCTTTAAGCCTTGCATCAGCGCATAAGCTAAATCACTAATCGCTTGTGAATTTAAATGAAATGCACGGTCGCCTATCACCAAGCTATCGCCATAATCCATATCCAGCACTGGTGTGAAACTAAAATCTACGCCGTGGGCACGTAGCTCTGCGGCTAAAATCCAACCGGCTTCTGTGGCTAGCTCTTTGGCTTTTTTAGGATTTTTATCCCAAATTTTGCCAAATTCACGCATGGGAGGAATTTTAGTGAAACCATCTCTAAAGCGCTGTACGCGCCCGCCTTCATGATCAACTGCAATCAACAACGGCGGTTGGCGTACCGCATGAATACTTGCAGTAAGCGCTTTAAGCTGCGCATTATTTTCATAATTACGCTTAAATAGAATCACGCCACCGACTAGGGGGTGCTTTAAACGTCGTATGTCATCATCGGTTAATTCCGTGCCGACAACATCTAACATGACTGGACCTAAACTCATGCAATCTCTTTTCTTAATCTGGTTTTCTAACATCCAAAGCGTCGCGCAAATAGTCTCCGCCTAGATTAATGGCTAAAATCAAACTCATCAAACATCCGCCTACAATTAATACATAATGCGGGGCAATTAACATATAGCGCACAGCATCTCGCAACATGGCACCCCAAGAGGCATCTGGTGCTTGTATCCCCAAGCCTAGAAATGACAAGCTAGCCTCTGCAATCATGACACTCGCTAAACTATAAGTGGCTTCTACCACCAAGATTGATGCTAATAAAGGCAATATATGCTTAAACAGCAAACGCGGCACACCTGCGCCCAAGGACTCTGCGGCCTGCACATGCTGGCGATGACGCAAACTTAAGGTCTGCCCACGCGTTAATCGCGCATAGCTTACCCAACCGGTTAGACATAAAGCCATGATTAAGTTGCCAAGCCCAGGCCCTAATACAGCAGCAAAAGCAATTGCTAATAAGATACCTGGGAACGCTAAAAAGATATCAGTTACTTGCATCAATACTGCATCTACCCTGCCCCCGTAAAATCCAGCCAGCAGGCCAATGAGCACACCTACTGCCATTGTCACGCCAGTGACAATCAGTGCAACGAGGAACGATACTTCCACACCGCTTAACACACGCGCCAAAATATCTCGGCCCAAGTCATCCGCACCAAACCAATGCTGAGTAGTCGGCGCTTGTAAAATCACATCTAAATCAATCGCATTGGGGCTAAGTTGCAGCACATTTCCGACCACTACCGCAACCAGCCACAACACTAAAATTAAATAGGCAATAAATTTCATTAAATAGTCTTAATATTGAGCGTTTTGCACGATGCAGTTTTAACCTTAAAAACTTACAACTCCGTCATTCCCGCGAAAGCGGGAATCCATTTTAATGAAACAGTTAGATGGATCCCCGCTTTCGCGAGGATGACGATATGAGAAACATTGATGAGAAAATATCATTCGTGTAAAGCGCTCACCAAATATATTACATGCACTAAGCATGGCGCACTCTAGGGTCAGCAAATCTATATAAAACATCCGTGGCTAGATTCACCAGCACGTAGCTTAAAGCAACAATCAGCACACAGGCTTGCGTGACAGGGTAATCACGCTTTTCTATACTCTCTACCAGTAATCGCCCCACGCCATCCCAGCTAAAAATAGTTTCAGTAATGACAGTACCAGCTAGTAGGCTACCCATCTGTAAGCCAACAATCGTAATAATCGGCAATAACGCTGCACGTAAAGCATGACGCAATATCACGGTTTGCTCACTTAAGCCTTTAGCGCGTGCGGTACGAATATAATCATCGTTTAACACTTCCAGCAAACTGGTCCGCGTCATCCGTGTCAAAATCGCACTTAAACCAAACCCTAAAGTAATGGCTGGTAAAATGATTGAGGTACCGGAATCCATCCCACTCACCGGCAGCCAACCTAACCAGACAGCAAATATCAGCATCAGCACCGGCCCAAGCCAGAAAGCAGGCATCGCTGATAAACGCACAGAAACAATGGTCACTATAAAATCTTGCCAACGTCCGGCTTTAAGCGCAGCAAAAATACCTAACGGCACACCAATCACAATGCCAATCAATAATGATAGCAATGCCAGTTTGAGGGTGGCAGGATAACGCGCTTGAATCAACTCAATAATCGGAGTTTGTGTATGAATAGACTTACCAAGGTCACCATGCATCAACTTTGCCAAATAGCTTCCAAATTGCTTAACCAGCGGCTGATTTAGCCCTAAGTCTGCACGTAACGCTTCTCTATCTGCCACATTTGCCGACTCGCCCAGCATGACATCAACTGGGTCGCCCGGTACCAAATGAATCAGCAAAAAAGTGAGTAGCAATACGCCGAAAATGACAGTCAATAAACTGGTTAAACGCTTGATGGGATTCATGACTACTTCTCGTTACCAAAGCTGCAAGAAGCAATGAGAGCCACTAAATGATGCGTCAGTGTTTGGTACGCCACGGTCAGATAAAAATACACGCATTAATCAGCAATCATCACAGAAGTACCTGCCGGCACTAGATTAAACAGCTCAACGATATCTGCATTGCGCATACGGATGCATCCGTGCGACTCAGGCTGACCAACGGCAACACTATCAGGCGTGCCATGAATATAAATATAGCGCTGCATCGTATCCACATTACCTAAGCGATTTTTGCCAGGCTCATTGCCAGATAACCACAAAATACGTGTCAGTATCCAATCACGGTTAGGGAATTCTGCCATCAATTCTGGCGTGCAAATTTCACCTGTTGGCCTACGGCCGACAAATACGGTATTGAGTGGCTGCTTATCGCCGATTTTGGCGCGAATAATATGTGCACCCAATGGCGTACAACCGCTATTTTTTTCACAGCCGACGCCATTAGCCGCACTAGAGATAGCATATTTCGCTTTAACCTTGCCAGTGTCGTCGAGTAAGGTTAGCTTCTGCTGCAAAATAGAAATATTAATGTGCATATTTACGTATTGTAGCTAAATCATCCCAGTTGCCATCTGGTTTTGGTGAGTAGTTAGTGATATTTTTATTAAACACCGCAAACTGTCCCTCGTACCATAGTGGAATATAAGGCAATTGTTCATGAATCCTAGAAGTTGCTGCCTGCCAGTCTTCTTTTGCGAGTAAGCCATCTAATGTTGCATCGGAAAACCGGCCACGATTAAAGCCATTAGGCGGAAAATGATGGCTACCAAATACTTTTGTATAGATTTCAGGGGTTTTGATACCCACCCAAGTGAGCCCAAACAATTGGAAATTTCCTTGTTTAACATCTTCAAAAAAAGTACCCCAATCTAGGCTGCGTATTTCCAGCTCAATGCCAGCAGGGCGCATTTGCGCTTGCAATATGGTTGCGATACGCACGCGTTGTGCATCTGTAGAGGTTTTATAAATAAGCTTAATTGGCACATTAAACCCTGCTTCGGTCAGCAAGCGCTTAGCCAGCGCAGGGTTGTAATCATAGGCGTTTAAGTCAGCGTTACCCGCATAATGCTCTGGCGGCAAAATGGCACCCGCAATACGGGTGTGGTCGACCATTACTTTATGAATCAAGGTTTGCCGATCAATCGCATGCGCAATCGCTTGCCTTACTTTGAGATTGCTCAACACTGGGTCTTGCATATTCAAGCCTAAATAGGAGTAGTTAACCCCTGGGCTCGTTTTCACTGTCACTTCAGGCTTGGTTTGCAGGTACTTAACCAACTCAGCAGGTAGCTCGCCTTGCAATAAATCAGTTTCGCCACGTAATAGTTTCAGCACTCGGACTGTCGGGTCTTTCACTTCACTGAAGGTAATGATTTGACCATCGGAAACTCTGCGTAGCACTAACTTAGCCTCCTTCTCAACAAAAGCCAGTGGGCCATTACCTATAGGATGATGCGCAAAGTCATGCTGCTGTGCGAGTAAGTGCTTTGGCATAATCCCAATAATCAATTTCGCTGCGAAATAGGGATCTGGCTGTTTAAGGTAGAAAGTGAGGTGATCTGTATCATGCACCGTAATTTTCTGGATATTGGCATACTCAGCGCTGAGTGGTGAATTAGCCAATTGGACAATCGCATCATAAGTCGCTTTTACGTCCTCAGCATTAAGTGGCTGTTGATTGTGAAATAGTGGGCGCGGTGACCTTAAAGAAACGAGATACTCCGTTGTATTGACCGTCTTCCAATCTGCCAATTTTGGGGTTGGCTTGAAATTCTCATCAAAATCAACCAATGGTTGATAAATTAAACGCATCACCCGTTCAGATGCCGCATCTGTCGCCACTCGCGGATCTAAGCTCAAAGGTGCTTGAGATAGCGCAAAGTGAATAGGTGCAGATTGATGCACCCCTTCATATTGATGTTCACGACCGCAAGCGCCAAGCTGCAAAAGGCAGATGAGCAATAAAAAATTCAATAATTTCATGTGCGTCAGTTTACTTGATTTACAAAAAATAAGGATTCAAGTGGCCGCTGAAAACACGACTTTCTGCAAAGTTATCTCATCTAACTATAAGTTTTTTTTAATTTAGCCATTTTTAATTTTTTTGAATTGCAATCGATTTGATTTGAATCAAATGCCATTACCCAAAGCTGCGACAAAATGCCACGTGTAAAAATCGCAATAAATTATTAATAGCACTTTAAAGCACTTTTTGGTGGGGGGAGAACTAAATGCAAGTCTCGAATTCGCAATCAAACACGTATAACGACTCCGTTATACGGCAATTTTCTATCATGGCCGTGGTTTGGGGCGTGGTCGGCATGTTGGTAGGCGTGATTATCGCCGCCCAACTGGTTTGGCCTGAACTTAACCTAGGCTTACCTTGGACCAGCTTTGGCCGCTTACGCCCACTTCATACCAATGCAGTTATTTTTGCATTTGGTGGCTGTACTTTGTTTGCCACTTCATATTATGTGGTGCAAAGAACTTGCCATACAACACTATTCCTACCATCGTTAGCTAAGTTTACATTTTGGGGTTGGCAAGCGGTGATCGTCGCCGCCGCTATTTCTTTACCTTTAGGTTTCACGCAAGGTAAAGAGTATGCAGAGCTTGAGTGGCCAATTGATGTGCTGATTGCAGTTGTTTGGGTATCTTATGCAGTGGTGTTCTTTGGCACGATTGGTACGCGTAAAGTAAAGCATATTTACGTAGCAAACTGGTTCTTTGGTGCGTTTATTCTTACCGTTGCTTTATTGCACATTGTAAACAGTGCAGCAATGCCGGCTAGCATGATGAAATCATACTCCGCTTATGCTGGTGTACAAGATGCGATGGTGCAATGGTGGTATGGTCACAATGCTGTTGGCTTCTTCTTAACGGCTGGTTTCTTGGGCATCATGTACTACTTTGTGCCTAAACAAGCAGACCGCCCTGTGTACTCATACAGCTTATCAATTGTGCACTTTTGGGCATTGATTTTCACTTACATGTGGGCGGGCCCTCACCACTTACACTACACCGCATTGCCTGACTGGACACAATCATTAGGGATGGCGTTCTCACTGATTTTATTAGCACCAAGCTGGGGTGGCATGATCAACGGCATGATGACTTTATCAGGCGCATGGCACAAATTACGTACCGACCCGATTTTACGCTTCATGATTGTTTCATTGTCTTTCTACGGCATGAGTACGTTTGAAGGCCCAATGATGGCAATTAAAACGGTTAACTCTCTATCACACTACACAGATTGGACTGTTGGTCACGTTCATTCAGGTGCTTTAGGTTGGGTTGGCTTGGTTTCAATGGGTGCAATCTACTACATGATTCCACGCTTATTTGGTCAAAAACAAATGCATAGCATTAAAGCGATTGAGTTGCACTTCTGGCTTGCAACAGTAGGTATTGTGCTTTACATCGCAGCACTTTGGATTTCTGGCGTGATGGAAGGCTTGATGTGGCGTGCTATCAACACTGACGGCACATTGACATACACCTTTGTTGAAAGCGTAAAAGCAAAACAACCTTACTACATCATTCGTATGTTGGGCGGCCTGCTCTACCTCAGCGGCATGTCTATCATGTTGTGGAACGTTATAAAAACAGCAACCAGTGGCAAATCTGTGACGGCCACTATTCCACCAGTTGCTGCTCACGCTTAAGGAAAACAATCATGTCAAATCAAGATACAAATACTGGCTTCAGCCACGAAAAAATTGAGACCAGCAACTTTCTGATGATTGTGCTGATACTGGTCGTTGTTGCGTTTGGTGGATTGGTAGAAATCGTACCGTTGTTCTACCAAAAATCAACCACTGAGCCTATCAAAGGTTTAGAGCCATATACACCATTGCAGCTTGCTGGCAGAGACATCTACATTCGTGAAGGCTGCTATAACTGCCACTCACAAATGATTCGCCCGTTTCGTGCTGAAACATTGCGCTATGGTCATTACTCAGTCGCTGGCGAGTTTGTTTATGACCATCCATTTCAATGGGGTAGTAAACGTACTGGTCCAGACCTGCACCGCGTCGGTGGTAAATATAGCAATGAATGGCAACGCATACACTTAATCAACCCACGCGACCTTGTGCCTGAGTCAATTATGCCAGCTTACCCTTGGTTAGAAACCACCAAAGTGGATGCAGCCTCTCTTGCACCAAATATGCGTGCATTACGTGCAGTAGGTGTGCCATACACGGACGAGCAAATTGCTGGTGCGGCTGAAGAAGCCAAAGATGTATCAGAGTTAGATGCGGTGATTGCTTACTTACAAGTATTAGGCACACATCTTAAATAACTTAACTTAAATATCAGGGGAGCAACACCATGGATATCAATACGCTACGGATTCTTGCCACGATTGCTAGCTTTGCCGTGTTTATCGGCATCATGGGTTGGGCTTGGAAACGCCGTAACACATCAGATTTTAAAGAAGCAGCCAACCTGCCCTTTACTAATGATTAAAGTTTAAAAGACTAAACAAACACTTTTTAAAACCTCGTTTTAGAGGTTTAGAGGAAAACAAAATGAGCGACTTTACCAGTAGTTTTTGGCCAATATTTATTACGGTGATCTCTTTGGCCGGCGTATTTGGTTGTGCATGGTTACTATGGATTACTAGCAAAATTAAAGCTAGCAGCCCAAATGGCGACAATACAAATGGCCATGTGTGGGATGAAAACCTACGTGAAATGAATAATCCATTACCACGTTGGTGGGTATGGATGTTTATTATCACGATTGTTTTCTCATTGTTTTATTTCTTAGCTTACCCAGCACTTGGTGGTTATACCGGCAAGTTGGGCTGGTCACAAGTCGGTCAATATGAACAAGAGATGGCCACTGCAAATGCAAAAGTTGCACCAATTTATGCCAAGTTTGCAGCAATGCCAATTGAAGAACTAGCTACAAATAAAGAAGCACAAGCGATTGGTGAGCGTTTATTTATGAACAACTGTGCGCTATGTCATGGCTCTGACGCGCATGGCAGTAAAGGCTTTCCTAACTTGACTGATCATGATTGGATTCATGGTGGTAACGCTGAGAAAATCAATGAAACCATCACTAATGGCCGAATTGGCATGATGCCGCCAATGGCAGCAGCCGTTGGCAACGAAGACGACGTTAAAAACTTAGCAAATTATGTGCTTAGCTTATCGTCCAGCAAATATGACAATGCACGTGCAGCGTTAGGTAAAGAGAAATTCGCTGCCTGTGCCGCTTGCCATGGTCAAGATGGCAAAGGTAACCAAGCCGTTGGTGCGCTAAACTTAACAGACAATATTTGGCTACACGGCGCTGGTGAAGAAGCGATTATTAAACGTATCAATCTTGGTGTGGCTAACCAAATGCCTGCGCAGTCAGCTAAATTCTCACCAGAGCAAATCCATGTACTCACTGCTTATGTATGGAGCTTATCTAACAACGCTAGTCTTCAGTAAAAGTATTATCAACTTATATGAAAAGCACTACGCACCCAAAGGTCTCAACAAGCGCATCAAATGCGCCTAGCGATACAGCCGTAATCAACTTGTATGCTGCAGCGGAAAAGATATATCCGCGCAGCACCTTTGGGTTCTTTACTAAATGGCGCTGGGTCTTAATCTGGCTCACGCAAATTGTTTTTTACGGTGTCCCTTGGATTGAATGGGGTAGCCGCCAAGCTTTATTATTTGATTTAGAAGCCAAACGCTTTTATATCTTTAATCTGGTGCTATACCCGCAAGACCTGATCTACCTCACCGCAATTCTTATCATATCCGCCCTGTCATTATTCCTATTTACCGCAATCGCCGGGCGGTTATGGTGCGGTTATGCTTGCCCACAAACGGTCTACACTGAAATATTTCTTTGGATTGAAGCCAAAATAGAAGGTGACCGTGCCGCGCGTATGAAGTTAGATGGTGCAGGCATATCCCGCAAGAAACTCGTTAAAAAAGGCACTAAGCATTTTGTGTGGATTGCGTTTTCCTTATGGACTGGTTTTACATTTGTAGGTTACTTCTCGCCAATCCGCGAGTTAAGCACTGCAGCCGCCAACATAAGCCTTGGGCCGTGGGAAACCTTTTGGATTTTATTTTATGGGTTTGCAACATATGGCAATGCTGGTTTCATGCGCGAACAAGTATGTAAATATATGTGCCCTTACGCACGCTTTCAAAGTGCAATGTTTGACGATGATACCTTGGTCGTCACCTACGATGAAGCGCGAGGTGAACCTCGTGGTAGCCGCTCACGTAAGGCTGATCTAACAAGTAATAACTTAGGTTCATGTATCGATTGCAGCATGTGCGTACAGGTATGCCCTACTGGTATTGATATCCGTAAAGGATTGCAATATGAGTGTATCGGCTGCGGCGCGTGTGCTGACGTATGCGACACCGTGATGGATAAGATGGGCTATGCACGCGGACTAATCAAATATTCTACGCAAGCTGCCATCGTCAATGGTTGGTCACATACCCAGATGTTAAAACGCATTTTACGCCCTCGAGTGATGATTTATGCAGCCATACTCATTTTGCTATTGGTAACTCTATTAACAAGCTTATGGTTACGCTCTCCATTTAAAGTGGACGTGATTCGTGACCGTGGCGTAATGGCACGTTTAGCTGAAGGCGGAATGCTAGAAAATGTCTATCGCCTACAGATTATGAATGCAACCGAATCTACCCAACATTATCAGCTACAAGCTACCGGGCTAGACCAACTAGTGATTCAGTCAGATGTCTTAGATGCTAATCATACGGTAGTAGTCAATGCGGCTGAGTCACGTGGGGTACCGGTCAGGTTACAGATTCCTGATGGATCAATGAAGTCAGGTTCACATACCGTGACATTCGAAATTAAAGCTACAGAAAGTGATGCTGTCGTCACCGAGAAGTCAATATTTCTAGTGCCCAGATAACCATGCAGATCGGCATTATTGAAGTGAGAAATCTTGCATCAAGATTAATGGTTACACCAGTATAAATTTATATCAATACAAACAATTGTCTCAACCAGAGGTAAATATGAACAATTTAAACAACCATGACTTAGACACTGAAAACTCATCAAAGGCTTGGTGGCATTATGGCCATATGTGGCTTGTAGTCGGGGGGCCACTAACTGTCGTCATGGCATCATTCGTCACGCTCTACTTTGCAATTAAAGTACCAGATCCTGTTGTGGATGTAGACTACTATCGCAAAGGCATTGAAATTAACAAAACATTAGAAGGAAGACACGATGGTTTAGTCCCTGCCATTCAAGGTCGCAACCATGCAGCCACTGGAATAAAGCCTACCCGCCCTTAATCATCAGCTCAGGCAATTAGAAATAACTTAGCCATCACATAGATTGCCTAGAGAGCGACATACCGTTTTCTACATCTTAGTTTCTGACCACTTAAACAAACAATTAATCTGGCCTGATTAATTGCATTTACCAACAACATGTTTAACCGTAAACTAATACTTGCACGATTAAACACGTAGCCTACACTATTGAAGCAGTAGCGTTAACTTAACGCCATGTTGATACGATTATTTATTACTTTTACTCAAATAATACAATCAAAAATCTGCTAATATTGCTTATAAGTTCGATGCATGTCCGCAACTAAAGATAATTAGTTGATTGCTTACCAATGAGTAACGTAAGGAGCTGAGCTTCATCATGGCACGTACGGGTAAATTTCCAACTAAAGCAGCGCTTACAATAACTTTATTGTTATGTGAGCACTTTCCACGGTCATGGCAATGCTAAACACCCTCGCCATTAACTGTGGCTCATACAGCCTCAGAGCCAGTTTATTCTTGGCAGATGGTCAACGTATCAATTTCTTCTATCGCCAGCCTCTCAATCAAACACATGACAATCACCACGCAAAACTCTTTGAATGCCTATTAGATGACCTAGCAGTAGCGCTCGCTGATTACGCCTCGTCTACAGAAAAACATACGCTATTAATTGGCCACCGTTTTGTGCATAGCGGTGATATCGCCGAAACCG
Organism: Methylotenera sp. L2L1; assembly: GCF_000744605.1. Lineage (NCBI taxonomy): Bacteria > Pseudomonadati > Pseudomonadota > Betaproteobacteria > Nitrosomonadales > Methylophilaceae > Methylotenera > Methylotenera sp. L2L1. The sequence goes on from NZ_JQMG01000001.1 coordinate 127,096, forward strand.
CTAGACTGATTGATGCTGATGAACGCATGCGGCTTGAAAGCATTACACACTTAGCGCCGTTCCACATACCAAGTAATCTTCTAGGCGTGGATATTTGCACTAAAACATTTGCGCATTTATTTAAATTAGTTCAAGTGGCATGTTTTGACACCGCCTTTCATCACACACTATCAGAACTAGCCTACCGCCTACCCATACCAAAAGCTCTTGATTACAGACGCTACGGCTTTCATGGGCTAAATTACGCAAATATTACAAGGCAACTCCCTCAACACCTTGGCAAGACAGCAAATGGTCGCATTGTCATTGCACATCTAGGCAGTAGTGCCAGCCTATGCCTCATTAAAAACCTACACGCTATTGATACCAGCATGAGCTACTCCCCTGCCAGTGGCATTCCGATGGGAACACGCAGCGGAGATATTGATCCAGGCGTCATGTTAGAGCTAACAAAGCATTATGATTATCATGCGCTATCAGCACTTGTTTATCAAAAAATGGGCTTATTAGCACTTTCAAATGGCGAAAGTAGCGACATGGCGACACTGATTGCAAGTAATAGCGACCATGCCAAGTTTGCAATTGCTTTTTTTACAAGACAAGTGAGAGCGACAATAGGTGCATACGCAGCTAAAGTAGGCGGCCTTGATGCCATCGTCTTTACAGGCGGCATTGGAGAAAACTCAGCACTAGTGCGCACGATGATTTGTGAGCATCTTGAATTTATGGGGTTCAAGCTAGATTCTGATAAAAATGAACAGCATGCAACCCTGTTAAACAGCACAGATTCAAAACCTATTTTGATGATTCCAGCCGATGAGGAAGCAGAGATTGCTAGATTAACCCATAGTTTCGGTCATTAAGTTTAAGTCATTAAGTTCCGCTATATTGAGGAGAGTAACATGCACCCCATTCGCCATGTAATTGCAGGTACTGATTTTTCAGCGGAAGCAGACTTGGCAGTCAATCGTGCTGCCTTAATTTGCAAAGGACTGGGTGCCAAACTGCATCTTATCCATGTGGTACATCCACTTGATTTATACGCAGGCTCTGAGCTTTCCTTCAGCTTTCAAACCCACTATCAGCAAGCACAACAAGAGATAGTCAAAACACAAATTGACACATTGGCATTTAAATTAAGAGAACAGTTTAATATCGCGGTAGAGGCAGTAACCCGCATAGGCCGTGCGCACACTGAAATATCGCATTACGCTGACCAAGTCCATGCCAGCCTAATTGTGACAGGTGCGCAAGGGCAGCACACTTTAGTCGAAAAATTATTGGGCTCGACCAGTTCACGGCTCATGGCAGTTTCAAAATGCTCAATCTTGATTGTTAAAAACAAAGATAACTCAACACCGCCATACCGTCATGTTATCGCAGCAGTAAATTTCTTAGCTGGTGCAGAAAATGTACCCGCCATGACACGCACCATTGCCCCCGATGCCCAAATTGAAGGCTTGCTGATATTTGACACCAATCAGGAGGCACATATGTATAAAGCTGGGATGAATGAAACACTCTTGCAACAATACCGTACTCAAGCACTAGCAGATGCAGACCGTAGGTTAAGTGCCATCTTTAATGAACAAGCACTCGGTAAAAAAGTATCAAGAACAATACTTTCTGGCTACCCATCGCAAAGCATTTGCAACCATGCAGAAACACAACATGCGGATTTAATCACACTTGGTAAAAATGAAAAAAGTGGTCTTGAAAACTGGCTACTTGGTAGCGTTAGTAAAGGCGTTGCTTATTCAGCAACATGTGATGTACTGCTCACTAACTAAAATATGACTATATGTAATCTAGGATTAGAATTCAACTTAAGTAGATAATGCACAACTGTCCCTTTGTGTGCAAAACTTGGTTGGATTGGGAAAGGAATTATGTACTCTCAGTAAATAACATCACCCAAAGTGTACTCAACTTAAAACAAGTTGCGTCCCTACTTGCAGTTTATTACTATACAAACAGAGCAATACTTAACTATAAGATTTAAAAAGAAAAATAACATGTCAAAATCAACATCCACAATGTTATTACACGGACGCGTGCGTCCGCGTAATAATTATTATGCCTCATTTTCAGGAGCCGTGCGGTGATTAAGCATTTAGAGAAGCGCTTTAATGAGTTGGTTGCGCAAGCAGATGGAGTCGCTGCTACAAAACAGACAAAGTACAGCTCGTACTCTGGCTCGTACGAAGAAGTTGATAGAGACCAATTGCTGGGCTGGTGCGTCAAAGCACGAAGCTTACTTGCCTCTGCATGCGGCCGGGAATCTGAGCACTTCAAGTCATTTATGGAAGCCGAAGAACCTCTTTCTTTCGAAAGCAACCCAACCAGACTAAGCCGTCTGAGGTCCGTTTTCCTTGCTGCCAAAGAGGACTTTGAAGGCGGGTATCTTTTGTCTGTTCGTAATCTGGTTCAAGCAGAGCTTTTCTCAACGGAACTTGAGCAGGCTCGCGAACTTCTGGCCGCAGGTTATCACATCCCAGCGGCGGTCATTTGTGGCGTAGTCCTTGAAACAAACCTACGTGGCTTGTGTGAAGCGCGTAGCTTGGCTACGGGAAAGCTGGACAAAATGAACGCCGACCTTGCGAAGGATGGACAATACAACTCACTTGTCCAGAAAAGGATTACGGCACTAGCCGCCATCCGGAATAGTGCCGCTCATGGAAAATCAGCCGAATTCGATGCTGCCAATGTGCGTTCTATGATTGAAGAAGTTGAAAAACTTGTTGCCGATTGGCTCTCGTGAGCGAGGCGCAATGAGGCACAACCCTGTGGTCAGCCGGACACTGTGCGATAGAGCCGTGCAACGCCGGTTACCTTGAACGTAGGGCATTCATGGCTGGTCAGCCCTGTAGGGTGGGTCACTTGTGACCCACGCGCTGCAATTGTGGAGTTTGTCACTTCTGTGTGGGGTTAAAACCCAACCCTACAAAAGTCGCCACCATACCAGACATATCAATGCAGTTATTGACTCGCTATCATTGCTACTTGACTTAGGCACCGTAGGCTTCTCTTCTAATACAAATAACGATGAGCGCTCACATCTATATTTAGCGTGTGTCATATGACCCATCATACAAGTTACACAGACAAGCTGTCTGTCATGATGCTTTAAACAGCGGCGGCTACACCAATTGAGCTAAGGGCTCACGTACACAGTGATGCCGCACTCTCTGATACGCTGCGCCAAGGCTTCTAGCCATTCAGCTGGTAAGCGTGACAACCTATCCACTTCAGCTTGCTCTGAACGGCGCGCAAGCCCATAAAGATGCACGCCTTTAATTACATCCTTTGCCTGGCTAATCAATGCCAGATAATCGCTGATATCGGCCTCGCTTGGCGGCACGCCATCTAACGAGAACATGCAGGTTTGTATAAAGGTTGGGCAAGCCATCGCACATTGCCTAAGGCGCTGTAGGTGGCTCTCTGGGTTTAAATTAACGTCATTCACACGCGCAATTGCGGCTTTAGAGCCGCCATCCACTTTAAACCAAACTTCGCCATTTAGTGTTGCCAGATGCTTCATGCTCTCCAGTACTAAAGGCTTATCCATCAAACTGCCGTTGGTGATAAGTCGCACTTTAATTTTGCCTAGTAGCCCAAAATCACGTAGCACGCTCTCCACCAATGTCAGCACTTGTGGGAATTCTTTTGCACTGGTTGGCTCACCATTGCCAGAGAATGCAATATCTTGAAGCTGACGGTCGCCTTCTTGGACATGGCGTTGCATAAAATCACCATGCAGCACATCATGAAGAAACGCTCTCAACTCCTGCTCTAAAACATCCAGTTCAATAGCTGGAGGTGTGCCCCGGGTAAGATTAGGCACATTGCAATAAATACAGCGCCAGTTACAGGCATTATTAACATTAAGATTGATACCGACAGATACGCCACCCGCACGTCGTGAAATAACCGGATAAATATACTTAAGCCCGATGACATCTCGGTTATGGTCGGTGGTGGTTAGATGAATTTTTGTGGTCATGCAGGAATCATTACTTTTAAATAGCAAATGACTTAAAACTCGTCATTAAAATACGTGAGGCTTTACAATAAAGTTTGTGGATTGAATATTTTTTTCAACGCTTCTGGTTCTAGAATTTTAACGTAACGCTGTTTTACTTCAATAATGCCGTCTTCACTAAACTTAGAAAACGCACGGCTTACCGTTTCTAATTTAAGACCTAGATAACTGCCGATTTCTTCGCGCGTCATCCGTAGCACTAGTTCAGATTGAGATAAGCCACGGGCATGTAGGCGCTGCAAAAGATTCAGCAAAAATGCTGCCAAACGCTCTTCTGCGCGCATATTACCTAACAACATCATCACACTATTCTCGCGCACAATTTCACGGCTCATAATTTTATGTACGTGTCTTTGTAACACAGGCAACTCACGCGAAAGGTCTTCCACCGTTGCAAACGGCATCACACAGACTTCTGCATCTTCTAACGCCACGGCATTACAGTTATGGCGGTCACTCACAATACCATCCATGCCAATAATTTCACCCGCCATTTGGAAACCAGTCACTTGTTCACGGCCATCTTCACTGGTGACACAGGTTTTAAAAAACCCGGTACGGATTGCATACAGAGAAGTAAACGTATCTCCGCTATTAAATAACAACTCACCCTGTTTCACACGGCGACGCTTTTCCACTACTTCATCAAGCCTTTTCATTTCATCGGTATTAAAACCGATGGGCATGCAAAGCTCGCGTAGATTACAGTTTGAACAAGCGACTTTGATGGTTTCTAGATTTAAAGCAGGTTGCATAATGTGCCCATTAATACGATTTTATTAAGCATACCGCTTTCAGCAATTTGCCGCCAGTAAATTAAATAATCATTTCTTCATCATTATCTTTTGATGTGCATCAAAGGTTTTTGATCGTAGTCGTGGCAAAGTACAGTCCTGTCATTTGCCCTGTCAATATTAAGCTGTCATCACAAACAGTGCCTGATAGTGAGGCAAACTACAGCAAAACACCTAACCTCAGTTAGGAAGCAAATGCCATTGCGCAGCGTGTATTTCATATTTACAGGATAAACCAAACGGTTTAGGAGTCACAATCATGGTTGCCAACAATACAATCAACTTTCCTAGCAAACAATCCACCAATAGCCAATCAAATGGCAGCAAGATTGAAATAAAAAACACCATACCGACATTAACGCCAGAAACATTAGAAAAGTTTGATGTGTCAGGACCTAGGTATACCTCCTACCCAACTGCTGACCGATTTGTTGAAGCCTTTACAGAAGACGTCTACAAACAAACTTTAGCGCAACGCCGTATTGGTGGTTTAACCCTGCCCTTATCAATTTATGTGCACATCCCATTTTGTGAGTCACTCTGCTTTTTTTGTGCCTGCAACAAGATCGTCACTAAACACCACGAGCGCAGCGCAGAATACTTAAGATATCTCAGCCGTGAAATTGATTTACATATTGAGCACTTAGGTGCTGGCCAAACCATCTCACAATTGCACTTAGGCGGCGGCTCACCTACTTTCTTTAGCGATGACGAGCTCAGTGAACTGATGGCGATGATACGTCGCAGTTTTGTATTAGCGCCTAATGGAGAGTACTCCATAGAGGTTGATCCACGCACGGTTAACGAACAGCGTTTGGAGCACTTAGCCAAACTTGGATTTAACCGTCTCAGTTTTGGTGTTCAAGACTTTGACCCAGAAGTACAAAAAGCGGTACATCGCATTCAGCCGGCTGAGCAAGTATTCTCGCTAGTAGAAGCAGCGCGACGATTTAAGTTTGATTCAGTGAATGTTGACTTGATTTATGGCTTACCCAAGCAATCACCAGAATCATTCTCAAAAACCTTATCGCAAATTGTAGAACTAAGACCTGAAAGAATCGCACTGTATGCGTATGCGCATCTGCCTGAGCGCTTTAAACCTCAACGTAGAATTGACGCTTACGAGCTACCGGCAGCGTCAGCCAAGATTACGATGCTATCTAATGCGATTTCCACATTCCTTAACGCAGGTTATGTATATGTAGGTATGGATCATTTTGCCTTACCTACAGACGCACTGGCGATTGCCAAACGTCAAGGCAGGTTACATCGCAACTTCCAAGGCTATAGCACTCAACCAGATTGCGATTTAATCAGCCTAGGCGTTTCTGCAATTGGTCGTGTAGGCGCAACCTATAGCCAAAATGCCAAAACACTAGAGGAATATTACGACTTTCTTAATCAAGGCAGATTCCCGATTGTGCGTGGTTTAGCATTAACTCGTGACGACCTGGTTCGTCGTGCCGTAATTATGGCCATAATGTGCCAAGGTGAATTGCAGTATGAATCGATTGAACTTGCCTACATGATTAACTTTAAAGAATACTTTGTAGCAGAACTAGCGTCACTTAAAGAGCTTGAGAAAACTGGCATGATTATCTTAGAAAAATCAGGCATACAAGTCACCGATTTTGGATGGTTCTTTGTACGTGCCGTAGCCATGATCTTTGACCGTTACTTACAAACTGATCGTAACCGAGCAAGATTCTCTAAAATAATCTAACTCGCTGCATCAGTCTTATGTGGGTGTACAGAGAAAAACTCTGTCACCCCATCACCCCACACACGGCCAAAACTACTCACCCACCTGCTTCCATACAGCAAACACTTAGCTGGTTAATCCGCACTATTCTTCAATCGCCTAAAAGGCAGGCTGCATCCGTCGCGACAAAAAACCACCTTCTCGCCGGAAAGGACATAAAAAAAGCCCCTGCTTCTAGGATAACAGGGGCAAATGTGGAGCCTTAAAACCGTTAATTATTCTTGATTACATAGCATTCATTAAATAATTAGAATTTTTTACCAATACCGATACCTACAACCCATGGGTTAATATCTAGTGAGTCAATTTTTTCCCAAGCACCAGTATTATTAGCGCCAAGTCTAGCTTTAACATCAGTATCTATCGTGACATATTTAACATCAGCGTTAATCAACCAACCATCTTTCAAGTTAACGTCAACACCAGCTTGTAGTGCATAACCCCAGCTATCTGAATCAATTTTGATTGAATTACCAGCACGAGCGCCGCTAGAGAATTTTAATTTCTTATCAAGCATGTTCGTGTAGTTAATACCGGCGCCAACGTATGGGTCAATCATTTGGTCTGGGTTAAAGTGCCATTGTAAAGTTAATGTAGGTGGCAAAAGATTCACACTACCTAAATCTTGATTACCTACCGCACCTAGTGAATCATCCTCAATGCTAACGTTATGGCGTGTACCTAAAGCCAAAATCAACTCTGCTGCAATGTTTTTTGTGATGTAGTAAGAAATGTCCAACTCAGGAATTACCTTGTCGCTAACAGTCAACTCTGCGTCGGAAGACAAAACCGTACCCAGACTGCCTTGGTTTGTTTTCGTGCCTAATCGGCTATCTTCATTCGGACTAACATTTACAGCACGTGCACGTACCACCCAATCACCCGCTTCAGCTTGCGCTAACATTGGGGCAAAAGCTGCAGCGATTGCCAACACTAATACTGACTTATTCATTTCCACTCTCCACTTAAAATTAACTAATTTAAATTCGATGGGTGAATTATATTGAGCTAATTTCAGATGCATTTTGATTTGCATCAAGTGAAGTAGTGCTAATCAGAGATTATTGCTTTTTTGCAACAGCCCTTAGTGTTTTAATGTAAATAACGCAATAGACTCGACATGCGCAGTATGCGGGAACATATTAATCACACCCGCAGCTTTTAACTGATACCCTTTTTCATTCACCAGCACGCCAGCATCGCGCGCCAATGTAGCAGGGTTACAAGAGACATACACAATAGACTCTGGCTGATTACTAGCATCTAGCGATTTAACCAGCTCAAACGCCCCATCACGCGGCGGGTCGACTAACCACTTATTAAAACGCCCTAACCCTGTTAAAGCTTCAGGTGTCATTTTAAATAGATCAGCCACCCCAAATTTAACGTGATTAATCTCATTTAATTGTGCACTTTCGTTGGCACGCTCAACCAGATTTGCAAGCCCCTCTAAACCTAGCACTTGCGCGCCACTACGTGCGATAGGTAATGTGAAGTTACCAATACCACAGAAGAAATCTGCAATCTTCTCGCCCGCTTTAGGCGAAAGCAACTGCATCGCGCGGCGTATCATCACCTGGTTAATTTGCGGGTTAACTTGCGTAAACTCATTAGGTTTAAATGGGTACTTCAAATCGAACTCTGGCAGACTATAGCTTAGTGCAGAGCCATTTAAAGGATAAAAAGGCTTAATGGTATCTGGGCCTTTAGTTTGCGTCCAAACTTGAACGTCATGATCATCCGCAAACGATTTGAGCAGGGTTTCATCTTGCTCTGTTAATGGTGCCATAATACGCAGAATCAAAACAATGACAGACTTACCTGTTTGTGCACGTGCGTCTGGCGGAGTAGCATCTGGTTCACCCACTGCCAATTCGATTTGCGGTAATTTATCTCGAATACTTAGTTGCACAATCAAATCTTGCAGTGGTGCGATCAATGCAGAAACTTCAGGCACCAGCACTTCACAGCTATTCATATCCGCCACAAAGCGTGTTGATTTCTCATTAAAACCAACCAATACACGCTGTTTCTTCTCTACATACTTAACACTTAGGCGCGCTTTGTGACGATAACCCCAAGTAGGTCCATAAAGCGGGGGTAACATATTTTCAGCTGTTACTTTGCCGATATGCCACAAATCACTCTCAAGTAAACGCTGCTTTGTCGCCACCTGTGCTGCAAAATCTAAATGCTGTAACTTACACCCGCCACACAGACCAAAATGCGGACATTTTGGCGTGACGCGTTGATTGGATTGTTTTAATACCTCAACCACATTAGCGACTTCATAGCTCGGTTTAATTCGTTGTGACTGAAAAGTAACCTTTTCACCTGGCAATGCGCCATCAACAAAAATCGTTTTACCTTCTACATGGGTAACACCACGGCCTTCTTGGTCTAATGATTCAATCACCGCCGTTAAGATTGGTGCAGGTATATTTTCAGCTTGTGCTTTATTTCGTCTTTTTCTCATAGGCTAAATTTTACCGCAGAGCTTGTATTAGAGGAAATTATCTTATTTTGATAAACTGGATATCAACGCTTCAATTTCAACCAAACCTAAATAATAAGAAATGATTTTTCTCATGAATCTAAAAAACTTTTTTGTCACAATTGCATTCATTGGAACAGCTCTATTTCAAGTTGCCAATGCGGCTGAACAACAAATTCACACCACAAAAAGTGGCATTCAGTATCTCACTGGCGGCATTGGCCATGAAGAAGTGATTGAAATGCGCCCTCATGCAAAGAAATTCACACTGAACTTAATTTTCTCAGAAGGTGAAGATGGTCACTTAGCCACGGCGATTAACATCAATATATACAATACTCAAAATGAACTCGTTTTTAGGTTAAAAAATGCCAAACCTATGCTATACGTTAATTTACCAGCAGGTTCCTATACGATATTGGCTACGAACAATGGAGAAAAATTGCGCCATCGGTTAACCGTTGATGCAAGTAGCAATCAAAAAATCATTCTTAACTGGAAAGAAGCAAGTTCAACCCAGCCAACTGAGCAAGCACTTTAATCAATTGCATTAAAACAATTAAGCCCCGTATACAACACAAATAAAACCACGTCATCAAAATATAAAAAATAAGGAAATCAAGGTGTTATTTACAAAACCCTCACTCATTATTGCAATCTTAATCCTTACTGGATGTGCCGCACCACAAACTCGGGCACCGATTGCTAATAACGAGATCACTAACGCTGAAGCAAAGAAACAACAAGAGCTTGTAGTAGAAGATTACATGAGTAACTATAAAAAATTACAGAATGTTTCTTCACGTATTATTATTTATGGCACTGACTTATGCGGGGACAAAACCGCCGGCTACTATGGCTTTAACTACTGGAATCAGGATGGCTTTAAACCTGCTTGGAAAGAAGTCACTAAGTCTAAGTTTAACTTAGACGAAAGATTTAAGATTCTGCATGTCGTTGAAAAGTCGCCTGCTGATAAAGCAGCACTAAAAGACGGTGATATTCTGGTATCCATCAATCACTGGCTAGTACCAATTGGCAAAGACGCAGATAAACAATTAGCACAAAAGCTAGCAGAACAGGCAAAAAGCCTATCCCCAGTCGAGATGTCAGTATTAAGAGATGGTGCAGAACATAAAGTATCTATCACGCCAGTCAAGTCCTGTGACTTTCAAGTACATCTAGCGCCTGACGACACCAAGAACGCTTATGCAGATGGTAAAAACATTGTAGTTTATAAGGGGCTAATGGACTTCTTTAAAACAGATGAAGAGATGGCATTAGTCGTCAGCCATGAGCTTGCACACAACGCGATGCAACACATCGATGCAAAAAAGAAAAACGCCACCGCAGGTGGAATATTTGGTTTATTACTGGATATAGCCGCAGCCACGGCCGGTGTTAACACAAATGGAGACTTTAGCAGAATGGGTGCCGGCATTGCGGGGAATGCCTATTCTGTTGAGTTTGAGCAAGAAGCTGACTACGTAGGCTTATACATCATGCAGAAAGCTGGCTTTAATATCGATAACGCTGCTGGCTTCTGGAGAAGAATGGCAATTAATAACTCTCAAGCAATCACCACAAAATCTTCTCACCCAACAACGCCAGAGCGGTTTGTCGCGATTGAAGAAACCGTGAAAGAAATTAAAGGGAAGCTTGAAAAAGGCGCCGCACTCAACCCCGAGCTAAAAAAGTAAACCTTGGGTTAAGAAATAACCAAGTGCCTACTTAGCGCTTTACCATCATCCTGCACTATTTCCACGCCGCTAGGAACTCTGTCCAATGCGGCGCGGTATAGCCTGATAAGGTATCACGCACTAAATCGATTTCCGCTTCATACGCTTCGGGCGTTAAATGACCGCGCATCAACTGAAATCTCAAATAAACCAAATGCGTGTTGGCCACATCAGTTTCACAATAATGTCTAATTTCCGCAATCTGCCCCGCTTTGTAGGCATCCCACACTTTACTGCCATCCATGCCTAACTTACCAGGGAAGCCGCACAGCTTGGCTAAATCATCCAGTGGCGCATTGGCACGTGCATTAAACATGGCCATCACATCCATCAAATCTAAATGACGTGTGTGATAACGGCTAATATAGTTGTTCCACTTAAACTCTTTGTCGTCTTCGCCTAAATCCCAGTAACGGCTGGCGTTAATACCATGAATTAGCCCGCGATAATGCAGCACCGGCAAATCAAACCCGCCGCCGTTCCAAGAAATAATCTGTGGCGTGTATTTTTCTATCCCATCGAAAAAACGCTGGATAATTTCAGCCTCAGATGAGTCCGGATCGCCTAGCGTCCATACTTTAAATTGCTTACCCTCACGCAACGCGCATGAAATAGCGCAAATGCGGTGCTGATGCAGCGGCAGGAACTCGGTACCATTTTGTTGCCGACGTTGGTGTAGCGCAATATTAGCAACATCCTCATCAGAAACGTTTGCGGGCAAATCTAGTAAAGTGCGTAAACCATATGTATCTGGAATGGTTTCGATATCAAAAACTAAAGTAGGAGTCATGTCAGGGCTTTATTAAAATCGTAAGAAAACTCGGGGTAAAGCAAACGCGGAGTAAATGAATCTCAACTATTTTTTGGTCCAACCACTGGCATCCTGCACCCACCATCCGCCTTGCGCTTTATCAATCCAACGGGTTGCAAACGTGCTTTGAATTTCAGCTTGCCACTCTGGATGACCATTGGCGGTGGCGATTTCTTTGTAAAGTTTGGCACGGTCAGCATTTTCAGCAGCCACTACGCCATTGAGTGATGCGCGGTCTTTTAACGGCACTGCGTTAGCGTCACGTACAGCAACCATGCCGTCTTTAGTTAAGCCAACAGCTCCACTTGCATAATGTGGCGCAAGCTGTGCATGGCGAGATTGCATGCTACCCTTAATCGCTGAAATCGCTGGCGTGTTAACTTCTAGGTCTGCCGCTGCAACCACCATCTGACTTGCAAACATTGCGCCTATTAACAACAAACTGAATAACATTTTTTTCATCATCATTCCTTTAACTGGATTATTTATTTGGCTCAAACTCATATGTAAAGTGAGTTATTTAAGCTGATCAGTAATTTACTGAGGCTCCAAAGCTTACTTAGGCTCTACCGTATTAGTGCTTGGTTTCTCTGCACCATTTTTAAGTTGCCATACATCATCAATAATTTTGTCCGCAGCTTTTTCTGCCGCAGCAGCAGGGAAATAAATATTAATAGTGACACAAGCTGGTAAGGCACATGCCAGCACCAAAGCGATCGACCAATTTTTCATTACCAAATCCTTTATGATTTAAAGAGATTACTTAACAACAGCCTTACTATTACCATCAGTCACACGCTTCACCCGCGCTAACAGTTCACTCCAGCCTACAGTTTGATTGTACCCCATCACTGTAATTGCTGGGATACCACTTCCTTTAACGATGATATACCCATGCGGGGTTGACTCAACACCGCCCATTTCACAAATATCGTTGCGCAATCGACAGCTTAATCCCATTTTTCCATAATTAAACTGCTCGAAAAATCGCAAAAAACTGCGTTGCACTGCCGCTGCCGCACCACTGCCACCCAAGGCCGAAATATTCTCCACTGCACGCTGTGATATTTTCTTAGGATACTTACCCGGGCTACTTTGCACGCTGGCATCAAAGGTCACCGGCTTCCAGTTCTGTAACTCTAAGGCTTTAATATCGCCATCTAATTTCCCCTCAATGGCGCCAAACGAGAATGTTCTGGTAAGTTCACCTAAATCCAGATTTCTGAGTACAATCTCCGCATTCAACTTTGGTGCGATTCCCAATGGGGTATGCATCGTCAGCTGGGTTACTGTTGCAGTGCCGTTAAACACATGCAGTACCACACTGCCATCAGTGGTCAGCACGCCGCCACTATAAGTTACTAGGGGAATTTCAGCAGAAGCCTTACCTAGCATACGCGGCAACTTGAGCTGTGTTGTAAAGTCGGACATTGATATCGGCTCTAACTTAGCGCTGAGATGCCAATACCACTCATCACGGATACGTGCTGCGGACACATTAGATAAACTCAAAGCGCCATCCAGCAACGGCAACCGGATATTAGGCGCCGTTAGCGAGAAACGATTCACTTCAGCATTCACTTCAGTTTTACCTAAAGGCAAGTTGAGCAAACTTCCGTGGTCATAACTTAACTGAACAGGGTTAGATGCCTCATAGCTCCATGGAATATTGGCATTTAGCTGATAAAACGCAAACTTGTTATTAATATCAACAATATCAACATGATTGAGTTTTAGTGCAAATGACTGCAACTCTGCATTCTTGATTTTAAGCGCCAAGGCTGCATCACCCTCAATCGTGGCGTTGTTAAAAGCAGTGTTGCCTAACAGCGGCTTAAACAGCAAAGGATAAGCGGCACTCAGATTTAGCTTAGGTAGCGTGGCGTTTAAATCAAGTAACTTAGCGTCAGTTAGACGCATCACCCCATCTGCATCCAACTCACCCACCCGGTTGATTTTCAAATGGGCATGGTCAACATGCAGCATATCGTCCTTCAGGGTGCCGTTTGCAACCACAGTATGGCCGCCACTTTCAATATAAAACGGCTGCCAGAATACTTCGCCGGTTTTCCAATCCAGAGAAGTTTGCCATTGCCAACCTAACGTTTCTCGTTTTAATGCAAGCGTGAGAGCTCCATTCAGCTTTTCTGCTGCATGCAATCCAGCCTCGTCACTAAAGCTCCCACCTTTTAAGTGAAGAACCGCGTTTAAATCCAGTTGATGTCGACTAAATAAGCGATTGATTTCTAAATCAAAAGGTAAGTCGACGCGTGTACCTTTTAACCGCCCATTGATGCAACGCACTTCAACTGCATTAAGGCGTTTTGGCAGATCACAAGCTAAATCAAACTGCATCCAATCTTCAGGCTTGCTCTGTGCATTCGACTTTGCAGGCTTTACTGCAGCATGTAGCGTGACATTAGGGTTGGGCTGATGCAGGCGCACTTTTAATGCGATGTCTTTTGCATCCCCCATCTCATGCTCAACATGTGCTGCACTGATAGAAATCTCAGAAACCGCATGTGCAAAAACGCTATAACAAACTAAACAGAAGAAACCAACAAGGCGGCCTAGAGCGTTCATTTCACGTCTAGGTTACGATGGATAAACACCTGTAGAAAGGTAGCGATCACCTCGGTCACACACAATGCTAACAATCACAGCATTTTCTACGCGCTTAGATAGTTGCAACGCTGCATACAAAGCACCTCCGGATGAAATTCCTGCAAAAATTCCTTCCATAGTTGCTAGTTTGCGTGTGGTATTTTCAGCATCTTTCTGGCTAACATAAATCAACTCATCTACCGCGCTAGCATTGTAAATTTTAGGCATATATTCTTCTGGCCATTTACGAATACCAGGGATTTGCGCGCCCTCTTCAGGTTGCACACCAACAATCTGGATATCAGGGTTTTGCTCTTTCAAAAAACGCGACGTGCCCATGATGGTGCCTGTCGTACCCATGCTAGAAACAAAGTGCGTGATCTTGCCCTCAGTATCACGCCAAATTTCAGGGCCGGTACCTTCATAATGCGCTAACGGGTTATCAGCATTACCAAATTGGTCTAGCACAATGCCCTCGCCCTCTGCTTGCATTTTCATGGCAACATCACGTGCCAACTCCATGCTGCCGTCTTTCGGTGTCAATACTAGCTCTGCACCATAGGCTTTCATGCTCTGGCGGCGCTCTATGCTTTGATTGTCCGGCATCACCAATATCATTTTATAGCCACGCATCGCAGCGACCATTGCAAGCGCGATACCGGTATTACCGCTAGTTGCCTCAATCAGCGTATCACCCGGCTTAATGTCTCCTCGTGCTTCTGCGCGCGTAATCATCGAATAAGCTGGTCTGTCTTTGACTGAACCGGCTGGATTGTTACCCTCAAGTTTCAATAAAATGGTATTGCTAGTATTGCCGGGCATGCGTTGCAACTTAACTAATGGGGTATTGCCAACAAAGTCGTCTATCGTTTTGTACATTAAATAATTTCTCTATCTTTTGATGATATTGATGATTAATTACATTTATTTTTTGGTATTTAACTTTTTATTAGTGTTTAATTTTGCTAAATACACTGCATATAGGCCAAAACCGATAAATGCAATCAGCGACATCTGCGGAATGGTAAGCCCCAAAAACGTCCAGTCGATAGCAGCGCAATCACCAGTTCCTTTAAACACCAGCGTCAACGCCTTTTCTAAGGGGAAGTTCTCAAACATATAGTCAAAACCCACGCCGCAGTCTGCAATCATTTCGTCTTTATGTGCCTGTATCCACCAATGACGCACTGCCACACCTGCACCGCCTAATGCCGTTAATACTTGTAATAGCGACTGCAATTTTAGGCACTTAGGCAACAAAGCTGCTAACAAGAACAGTACGCCTAAGGACATAAAAACAATACGCTGTGAGATACACAATGGGCATGGCTCAAGACCGTATTGTGTTTGTATCCACAATGCCAGCCCGACCAATCCAAAGCAGCCAACAAAACCGAGTAAATAACCTGTACGACCTGTAAGAATTTTATTTAGCATGGTGCCCATCACGATATAATCTTAAAAAATCATTTTAACGGATTAAGCCCATTTTGACTGACTTCGCTGCAAATTTATCTCAGGAAAACACACTCAACACTAAAGTACTGACCGTTAGCGAACTGAATCGTTTGGCAAAAAATATCCTAGAGCAAAGTTTCCCGCTATTTTGGGTGTCAGGCGAGGTGTCCAATTTTACACGCGCAGCTAGTGGGCATTGGTACTTCTCATTAAAAGATGCAGGTGCACAGGTGCGCTGTGTGATGTTTAAAGGCCGCAACAGCTATGTAGATTTTACGCCGCGTGAAGGCGATAAAATTGAAGCACGCTGTACAGTTACTTTGTATGAAGCACGCGGTGACTTTCAGCTCACTGTAGAGTTTGTACAACGTGCTGGCTTAGGTGCTTTATTCGAAGCATTTGAACAGCTCAAAAGAAAACTAAGTAGCGAAGGCTTGTTTGATACCAATATCAAACGGGCGATTCCAAAAAATCCTCAACAAATTGGGATTGTGACCTCTGCAGATGCAGCCGCATTAAGAGATGTGCTGACCACGCTCAAACGCCGCATGCCCAATATCCCGATTGTTATTTACCCTACCCCAGTGCAAGGCAAAGGTGTTGCTCAACTCATCGCCAATGCCATCAACACCGCCAATGAACGTGCAGAATGCGATGTACTCATTATTTGTCGCGGGGGTGGCAGTATCGAGGATTTATGGCAATTTAACGAAGAAGTGGTCGCTCGAGCCATCGCCAACTGCACAATCCCAACCATTAGCGGCGTTGGTCATGAAACTGACTTCACCATTTGTGACTTTGTCGCGGACATTCGTGCAGCCACCCCAACGGCTGCTGCCGAGCTTGCAACGCCTTCACGCGATGAAATGCTCAGCCGAACCAATCAATTAAAACTACAACTATCAAAAAACATACAGTTTGTACTTAATCAGCGATATCAAGCACTAGATTATTTAGCACGCAGGCTGATTTCGCCATCGCAGCAAATTGCACAACAAAAAACTCAAGTCACACAAATGGCTTACCGTTTAAATAACAGCATCAATCAACAGTTGCGAGGCAAACAACAATCATTGCTACGCCTACAGCAAAACCTGCAACATCTAAACCCTAAAGCGGTACTCACCAGAGGATATGCGCTAGTACAAACTAAAGCAGGGGCGATTGTCAGCGCTAGCTCGCAACTCAAAAGTGGTGATGAAGTGATGTTAACCCTAGGTGTTGGCTCAGCCGATGCGACGATTAAAACAATCAGCAACGAGTAACGTAAATATTAAAGGCTACTTACGCGAGATTAATAAAACAGCACCAAACACCATAGAAACGACGCCAGCCCAGACCGGAATATTGACTGTTTCAGACTCTTTTACTGACAACTCTATCGAACCAATTTTAGCTGTGTGTGTATCTTTAGTGTAGGTAAAACTACCATAGGCTAATGCCAAACCACCTGCGATCAGCAGTACAACACCTAACAACTTAATTGCTTTCATTTAGTTTCCACCTTTTAAGCATCCAGCTCTCTATGAGCACTCTCAATTAAAAAAGTTTAAACAAACCCTTTGGAAATAGTTACTGACGCATATTTAAAGTCGCTTTCCTTGAATCAAACGCACCAATATCACCACCACAGCAATCACCAGTAGCAAGTGAATAAAACCGCCCATGGTGTAGGCTGATACCAACCCTAGCAACCATAGAATAATCAAAATTATGGCAATTGTTTCAAGCATTATGACACCCCCAGTTACAATCAAGCCAAGCAAAAACCTAATCAGTTGGTTGGTTTTTAAAGACGGACTATGCTCAACCAACACCACATTATTTACTTTACTCGCAACATCAATAGCGTTGTTAATACCGGACTCAGAGTTAACAAAGAAAATCACCTCACTGAGTCCATAAATTTTTTAATATCGTTGCTATGACTATTTTAAATTTGTATCGTTCCATGCTGCTACTTTTGTCTTATCCTTAAATAACCGCCACCATCAAAAGCACTGTTACTATAAAATCAAACTACTCACTTCAATTCACCCAACTTTTCAAATCATCTGCTTCAAGTGAATTCTGCTCTGTGCGCTAGCGAACATCACGCCCTCAGCCATGGTCAAAACGTGCACCACCCTCCAAAAACCCATTACGCCTAAGATAATTATTGGTTTCATACGAGAATTGGCTGATAATAGCCAACTTAATTATTAATGCTCATTACTCCATAATGTCATCAGCCTCTGGTAGCAACACCAAACGCTCAGCACTCACGCTTGCCGCACTTGGCGTAGTGTTTGGCGATATCGGGACAAGTCCTCTCTATACACTTAAAGAAGTCTTTTCAGTGGGCGTACACCCAGTACCGCTCACCGAAATCAATATGTTTGGCATTTTGTCGCTAATCGTTTGGGCACTCATTTTGGTTGTATCGATCAAATATGTCGCGTTTATTATGCGAGCAGACAACCGCGGCGAAGGCGGTATTATGGCGCTACTGGCGCTCGCCAGCCGCAATGTGGCAGACGATGCAAGAAAACAGCGCAATATTATGTTGCTAGGGATTCTTGGTGCCTGCATGTTTTATGCGGACGGCATCATTACACCGGCTATTTCAGTATTATCCGCTGTAGAAGGTTTAGAAGTAGCCGCGCCGATTCTGCACCCGCTGATACTTCCTATTACGCTAGTTGTACTGTTTCTCCTGTTTTGGGCACAAAGCAAAGGCACGGCGCTGGTTGGCGCTTTTTTTGGGCCTATTATGCTGCTCTGGTTTAGTACCTTAGCCATATTAGGTATTAACGGCATCATGCAATATCCAACCATACTCAATGCACTGAATCCTGTGTATGCCATTCACTTTTTTCAGCTTAGTCCATGGATTGCATTTGTCGCACTAGGTGCGGTGGTATTGGCTGTGACTGGTGCTGAAGCACTGTATGCTGATATGGGGCACTTTGGACGCTCCCCTATCCGCCTAGCTTGGTTTGGCTTTGTCTTGCCGGCGCTGATTCTAAACTACTTTGGGCAAGGGGCTTTAATACTAAAAAACCCAGAAACCGTTAAAAATCCATTTTACTTACTGGCGCCTGAGTGGATGCTGTTTCCGCTCATCATCTTAGCGACCATGGCCGCTGTTATCGCCTCGCAAGCTGTTATTACAGGCGCATTCTCTGTATCACGCCAAGCATTACAGTTAGGCTTTTTACCGCGCATGCATGTGTCACACACATCAGAAAGCCAACAAGGCCAAATCTACATGCCAAGAGTGAACTGGGGGCTCATGCTTGCCGTCATGGTATTAGTGATTGGGTTTGGCTCATCTGGTGATCTGGCAGCCGCCTATGGCATCGCAGTCACAGGCGATATGATTATCACCACATTGCTAGCTGGTATTGTGTTCCACAACCTTTGGGGCTGGAGCAAACTACGCACTGGCGCATTAATCGCCATATTTTTAACGGTTGATATCGCATTCTTTAGTGCGAACGTCCTTAAAATTCCAGATGGTGGTTGGGTTCCACTCATCATCGGCGTGATTATTTTCACCTTAATGATCACTTGGAAAACTGGCCGCAACATGCTTTATAAGCATCTAAAAAATGAAGCAATGGCCCTAGACCCGTTTATTGAAGCGATCAGTGCACACCCGCCCGCACGTGTATCTGGTACTGCGTTATTTATGACGCCCAACCCAGAGGGTGTGCCTCATGCCATGCTTCATAATTTAAAACACAACAAAGTGCTGCATGAAAAAGTCGTTATATTGACGGTAAAGTTTTTAGATTTTCCACGTATTCCAGTGGAAGACCGAGTGACAGTTGAAGTATTACCACACGAGTTTTACCGCGTAACCGTGCATTACGGATTTAAAGACGAGCCAGATCTACCAAGAGACTTGGCTTTATGCGCAGAAAAAGGCCTAGAATTAGAGGCAATGGATACCTCCTACTTTATCGGTAAAGAAATTTTAATTGCCCATGAATCATCCGAAATGGCTTACTGGCGTAAAAAAATATTTATCGGCCTATTTAGAAGCGCAGAAACGATTACCAACCAATTCAAACTCCCGCCTAACCGCGTCGTTGAACTTGGCACGCAAGTCACCTTCTAAGCTTTAAAGCATTAAGATTAAATGTAAAAGTTTGTTTAATTACCGCACAGCATTAAACCAAAACGAATCTAAAGCATTAACATTTAAATAAATCATACGGATTAGTAAAAATGACCCATCTATTTGCAAGCAAAAAGTTTAGCGTCATGATGGCTGCTGTTTTCATTGCCCATTTAAGCAGCTGCGCCACTACAACCAAAGATAGCGTATCTGGGGTAAGCCGTTCACAGTTGCTACTGCTACCAGAGTCACAAGTTACCTCTATGTCGACTCAAGCCTACACTCAAACGCTACAAGAGGCTGAAAAGAAAAACACACTCAACGCCAACAAAGCACAGCTTGATCGCGTGCGCAAAATCTCTAACAGGCTAATTGCGCAGGTTGGTGTATTTAGACCAGATGCCACCCAATGGAAATGGGAAATCAACGTAGAAAAGAATGATGAACTCAACGCCTACTGCATGCCTGGCGGAAAAATTATGGTGTATACAGGCTTGATTGATAAGTTAAAAACCACTGATGATGAACTGGCTGCAGTCATCGGCCATGAAATCGCTCATGCATTGCGTGAGCATGGACGTGAACGCATGTCGCAAGCGTATGTTCAACAATTTGGCTTACAAGCACTAGGTGCCGTACTATCCGCAAGTACCAGTGCTGCTGTTGGCAATGCTTCAGTACAAGCGGCAAACATGGGTTCACAATTATTTTTCGCGCTTCCTAATGGGCGTGAGCAAGAGCGAGAGTCTGACAGAATCGGCCTTGAGCTGGCTGCGCGTGCAGGCTACAATCCAGATGCAGCCGTCACTCTATGGCAAAAAATGGAAGCTCAAGGTGGCGCAAAACCGCCTGAATTCCTAAGCACCCACCCTGCAAGTGCAAGTCGCATCGCAGAATTACGCGCACTTGCCCCTAAAGTAAGACCACTGTACGACGCGGCAAAAAAATAACAAACAATCACGATTCAAACGGTTTTTAGACTACCCTCATTTTGTTATGGCGCACAGCATAAGTTGTGCGCTTTATTTTTGGGCTATTCTCCTGTTTGAGTTAAAATGTCGCATTATTCAATTTACCAACTTATTCAAAATCAATAGAGACTTTTATGGATCCACGTCAAAGCATTATCGAAGCCGCGTTTGAAGACCGCGCTAACATCAACCCAGGCAACGCATCTGCTGAAATCAAATCTACTGTAGCTTCTGTGCTTGCAGATTTAGACAGCGGCAAACTACGCGTTGCAAGCCGTGTTGCTGACACGCAACAATGGGAAACACACCAATGGTTGAAAAAAGCAGTATTGCTTTCATTCCGTCTAAAAGACAATGAGTTAATGGACGATGGCGTCACTAAATACTTTGACAAAGTGCCACCTAAATTTGCAGATTACACTGAAGAAGACTTTAAAGCAGGCGGCTTCCGCGTAGTACCTAACGCGATTGTACGTCGTGGTTCATTCATCGGTAAAAATGCAGTGTTGATGCCTTCATACGTCAATATTGGCGCTTACGTGGGCGAAGGCACCATGGTAGACACATGGGCAACGGTAGGCTCATGCGCACAAATCGGTAAAAACGTGCACTTAAGCGGTGGCGTTGGTATCGGCGGCGTATTAGAGCCTGTACAAGCAGGCCCAACCATCATTGGCGACAACTGTTTCATCGGTGCTCGCTCTGAAGTGGTTGAAGGCGTTATTGTTGAAGACAACTGCGTAATCTCAATGGGTGTTTACATTGGTCAATCTACCAAAATCTACGACCGCGAAACAGGTGAAGTATTCTACGGCCGCGTACCAGCTGGTTCAGTAGTGGTTTCAGGTAACTTACCATCAAAAGACGGGAGCTACAGCCTTTACTGTGCTGTGATCGTGAAAAAAGTAGATGCTAAAACATTGGGTAAAGTAGGCATTAACGAATTACTTCGCGGTATCTAAGCTTTCAAAGAGCCTAAAATACAATGCTCACGCTTTATGGCATTCCCAATTGCAACACCGTTAAAAAAGCCCGCACTTGGCTAGATGAAAACGGTGTTGCCTATACGTTTCATGATTTCAAAAAATCAGACATTGATGCAGCAACTATTCAACAATGGCTGATGCAACACCCTTGGGAAAAACTCATCAATCGTGCCGGCCTGACATGGCGCGGGCTTGATGACGCAACAAAATCCAGCATTACCGACAATACGACCGCCACGGCACTCATGCAAGCGAAAACCTCAGTCATTAAACGTCCAGTACTTGTTAAAGACAGCAAAGTCATTAGCTTGGGCTTTGATGAAAACATATACAGAGAAACCTTTAAATCATGAGCACAACTTTAGAGTTAGCAATCGACCTTCTGCAACGCCAATCTAACACGCCGCTAGATGCTGGCTGCCAAGAGTTGATGATTTCGCGCTTGGAGCCATTAGGCTTCAAAATCGAGCGTATGCGCTTTGGTGACGTTGATAACTTTTATGCACGCCGCGGCACAACCGGTCCATTGTTAGTATTTGCCGGCCATACCGACGTAGTGCCAACAGGCCCATTAGATAAATGGCATACACCACCGTTTGAGCCAACCATTAAAGATGGCATGCTCTATGCGCGTGGCGCAGCGGACATGAAAACCTCGTTAGCTGCGTTTATCACTAGCATTGAGGCCTTTGTGGCTGAAAACCCAAACCACCAAGGTTCTATTGGCTTGCTGATTACCTCAGATGAAGAAGGTATCGCCGTGAACGGTACGGTAAAGGTAGTTGAAGCACTAAAAGCACGCGGTGAGATGATTGATTACTGTATCGTTGGTGAACCAACCAGTAATAAAAAAGTAGGCGACATGATTAAAAATGGTCGTCGTGGCTCGCTGTCTGGCAATTTGGTGGTTAAAGGCATACAAGGTCACATTGCTTACCCGCACTTGGTCAAGAACCCGATTCACATGGTGGCACCTGCTATTAAAGACATGGTAGAAACGGTTTGGGACACAGGTAACGAATACTTCCCGCCTACCTCTTGGCAGATATCAAACATGAACGGCGGTACTGGTGCTACTAACGTGGTACCTGGCGAAGTAGAGATTTTATTTAACTTCCGGTTCTGCCCAGAACTTGATGGCGCAGGCAGCACAGAGCAAAACCTAAGAAGCCGCGTGCACGCCATTTTAGACAAACACGCACTAGAGTACTCATTAGAGTGGGAATACTCCCCTCCTTACATTACGCCGCGCGGCAATCTAGTTGAGGCGATTTCAGGGGCGATTGAACAGGCCTACGGCATTACGCCAGAACTCTCGACCACTGGCGGCACCTCTGATGGCCGTTTTATTGCAGACATATGCAAACAAGTGATTGAATTTGGTCCACTAAATGCAACTATTCATAAATTAAATGAATGTGTAGGCGTTGCAGATATAGAACCACTCAAACAAACCTATCAATTAACCATGGAAAAGCTTTTAAAATAGGTAGCTAAAACAAAAACTGTTCAATAAGAACTGATGCCCTTTTAGACGCTCAATCAATCGCTGACAAGAAATAATGACCTACAATCAAGAAACCACCGAACTTCTAACGATCAGAGATTGGCTCAGATTTGCAGTCAGTCAGTTCGAGGCCTCCGATATTTTTTACGGACACGGCACTGACAACAGTTATGACGAAGCCGTCTGGCTAGTCATGGGGGCATTACATTTACCACATGACACACTAAACAACTTTTTAGATGCAAAGCTCACTAATAGTGAACGTAACAAGCTCGCTAGCTTTGTTGAGCAACGTGTCACTAAACATACACCAACCGCTTATCTGCTAAAAGAAGCTTGGCTGCAAGGCTTTAAGTTTTTCGTGGATGAGCGCGTACTGATTCCACGTTCATTTATCGCTGAACTATTGGTCAATGATGGTTTAGCTCCTTGGATTGAGTTTCCGGAGCTGATAAACAGTGCTGCCGACATTTGCACTGGTAGTGGATGTTTAGGTGTGTTATTGGCTGATGCCTACCCAGAAGCAAATGTCGATGTGATTGATATTTCACAAGATGCAATTGACGTAAGCAATATCAATATCAAGAACTACGACCTGCAAGATCGCATCACAGCAATTAAGTCTGATATGTTTAGCCAGCTTAAAGGTAAGCAATACGATTTAATCATTAGCAACCCACCGTACGTTGATGCGCCATCCATGGCAGCATTACCTGCAGAATACCGCAATGAACCACAACTAGCCCTTGGTAGCGGCGATGCTGGTTTAGATCATACGCACACCATTTTACGTGAAGCAGCAAACCACCTTACCGAAGAGGGCGTGCTAATCGTTGAAATTGGCCATAATCGTGACGCGCTGTTAGAGGCTTATCCAGACGTACCATTTACTTGGTTAGAGGTATCTTCAGGTGATGAGTTTGTGTTTTTACTCACACGTGATCAACTGCAATCGCTGTAACAACAAAGCTGCATGTTCAGAAAAATGCATACTAAGCATCATGCAGCAGGCAATCTATTGCGTTCTGCAGCATTTGCATTTTGCTCACTCTTCTCGACAGGCGTCTACGCCGAACATATCAATACCGAACAGCTGGATTTAACCCAAACCTCACTTGAGCACTTACTTCAACTAGAAGTCACTACCGCATCTAAAATTGCTCGCCAAGTCAGCAATGCACGCTCTGCGGTGAGCATTGTCACTGCCGACGACATCAAGACTTACGGCTATCGCACTCTGGCAGAGATACTCAGCAGCATGCGTGGGCTAACCATTACCAACGACCGCTCCTACGACTTTCTTGGAGGACGTGGTTACAGTAGCCCTGGCGACTATAGCGGCCGCATCATGTTGCTGGTAGATGGTATACAAATGAATGACAATGTATATAACCAGTCCTACCTAGGCAACGATGGCATCATTGATACCGAACTGATAGAGCGTGTAGAGTATGTGTCAGGACCTGGCTCCGTCGCTTATGGCAACAATGCGTTTTTTGGCATCATTAACATTATTACTAAGAATGGTCATGATTTTGATGGTGGACAAGCTGGGCTATCGATAGGAAGCTATGACACACAAAAGGCCCGAGCCACTTACGGAAAGCGTCTGAGCAATGGTGTAGACCTACTCGTTTCGGCATCAGGGCTTAGTAGCGAAGGTCAATCACTTCGCTTCCCCGAAATTAACAATTGGATTGCCCACAACTTAGATGCGCAGCAAAACCAACGCCTATTGACCAAAATACAAGGTGACTCTTGGTCAATTAGTGCAGGCTACAGCGGTCGCCATAAAGAAATTCCTACGGCCCCATATGGTGCAGATTTTAATCGTCGATACACTTACGATGACACCAGCAAATTCATCTCAGGCCAGTACCACACCAACCTCTCAAATCAGCTGAAGCTTTCATTACAAACCGATTACAGCGACTATCTCTATGACGGAAGATCAACCTTTAGCGGTAATAAGGTCATAGAAAATGCAACAGGGAGAAAATGGGGAACAGAGGCTAAATTTGTCGCCAGCTGGTTTACAGGCCATCAACTCATCTTTGGTGCTGCTTATCGTGACGATTATGAAAGAAAAATCTCGACGCCTGCAATATCATCTAATCGTGCACGGCAAAGTACAAGCCTATATTTACAGGATGAAATTACCTTACGTAACAATTTTTGGCTTAATTTAGGCACACGTTACGATTACTTCACAGATGATGGCGATGCTATCTCACCAAGTGTTGCAGTCATTTACGAGCCAATTCCATCCTACACATTACGTTTATCGCACAGCGTAGGTCATCGCACACCTACTGCCTATGAAAAGTATTTTGCAGATGGTCATGCTCAAATGTCTAACGAAAACCTTAGAATAGAAAAAGTGGCCGCAACTGAGCTTATTGCAGAGCGCCGCTGGAGCAACCGCTCGCGTCTGCTTGGCACCATTTATCAGCAATCTACTGACCGCATGATTAGCAGCACTGCATACAACAATATCCAATACTTTAATGCCGGCGGCACATATACCCATGGCATTGAATTTGAGTTTGAGCACCACGCCGAAATGGGTGCGCATATACGCACAAGCTATGCTTACCAAAACTCAAGAGACGCTGAAGGCGAATGGGCGGCGAACTCACCACACCACCTTGCCAAATTAAACTTATCAGCACCATTATTTCATAATGCATTAAGAGCAGGCTTAGAAGTACAAGCAGTTTCAAGACGAGTATCCGCACTTGGAAAGGTTGCCGAGGGCTATGCGCTCAGCAATTTCACCATCAGTGCTAATCACGTACTACCTAACCTTGACGCAGCATTAACAGTACGCAACGCATTTAATAAACGTTATGTACACATTGCACCAGACTATATCTCCCCTATTGCACTTGTAGAGCAAGATGGACGGAATCTTTGGTTGCAATTAACTTACGGATTTCAATAACAATGCGCCGGCTAGCTTGCTTCATTGTTGCAATTGTCGGCTTACCATTTATATCCGTTGGCCTTGCTGGGCCTTTACCTGAATATGCCATGAAAGCAGCATTTGTTTACAACTTCACGCTTTTCACGCAATGGCCAACACTCCCGAACAATACGCTGAAAATCTGCACACTAGAGTCAGACACCTTAAAACATGAGCTCGAAAAATTTAGAGATCATCAACCTCATGGCGCAACACTCATCATTAGTAAGATATCAAATCTTGAGGCATTAAAAGAATGTCAGGCTGTTTATCTTTCAGAAGAAGATAAGCAGCGAATTCCCGTCATATTAACGCTATTAGAAAATACACCAGTGCTTACGATTACTGATGTCCCTGAGCTAGTTGGCAAAGGCGTGATGATTGGCATCAAAACCGAAAACAAACGTATTGTCTTTGAAGTAGATACGCTGGCGGCAAAAAAATCCAATTTATATTTAAGCTCAAAATTACTGAGCTTAGCAAAAATGGTTTACTAGGGCTAAAACGGTTTATTAGGTAAATTAATCACTCATGTTGCTACACGACTTAAAAATTGGAAATAAATTACTGCTGATCAATCTTATTGCAGCCTCTATATCGATGATGATGCTTGTCGTTTGCATCGCGCTAATTGCATTTCACAGCAATCGCACCAGTTTGATTCACGATCTCAATGCAGAAGCGCATATTTTAAGTGAAAACTTAACCGCATCGCTTGCATTCAATGATGAGAAGTCTGCACAAACACTACTGGAAGCCTTACGCTGGTCACCGCACATCAAACAAGTTGTCATATTAGATAACCAAGGAAAAACATTCTCTAAATACCCATTGAATACTACGCTGAACTTTAATGAAGACGAGACACTATCGAACTATTTATCTGGCGTCTCCGTTCAGCAGCCCATTAGAATAGGTAAGCAGCAAGTTGGTCAAATTCAAATTAATGCATCGCTTGACCATATCTACAGCCAATTACAAAAACTCTTACTATTCATCATGTTCGCAATGTTACTGGCTGGCGTGCTGGGTGCATTCATGATTCGACGTTTACAAAAGTATCTAACCAAGCCAATTATTGAACTCACAAAATCCATGCGGCTTGTCTCCAATACGGATAATTATGCATTGCGTTTTAATTTGGAAAGCAAAGATGAGCTTGGTGAGTTAGCGGCTGGGTTTAATACCATGCTAAGCACTATTCAATCACATGAGGCCGAGTTGGATTCGGAGTTAACCTTACGCATGCAAGCTGAAAATCGTCTTCAGCAGCTTGCTTATTATGATGAAGTTACCAAGCTTCCTAATCGCCATCACTTCAATGAACGCATGGCAAAAGTAGTTGCAGCATCCAGCCAAAACAACGTACTTTGCTGCATCATGGTAATAGACCTTGATGATTTTAAAATAGTGAACGATACACTAGGGCACCATATCGGCGATGATTTACTCTTGGCTGTTGGCGAACGCCTCAGCCATGACCTGCGTGCCGAAGATATACTCTGCCGTATTGGTGGAGATGAGTTTGCTTTAATCTTAGATAATCTATCAAACACAGAACAAGCCCAGCATGTCGCACAAAAAATCATTCAACTGATGGCGCTGCCTTTCGTCTTAGAAGACAGAGAAGTGTTTATTGGTGCAAGTATTGGCATC
Organism: Methylotenera sp. L2L1; assembly: GCF_000744605.1. Lineage (NCBI taxonomy): Bacteria > Pseudomonadati > Pseudomonadota > Betaproteobacteria > Nitrosomonadales > Methylophilaceae > Methylotenera > Methylotenera sp. L2L1. The sequence continues at coordinate 154,990 of NZ_JQMG01000001.1, forward strand.
AGCTTTTGCCCAAACGATGCAACAAACATCCCAGTATTACTGCGCAATGCTGATACTGCCATGTATAACGCTAAGAAACTGGGGAAAAACTATTGCCAGATGTATTTACCAGAAATGGAAGCCAAAAATATCCGGCGCTTTGCGCTGGAAAGCGCTTTGCACCGTGCATTAGACAACAAAGAGTTGTTTCTACATTATCAGCCTCAGATTGATATCAAAACTAATCAGGTCACTGGGTTTGAAGCATTATTGCGCTGGGATAATCCTGAGCTGGGGTTAACTAGCCCAGTGGACTTCATCCCACTTGCTGAAGATATCGGCCTCATTATCCCAATTGGTGAGTTCGTTTTATATCAAGCATGCTTACAGTCACAACAATGGCGCGAACGTTATCAAGTTGATACGGTAATGAGTGTTAACTTATCTGGCCGCCAATTAATACAATCCAATATTGTTGAGCGTATTATCAGTATCGTTAACTCAACTAAGCTACCATTTCATTTAGTGACAATCGAATTAACCGAAACTATTCTGATGGATCGCTCTAAAGAAACACTTGGTAAACTTGAAAAACTATCCGCTTCAGGCTTCACTATTTCTATCGATGACTTCGGCACTGGCTACTCTTCAATGAGTTACCTCAAGCGCTACCCAATTGATACTTTAAAAATTGACCGTAGCTTTGTTTCTGACCTCCCAGGGGATGCCAATGATGTTGCAATCACCCAAGCGATTATTGCCCTAGGCAAAAACTTAGGGATGAAACTAGTGGCCGAAGGCGTTGAAACAGAAGCACAACTTGCGTTCTTAAAAATGCATGATTGCGACACAGCACAAGGTTTTCTGCACAGCCGCCCTGTCCCAGCAAATGAAGCGGAGCATTACCTGATTGCACTTAGCGAAACTAAGCATCAAGTAGCAATGGAAACAAACCTCATTTAAAACACCCCCTGCTAAACTCACTTTACACACAGTCATGTACCTGTGATGAAATGTCACCATCAATAGCAGAAACGGCACTCTCATAGTAAATACTGCGAATATTCACATTGCGCTTATAATTCATCCTTACATCCACGCTAATTAGCATAAAAAACAGAAAATACGCTAAAGTCAGTCATAATCACGACTCAACAAGCAACAAACTGTATTTATACACAACTACCACCAAGGCTAACCCATTTTGAACGACACCCCAACCATCAGCTGGCAAGAAGCTGGCAAAACCAAAACCAGTATCTGGCACTCTGAAAATGAAACGCCAGCACCTAAGAAGGTGCAAGTTGCAGACGATACAATTAAAGCAGATGCCGCGTACAAACTATGCTGCGAAGGTACTGCGCTTTTATGGCGAGGTGATTTTCAAAATGCAAAACAGCTCATGCAAGCCATCTCTCGCAGAATAGATCGCCCAGGTAAAAAACCTAAAAAAGCACCTGCCAATATGACAGAGGCTTTTCACTTGCACCGTCAGGCACAATCTCAAAAAGCTAGAATTCTAGGCATGTTATTACTGGAAGTAAGCGTTGGCTATCACATCAACCTACGCCGCGCGCCAGATATCAAAGCCGCCTGTGAGCACGCCTACGGCAAAAGTACGCAATCATTTGTGGTGTCTTTACGTGAAATTCTAGGTCTAATCGGCGCCTATGAGTGGAGTAAAAATGGCGTGGAAATTAGCGTCATCAACAATAAAATCCACCCAAGCTACGGTGTGTTTTCACCGATTCGTGGTGAATACCTAACACTAGTGGATACAGCACCATTACCTACCCCATGCACCACAGCGTTTGACGTTGGTACCGGTACCGGCGTACTAGCAGCGATACTGGCAAACCGCGGCGTAAAAACTGTTATCGCAACCGACAACTCGCAACGCGCTTTAGACTGCGCACAAAAAAACATCAATCAACTAGAGATGAAAAATGCAGTGACAGTGATCAATGCAAACTTATTTCCAGATGAGTCATACGGCAAAGCTGACTTGATTGTATGTAATCCGCCATGGTTACCAGCAAGACCAAGCTCGGTGCTGGAATCTGCAATCTACGATGAAAACAGCCAAATGCTAAAAGGCTTCTTAACTGGTCTTAAAGCACATTTAAACGATGCTGGAGAAGGCTGGTTGATACTTTCAGACTTTGCTGAACACTTAGGCTTAAGAACCCGCGATGACCTGCTGGCATGGATAAGTGCAGCAGATTTAAAAGTGATTGATAAAATGGACACCAAAGCATCGCACAACAAAACACTAGATGCCAGCGACCCATTGCATGCAGCAAGAAAAGCAGAAGTCACGTCATTGTGGCGCTTAGGTAAAGCTTAAGTATTAAACCCAGACCACAAACTGTCGTAGACAGACTGCTGCTCTAATTAAAAATGGCTAAAGATTTAATCTTTAGCCATTTTTAATGTATACAATCAAACTAGAAAGACAAATTTCACCAATGTTTAGTCTTCTAGATAAATTTGTTAGAAATCTAAAAGTTAACTAACCCCTACCCCGATTCCTATCACTTTTCTTCTGCATCTGTGGCGCACTTAAATCACTGGTTTGGCGCACGCGTCGATTAGCCGCTGGTCTTCTTGCTGCTGGTTTTTTCGCAGCAGGACTACGTGGCGCATCTGATTTACCACGATAACCTTTAGTTTCACCTTCAGCAGCGTCACGAGGTGGCCTGTCTAATGCACTGACGCGTTGCTTACGTACTTTAGGCGTAAATACCGCGGTTGATTTCAATTTCTCGCGTTGCGTTAATTGTCTTAACGGTGCTTTTGGTACAGGCAAATCTGCCCACTCTAATAAACCAACAACTTCTTTTTGCTCTAATTTAAGCATTTTTCCGCGTTTAACACGTGGCGGCAAATTAACTGGGCCAAAGCGCACGCGCATTAATCGGCTTACTGGTAATTGGAATGCTTCAAACAGTCTACGCACCTCACGATTACGGCCTTCACGCAAAATCACTTGATACCAGTGATTAGCACCTTCACCACCTTGTGGGATGATGCTGTCAAAGTTAGCTGGGCCATCTTCAAGCTCAATACCTTCTTTAAGCTGTGCGATTTGACCTTCTGTCAGTTCGCCAAAAATACGTACCGCATACTCACGCTCAACCTCATAACGTGGATGCATAAAACGATTAGCCAACTCACCTGAAGTGGTAAATATTAACAGGCCGCTCGTGTTCATATCTAAACGACCAATCGCAATCCACTTACCATTTTTCACTTTTGGCAACTTATCAAATACGCTAGCACGGCCTTCAGGGTCATCCTGACTAACGATTTCACCTTCTGGCTTATGGTAAATCAACACTTGCGGCAACTCAGCCTCAAATGGCAAACGCAATGGACGACTATCCAAACGCACCACATCGTGCTCAGTCACGCCCGCACCTACCGTGGCTATTTGACCGTTAACCGTCACACGCCCGCTAGCAATCAACTCTTCCATATCGCGGCGCGAACCTAAGCCAGCAAGCGCTAACAACTTATGTAACCTTTGCGTTGGTGCCGCAGGCACGTTTGGGTCAACTTCAATCGGTGTAAAGTTGGTGGTTGGTCTGCGTACGGGACGTTGCGGATCGCGTTGTTGCTTAAAAGGACGTGCCATGATAATTCGCTAATTTGATTGAATGTTGCAATTTTACCGCAGATAAAGTGAATCGCAGTAGATAAAATGGATTTATCACGACTTCTGTGGATTAAGTAGATATTTAAACTTGGTTGCGTGCATTTTATAATGCCGAGCATATTACTGCTGTAGAGAGAATGAAGCTGCTCAACAAAAACTTATTGTACTAAATTTCAGCTTGAACAAAGGCTTCCATCGGTGGCAGCTCTGCCAAAGAACGCAAGTTAAAATCATCTAAAAAATGCTTGGTCGTTGCATACAATGATGGACGCCCTGGCACCTCGCGCTGACCGACCACATCGATCCAATCGCGCTCTTGTAGCTGTCGCATGACGTTAGGGTTAACCGTGACACCACGAATCTCTTCGATATCACCACGCGTGACTGGCTGGCGGTAAGCAATAATTGCCAATGTTTCCATCACAGCGCGTGAGTATTTAGCCTGTTTTTCAGGGTTAAGCCGCATGAGATAAGTCGTATACTCCTCTCGTGCCTGAAATCGATATCCTGAAGCTACTTGCACCAAGGCCATGGTACGTTCAGCCCAATCCTGCCTTAACTCATCCAGCAACATGCGCAAGGTTGCCCGGTCCATACGCTCAGCAAACAAACGTAACAGATCATCTAAAGACAGCGGCTGATGTGAGGTGAGCAAGGCGACCTCAAGCACATTCTTCAATTCACGAATATTACTATGTTCACTCATCGTTGTTTATTTGTACGTAAATAGGTGAAAAAGCCTGCTGTTGTGTAATGCGTAACAAGCCCTCTCGTGCAAGCTCCAATATTGCCAAAAAACATACCACTAATTTCGGAATACCATCACTGGCCACATCAAACAACTGGGTAAATTCCAGCATGCGCTCAGATTTAAGGCGCCGCAGAATCAAGCTCATATGCTCACGTACAGAAAGCTCAGCGCGCCCTACTTTGTGATGCTGGAAATGATTAGCCCGTTTCAGGACATTACGCCATGCCTCTGTAAGGTCATCCAAGCTGACTTCAGGTGGCTTTAGCTGACTAATATGCTGAAAATATGCACTAGCGACGTAGACACCATCTCCGACTTTAGGCATCTCATCGAGCCTCTGTGCTACAAGCTTAATCGCCTCATACTCCATCAGGCGCCTTACCAACTCAGCACGCGGGTCATCCTCTTCCACGATTTCGGTAGGCTTGGGCAATAACATGCGTGATTTAATCTCTATCAGCATTGCAGACATCAGCAAATAGTCACCAGCCAGCTCTAACTTGATGGCACGCATTTTATCCACATACACCATGTATTGGCGAGTTAGATCTGCCATCGGAATATCAAGAATATCTAAATTGTGCTTGCGGATTAAATACAGCAGTAAATCTAAAGGCCCTTCAAAGGCTTCTAAGTACACCTCTAATGCATCGGGCGGAATATACAGATCCTTGGGCAGGGTCGTAAATCCCTCACCCTTGATTTTTGCATTGAGTGGGGTGTCTATCAAAATGGGATATCTATCAAAACAGTATGCGCTAGTTGTAATTCAAACCCATGGCATCACGCACATCGCGCATAGTTTCACGCGCAAGCTTTCTAGCACGCTCACAACCATCGGCAACGATATTCTTCACTAATGTCGGGTCTTCAGCATATTCTGCAGCGCGCTCTTGAATTGGCTTCAACTCTTTCAACACGCCCTCAATCACAGGGCCTTTGCATTCGATACAACCAATGCTCGCGCCTTTGCAACCGGCTTGTACCCAATCTTGGGTAGACTTGTCCGAGTAAATTTCATGCAATTGCCAAACCGGACATTTTGCAGGGTCACCCGGGTCTGTACGGCGAATACGTGCAGGGTCAGTCGGCATGGTTTTGATTTTCTTAGCAACGCTATCGACATCTTCACGCAATGAAATCGTGTTGTTGTACGATTTAGACATTTTTTGGCCATCTAAACCCGGCATTTTTGATGCAGGCGTTAACTTGTAGTCGGGCTCAATCAAAATCATCTTGCCGCCGCCTTCAAGGTAGCCCAGCAGGCGTTCTTTATCGCCCATGCTCATGCCCTGCTGCTCTTGAATCATCGCGCGCGCTGTTTCCAACGCCTCTTCGTCACCGCTTTGTTGATAAGCGGTACGCATTTCCTGATACAGCGAACCACGCTTGCTACCTAGCTTTTTAATAGCGGCTTCTGCTTTTTCTTCAAAGCCTTTTTCTTTGCCATAAATATGGTTAAAGCGACGTGCAATCTCGCGTGTAAATTCAATATGCGGGATCTGGTCTTCACCCACAGGTACTTGTGTTGCCTTGTAGATTAAGATATCGGCACTTTGCAGTAATGGATATCCTAAAAAGCCATAGGTTGATAAATCTTTGCTTGATAGCTTTTCTTGCTGGTCTTTATAGGTAGGTACGCGCTCCAACCAGCTCAAAGGGGTAATCATCGAGAGCAATGTATGCAACTCGGCATGCTCAGGCACACGAGATTGAATAAAGATAGTCGCACTTGCTGGGTCCACCCCTGCCGCTAACCAGTCAATCACCATTTCCCACACGCTTTCTTCAATCACTTCCGGCGTATCGTAGTGCGTAGTTAACGCATGCCAATCGGCAACAAAAAACAAACATTCATGCTCATGCTGCAAGCGTATCCAGTTTTTCAACACACCGTTGTAGTGCCCCAAATGCAGATTGCCTGTAGGGCGCATGCCCGATAAAACGCGTTCTATTGCCATGTGATGAAAAACCCTAAATTAAATATGTGCTTATTATACTAACTATGCCTGCAAAACCAATCATGCAAAACCTACAAAATACTCACCAATAAGCCATTTACAATAGCAATTAATGGTTTCAGTATATCCCCGAGCACCCCAGTAAATAAGAGTACGATCAAAATAACAAAACCATACGGTTCAATGTTAGCGAGCGGTCGCGCAAAACGATACGGAAGTAAGCTTACCGCAATTCTGCCACCATCTAATGGCGGTAATGGTAGTAAATTAAGCACCATGAGGATGACATTAATCGCAACGCCCGCTTTTGCCATCAACGCTAAAGGGTAAGCAAAGGCTTCTGGCGCAAACACAGAATACTTAAGCACTAATACCCAAAACACAGCCATCACAAAATTTGAAGCGGGTCCTGCTGCTGCAACCCAAAGCATGTCTTTTTTAGGATGACGTAGTCGACCAAAATCAACGGGAACAGGTTTTGCCCAACCGAATAAAATACCGCCCAACATAATGGTGAGTGCAGGTAGCAAAATCGTACCGAAAGGATCGATATGTTTAATCGGATTAAGCGTAATTCGCCCAGCATTAAACGCGGTCATATCCCCGAAATATTTTGCCACGTAGCCATGTGCGGCTTCATGCACCGTGATTGCAAAAATCACTGGTAACGCGTAAATCGCTATTTTTTGTATGATCGTTAATTCCATTAATTACTCTATTTATTAATCAGGTATTTATCAACGCAATCAATCGGGTTTCGTCATTTAGCTAAAACCCAAATTAATCAACTTTAAAAAGAAAAAGGGCTTAGGTCACCTAAGCCTTCACGAATCAGCACAGGATTTTCTCCTGTCAAATCAATCACGGTCGTTGCACCCGCTTCACAATGCTCAACTTCAATCACTAAGTCCACGACATGCTCCAGACGCTCACGAATCTCCCACGGCACCATCATCGACACATCCTCGTCATTTGGCAAACTTAACGTCATGCTAAGCATCGGTGTATCGATCGCTTCTAGCAAAGCCTGCACAACAGGATGCTGTGGTACACGTATACCTATTGTACTGCGCTTGGGATGTTGCAATTTACGCGGCACTTCCCGCGTGGCATTTAAAATAAAGGTATAAGCACCCGGCGTATTTGCTTTAAGCAAGCGAAATTGACTATTGCTGACTACCGCGTAATTACCTAACTCACTTAAGCTTCGACACATTAAAGTAAAGAAATGTTTATCATCTACCGCACGAATCTGACGTATACGCATTTGAGTATCCGCGTGCCCTAGCATACACCCCAGCGCATAGCCAGAATCTGTGGGATAAACAATCACCCCACCTTTACGCAAAATTTCGGCAGTTTGTGCAATTAAACGAGACTGAGGATTACTCAGGTTGATATTAAAAAATTGCGACATGTATCCCTATTTTCTATCGGTCTATACTTTACGATAACTTAACATTTGGCACATCTGTCACACTAGAGGAATCCTGAATAGATAAATCCTGAAGATTAGCCCAATCCTGCCACACAGGAACACATCCACTTGGCAAGGCTGGCAAACGCCCCATTTCCATAAAACTAATGCCTTTGCCATGGTAATCGGAACCTTGCGATGCTTTCAAACCAAACAACTGCGCATATTTTGCATATTCAACATACTGGGCTGCAGTGTGGCTACCAGTCACCACCTCAATGGCCGAGCCGCCGAGCGCTCTGAACTCTTCAAGCAACAATAACATATTAGTTCGGCGTATATCATAGCGCCCAGGATGGGCCAACACTGCAACACCGCCAGCGTTTACAATCAAGCTAACCGCTGACTCTAAATCCATCCATTGATGGTCCACAAAACCAGGCTTACCTTTTACCAGATATTTTTTAAATACGGACTTGGGATCTTTAGCGTATTGATGCTCCACCAAAAAGCGTGCAAAATGCATACGTGTCAGTATGCTTTGTTTGGCATAAGCGGAGGCCCCTTCAAAACTACCATGGATGCCAGATTTCTCTAAACCTGCCGCCATTTGTTTTGCCCGATCCAGCCTACTTTGACGCACTGCAGCCAAACCCGTCTTTAGCGCTTCATTGTCCACATCGACATTTAAACCAACGATATGCAATGTGCGTTTTTTCCATGTCACGGAAATCTCCACACCGTTAATCAGCTGGATACCATGCAAGTGAGCAGCTTGCCGCGCCTCAGACAAACCGCTAATGTCATCATGATCAGTCAACGCCAGCACACTAACGCCATGCTCAGCAGCATGTGCAACTAGCTCAGTTGGAGAAAATAGACCATCAGAAATATTGGAGTGCGAATGTAAATCTATCATTAAACCATTGGTAATAAACGACTTGCGCCAGCTCAACCCCTAAGAAAACACCCGATACTAAATGACTTATCAAGTATTTCAACCAATTAAAATTACGCCTTGCAGACGAGTAACTATAATAGCAAAATAGCACATTACGCTAAAGTATTGTTTTTAGATTTGTTTTAGCATCCGAGCATCCTAAGTTTTTCTATACAAAGAGTGAATATGAAGTTTCTGTTTGATTTATTTCCCGTTATTTTGTTTTTTGTTGCTTTCAAGTTTTTCGGCATTTTCACTGCAACGGCAGTGGCAATCGTCGCAACACTTGCACAGATTATCTATGTCAAAATCAAACATGGTGTTGTTGAAAAAATGCTATTACTCAGCGGTGTCATCATCACTGTGTTCGGCGGCGCTACTTTACTGCTTAAAGACCCGACGTTTATTCAATGGAAGCCAAGCATTTTGTACTGGCTATTCGCAGCGGGTCTGCTTGCATCTCAATTTATCTTTAATAAAAATCCGATGCGTAGCCTAATGGAAAAGCAAGTTAAATTACCAGACAATGTCTGGTCTGCCCTGAACATTGCTTGGGCGCTACTGTTCACAGCACTTGGTTTTATTAACCTTTATGTGGCATTTAATTACTCACAAGATACATGGGTAAACTTTAAGCTTTTCGGCATTACTGGCATCATGTTCGGCTTTATTATTGTGCAAACCATCATGATCAGTAAATATCTACCAAAAGAAGACAACTCAATAGAGGACAACAAAGGAGATGCTGAATAATGTGGTATGCCATCATTGCAGAAGACACCCCCAATAGCTTAGAAAAACGTTTAGCCGCAAGACCAGAACATCTAGGCAGGCTACAGGCACTACAAAATGCAGGTCGCCTGCTACTCGCGGGCCCTTTTCCTAGTATCGACAGCAACGACCCAGGCCCAGCAGGGTTCTCAGGCAGTTTAATCGTTGCTGAATTCACTAGCCTTGAAGAAGCAACCACCTGGGCAAATAACGACCCATTTGTGGCCGTTGGTGTTTATGGCCTAGTAACAGTGAAACCTTTTAGAAAAACACTACCCTAAGTATCTACATTCAGTATTTAGTTATTCACCATATTTAAGTTATCTACTTTAAGTTTCTACCATGATTGATGAAATCAAAACTCGCCTACAAACGTTGGCACCTACTTCTCTGGATTTAATTGACGAAAGTGCGCAGCACGCAGGCCACAAAGGCAATGGCGGCGGTGGTCACTATAAACTCAATATCACAAGCTCGCATTTTTGTGGCAAATCACAGATAATGCGTCATCGCCTTGTTTATCAGGCGCTCGCTGACTTGATGCCTCACAAAATTCATGCGCTAAGTATTCACGCAATTGCAACAGATGAAGTTTAAAATACGTGACAAATTTGTTAACTAAATTTAATACTCTAAAATTTAATACTTAAGGATTCTTTACTAATGAAATTCACCCAAACATTAATTGCCATTGCTATTTTATCAATGACACCATCAGCTTTCGCCGCTGATGCAGTAGCAACAGTGAATGGCAAGCAAGTGAAACAATCTCTTTACGATGTGATCGTAAAAGACGTGACTGCAAATGGCCAAAAAATTGATGCAAATACCAAAGCAGCGATCATTGATGAACTTGTGAGTTCTGAGCTTGTATACCAAGAAGCACAAAGACTCGGTCTAGACAAACAAGCTGACTTTGTTGCACGCGAAGAACTGGCTAGCCGTAAATTGCTTACCAGCGTGTTCTTACAAGACTATGTTAAAAAACACCCAATCTCAGATGCAGATACAAAAGCTGCCTACGAGAAATACAAAACAGCTTATGGCGACAAAGAATATAGCGCTCGTCATATTCTAGTGAAAACAGAAGCTGAAGCTAAAGACATCATTGCTCAACTTGGTAAAGGCGGCGACTTTGCAAAAATCGCAAAAGAAAAATCATTAGATCCAGGTTCTAAAGAAAAAGGCGGTGACTTAGGTTGGTTCTCACCAGCAACGATGGTTAAGCCATTTAGCGATGTTGTTGCTAACTTACAAAAAGGTGCTACTTCAAACAGCCCAGTGCAAACTCAATTTGGCTGGCATGTCATCAAACTGGTTGACAGCCGTGCGGCTCAACCACTTGCTTACGATAAACTAAAAGACGGTTTACAAAAAAACCTGCAACAACGTAACCTAGAAAAACTCATGGGCGATTTACGTGCTAAAGCTAAAGTAGATATTAGTAAATAAATTTAAGTTAGGCCTAAGGCTCCAGTAATGGAGCCTTTTTTCTTATCATAGGTCTCATAGGTCTTGGCTATTTTTAAGTGACGGCCTGCACTTTCGCTTAAATTATGCGATAATAAGAATTGTTATCATCTACAAAATGCATCATTCACACCATATGCAATTTTTATCAGAATTAAAAGCTGGTCAACAAGCGGTTATCTCAGCCATAGAGGCTGAAGAGTCTCTGTTTCATCGCCTCTCGGCATTGGGTTTTCGCGTTGGCAAGCCTTTAAGCATCATGCGTCGTGCTAGCTTCAACGGCCCGTTGCATGTGCGTCTTGGTACTACAGATGTCATTTTGCGTGTCACAGAAGCCGACCGCATTCAAATCAACGCAATATAAAGTTAAAAAATGAAGCGTATTGCGCTACTCGGCATGCCGAACACTGGAAAATCCACGCTATTTAATCGCATTAGCGGTGCTTCTGCACGCGTTGGCAATTGGCCTGGCATCACCGTTGATTTAATGAGCGCCAAAATACTGCTTGGTGGCAATATCGTAGAGCTGATTGATTTACCTGGCATTTATGATCTTCACGGCTTTTCAGAAGATGAACAAGTGGTTAGGCATTTCATCACAAACAATCCAGTCAACTTACTGGTTGTGTTGCTTAATAGCACACAAATTGATCGCCAGCTCTCACTGCTATTACAAATTAAAAAACTTGGCTTTCCAATTGTCCTTGCACTCAATATGGCAGACGAAGCAAAACGCGCTGGCATTACCATCAACACAGAAAGCTTAAGTCAAACCTTAGGTTTGCCGGTTATCCAGATCAGCGCAAAATATGGCGATGGCCTGCCAAAAGCATTAGAAGCAGCCACCTCCATTATCAACCAGCAAGATGCAACAACCAACCCTCAAAGTATCAGCTTGCTACTACAAGAAGACCATGACATTGAGCATGAAATGCATGAGCTCATTCAGCAGCATGTTCAAATTCCGGCGACACTTAACGACGATACTACCGACAAAATAGATAAAGTGTTATTGCATAAATGGTTGGGTTTGCCGCTATTTTTTGCTGCCATGTTTTTACTGTTCCAATTTATTTTTACGGTAGGCGCTCCCATACAAGATGGCCTAGCATGGCTATTAGATTTAATCCGCGCGGAGTTATTAGATCCTCTTTTTGCCAGCGCACCTAAGTGGCTTAGCGGTTTAATGTTAGATGGTGTCTATAATGGTGTAGCGACTGTTGCAGCATTTGTGCCTATCATTATTTTATTTTTCTTAATGATGTCCATGGTAGAAGACAGCGGCTACTTATCACGCGCAGCCTTTCTCATGGATGCAATCATGGCAAAAATGGGCCTAGATGGACGTGGCTTTGTCATGATGCTCATGGGCTTTGGGTGTAATGTGCCAGCTATCATGGGTACCCGAATTATGCGCTCACGCAGCATGCGTTTACTCACTATGCTCGTGATACCGCTATCATTGTGCTCGGCTAGAATGCAAGTATTCATCTTCATGATTGCCGCACTGTTTAGCCCAAGCCACGCACCATTAGTATTATTCTCGTTATACGTGATGAGTTTTTTCACCATGTTCTTAACCGCAGTTTTATTCCAAAAGCAGTATCAGAATACAGAGCCTTTTATTTTAGAACTACCGCCTTATCGTTTCCCAACACCTCGCCAGATTGTGCTACGTGGTTGGCATGAGGTAAAACACTTCTTGAACAGAGCAAGTAAGTTCATCGTATTTGGTGTTGTGCTTGTGTGGTTGCTAACTAACTTCCCGAGCAATGTAGCACCAGCAAGCGTAGAGACGTACGCAGGACAAATCGGTGTATTTTTCGCGCCAATGCTCGACCCTATCGGCATTAATCATGAGCTTGCTATTGCGCTGATCTTTGGCTTTGTTGCTAAAGAAATTGTGGTGGGTGCGCTTGCTGTAATTTACGGCCTGCAAGGCGATGCGCTCATGGCGCAGATGGCAACGCAAATCGACTGGGTGCAAGCCATGAGCTTTATGCTATTCACCTTGATTTACACGCCGTGCCTATCTACGATTGCCACGATTAAAAATGAATCCAAAAGCACTGCTTTTATGTGGCTATCCATCATTTGGTCTTTAGGTCTCGCGTGGATTATCAGCTTTGCTTTCTACCAAAGCGCACGCTTACTTGGATACTAAAGTTGCTACACTCTCAATTAGTCGTTAACTTAATGACTAATTGAGCAACCACCACCCCACAAAACATAGCTCCCGTGACAACATAGCTTTACAATGTGGCATTAGCACCTCACTTAGCCTAGCCTTGAGCCGCATTGAATTGTGACAAAATCATCCAATATCGTTAAATCTCCAAAAGTTGCCATCGTCGGCGGTGGTCCTGCTGGCCTAATGGCAGCAGAAACCTTAAGCCTCGCAGGCATCCATGTAGACTTATATGACGCCATGCCCACGGTAGGGCGTAAATTTCTGATGGCAGGCAAAGGTGGTATGAATATCACCCATTCGGAAGCTTTAACACCATTTCTATCACGTTATGGTGCCCGTCATGCACACATTGCCCCGCTCCTTAATGTCATGAGCCCACAAGCATTACGTGAGTGGATACATGCGCTTGGCATTGATACTTTTGTGGGCTCTTCTGGGCGTGTTTTTCCAACGGACATGAAAGCCGCACCATTATTACGTGCCTGGTTACATCGCTTACGTGAAGCTGGTGTTAACTTTCATATGCGTCACCGCTGGACAGGCTGGGATAATCGCAAACTAACATTTAGCACACCAGATGGAGAGCTCACTTCTGAAGCTGATGCAATAGTGTTCGCTTTAGGTGGCGGCAGTTGGGCGCGTTTAGGCTCAGATGGCGCTTGGGTCAATTTATTTAGTCACCATGGCATATCTGTATCTCCATTAAAGCCCGCCAATTGTGGCTTCAATACCAATTGGAGTGAACACTTCAGTACTCGCTTTGCTGGATCACCACTGAAGACTATCGCTATATCTATCATAGATGAGCATGCCCTAACACAACGTAAACATGGTGAATGCATGATTACGGCAAATGGCATAGAAGGTAGTTTAATTTATGCGCTCTCTGCAAACATTCGTAACACAATAGATACCGGTGGCGAGGCAACCATTCATGTAGACCTATTGCCTGATCGATCATTAGAACAGGTGCTTGCTGACGTTACCCACCCTAGAGGCTCTCGCTCACTATCGAGCCACCTCCAAAGTAGGCTTGGCATCAAAGGCATTAAAGCCGCTTTATTAAGAGAGTTACTCTCTGCTCAAGATTATATGAACCCTGTTAAGCTAGGTAACGCAATTAAAACGCTTCCACTCAAATTAACCTCAACACGCCCGATTGACGAAGCGATTAGTAGCGCAGGTGGTGTTAATTTTGAATGCTTAAATGAACGACTGATGATAAAAGCATTACCCGGTGTATTCTGTGCTGGAGAAATGCTGGATTGGGAAGCACCCACTGGCGGATACTTACTGACGGCGTGCTTTGCGTCTGGCCGTAGCGCAGGCTTAGGCGTAATAGATTGGTTAAAAGCTAACGCTTAACCCAGTACAATCTTTACAGATTGCAATTATGTTCTAAACATAAAATAAACAGCCCCCATCAAACAAAGCCCTGCCCATAAAAAATCAAGCTTCATTGGCTGTTGCATATAAAAGACTGCAAATGGAACAAATACGCTTAGAGTAATCACCTCTTGCAATATTTTAAGCTGTGCGAGCGACATCACAGTAAAGCCAATACGATTTGCTGGCACTTGAAATAAATACTCCAATAGCGCAATGCCCCAACTAACGAGCGCAGCAATCATCCAAGGTTTATTATTAAGATTTTTTAAATGGGCATACCATGCAAACGTCATAAACACGTTAGAGATGGTAAGTAATAGGATTGTTTTAAAAATGACGGGCATAAACTCTCTGTGTTTAGATTGTAGCCCAACACAGCGGGGCATGTTTACTCATGATGATGCAGAATCGCATCGCTAAGCTTCCATGCCCAATCAACAACTAAACTGCAGCTTCGCCTGTTTCACCAGTTCTGATCCGTACCACTTGCTCTACGCTACTGACGAAAATCTTGCCATCGCCAATTTTACCTGTATGCGCAGCATTAATAATAGCATCCACAGCAGGCTCAACAATGGCATCAGCAACCACTAGCTCTAGTTTAATTTTAGGTAAGAAATCAACGACATACTCAGCACCACGGTATAGTTCTGTATGCCCTTTTTGGCGACCAAAGCCCTTTACCTCTGTCACTGTTAAGCCATTCACACCAATTTCAGAAAGCGCTTCACGCACTTCATCTAACTTAAATGGCTTAATAATCGCTTCAATTTTTTTCATACCGGCAAACTCCTGAAAATGTTTAGTTTCTGTGATTGTATTAATTTATTATTTTAAATGCTCTTGCTTTAAATGCCTAAGACTGTTCAGCATGACAGTCACTACCGACTTCACTTAGGAACTGTGCTTAGGGTTTTCACTTAAGCTAACTTGCTTAGTTTAATCTAGTTTTCCAATATTCGCTTAGCTTCGCTGTAATGGGATAACGTCGGTCCTTACCAAAACCTTTGTCTGTGATGCGCACACCAACGGGTGATTGCCTGCGCTTATACTCATTCCGATCAATCATGGCAATCACACGATTAACATCTTCAATCGGGTAACCTAATGCCACAATGTCTGTGCGAGACAAATCGTCCTCAACATAAGCTTCAATAATGGCATCTAACACATCGTATGGCGGCAGGCTATCTTGGTCAACCTGATTAGCCCTTAACTCGGCAGATGGCGGGCGTGTGATAATGCGTTCAGGAATAACCCTTGAAAGCTGGTTGCGATACGCACATAGCTGATACACCAACGTTTTAGGCACGTCTTTCAGTAGTGCAAAACCACCGGCCATGTCGCCATACAAAGTACAGTAACCCACAGCCATTTCACTCTTGTTACCCGTGGTAACGACAATGCTGCCAAATTTATTTGATATTGCCATCAACAACATCCCACGGATACGTGCTTGTAGATTCTCTTCCGTCGCGTCGAATGGCATATCCCCGAACTGTGGTGACAATGCGGTTAGATACTTGTCGTATAAAGGTTTAATTGCAATCTCGCTATATTCAATGCCAACAATTTCAGCCATCTCACGCGCATCATTCACACTGATATCAGCGGTAAACTCCGATGGCATCATCACAGCATGTACTTTATCAGCACCAATAGCATCTACCGCCAATGCTAAGGTTAAGGCAGAGTCCACGCCACCAGATAACCCAATCACGACACCAGGAAAACCATTCTTATTGACGTAATCAGCAAGCCCTAGTTTTAATGCATGATAGACAGTCGCCTCAAGTGGTAAATTTCGCGTCACTTGCCCATATATTGGCTGAGCATGATCAAAATGAACGATTTCTAACTGAGACTCAAATGCAGGTAATTCGCACATGAGGTCGCCTTGTGCATTTAATACAAAAGAAGCACCGTCAAATACTAGCTCATCCTGCCCACCAACCATGTTGACATAGACAACGGGTAAATTATTCTCGACAGCGCGTTGCTTTAACACCTCAAACCGAGTGTTCTGCTTCTTCATGTGATACGGTGAGCCATTCATGGCAATTAACAACTCTGCGCCAGCCATTTTTGCAAGCAATGCGGGTTTTGGTTCCCACACATCCGCGCAAATCAGCACACCCACCTTAACCCCGCAGTGATTAAACACTAACGCTTCAGACCCAGATGTAAAATAGCGTTTTTCATCAAACACACCGTAATTAGGTAAAGCCTGTTTATGGTAAGTGGCAACAATACGGCCGCCCTCCAATACCGAGGCGGCATTAAAACACAGTTCGCCTTTTTGATGCGGATGCCCAACAATCACAGTAATATCAGGCAGTTGCTTGGCTAGTGCAAGCAGTGCATCTTCACACGCCAGCAAGAAATCTGGTCGTAATAACAAATCTTCAGGAGAGTAGCCACATAGGGAAAGCTCTGGGGTTACCACTAAGGTTGCGCCCTGCTCTTTAGCCAAGGTGGCATTGGTAACGATTTTTTTCGCATTGCCAGCCAAATCTCCGACAATACAATTGATTTGCGCGATTGCAATTTTCATTGATATTTTATTGATAAATAGCTACTTTAAATTGAGAGAAACAATATAGTTAATACGCTTAATAACTACCGCCGGCGTCTTTAATCAACTTGATTATTTCTGTGTGCTGCCCTTTAAGTGCATAAACTAAAGCGGTTAATCCATATTGATCTTTAGCTTTGACTTTTGCCTTATGCTCGAGCAACAACTTAACCATTTCAGCATCTCCGTTATCTACAGCAATATGTAGCAAAGGTGTGCCTTCTGAATCTAGATTATTCACATTAGCGCCAGCGTCAACCAACACGCGGACGACCTCAATTTTCTTCTTTTTCACAGCCCAAGTGAGCGCTGTCCATTTTGATGAGTCTTTTTGATTAACCTGTGCACCGCGCTTCAGTAAAAAACCCACGACTGGTGCATGTCCCTCACGCGCAGCAATCATCATTGCAGTCACCCCAAAGCTATCTTGCTTATGTAAATCAACTTTGTTATCGACCAATACTTTAACCGTTTCAACATCACCACTTTTGGCAGCATGCATCAGCACGGTCTTGCCATCATCGCTTTTAATGTTGACATCAGCGCCATGCTTTACAAGCAATGCAACTGTTTCTGCATACCCAGATGAAGCAGCAAGGCCAAATGCACTCCAGCCAGCACCGTCTCTGGCAGAAGAGTCAGCACCTAGCTCTAATAACTTTTTAACACTCGCTACATGATTCTTTTTCGCTGCAAACATTAAAGCGGTCCAAGCATCATTATCTTTAGCGTTAATGTCTGCACCTTTGGCCACAAGCGCAGCAACCACATCAGCATTATCTTTACGAGCTGCATACATTAAAGCGCTAATACCTTCATCATCTTTAATGTTAGGGTTAGCACCACTTGCCAACATTGCATTGACCGTTGCTACATCACCTTTAGAAGCTGCCGTGAGCAGATAAGCGACATCCTCTGCAGCATGTGCCAGCGAAGCTGACATCAGCGCTGCTAGCAGCAAGGTAAATAAACGTATGGCCAAAGTTTGCATAGGTTTCACTCAGTTATCGCTCTCTAAATCAAAGATTTTTCTGACGCATCGCAGCAAGAACAGCCTCACCCAAGCCCGCAGGTGAACTCGCAACGACTGCACCCGCTATTTCCAATGCACGAATCTTATCTGACGCTTTACCGCTACCGCCAGAAATAATCGCACCCGCATGCCCCATGCGCTTACCGGCAGGTGCAGTTTGGCCTGCAATATAAGCGGCAACAGGTTTGCTCACATTACTTTTAATGAATTCAGCAGCGGCCTCTTCGTCTGAGCCACCGATTTCACCCACCATAATAATGGCTTCAGTTTCAGCATCCGCTTCAAACATTTCTAGACACTCAATAAAGTTAAGCCCCTTGATTGGGTCGCCACCGATACCCACACAAGTGCTTTGGCCTAGATTCAATGCCGTGGTTTGATGCACCGCCTCATAGGTTAGCGTACCTGAGCGAGAGACCACGCCCACTTTTCCGCGCAAGTGAATACTACCCGGCATAATGCCGATTTTGCATTCATCCGGTGTAATCACACCTGGGCAATTTGGTCCGATTAAACGCGTGCCATTGGCTTTCAATGCTGCCTTTACATTCAGCATATCTAAAACAGGGATACCTTCAGTAATACAGATAATCAGCTCAATGCCTGCATCGCTAGCTTCTAAGATAGAATCTGCGGCGAACGCTGGCGGCACATAAATAACACTGGCATTTGCACCTGTTGTGCGCACAGCATCACGCATGGTGTTAAATACAGGCAAGCCTAAATGCAGTTGACCGCCTTTACCCGGAGTAACACCACCCACCATTTTCGTGCCATAAGCCAGCGCTTGTTCTGAGTGGAAAGTGCCCTGTTTACCAGTAAAACCTTGGCATAACACTTTAGTATTTTTATTGACTAAGATGCTCATGCTACCACCGCCTTTACTGCTTGCTGTGCTGCATCCGTTAGACCTTCAGCCGAAATAATATTAAGCCCGCTTGTTTGTAACATTTTTTTACCTAAATCCACATTCGTACCTTCTAAACGCACAATCACAGGAATCTGCATACCGACTTCACGTACTGCAGTAATAATGCCTTCTGCGATGATATCGCAACGCATAATACCGCCGAAAATATTGACTAAAATTGCTTTCACGTTGCTGTCTGCCAAAATAATTTTAAACGCTTTAGCTACGGTTTCTGCCGTTGCGCCACCACCCACGTCTAAAAAGTTGGCAGGCATGCCTCCGTGCAACTTAATCAAATCCATAGTCGCCATAGCAAGGCCAGCACCGTTCACCATGCAGCCAATATTACCGTTAAGCGCGATATAGTTTAAACCTGCATGATGCGCAACCGCTTCTTTACTGTCTTCCTGGCTCCAGTCACGTTGCTCGGCTAAGGCTTTTTGACGATACAAGGCATTGTCATCCACGCTCATTTTGCAATCTAGTGCAAAAAGTTTGCCGTCAGTAGTCACCACTAATGGATTAATTTCCAGCAAGGCCAAATCATTATCTTTAAACAAGCGGTATAAGCCTTTTAACAATTTAGTAAAAGCGCCTATTTGATCACCACTTAAATCAAGCTTGAAGGCTAAATTGCGCGCTTGAAAATCCACTAAACCATTCAGTGGATCGCAGACTTCTTGCAGGATTTTATCTGGGCTAGTCTGTGCAATTTCTTCAATATCCATGCCACCAGCGACAGATGCCACCACCACGATACGCTCTAAAGTTCTATCCACGAGCATAGACAAATACAGTTCACGAGCAATAGGTAATGTTTCTTCAACCAACACCTGATTCACAGGCTGACCGTCAGGTGCATTTTGATAAGTAACTAGCGTCTTGCCTAATAACTCACTCGCGACACTTTGCGCCTCAGCAGCAGATTTCACCACTTTCACGCCACCTGCTTTACCGCGACCACCAGCGTGCACTTGCGCTTTAACTACCCAACCGTCACTAGCGATTTCGGTAGTAACGCCTACCGTTTCTTTCGCAACCGCAACAACTTGACCGCGAGGCACTGGAATACCATATTTTTGAAGTAACGTTTTAGCTTGATACTCATGCAAATTCATAAAAATAGCTCTATTTAAAGGTTATGCACATTTTCTCGCAATTCAGAGAAATGCGCTAGCAAAGTAATGTAAGTTGATGCCATTAATGAAGTGGATAGTCGAGTGTATAATAAAACTTTACGTTCAGATTGTTTACTTATGCGTTTAGTTGTTCAAGGCAAGGCCATTACTTTTGCACATTTAGCTCATATTCACCAACTCTGTGCCTCTAGCGTGCAATTTGTTCAAATCGCGCAACATGGCTACTACCTAGCTAACCAATCTGAAATAAACTCTGCAGTGCAGCAGTTTTGTGCGGACCAAAAAATCGACTGCGCCTATGTAGAGAACAATCAATTTATTCAGAATTTTGGTTTATGTGTGATGGACATGGACTCCACACTCATCAGTATTGAATGTATCGACGAAATTGCCGATATGGTCGGCTTAAAACCACAAGTGGCAGCCATTACAGAACGTGCCATGCAAGGTGAGTTAGATTTTGCACAAAGCCTACGCGAGCGTGTGGCCTTACTGAAAGGCTTGCAAGAGTCAGACCTGATGCGTGTGCTGAACGAACGCCTGCAACTTAACCCAGGCGCGCAACAATGGATAGATACCTGTAAAGCTAACAACATCACGACGTTGTTGGTTTCTGGCGGCTTTAACTTTTTCGCTGACCGTGTAAAAGCTATGCTCGGGCTAGATTATGCCGTGGCAAATACCTTAGAAATCATTGATGGCAAACTAACAGGTAAGATTCTAGGTGATATTGTTGACGCACAAACTAAAGCAGATGAGTTAGTGAAACTGCGTGACCGTTTAGGCTTGAACACATCGCAAACCATTGCGATTGGTGATGGCGCGAACGACCTAAAAATGATGTCAGTTGCCGGTGTAGGTGTTGCGTACCATGCAAAACCAGTGGTGCAAGCACAAGCAAGTTATGCGCTTAATTTCGTTGGGTTGGATGGCGTTATCAACTTATTTGCAAGCTAATTCCAATTCTAAATCATTCGTGTCGTTGTTGCCTTTGGCTCGCCGTGCCACAGCACTGTCTTCGCCTCGTCGCCTAGACACGAATGATTTATAAATGGATAAGGCATTACAGCAGTGCCAGCTCTGCTTCGGTAAATCCAGCTTTGCGTCTAGCCTCTAAATTGAATGGCTTGCGTAAGGTTGGCGCGCTATACCGCTGGGCCAGTTCTGCATAAGCTGAGATTGGCTCAAGCCCACGTTGAACACATAACCAATTAAACCAAGTATTGCCTATCAGCACATGCCCGATTTCATCGCGCAGGATAATATCTAAAATAGCTGCAACCTCGGTATCGCCGACTTGTGCAAATTTATTACGTAATGCAGGGCTAGCATCTAGCCCACGCGCTTCCATGGTACGTGGAACCAGTGCCATTCTTGCCAGCACATCTCCCTTAGTTCGATCCGTCATTTCCCACAAGCTGTTATGCCCATTGAAATCGCCATATTGGTAGCCTATGGTTTGCAAATGCGCATTGAGCATACCAAAATGATAAGCTTCCTCGGCCGCCACTTTTAGCCAATCAGCGTAATATTCCCTCGGCATATCAGCAAACCGCCAAATGGCATCAAGCGCTAAATTAATCGCATTAAACTCAATATGCGCCAATGCATGAATCAGCGCGGCACGCCCCTCAACCGTACGCATAGAGCGTTTACCTACGTCTAATGGTGAAACCAAAGTAGGTTTTTCAGGAAGACCTGGTATCGCTTGTGTGGAAGCCAACGCTAGTGCAGTATCAAGTTGCAATGACTCTGACTGCCACGACTGGTAAAGCGCTGACACTTTTTCAACTTTATGATTAAGGCCGCATTCTGCTAAGCAATTCAATGCTTGTTGCCTTAACTCTTGCATCTATTTATTCCGTTCTTCAAAACTTGTTACCTTTATGCATACGATTGATTAGAAAATTCCAATCACACATTCTTATTTCTTTTTTAATTACGCTTAGTTACGCCATGGCGCAGGTGAATGTCCTCATGGATTAAGTGGAATAAAGTCCAACTCGCCAGCTTTCATGTCCGGCACTAACAGATACCGCTCATCCTTTGTGATTGCAATGTCTGCAGCAGACTGATACCCAGACTTCACCAAAGCAACATCACCCATCATATTCACACTAAACACTTTGCCGTTTTTCCAGTCACTCACATACATAATGCCACTGGAGTGATGCACAACACCATCACCACCACTGACACCCTCCGCAAGATCAGATAGCGCACCTGTTGATGTGTTTAAGCTGTACAACACGCCAGATGTAAAATCCACATAAATCAAATTGTTACCAGTATCGTCCGCAAGCAAGCCATTGGGTGCTTTAACTCGAGCATCTTGTGTGTCTTTAATTAACAGCTTAAGCTCACCACTCGGTGCAATTTTATAAATAGCACCACCTTTACCCGTATTAAATAGGTCACCGCTATCACTCACATACAAGTTCCCTTGCAAGTCTGCCTCTAAATCATTTAAGAAACTTGGCATATTAGGAAATGCCGTGGCAGGGACAAACACACTGACCTGCCCTTTTGGTGTAATTTTAAGCACTTTGGTTTTATCTGCCACATACAGATCATCACCAATAATGGCCAAGCCTTTAGGGTCATCTAATCCACTCGCAAAAACAGCAACGCTACCATCGTTATTCACAACAGTGATTTGGCCATCACCATCTTTACCAAACTCGTTAATTTCCGAGATAAAAATCCTGCCATCTTTCGCCTGAACTACAGACTCTGGCGTTTTTAAGCCTGTAATTTTTTTTGATGCATACGTCATCTGCTTTGTAGTTTGGCATCCAACCACTAAGGCACCTACTATCATCAATGCACTGAGTTTGATATATTTTTCCAACATGATTGCCTCTACTAAAAGTGTTGTTTGATTATTGAGTTTGGTGAGCGCTCGGACACCCTTGAGCAAGACCTATAAAGTCATCGAATAAGCCCTAAAATGACATTGCTCTAATTTTTTTCGTCGGGAATAAGGTCACCATGCCACAAGGCGTGCTATCGGTCGAACTAGATTGAGTTTGGCTACCCATACGCGCTTGTAAAGTAGTATCAGCTTGCATTTTAGCCACCAAATCCGCAACAGCCATTGCGTAGGCTTTTTCTATAGAAGCGTCTGTCTGCATACTTAAAAAACCGTGCACTTGAGATTTACCTACATATTCACCCAGATGCTCACCTACGCCTCTATACACATCGGCAGTCACTTCCCCATAAAACAACTGTACCTGTGGGTTATAAAACAATTTAGGTTGCAACCAAACTAAGGCTTTACCAGACTGATTGATCTCACACATGCCTACATCACCGTATGCATCAGTGAGTTTGGTCATAGCAACTTTTTCAACAATAGGGCCTTGATACAACCAATAATCATGGTATGGATGCCAAAGTTTGATTGGATTTGTATAATCCACTGGCTGAATATACATCAACAGTTTAGATGAGGACTTACTATCAACTTCCGTAGCCGCGTATGCGTTAACACTGGCACCAATTGCTAACAAGGCGATTAATTTAATTACATTTATTTTCATTCAGCTTCCCTACTTAATTTTATAACTAATACGATAAATAATATTGGCTTTATCATCAGACACATAAAGCGCACCATCAGCACCTACGGCAACATCAACAGGTCTACCCCAAGCCTGCTGGTTTTGTAACCAACCCGTTACAAAATCTTCCAGCTCAACCGGTTCATTGGCCTTGAATTTTACCCTGACTAACTGATAGCCTGCCGGCTGTTTACGGTTCCATGACCCATGTAACGCCACAATCGCATCGGCTTTATAGGCTGACGGCCAATTAGTTTTATCTAAAAAGCTAATGCCTATTGGTGTTGTATGTGCCTTAAAACTCACCGCAGGTGCTTGTGTGGTTTCACAAAACCCAGCAGATCCCTTGAAATTAGGATCTTCAACCTGCGTACCAATTGCCTTGCTACCACCCCAGCAATGCGGCCAACCATAATGCTTGCCTGCTTCAATCTTGTTTAAATGTTCTGGCGGCAACTCATCATTCACAGCGCCGCCAAGTGTATTGCTTCGGTTATCAGCGCCATTATTAGTGGCATACATCGCAGCTGTGACAGGATGCCATGCAAACCCTTGTGAGTTACGTAAACCACGTGCAAATATCGCAGACTGCTGATGTCGCCCTAAGGTTACTAATGCACCCGCAGGCTTCCCTTCTATTGTATATCTGAGAATTGTTGCGCGCATAGGTTCATTTTCTATGCATACATTACAACTGGATCCCACATTGATGTACAAAAAGCCATCAGGGCCTAATTTAACATTCTTGAGCGTATGTCCACCGGTAGGCAGGTTTGCGATAAATGCTTGTGGTGTAGACCAGCGCCCTTGTGTTTGGCTGACTTTAACCACACCATCTTGATTCGCAATCAGTAATGCATCGCCGACAAAAGCAATCCCTTGTGGTGCATTTAAATCCTGAGCGACGGTAACCACCTCATCCGCAACCCCATCACGATTATCATCAGGCAACATCACAACACGATGGCCACCAACAGCAGTCACATAAAGGTTACCTTTTGCATCAACGGCCATCATTCTAGGGCTAGATAAGTGCTCACCATTTTTGGTGTTCATGTCTGCAAACACTTCAATTTTGAAGCCTGCAGGAAGTTGAATATCAGCTAATCCATTAGCAGAAGCAGACTGCATAACGAACAGCCCCAAACCCGCTATTAGCCCTATGTGATTTTTTGATTTAGACATGAAAAGTTTCAAAACGTGATGCATTTTAATGGCCTTTGCCCTAACAATGCTTTATTAACAAAACCAAGATTACCAGAACCGATGATTGGCAAAATCCAAGTCAGGGACTATGGCATACCTAAGTTATGCCATACCTAAGTTAAGTCAATATATCTGACCATATATTGTGTGCCCAAGCTTTGGCATATGCACCCTCTTTATCAGACGGTGCCAATGAGACGCCGCCACCGTCAGCAGACACCATGATTTTTTTTGCAGCATCGTATCGATAAACATTGGCCACATGCATAGCTTGCTTATCATCGACAAAACTATAACAAGTGTTCGCAAACACCGGTGCGGGGTCAGGCGCCCTGCCCTGCATCAACTCAACAATCGCGCTAGCACATACACGTGCCTGCGAAGTTGCCATATGCGCAGACTTTGGCAAGCCAGACGCAACACTATCACCGATTACATGCACATTGGGCACTTTTTCAGATTCATAACTTAAAAAATCAACCTCGCACCATGGATAATCTGATTCAAGTAAGTTTGCCATTTGCGCAGGCTTGCCAGCGCGCTGAGGGGGAATAACATTCAACACATCAGCCTTAATCTGTTCAAACTCAGTACTTACTGTTTTAGTGCGCACATCAACGGAGACAACAGCACTATCGTGGCGATAGTCAATCATGCCTGTGTAAGTATTGGCCCAAACTTTAGTAAAGAGCCCTTTTTTAGACACAATTTCAGCATTAGCGTCCAGTACAATAATCTTACTGTTTGGCTTATGGTTTTTTAGATAATGAGCCACTTGGCAAACACGTTCATATGGGCCGGGTGGGCAACGATATGGCGCTTTAGGAATCGTCATCACAAACACACCACCATCAGGCATCGCTTCAAGCTGTTGCCGTAAATAAACCGTTTGCCAACCAGCTTTCCATGCATGCGGAATCTGCTTCTGTGCTTCAGCCGTTTGCAACTGAGGCAAGCTGTCATAGATAAAATCTACACCCGGGGCAACAATCAAACGGTCATAAGTAATATCGCCACGCTGCATGGTCACTTTTTTGGCATCCGTGTTGATGGCAATCACACTATCTTGCACCCACTGAATCCCATGACTCTTTTTCAGCAAATCATAGCTAAAGGTCAAGTCGTTAATCTGCTGACTGCCGCCTAACACCAAGTTACTTAATGGACACGATATGAACTGAGGGGATCGTTCAATTACCACCACCTCGATACTACCCATGCTCCACATACGAATATATTTAGCTGCACTCGTGCCTGCATAGCCCCCACCAATGACCACCACGCGCCCGATTGGCGGCTTCTTACCCATGGCGCTTGCGTATGGAGCAAACGATAGTGCACCCAGCGCTGCGGCTGTCTTAATAAAATCACGGCGATTAAAACCAGTGAAGCTATTCATAGGGAAGCTACTCATCTTGCACCGCCTTAAGCGTTTGTGTTTTTGGCATGTAGCGCTTTACTTTTTTCTGATGCGAAAAATAATCTGCCAACTGATTGATTTCTTCTAGACTCAAGCCACTGGCATGTCGATGCATTACCGTCGCTGGCCGCGCGCCGCTACGAAAATCAGTGAGTCGCTGAACAATATAAGCCTTCTCCAACCCAGCAAGTGTAGTGGCATCAAACTCTGCATTGAGTGTCACAGCATTACCCTGCGTGCCATGACATGCGGCACAAGACGCTGCTAACGTTCGGGTATGTAATGCATGGTCTACATAAACAAAATCCTCAGCTGCTTTGCCCTGACTAGGCAAAATAACTGAGGATACAAGGATAAGATTTAGAAGGAATCTGTTCATGGGGTCTTAATCAATTGAGAAGCTCCACTACATATTATTAAGTTATCATTAATATTGAAACGATTAAATCTAAGATTGTAATTCTGTATTCATTTAATCTAGTGCTGCAATTAAACCACAACACTAGATTACAGCATCAAGTTAAGGCAATTAGAAACATTTTTCTTCTAAGCAGCCATCATCTTTAACGCCAAGTGAAGTTAACAACTCTACCATTTTAGTGTTGCCCTCATCACGTACTGCTCGAACGATAGAAACATCTGCACGCATTTTAATATTAATATCAGCGCCTTTAGCTGCTAAATATTTGACCACATCATTATAGCCACCAAATGCTGCCATATGAAAAGCTGTATTTTTGCTGATTGGGTGTTGATAATCCAACTCCGCACCGCGCTCAACTAACAACTGAACCACTTTAACCTGACCTTTAGTCGCTGCAATTTGCAATGCAGACCAACCAAAGAACTTGTCATTGGCTTTTGCATCGCCATCTAAATATTTCTTAACTAACTTAACGTCACCATCACGCAACGCTTCGGTGTAACGCATATGGTCATCATCAGTCAATTGCGCCATTGATGCCGAAGGAAAGATAAAAGTAAAACTAAAGGCTAATGCTAAAACAAGTGTTCTAAAAAAATTCATGCTGCTTTTCTCCAAAATCATTTATTAAAATTTATTTCTGTCGCTATCAAAACAGTACTTATTAAAACGATTACTTTTAAAGCTTACTTAAAGCCAAATATTAACCAAGCTTTAGCTAACAAAACGCCTTAGATAATAAAATGCCTTAGAATAATAAGTTAAGCAATGTACTTTCTCGCATTGCGGAACATACGAATCCAAGCACTATCTTCAGTGTCATCAGAACGTTGCCATGTGTTTTGCACATTGCGAATCACACGTTCAGGATGTGGCATCATAATACTAAAACGCCCATCTGTGCTGGTTAATCCAGTGACACCCTGCGGTGATCCGTTTGGATTAAACGGATACATCTCAGTAGCTGTAGATGCATGATCAATAAAGCGCATCGTCACTAATTTCTGTGCTAACAGCTCATTGACAGCGTTAGTCTGAGAAAATTCCGCAAAACCTTCACCATGTGCAACAGCAATTGGCATTTTGCTACCAGCCATGCCATTAAAGAAGATAGATGGAGACTCTAAAACCTCTACCATGCTCAAGCGCGCTTCAAATTGCTCTGATTTATTTTTCACAAAATGTGGCCAATGCGCCGCACCTGGAATCAGCTCGCGCAGATTACTCATCATTTGACAGCCGTTACATACACCAAGCGCAAAGCTATCTTGACGATTAAAGAACGCAGAAAACTCATCGCGCGCACGTGCGTTAAATAAAATAGATTTAGCCCAGCCCTCGCCCGCGCCAAGCACGTCACCGTAAGAGAAACCACCACAGGCAACCACACCCGCGAAGTCTTTAAGAGATACTCGACCTGCAATAATATCGCTCATGTGAACGTCATAGGCGGCAAAACCAGCACGGTCAAATGAAGCTGCCATTTCCACATGGCCGTTCACACCTTGCTCACGCAAGATAGCCATTTTAGGACGCGCACCGGTTGCAATGTACGGCGCAGCAATATTTTCACTTGGGTTATAAGTTAACTCTGCAAACAAACCACGGTCAGAATCGTTTAACAATCTGTCGTATTCTTGCTGAGCGCTTACTGGGTTATCACGCAGCTTTTGCATATGGTAAGTAGTTTCAGACCACATACGATGCAAGTTAACGCGCGTATCAGCAAAGATTACCTGACCATTTTGTTTGATCTCAATTTGGTTAGCCGTTGTCACCTCTGCCACCACATGTGCCAACCCATTGAACTGAGCAACAATCGCTGATGCATCTTTTGCACGCACCTGAATCACCGCACCTAGCTCTTCGTTATACAGTGCATCAACAACA
The DNA here is from genome assembly GCF_000744605.1 of Methylotenera sp. L2L1. Lineage (NCBI taxonomy): Bacteria > Pseudomonadati > Pseudomonadota > Betaproteobacteria > Nitrosomonadales > Methylophilaceae > Methylotenera > Methylotenera sp. L2L1. The sequence continues at coordinate 183,680 of NZ_JQMG01000001.1, forward strand.
CTGCCTTGCAAGCTAGATACGTCTACGTTCAAACCACAGTGTCCAGCAAATGCCATCTCTACCAAGGTAGTAAATAAGCCGCCATCAGAACGGTCGTGGTAAGCCAAAATCTTGCCAGACTTATTCAACTGCTGAATCGTATTGAAGAAGTGTTTTAATTGGTTAGCATCATCAACATCAGGCGCTACGTTGCCAATTTCGCCATACACCTGCGCAAGGCTTGAGCCGCCCATACGGTTTTTGCCTGCGCCTAAGTCAATTAATATCAACTGAGAAGCAACATTGGTTTGTAATTGTGGCGTGAGTGTTTTACGTGCATCTGGTGTTGCGGCAAATGCTGTCACTACCAATGAAATTGGTGAAGTTACAGACTTGTTTTGACCATCATCATTCCACACCGTCTTCATACTCATGGAGTCTTTACCCACTGGGATACTGACGCCCAATTGTGGACATAGCTCCATACCCACTGCTTTCACTGTTTCAAACAGGGCAGCATCTTCGCCAGCATGCCCAGCTGGCGCCATCCAGTTGGCTGAAAGTTTTAAATCGCTGATGTCATCAATCAAACTCGCGGCAATATTGGTAATAGACTCACCAATCGCCATACGACCAGATGCTGGAGCGTTGACTAACGCGAGTGGTGCTTTTTCACCGATGGCAAAAGCTTCGCCACGGTAAGTTTCATAACCAGCTAAGGTGACGCCAACGTCAGCCACTGGCACTTGCCATGGGCCAACCATTTGCTCACGCGCGACCAAGCCAGTCACAGAACGGTCACCAATGGTAATCAAGAATGTTTTATCTGCAACACCCGGTAAACGCAACACGCGCGCAGCCGCGTCTTTCAAGTCTATTTTGCTAGTATCAAACGCTTTAAGTGTTTGCACCGTGCTTTTCACGTCACGCGTCATTTTTGGTGGTTTACCTAGCAATACAGACAAATCCATATCCACTGGTTTGTTGTCAAAATGACTGTCAGCGACCGTTAAATGACGCTCTTCTGTGGCGTAACCCACCACCGCATAAGGACAGCGCTCACGCTCACAAATTTCTTTAAAGCGCGGTAAATCTTCTTGCGCAATCGCCATGACATAGCGCTCTTGCGCCTCGTTGCTCCACAGCTCACGTGGTGACATGCCTGGCTCTTCATTATTCACATCGCGTAATTGGAATATTGCACCTACACCTGCATCGTTCACTAGCTCTGGGAATGCATTGGAAATACCGCCTGCACCCACGTCATGAATACTTAAAATCGGGTTGTTTTCGCCCAACTGCCAGCAACGGTCAATCACTTCTTGCGCTCTACGTTCCAACTCAGGGTTACCGCGTTGTACAGAGTCAAAGTCCAAGTTCTCAACGTTGCTGCCAGTATCCATACTAGATGCCGCACCGCCACCCAAGCCAATCAGCATTGCTGGGCCACCCAATTGAATCAGTGCTGCACCTGCTGGAATTGGATTCTTTTTAGAGTGCTGTGCAGAGATATTACCGATACCACCTGCCAACATGATTGGTTTGTGATAACCACGCACTTCAGTATTGCCATTTGCAGCTGGCGCTTCAATTTCCAAGGTACGGAAATAACCGGTAATGTTTGGGCGACCAAACTCATTATTATAGGCAGCGCCACCTAATGGGCCATCCACCATGATTTGCAAAGGTGAAGCAATGCGATTAGGTTTGCCGTAAGCAGCTGATTCCCAAGGTTGCGTAAAGTTAGGAATATTCAAATTAGATACAGAAAAACCAGTTAAACCCGCCTTAGGTTTAGAGCCACTGCCCGTTGCACCTTCATCACGAATCTCACCACCCGCACCCGTTGCAGCACCTGCAAATGGAGAAATTGCGGTTGGGTGGTTGTGTGTTTCCACTTTCATCAAGAAGTGCATATCTTCTTCAATAAAGCGATATGCGCCATCTTCAGATGGGTAAAAACGTTTGGTAGGTTCATTCGCTTGCTGACCCGCCACAATTGAAGCGTTATCAGAGTACGCTACTACTGTTTTGCCTGGGTTTAGCTTGTGCGTATTGCGAATCATCGCAAATAGAGACATCTCCTGTTGCGCGCCATCAATCACCCAATCTGCATTAAAGATTTTATGGCGGCAATGCTCAGAGTTTGCCTGTGCAAACATCATTAACTCAACGTCAGTTGGGTTACGCTGCATTCTGGTGAAGTTATCGAAAAGATAATCCACTTCATCAGGCGACAATGCCAAACCCATCTCATTATTGGCTTGATCAAGTGCAGCCTTACCGCCTTGCAACACATCGATCGTGCTTAAAGGTTTAGGCGTATCGGTATGGAACAACTTATCCGCATCTTGCTTGTTATCAAACACTGATTCTGTCATACGGTCATGCAGCAACGGCAACAACAACTTACGCTCATCGGCTGTGAGTGCTTGACCATTTTTTGTTTGCACATAGTAAGCAATGCCGCGTTCTACACGCTGAGTGGCTGGCAATCCGCAATGCTGCACAATGTCTGTCGCACGCGAAGCCCAAGGCGAAATCGTGCCAACGCGAGGCAGCACCAGAATAAATTCGCCACTAGGCTCTTCCGCCTGCATGCTAGGGCCATACGTTAAAATTTGGTTCAGTGTGTTTTCTTGCAGGGCTGATAGCTCACCATCCACCCATATAAAATGCCAAAATTCAGCGTAAACATGCCCAATGTTTGGGCAAATTTCACTTAGCTTATTTTGAATTTTTTCAATTCTGAAAGGTGATAAAGCAGCACTGCCACGCAGGCTAATCATTTGTGGGTTTGGATTAGATTGGCTCATTAAACTCAGCTAAATATCAAGGACATGAATAATCCAAGATTTTAACAGATTAGCGCCTGTTAAGTCGCTAATTTGGCAGGCAAATTAATCAAGATATTTCAACTTAAGACCTGTGCTCGAATGGTACTTTCTCATTAACCTTCCTAATACCGTCATTCCCGCGAAAGCGGGAGTCCACTGTAATCAAACACTTAGATAGATTCCCGCTTTCGTGGGAATGACGGGGGTAGGCAGTTTTATAGAAAACGAGCATATTTACCAGCCCACGCAAAGGGCTTGACTAAATAAACCACCGCCTTTATGGCCCAATACTCAAAAAACTGCATTTAGATACTGAATATGCGCCTAAAGCTAGATTGGCAACTAAGTTTGACTCGTTAGCCACTGCCTGCGCCAAAAGATAGTGAGCATCACCAATGCGATACCGAGCATTAAACCCATTGCCCACCAAAAGCCGTCTTTATCTGCCAGCCACGGCATCTCATGAAAGTTCATACCAAAAATACCGGCAATCAGCGTAGCTGGCATAAATAGCATCGCCACCACGGTTAAGGCGCGCACTTCCAGGTTAACGCGCTGACTCACGCTCGCCATGTAAATATCCATCATGCCGCTTAATGCATCGCGGATAGACTCCAGCGATTCAATAAAACTGACGGTATGGTCGTACACATCCCGCAAATACGGCATGGTCGCGGGTTTGAAAAAATCATTTTCGTTACGGGTTAAGGTGTTAATCACTTCACGTAGCGGCCACACCGCGCGGCGCAACTCTATGCTCACATGCTTAAGCTGATGAATCGCATGCAGCTCGGTATTGGTTGGTTTGCGCAGCAGCACCTCTTCAAGCGCCTCGCTCGCATCCCCTACCGCCTCCAGCACGCTAAAGTATCTATCTACCACGCTATCAAGCAATGCGTAGGCTAAGTAATCCACGCCCAACTCACGAATATGCGCACGGCTTGCACGCATGCGCGTTCTCACTGGCTCAAAATTACCGGTAGAGCGCTCTTGAAACGTCAGCAGATAATCTCGCCCTAATACAAAGCTCACCTGCTCTGAGTCCATTGCCATCGCAAGTTTGTCGTACCTGAAGCAACGCGTTTCTAAAAACACGTAATCGTCAAATTCGTCTATTTTCGGGCGCTGCTCGGTATTGAGAATATCTTCCTGCACCAAGGGGTGTAAGTGGAATAAATCGCCAATTTGCTTAATCAGCGCAGCATCATGCACGCCATGCACATTTAGCCAAAGCTTTTTGCCGGCGTTGGTGTAATCGCTCAATTTAAAGCTGGCGAGTTCATCGGCACTTAACACTTGCTCAGTCAATTCTGCAGCGTCATAAGCCATCACGCTTACGATAGGCTTTGCCACTTCTGCGGCATCAGCATCCATACTGCCCACATAGACTAGCGAGCCCGGCGCCATACCGATTTTTGTAGAAAGATGCTTTTTAGGTTTACGCCGTCTTTTCATTGATTAACCTGACTTATATTTAAGTGCGTATATTTAAGCACTTATGTATTAAGTGCCCATGTATTAAACACTTATGGATTAAGCGCTTATGCTTTAAACGCCTCGCCTATCGCCATAAAGTTACCACCCGCCACATGGTGTATGGTGCGTAACTCATCATGCCCATCAAAATGCCAATGCCCATTACTAAACACACGTTCATCCGCATGCGCCGCAACCACCTCACCTAAAAACAAATCGTAAGCATCCTGAATATGCGGCTCGGCAATCAGCTTGCACTCCAGCCAAGCCACACAGCCCGCGACTAATGGTGCAGCAATCTTGCTGGCGGCAAACGTGGGCAAATCAAAAGCGGCAAACTTATTGTCCGCCTCTTTCCCCAATAGTTCACGCCCGGAGCTAGCACCCACTTGCACCACCATCTCCGCCTGCGCACAGCATGGCACATTAATGGCAAAACTGCCGGAAGCCTCTATCAGCTCGCGTGTGTAAGTTTTTTTATCAATCACAATCGCGATTTTAGGCGGATCAAAATCCAGCGGCATACTCCATGCCGCGGCCATGATGTTGCACTGCTCACCGTGAGCGGTGGTGACAAGCACGGTAGGACCGTGGTTTAGGAGGCGGTAAGCAACATCTAACATTATTGAATTAAACATAAAGCTAACTATTTGAGCCGCTTGGCAACAAACCCTTTTCTTTCTGATACGCTTTCGTTTCGAAAAGAAAATCCGCCAATGTTTTCGCTGCGTTAACTGCTAATTTTGCATGGTGGCGACTAGGTTTATAGCTCCCAGCATGGGCGTCAGACATTTTATTTCGCATACATGCCAAACCGGAAACTATACCCGCCAGGCCGGAAAGAACCTGCTTAAGAGAGTCTGAAATATCTTTTCTACTTGGGTCTAAGTTAAGCAACTTTCTAACCCGAGTAAAAAGCTTATTCAAATCACCATCGTATTCTTGATGAGCTACAACCAACTCCATCTCAATATTTATACACACACCTTCAATCAAAGAGCGCGCATTTGTGATTGCCCCGGAGTAGTCTCCAAGCTCAACTTTTTCTCTACACTTTCGAATTTGTTCTTCTATCAGCGACTCAGATAGCTTAGACGCATCAAAAGGCGCATCAATTTCTATCATTGAGTCTGCTAAATCCCTAACCTTATAAAAATTACCATCCCGAACTACTTCATAGCCATCGAATTTAATTAAGCCATTTACCTTATCAACAGCCTCCTCGACACTTCCATTTGAACTGTCCAGCCAAAGTCTTGGGTCAAGAATTTGACGAATGACACTTTTTAAAATTGGCTTTCCATTCAACTGCTTGATTTTCTCTTGAGCAAATACTCTCCGAGTAGGAAACCCTTCCGCATAAACATCATTAAAACCAAACTGATTAAAGAAATCTATTAACTCAGCGCCTTTTCTATACGGCCATCCAGCAATGTCTCCAGCGACATACTCCCCTAACTTATTTGCAGAATAGTCAGTAATTTTCATTGTAGCTTTCTACTTCTGCCAAGCATCCTTCAATGTCACCGTGCGGTTAAACACCGGCTTACCTGCCACGCTATCTTTTCTATCTGCTACAAAGTAACCGTGACGTTCAAACTGGAAGCTTTCTTCTGGTTTTGCATCTTTCAAACTTAGCTCTAGCTGCGTCTTGATGACTTGCACCGAGTTTTGGTTAATATCGTCTAAGAAGTCACGGTCGCCTTCGCCCGGGTGTGCTTCTTTGAATAAGCGGTCATACAAGCGCACTTCCGCCTCGTAAGCATGCGCTACGCTTACCCAGTGGATATTGCCTTTTACTTTTACGCTGTCCGAGCCCGGCGTGCCTGACTTGGTGTCTGGCAGGTATTCGCAATGCACAACGGTCACGTTGCCATCTGCATCTTTTTCACAGCCTGTGCATTTCACTACATAGCCGTAGCGCAGGCGCACCATGCCGTCTGGCGTTAATCTAAAGAAGCCTTTGCTTGGCACTTCCATAAAGTCTTCGCGCTCAATCCAAAGCTCTTTAGTGAGTTGTACCGTGCGCTTACCCAACTCTGGTTTGAGTGGGTGGTTAGGGGCAAAGCAATCTTCGCTTTGGGATTTACCATCAGAATCTAGTGGGTAGTTATCAATCACTAGTTTAATTGGGTCTAACACCGCGATGCGGCGCTCTGCATCAACGTTTAACACTTCGCGCATGCAGTCCTCCAGAATCGTATATTCGATCCATGAATCTGCCTTACTCACACCGATACGGTCGGTAAATAGCTTAAAGCCAGCTGGCGTATAGCCACGGCGGCGTGCACCCGCGATGGTTGGCAAGCGTGGGTCATCCCAGCCGCTTACGTGTTTTTCTTCTACCAATTGAATCAATTTACGTTTTGAAAGCACAACATAGGTGAGGTTTAAACGCGCAAATTCATATTGTTTTGGCAATGGGTGCGCTAACAATCCAGCTTCTGCTAGGCGCTCCAACAGCCAATCGTAAAATGGACGTTGGTCTTCAAATTCCAGCGTGCAGATAGAATGGGTAATGCGCTCTAATGCATCTTCAATCGGGTGGGCAAAGGTGTACATCGGGTAAATGCACCATTGGTCACCAGTGTTGTGATGGTGTGCACGGCGCACGCGGTAAATTGCAGGGTCGCGCATATTGATGTTAGGTGACGCCATATCGATTTTAGCGCGCAATACCATACTGCCATCGGCATGTTTACCATCACGCATTTCACGGAAACGCGCTAAGTTTTCAGCAACAGTGCGGCCGCGATAAGGTGAGTTCTTACCTGCTTCGGTTAATGTGCCACGATTAATACGCATTTCGTCTGCACTTTGCTCATCTACATAAGCATGGCCAGTTTCTATCAGGCTTTCAGCCGCGCGGTACATTAAGTCAAAGTAGTTGCTGGCGAAATACAGGTTGCTCTCGTTAGCGTTATCCCAACCAAAGCCTAGCCATTTCACTGAGTCTGAAATGCTATCTACATACTCTTGGCTTTCTTTTTCTGGGTTAGTGTCATCAAAACGTAAATGACAGATACCGTCAAAATCACGTGCTAAGCCAAAGTTTAAGAAAATAGACTTGGCATGACCAATGTGCAAATAGCCATTAGGCTCTGGCGGAAAGCGCGTGCGAATTTTAGCCGCATCTACAACGCCTGTATCTTGATGTGCCGCATCGCCTGGGCTACCTGCCCATTTTTTGGTAGCGTATTTATTTTGAGAGAGGTCTTTTTCAATAATCGCACGGATAAAGTTAGAGCCGGCAGGAATCGGTGTTTTTTCAGATGACATAGCAACAAATTCAATTTAAGTTGCCGCTATTTTACACCAGCTTACTCGCTTGTATGAGTACCTGTATAAATTGATTATATGCACCTCAATTCAAACCATGTACGCCACATTAACACTAATGAATTCATGAATAAATCAGCGTTAGATATAGCCAAGCGAGGCTTATCAACATGCCTATGCTAAACTTAGACCATGATGAACAGCTTAACTTTTCCCATATTAAAATTGCTCGCGGATGGTAAATTTCACTCGGGTGAGGCCATTGCACAACATTTTAATGTGAGCCGTGCCACTATTTGGAATGCATTACAACACGCAGAAAGCTTAGGTATTGAAGTCTTTTCAGTACGTGGCCGAGGCTACAAATTACCGCAGGCACTCACACTGTTGGACAAGCAATCTATCATCAACAACATGAGCCAACAGCACGCATGGCTTAATGTAGAGGTGTTTGACACGCTGCCTTCCACTAATAGCTACTTGATGCAAAACATGAGCGCGAAAACGCATGGCACTTGCGTAGTCACCAATTTACAAACCAGCGGGCGCGGCAGGCGTGGCCGTGAGTGGCAAGCCAGCTTGGGTGCAAGTTTAACTTTTTCGCTGTTATGGCGCTTTCAATGCGGTGCCGCTGCACTATCCGGATTGAGCCTAGCAGTAGGCGTGGCGCTCATCCGTGGCTTGCATGAAATAGGTGCAACAGAAGCCAAGCTGAAATGGCCTAATGACATTCTGATCAATCAGAAAAAGCTGGCTGGCATATTAATTGAGCTACAAGGTGATATGGAAGGCCCGAGCACTGCCGTCATCGGTGTGGGCATTAATTTGCAGTTGCCCGAAACGCTGTTACAGAAAATTGACCAGCCAGTCAATTATTTAAACCAAGCGGTATTGCATACCGTCAGCCCTAATTCGCTCATGGCGATTCTACTTAAACATTTGGTAGAGGTACTGTTAACATTTGAAAGAGATGGTTTTGACGGGCTACGTGATGAGTGGGCCACGCATCATGCTTACCACCAACAAGCTGTACGCATGCTCATGCCCGATGGCAGTGAAGTCACTGGCATCGTACAGGCGATTAGCGAAAATGGTTCACTGATTGTTGAAACAGCCAATGGCCTGCAAAAATTCATGTCGGGTGAAATTAGCTTGCGTAGCGCCAGCACGCAAGCTCATGCTAATTAGCATTTGAGCTTCCCCCCTAAGTTAGACTTGGCGAGATAAGTATGGAAATGCTGCATAAACAAAACATCAAAACACTGAGCTCAAAAATGGTTGGTGTTAAAATAACTATTAACGTCTTAATAAGAATATAAAATCGCCATACCAGCGCTGCTACTAACGACACTGCGCGAGTATCGCTTTAGGTAAATTACTAGAATGTGGCATATTGCTGCATCAGCGTGGATAAATATGGTGCTAACAATTGATGCTGGCAACACGAGAACAAAATGGGCGTTGTTTGACGATGCTGGCAACATCCATCATCAGGGTGCGTGTTTAAATAAAGAGATTGCGTCAGCCAACATGCTACCTGGCTCGCTTACATGCGAACAGATTGTGATTTCTAATGTTGCAGGCGAAGAACATGCAAAACAGCTGCACCACCTCACCGTTGCTTATCAGGCTACTGCTTACTGGTTTACTGCGAGCAAACAATGCAGCGATGTGATTAACAACTACGCCACCCCAGAGTTACTAGGTAGTGATCGCTGGGCTGCGCTAATTGCAGCATGGCACATGCAACATGAAACCTGTGTAGTGGTGAACGCGGGCACTGCAACTACAATAGATGCAATCGTGAGCACTCAAATTAATGGCGAGGTCTTTGGTGTGTTTATTGGCGGCATGATCTTACCTGGCATAGACATCATGCAACAAAGTTTAGGGACTGCCACAGCTCAATTACCAAAAACTACAACTGATACCGCCACTCGTCAGCAAACTGCTGTTAGTCCATTTGCCACTACAACTACCAATGCAATCTACAGCGGTGCAGCCCATGCGACATTAGGCGCAATCAAACACATGCTACAGACAGTTGAGCATCAATATGGGCATACACCTGCGCTTATCATCAGCGGTGGTAACGCTATACTGATACAGCAAAACCTTACAAACGAAAATTCAGCTGACAGTGCCGCTCAACCGACAAAAAAACCTGTTACGATTGCGGATAACTTAGTGCTACAAGGCTTATATCTATCTACAACGCCTGCCATTAAACAAACTACGCAAAGCACATTGTCATGAAATACTTTTTTTGGCTATTCGCATTCATCAACATTGGATTATTGGGCTATTTCAATCTCGATGTTGTTTTACCAAAACCAGCCCAAGTGCAACAGGCAGAAATTGCACCTGAAAAAATCAAAGTGTTATCACAGCAAGAAATTGACGCACTTGCAGTAACCAAAAAGAACGTAGCCACTTCAGCGCCCCCGCCAGTGATTGATGTGTGCTTTGAATGGAGCGTGTTTTCTGACGCCAACCTAACTCATGCACAAACGGCACTAGAAAGCCTCACCCTGCAAGCAACGGTCAAAGAGCAAACCACACAAGAAGCTAAGCGCTTTTGGGTATACAGACCGCCTTTTAAATCAAGCACAGAAGCACTAAAAAAAGCGGCAGAATTAAGGGCTAACGGAATAACAGATGTTTTTGTCGTACAAGAGCCTAGGTGGAAAAATGCAATTTCCTTCGGCATCTTCAGCGATGAGCAATTGGCTATTAACTTACAAAAAGAACTGCAAGCCAAAGGAATTAAAGGCGTTGAAAAGTCCTTACGCAGCCAAGGTAAAAGTTATTCCAGTTTATTGCTGAAAAACCTGACTGAAAATGAAATTGCTGAAATCAAAAAGCTTAAACCAGATTTCCCGGCTGCAGAACTCAAAGAAGTTAGCTGCAACGCACTTTAATTCAGTAAACCTAAATCCACTAAACCTGAACTAACTAAACCTAGATTCACTAATTTTGGTTAAGCTGGAAACAACTTACCCGGGTTTAGGACATTATTTGGGTCAAAAGTTAGTTTAAGTGACTTCATTAAGCTTATCGTAGTCGCATCAATCTCACGCGGCACAAATGGACGCTTCGCCATACCCACACCATGCTCACCAGACAGCGTACCTTGTAAAGACAACACCAAACTAAACACCTCATCTAAACACTGATAAGCACGTTTCATTTCATCAGCATTATCTGGGTTTACCAGCAAGTTAACATGAATATTGCCATTACCCGCATGGCCAAAATTCACGTTCGAGATTTGGTGTAATGCCGCAAGCCTCTCTAAACCAGTCAGTAACGCAGGTAGGTGAGACACAGGCACGGCAATGTCTTCGTTAATCTTTTTAGGTGCAATGTCTTTTAGTAAAGGCGACAAAGCCTTACGCGCCGCCCACAACGCTTTAGTATCATGGGCTGGTTTTGCTTCAATCAACCCTGCAACTTGGCATGCCTGCAATATCGCATCAGTCGCCTCAACAATCTCTTGCTGCGATCCATCAACCTCTATCATTAGATAAGCGCGCGCATTCTCTGGTAATAAATTTTGATGACGGCTACGAATCAATGTGAGTGCACCGTTATCTAAAAACTCCAATGCACTTGGTGTATAAGGCTGCGCCATAATGGCAGCAATCGCTTTGGCGCAACTTTCAGTATCAACAAATTCAGCAGTAATGCCGCCTGTAAACTTAGGCAAAGGCGTCAATTTAAGGGTTGCCTCACAAATCACCGCCAATGTACCCTCAGACCCTACCAACAGGCGTGTTAAATCGTACCCAACAACACCTTTGCTGGTGTAGCAACCGGTTTTGATGATCTCACCCTTACCAGTCACAGCTTTTAGGCCAAGAATATGGTCACGCGCCACGCCATACTTCACCGCATGCGGTCCTGCGGCACAAGTCGCTAAATTACCGCCAATACTGCAATAGGCAGCGCTTGATGGGTCTGGTGGCCAAAAGAAACCTACGGGGTTAATCTCATCTTGCAGCACTTGATTCAGCACACCCGGCTCAACAATCGCCATGCGATTATCAGGGTCTATGCTAATAATTTTATCCATACGCTCTAATGACAGCGCAACCCCGCCCGCTTCCGGCACGCTGCCTCCAGCAGTACCAGTGCCACGCCCACGGGGCACCACAGGTACTTTATATGCATTACAAAGTAAAACTACACTTTGTACTTCTTCTATAGTGAGCGGAAAAACAACAGCGATAGGGCTATGATAGTTACGCGAGTTATCGTAAGCATAGGCGTAGCAATCTACAGGGTCGGTATAGACTCTTTCTTTTGGCAAAACTGATTTGAGCTCACTTAAAAAAGCGTCGCTAGAAAACCCATCATTACGAGATACAGTGTAAGAAGCGTTGGTCATGGTAAGTAATCTAAAGCTTTATCTACTAAGGTTTTTTTATCGTTCTGCACTACCGACCCCGATGGACTACCAAGCATCAGCTGCCCCCTTTCGTTATTCTTACGATCAAACACCAAATTATCACCCATGATTACTCTAATCCAGTCTGGATAACTGTAAGCATTGCCATTGTGATGGTCTAGCATTGCCCCAAATTCACCACCTAAAAATATATTGCCATACATTCCTTCATTAGCACGTGAGATCAAGGTTGCATATCCAGTCGCTTCGCCTTCCTTCTCACAACTGATCAATAAGTTTTGATCGGAGCGACGAGCGATGAAAGTGCCTGCAGTAAAAACCACCCATTCACCACGGTCATTTTTGGCTCTACATTTAGCATTGCTAACAAGTGCGTTACTCTTTGAATAAGTCTCAATCTGCATACGCTGATAATCATCTTTCATGATTGATGCGCAGCCACTAAACATCATCACAGTCAGTGTTAGAGAACTATATTGAAACAACTTATTCATTGGCACGGCCTTCTTGAATTAAAACCAGCCTGACATATCGACATGACAGGCTAGTTAGACGTTGAAACAGTTAAGAGACAAACAACACGCTAACGTTGAGTATGTTAGCGTTGAATACTTTAGCGCTTTTTGATATACAAATCGGTAATGGTGCCCTCTTTCATCTCTGCCGCAAAACACACGGTTTCAGATAACGTTGGGTGTGCATGGATGGTTAAGCCTAAATCATGTGCATCAGCGCCCATTTCAATGGCTAACACAGCCTCAGCCAGCAACTCGCCGGCATTAACACCCACGATACCAGCACCAATCAAACGATGGGTTTCTTTATCAAAGATCAGCTTGGTTGCACCTTCAGTACGCGCAATCGATAACGCACGGCCACTTGCCGCCCATGGGAAGCTCGCCTTATCAATGGCAATGCCTTTAGCCTTGGCTTCAGTTTCAGTCAAACCTACCCAAGCTACTTCCGGGTCTGTATAGGCAACTGATGGAATCACTGATGCAACAAATTCTACTTTTTCACCAGCAATCACTTCAGCCGCTACTTTAGCTTCGTGCGTTGCTTTGTGCGCCAACATTGGCTGGCCGACAATATCGCCAATTGCAAAAATGTGCGACACGTTGGTGCGCATTTGTTTATCTACATTAATAAAGCCATAATCATCCACGGCCACCCCAGCATTTTCTGCACCGATGTTTTTACCGTTCGGACGGCGACCAATCGACACCAACACGCGGTCATACACTTCAACACCTTTAGGTGCATCTGCATTACCATTCACACCTTCAAAGGTGACATGAATACCGTCTATCTTAGGCTCCATCTTCGCCACTTTGGTATTGAGCATAATCGCTTCAAAACGTTTTTCCATACGCTTTTGTAATGGGCGCACTAAATCACGGTCGCAACCTTGAACCAAGCCGTCAGTAAACTCAACCACACTCACTTTTGAGCCTAATGCATCGTATACAGTACCCATCTCTAGGCCGATAATGCCGCCGCCAATCACCAGCATACGCTTAGGCACATCCGCTAACGCCAAGGCACCGGTTGAGTCCATAATGCGCTCATCTGCCTCAACACCCGGGAATTTAGTCGCCTGTGAACCTGCAGCAATAATCGCATTTTCAAAGCCTACCGTTGTTACTTTGCCATCTGCCGCTGTCACCGCAATTTGGTTAGCGCTGGTAAACTTGCCCATACCTTGCACCACCGTTACATTACGTTGCTTCGCCATTGCGGCTAAACCGCCAGTGAGCTTACCAACCACATCATTGGCTTTCCAATTACGCAGTTGCTCTAAATCTACTTGCGGTGCACCAAACTTCACCCCATGATGGCTAGACTCTTCTGCCTCAGTAATCACTTTTGCAGTATGCAGTAATGCCTTAGACGGGATGCAACCTACATTCAAACATACACCACCTAATGTCGCATAACGTTCAATCAGAACCACTTGTTTACCTAAGTCTGCTGCACGGAAAGCCGCAGTGTAGCCGCCAGGGCCACTACCTAACACCACCACTTGTGTATTGATATCACTATCGCCAACCGCAACAGCCGTCACTGGCACTGCACTTGGTGTCGCCACAGGAGTTGCAGCAGGTGCTGGCACCTCAGCCTTCACTGGTGCAACAGCTTCAGTAGCCTCTACTAATAACATCAGTGACCCTTTTGCTACTTTGTCACCTACTTTAACTTTAACTTCTTTTACAACCCCAGCTTGTGAAGATGGAATATCCATAGAGGCTTTGTCAGACTCTACTGTAATCAAGGAATCTTCTTTAGCAATCGTGTCACCAGCTTTAACCAGCACTTCAATCACATCAACACTATCAAAGTTACCGATATCCGGCACCAATACTTCAACTAAATTACTCATGCATACCCTTTGCAAACTTTGGTTATTTGTTGCAATTTTAACATTAAACCTCGCATTTTATCGCCTACTAACATGCAATAACCTTGCTACCATATAGCAAAACAGAGACAACATCGAGCTTATGTCTAAAATCAGGCTTAAAGAAAAGTTGCATATCTGAGCCCGAAACTAGATGAGAAAAATTAGATGCGCAAACTAACACTTTCCAATCGCACACGCTAAAGCGATGTATGCGATTGGAAACTTGCTAACGCCGGCCTGTAAATCGATGTTTAAGTAATAGAAAATTGAAACTGCTCGATAGGCACAGGTTTACCAAACAAGTACCCTTGATAAAGTCGGCAGCCGTAATCTTTTAAAATAGTCAACTCAAGCTCAGTTTCCACGCCTTCCGCAATTACATTAATACGGAAGTTATTCGCCAAATCAATAATCGTTTTCACCATGATTGCATCGTTAGGGTCATATGCCAAATCACGTACAAAACTCTGATCGATCTTCACCTGATCAAGCGGCAACTTTTTCAGATAAGAAAGCGAAGAATATCCCGTGCCAAAATCATCTAACGACAACCTAACACCCAGCGCTTTGAGCGCATGCATTCTCGCAATCACCTCATCAACATCTTCCAAAATCACACTTTCCGTCAACTCTAACTTCAAGCGAGATGCATCAATCTTATGCATCTCAATAGCTTGATGAATAGATTGCACAAAATCCAGCGCTCTAAACTGATGTGCACTGACGTTCACAGCAATAATCAAATGTTTTTTATCGGCATTTTTTGCCCACTCGGCTAACTGGCAGCAAGCCGTATCAATGACCCAATGCCCTATATCTAAAATTAAAGCACTTTCTTCCGCGATTGGAATAAACTCCATTGGAGAAACAATACCTCGCTCAGGATGTATCCACCTTATTAAAGCCTCAGCTCCTATCAACCGATGATTATCATCAACCTGAATTTGATAATAAAGCGCTAGTTGCTGCTTTTCAATGGCATATCGCAACTCGCTTTCCAAGCTCGCCCGTATACTTAGCTTTTCCTGCATGGCTGGGTCAAAGAAACGCAGTGTATTTCTACCAGCTTTTTTCGCTTGGTACATTGATATATCAGCTTGTTTCAGCAGCTCCTCAATATCATGCTCATCACCGTTAAACAAGGTAATGCCGATACTAGAAGTACTTTGATATTGATGCGTACCAAACTGGCACGGCTCATGTAAGGCCAATAGAATCTTATTACCAATCTGCTCTGCAATTGAAGCAGCATCAGTCACGTTCTGATCCAAATCCTCAAGCACCACAACAAACTCGTCCCCTCCGAAGCGCGCCACTGTGTCGCCAGCCCTAACACAATGACTAAGCCGCTCGGCTTGAAGCTTCAATAGCAAGTCACCGGTGCTGTGGCCTAAGGTATCATTCAGCACTTTAAAGTGATCCAAATCAACAAACAGCAATGCACCTTTTTTGCCGGTACGGCTACTTGAAGAAAATGCCTGACGTACGCGATCCAACAATAACAAACGATTCGGCAAATTAGTTAAAGGGTCATAAAACGCCAGATGCTCAATTTGCTCTGATGAGGCTTTACTTTCGCTAATGTCAGTAAAGACAGACACATAGTTGGTTACTTTGCCATCTTTATCTTTAACCACTGAAATGGTGATACGTTCCGGATAAATTTCACCAGTCTTGCGTCGATTCCATATCTCCCCGCACCACGTACCTGTAGTATTAATTTTTTCCCAGAGTGCCTGATAAAAAAGGTGATCATGCCGACCAGAACTTAGTATATTTGGGTTTTTCCCAACAACATCCCCTGCTGTGTAACCTGTGATTTTTGTAAAAGCAGAGTTAACCTGCAGAATCGAACAACCTGCATCTGTAATTAAAATACCATCAGAAGATTCAAATGCGGTAGCGGCAATACGTAAAGACAACTCGGCATTTTTAAGATCGGTAATATCTGTAGAAATACCGCACAACCCCCCAATATGACGTTCTGCATCACCTTCATAGATTGGTGTCTTTATTTGCCAAAAAATACGCTTCTTATTATCATGGGATATCGCTTCAATCTCTTCGCAAGCATCCTCGCCACCTTCAATAACTCTTTTATCAACATCCTGCACTTTAGCCAGCGTCTTTGGTGAGAAATATTGACTCTCATCTATCGTCACCAACTCATCAATAGAACAGTTGAAAAAATCTAATGTCATGCGATTAGCGTAAACATACTTACCATTCATATCCTTGATGTATACAAAAGCTGGAATATGATCCAATGCCTCACTCAATCGATGGCTTTTATTTAAGGCTGACGTCAATTCAACAGTCCGCATCTGCACTCGGTTTTCCAACTCCGCATGTGATTGTGCCAATGCTTGGTTAAGTACTTGTAATTGTTGTGCGGACGGCGCCTTAAGCGCTAAAGGCATAATGCACCAAACTGCAATAGCCGTAGCAAAAGAGATAGTGGCGGTAAATGCCTTGGCGTATGCACTTGCCCAGTATGAAGGCTGCCATATATTGAGTATGTCAAAGATGTGCGTAACACCGCATGCCACAATAAACATCCCAAAAACGATCATTAACCACCTGTATGGGATATCTGGACGTTTTTTTGCAAAGTACCACAATGCAAAAGGAATGGAGAAGTAAGAAAGTGCAATCACTGCGTCAGAAACAACTAGCGTCCAGAGCAAGGCTGGATTCCACGTAAGACAATAACCATGAGGAATCAACGACTGCCCCCCTAATGCTTGACTAACCCACTCCATATCACCCTCTCGATCACTAGTTAATCAACAAGAATGCACTCCCATTTAGAAAATTACAGCCATGATAAATAGCTGCAAACTAACATGGTATCAGTCACTTAAATGCAATATTAAAACATCCAACACTCATTTTTGTTTCAGTCTATATCCGTATATCGGCAATCGTAAAGAACTAAATTAAATTTTAATCTATTTAACTTTAAGAATTTAGCATACGCGACAGGGTTAACAATCTTCAATGTACCCACTTTTAAAATCAAGTAGGCAAAAGATGGTGATTGTTACGACAAGGACTACAGACATAAAATAAAAATAAAAATAAAAAAGGACTGAATCTGTATCGACAGAAATCAGTCCTTTTTAGGTTAAGTCAAATTCAAACAAATTAACAACTATGCTCAACTCATCTCACTAGAGCAATAGTCTACGCACATCACTTAGCATCATGCGCATATGGCTAGTAAAGCGCGCGCCATCAGCACCATCAATCACGCGATGGTCATATGACAATGACATCGGCAAAATCAAACGCGGCTCAAAACCATTGGTGTCTTTGTTGTAAACCGGCTGCATAGAGGAGCGTGAAACACCTAAGATTGCGACTTCTGGGCAGTTAATAATTGGTGTAAACATTGTGCCGCCAATACCACCTAAGCTAGAAATCGTGAAGCAGCCGCCCTGCATTTCTTCTACTTTTAATTTGCGCTCACGTGCCTTTGCAGATAAGTCCATCAAATCGCGCGCAATATCCAACACGTCTTTTTGGTGCACATCACGTACCACTGGCACTACTAAGCCATCTGGGGTGTCGCAAGCAAAACCAATATTGAAATAGTTTTTCAATATCAAGCTATCGCCATCAGGAGAAAGTGAAGCATTAAAGTTAGGGTATGCTTTTAGCGCATTCACTGAAGCTTTGATTAAGAATGCAAGCATCGTCAGTTTAACGCCACGTTTCTCAGCATCAGCCTGCATAGATTTACGGAAGTCTTCTAAGTCCGTAATGTCTGCCTCATCAAACTGCGTCACATGTGGTGCAGTTACCCAGTTACGGTGTAAGTTTGCACCAGATAATTTCTTAATGCGTGATAAAGGCTTAGTCTCAATCGCACCGAACTTGCTAAAGTCAATCACAGGCATTGGTAATGCAGCTAAACCACTTACGCCAGCGCCCATGTTCTCAGTGCGAGGTTTTGCTAACTCGCCTTTCACATATGACTGCACATCACTTTGTAAAATACGGTTTTTAGCACCAGTACCACTGACTAGCGCTAAGTTCACACCTAACTCACGTGCAAACTTACGAATCGAAGGGCTTGCATGTGAAAGTTTTCCAGACACAATGACAGCACTCTCAGCAACAGGCGCAGGCTGCTGCGTTGGCTGCACTGGCTTAGGTGGTTCTGGTGCAGGTCTTGTAGGTTCTGGAATCGCAACTTTAGGCGCCTCTTCTACAGCAACTGCAACTGACTTAGTCTCAACCACAGGCGCAACAACCGTCTCGGTCACATCCATCGTCATTAACAAAGTACCTTGAGCCGCTTTATCACCAACCTTGATTTTCACTTCTTTCACAACGCCAGCAAATGGCGCAGGAATATCCATAGAAGCTTTATCAGATTCAACAGTGATGAGCGAATCATCCTTAGCAATCACGTCACCAGCTTTGATTAGTACTTCAATTACATCCACACTATCGAAATTACCGATATCTGGGACAAAAATATCTTGAACTGCCATCTATGTATATCCTTAAACTGTCGTTGGGTTTGGCTTATTAGCATCCAAACTGTATTTTTTAACGGCCTCAGCCACTTTAGCAACCGGCAATTTACCTTCATCACTTAACGCTTTTAGCGCAGCAACCACTACATAGTAGCGATTCACTTCAAAGAAATCGCGCAAAGCTTCACGGCTATCTGAGCGACCAAAACCATCCGTACCAAGTGCTACAAACTTGTTTGGTACAAAACGTTGAATTTGCTCAGCAAAACTCTTCATGTAATCAGTCGATGCAACGACAGGTCCTTTAGCATCTTTCAAACAAGAAGCAATATAACTAACTTTTTGCGTTTTTTCTGGATTCAACATATTCCAGCGGTCACACTCCAAGCCTTCACGACGCAGCTCAGTAAAGCTTGGTACGCTCCATACATCAGCAGAGATGCCCCAATCTTTTTCTAACAATTCAGCAGCGGCAATCACTTCACGCAGAATCACACCACTACCCATCAATTGAACTTTCTCACCTTTGGCTTTAGATTTACTAAAGTTATACATACCTTTCAGGATGCCTTCAGCACTGCCTTCTGGCATTGCTGGGTGGCTATAGTTCTCATTCATCAAAGTAATGTAGTAGTACACATCTTCTTGATTTTGCACCATACGACGCAAACCTTCTTGAATAATGACAGCTAACTCATAAGCGAAGGTCGGGTCATAAGAAATACAATTTGGAATGGTTGCAGACATCAAATGGCTATGACCATCTTCGTGCTGTAAACCTTCACCATTTAAAGTAGTACGACCAGCTGTCGCTCCTAACAAGAAACCACGTGCACGAGAGTCACCAGCCATCCACGCTAAGTCACCCACACGTTGGAAACCAAACATTGAGTAGTAAATGTAGAAAGGAATCATTTGCACACCCGTTACAGAGTATGACGTTGCCGCAGCCAACCAGCTAGAGAATGAACCTGCTTCGTTAATACCTTCTTCTAAAATCTGACCATCTTTAGACTCTTTGTAGTACATCACTTGGTCAGAATCTTGTGGCTCATACAACTGACCTTGGCTCGCATAGATACCTAACTGGCGGAACATACCTTCCATACCAAAAGTACGCGCTTCATCCGGCACGATAGGCACCACATATTTACCGATCTGCTTATCACGCACTAAGGTAGATAAGATACGCACAAATGCCATGGTGGTAGAGATTTCACGGTCACCAGTAGCAGTTAGCATATTTTCAAATGCAGACAATGCCGGCACGGTAAGCTCATTACCTTTACGACGACGTTGTGGCACAAAACCACCCATCGCTTCACGGCGTGATGCCATGTATTTCATTTCAGGTGAGTCTTCAGCTGGTTTGTAGAAACTCAAGCTCTCAACTTGTTCATCTGTGATTGGCAAGTCAAAGCGATCACGGAATTTCTTCAGTGACTCAATATCCATGCTTTTTTGTTGGTGCGTCGTGTTTTGACCTTCACCAGCATCACCCATGCCATAACCTTTAACAGTTTTAGCCAAAATAACAGTAGGTTGACCTTTGTGGTTTACTGCAGAGTTGTAAGCAGCAAACACTTTATGTGGGTCATGACCGCCACGGTTCAAGCGCCAAATGTCTTGGTCACTCATTGCAGCAACCATTTCTTTCAGCTCAGGATACTTACCAAAGAAGTGTTCACGTGTGTATGCGCCACCTTTTTGTTTAAAGTTCTGGTACTCACCGTCCACGCACTCTTCCATGCGTTTTTTGAGCAAGCCATCTTTATCCATCGCCAATAAAGGATCCCAGTAAGAACCCCAAACCACTTTCAATACGTTCCAGCCAGAGCCACGGAAGTCTGACTCTAACTCTTGAATGATTTTGCCATTGCCACGTACAGGACCATCAAGGCGCTGTAAGTTACAGTTGATGACAAAAATCAAGTTATCTAATTTTTCACGACTAGCTAATGAAATCGCACCTAATGACTCAGGCTCATCCATCTCGCCATCACCACAGAACACCCATACCTTACGGTCGCTAGTATCAGCAATACCGCGGTCATGGATATACTTCAAGAAACGCGCCTGATAAATACCAGCCAAAGGTCCCAAGCCCATAGAAACCGTAGGGAACTGCCAAAAGTCCGGCATCAACCAAGGATGTGGGTAGCTAGGCAAACCATTGCCACCAGTTTCCTGACGGAAGTTATCCATTTGCTCTTCGGTAATACGGCCTTCTAAGAAAGCTCGCGCATACACGCCTGGTGATGAGTGGCCTTGGAAATACACACAGTCACCGCCAAAGTTTTCATTCGGCGCGCGGAAGAAATAGTTAAACCCAGTATCATAAAGTGTAGCAGCAGATTGGAAGCTCGCAATATGACCACCCACGCCAGGTGATTTTTCATTCGCACGCAATACAGTCATCACTGCATTCCAGCGCACCAATGCACGCACTCTGCGCTCCATTTCTGGGTCACCAGGCAACTTTGCCTGTAAATGTGTAGGAATTGTATTTAAATACGCAGTAGTTGCTTTATAAGGTAAGTTGCTACCTGAGCGACGCGCTTTATCAATCATCGCCTCTAATAAAAAGTGTGCACGCTCTGTGCCTTCATTTTCAATAACGGCCATTAGTGCATCAAGCCACTCTTGAGTTTCTTGACTATCAATATCGGGATTATTCAAAGGTGTGTTCAATGACATTCAGTTGTAGCTCCGTGTAGCCATATCTGCTAATCCATTTAATCGTTTTGTACTTACTTCAAGCAATTGTTCAGTAGGTATAATATTCAATCGAATAATGAAACAAAAACAAATACAGCGTGTCTGAAATACCGCGCATTTAAAATGCGTTGCAATTTAATTTTTTATAAAACAGTAGTGTGGCTTTTTTAGTGGTTTTGGTCAAGTTTACTAGCGTTTTTTAAACATTTAGCACATGTATCTTATATACAATCACTACATTTCCTACAAGACTACAAGGACAACGAATGTCAGTTAAATTACGACAAAATGCAGCTATTGCGAACGAAAATACATTAAAAGATAATCAGCACATGCTTTTTGTACTGTCGAATACTGACGACAAAAACATTCCTTTTATAGCCACGTTAGAAACAAAACTCAAACGTAGCAAATGTGAGCTCAAAGACTTAAATAAGACCCCAGTAGTGATAGACCTACCCAACGGTGGAGTCGCTAGTTATGTCATATTAAATAGTCAACTAAACATGTTTCAACGCCACACCTTACTACGCGCGGCAATCAAACCCATCATTGCAGAGCAAGCGGAAACTATCGATATTTGCGTTTTTGGAGACGACTCTACAAAAGAAGCGCACGCCTGTGCGGCCTATTATGTGGTAACAGTTAATGCCGCAAACTTACCATCCAGAAAAAAAGAACACAAACCAAGCATCCTAAAAAGCGTAACAATTCATGGCTATAAAACTAGCCATGACTACGCTTACGTCAACGCACGCGTTGCAGGCAATACAATATGTCGTGAACTCACCATCACACCACCCAACGAGTTAACACCAACACTATATCGTCAAAAAATTGCCAAATTAGCCGTAGAAAACAGTTGGCTACATAAAGAGTACGATATGAATGCGCTTAAAGAAATGGGTGCAGGTGCCTTTGTTGCTGTCGCACAAGGCTCTGAGCCACAAGATGCTGCCATTGTACATTTAACATACCATCCAACTAATGCTCAAAAGCATTTTTCCATCGTCGGCAAAGGCATTTGCTTTGACACGGGCGGGCATAACCTTAAGCCTGCAAAATACATGCTCGGCATGCATGAAGACATGAATGGCTCTGCGGTTTGCCTTGGCATTCTACTAGCAGTATCAAAAATGCAATTACCCATCAAACTGGATTGCTGGTTAGCTATCGCACAAAACCATATTGGCCCAAATGCATTCAAGCAAAATGATGTAATCACAGCATTAAACGGGTTGACGGTTGAGATTGTGCATACTGATGCAGAAGGACGCATGGTCTTAGCTGACACACTTACACTTGCCTCGCGTGAAAAACCAGATGCAATTATTGACTTTGCCACACTGACAGGCAGCATGATCACTGCGCTTAGCGATCGCATGAGTGGCGTAATCGTCAACAGGCCAGAGCTTGCCGCTAAAGCTATTGATGCAGGCTCAAAATCAGGTGAGCGTATTGCTAGCTTCCCATATGACGATGACTTTGACAGCGACCTAGATAGTGATATTGCAGATATTAAACAATGCACACTAGATGGTGGTGCAGACCATATTCATGCGGCTCGCTTTCTAGGCAAGTTTATTGAAAATGACATCCCTTGGATACACACAGACCTATCATCTGCAAATCGCAAAGGCGGCTTAGGCGCTGTAGAAAGTGATACAAACGGATTTGGCGTGGGCTTTGGCTTAGCACTCATTGAGCGCCTGCTAAATTAATTAACTTTAATTTAGTGAGTTCAATATCCAATACGACACTCAAGAAATGAGTGATAAAAATTGATTTGATATATACATTAACTAGGTCATAGGCGTATATTAAATACATTATTCACAATAAAATCATGCAAACAATCGTTTCGCCATCTATTTGTTGGAGGTTTATATACCTATGAATGAATCAAGGCGCTTTTCACGTATTCATTTTGATGCCGTCGTTCAACTTAATATACATCTACTAGATGATATACATAGCGCACGTTTGCTTGATATATCCCTTAAGGGCGCGCTAGTTGAAACTGAAAAAGTGATTACGACATTCATTAAACAGCGCAGCTGCGTCATGACACTTAAGCTTGGCACTCATGATCAAAAAATCACCATGCAAGGCAAAGTCATTCATCATGAAGGCTCTTTAGTCGGTTTAGAGTCGCTACATATTGATATAGATAGCATCACAAACTTACGAAAATTGATTCAGTTAAATACCGGTGATGAAAAGCTATTAGAAACTGAACTGAGTCACATGTTGATAAATTATGAAAATAATCATCTAACAACAAACAAAACTAAGTAAACAGTTTAAGAAACCTATAAATATAGCAACTTAATCTGAAGTTGCTCCAGCAGACACACAACTAAATGCCTAAACATTGGTTGCATTTCCCCACCCCAAAGTAATATGCACTTTTTAGATTATCAAATTGAAATAAGTATTGCTTCTGAAATAGACTGCATCAGTAGATAGATTGCGCTTGTTACGCTAACGACAAATACTTTAAAGAGTTTAGATAGTAAAGACTTAGCCGACTCAGACCAAGCCACGATGAGTCACTCATTTGACGGACATAAAAAAACCCCACTACATGCGTAATGGGGTTTTTTGGTATAAATAGCTTGGCAGTGACCTACTTTCGCATGCAAGGAGCATACTATCATTGGCGCTGGTTCGTTTCACGGCCCTGTTCGAGATGGGAAGGGGTGGTTCCAAACCGCTATGGCCGCCAAGCATAACTGGTGTCTCGCATGTTTAACCTTCAAACACACAAGCGATTATGCTGTGTTGCCGTCTCATTTTCATGAGGCGTCTGTAACAAATTGGAAGAAGTAAAGTCATCGAAGTGTTCACTTCGGTTTAAATAGGGGTATTGATTACATTATCTTACTTTAGTACAACCATAGACTCGAACATGTTCAAGTTTTAAGGTTATAGGATCAAGCCTCACGAGCAATTAGTAACGGTCAGCTTAACGCATTACTGCGCTTCCACATCCGTCCTATCAACGTCCTGGTCTCGAACGACTCTTTAGGGGGGTTAAACCCCCAGGGAAATCTCATCTCAAGGCGAGTTTCACGCTTAGATGCTTTCAGCGTTTATCTCTTCCAGATTTAGCTACCCGGCTATACCACTGGCGTGATAACCGGTCCACCAGAGATCTGTCCACTCCGGTCCTCTCGTACTAGGAGCAGGTCCCTTCAAATTTCCAACGCCCACGGCAGATAGGGACCAAACTGTCTCACGACGTTTTAAACCCAGCTCACGTACCACTTTAAATGGCGAACAGCCATACCCTTGGGACCGGCTACAGCCCCAGGATGTGATGAGCCGACATCGAGGTGCCAAACTCCCCCGTCGATATGAACTCTTGGGAGGAATCAGCCTGTTATCCCCAGAGTACCTTTTATCCGTTGAGCGATGGCCCTTCCATACAGAACCACCGGATCACTATGACCTGCTTTCGCACCTGCTCGACCTGTCCGTCTCGCAGTCAAGCAACCTTATGCCATTGCACTATCAGTACGATTTCCGACCGTACCTAGGTTACCTTCGCACTCCTCCGTTACTCTTTGGGAGGAGACCGCCCCAGTCAAACTGCCCACCATACACGGTCCCCAGTCCGGATTACGGACCTAGGTTAGAACCTCAACAACATCAGGGTGGTATTTCAAGGTTGACTCCACGACATCTAGCGACGCCGCTTCATAGTCTCCCACCTATCCTACACAAATCTTGTCAAAGTCCAATGTAAAGCTACAGTAAAGGTTCATGGGGTCTTTCCGTCTAGCCGCGGGTAGATTGCATCTTCACAAACATTTCAACTTCGCTGAGTCCCGAGAGGAGACAGTGTGGCCATCGTTACGCCATTCGTGCGGGTCGGAACTTACCCGACAAGGAATTTCGCTACCTTAGGACCGTTATAGTTACGGCCGCCGTTTACTGGGACTTCAATCAAGAGCTTGCACCCCATCATTTAATCTTCCAGCACCGGGCAGGCGTCACACCCTATACGTCCACTTTCGTGTTTGCAGAGTGCTGTGTTTTTATTAAACAGTCGCAGCCACCTTTTCACTGCAACCCCATCGGCCTTCGAGAGTAAATCTCTACAACCTACCGGGGCGCACCTTCTCCCGAAGTTACGGTGCTAATTTGCCGAGTTCCTTCTCCCGGGTTCTCTCAAGCGCCTTAGAATTCTCATCCTACCCACCTGTGTCGGTTTGCGGTACGGTCTCTATACAACTGAAGCTTAGTGGCTTTTCTTGGAAGCATGGTATCAATCACTTCACGTACAAGTACGCTCGTTATCACGCCTCAGCATTGACTCTCCGGATTTGCCTAAAGAATCTGCCTACACGCTTGAACCGGGACATCCAACACCCGGCTGACCTAACCTTCTCCGTCCCCACATCGCATTGTATACAGGTACAGGAATATTAACCTGTTTCCCATCAGCTACGCATCTCTGCCTCACCTTAGGGGCCGACTCACCCTGCGCCGATGAACGTTGCGCAGGAAACCTTGGGTTTTCGGCGAGGGAGCTTTTCACTCCCTTTATCGCTACTCATGTCAGCATTCGCACTTCTGATACCTCCAGCATTCCTCACAGAACACCTTCGCAGGCCTACAGAACGCTCTCCTACCATGCATACATTCCGAAGAATGTAGCATCCGAAGCTTCGGTTACGTGCTTAGCCCCGTTACATCTTCCGCGCAGGACGACTCGACCAGTGAGCTATTACGCTTTCTTTAAATGATGGCTGCTTCTAAGCCAACATCCTGGCTGTCTATGCCTTCCCACTTCGTTTTCCACTTAGCACGTCATTTGGGACCTTAGCTGTCGGTCTGGGTTGTTTCCCTCTTGACCACGGACGTTAGCACCCATGGTCTGTCTCCCGTAATTGCATTTCTCAGTATTCGGAGTTTGCAATGGTTTGGTAAGTTCTTATGAACCCCCTAGCCATAACAGTGCTCTACCCCCGAGAATGATATACGAGGCACTACCTAAATAGTTTTCGGAGAGAACCAGCTATTTCCAAGTTTGTTTAGCCTTTCACCCCTATCCACAGCTCATCCCCAAATTTTTCAACATTTGTGGGTTCGGACCTCCAGTACCTGTTACGGCACCTTCATCCTGGCCATGGATAGATCACTTGGTTTCGGGTCTACACCCAGCAACTAGACGCCCTATTCGGACTCGCTTTCGCTACGCCTCCCCTATCGGTTAAGCTTGCTACTGAATGTAAGTCGCTGACCCATTATACAAAAGGTACGCAGTCACGGAACAAGTCCGCTCCCACTGTTTGTATGCATACGGTTTCAGGATCTATTTCACTCCCCTCCCGGGGTTCTTTTCGCCTTTCCCTCACGGTACTGGTTCACTATCGGTCGATTACGAGTATTTAGCCTTGGAGGATGGTCCCCCCATGTTCAGACAAGGTTTCTCGTGCCCCGCCCTACTTGTCGTTACCCTAGTTCCACACACGGGATTTCGTATAAGGGGCTATCACCCTCTATGGCCGGACTTTCCATTCCGTTCTACTATCGCATGTGCTAAAAATAACAGGCTATTCCATGTTCGCTCGCCACTACTTACGGAATCTCGGTTGATTTCTTTTCCTCGAGCTACTTAGATGTTTCAGTTCACTCGGTTTGCCACCATCTCCCTATATATTCAGGAGCGGTTACCCTTGCGGGTGGGTTTCCCCATTCGGACATTTCCGGATCAAAGCTTATTTGCCAGCTCCCCGAAACTTTACGCAGGCTATCACGTCCTTCATCGCCTGTAATCGCCAAGGCATCCACCATATGCACTTATTCGCTTGATCCTATAACGTTAAAACCTGAACCCTTTTTAAATTCAGATCTCATGATGCATGAGACATCCGTCATAGGTGTTTCTAAAGCAACTTTGTCATTATTCCAAGGTTATAGAATAATGACTGGTTTATCTTACTTCGCTTGTTTTGCTTAATTTAATAAGCTTAAGAACTTTCATTCTTGAAACTGAGCAGAAGCAAAATGTTTCGATTTTGCAATCAATTACTACCCATTTTGAATACACACATATCATCACAATAATGTGTACTCACTTTACTTCTTCCATTTTGTTAAAGAACAGTCTAGTTAAAAACTAGAAGTAAAGATTCATCATGAACACTTACTTCTAATTTCTTACTCACAACATCAATGCTACCGTTTATATTTTATTGAATAAAATATTGGTGGAGGATAACGGGATCGAACCGTTGACCCCCTGCTTGCAAAGCAGGTGCTCTCCCAGCTGAGCTAATCCCCCATTTTCAGGTGAATCTGGTGGGTCTGGATGGACTCGAACCATCGACCCCCGCCTTATCAAGACGGTGCTCTAACCAGCTGAGCTACAGACCCTCAAGGTTTACTAGCGTTTCCGCCAATGTTTGGTCAATCATTGATGCTGCTGACTACTAACAACTGATAAGTGTGAATGCTTGCAAAGTAAAGACGTCTCTAGAAAGGAGGTGATCCAGCCGCACCTTCCGATACGGCTACCTTGTTACGACTTCACCCCAGTCATGAATACTACCGTGGTAATCGTCCTCCTTGCGGTTAGACTAACTACTTCTGGTAAAACCCACTCCCATGGTGTGACGGGCGGTGTGTACAAGGCCCGGGAACGTATTCACCGCGACATGCTGATCCGCGATTACTAGCGATTCCGACTTCATGTAGTCGAGTTGCAGACTACAATCCGGACTACGATCGGCTTTCTGGGATTGGCTCCACCTCGCGGCTTGGCAACCCTCTGTACCGACCATTGTATTACGTGTGAAGCCCTGGCCATAAGGGCCATGAGGACTTGACGTCATCCCCACCTTCCTCCGGTTTGTCACCGGCAGTCCCATTAAAGTGCCCAACTAAATGATGGCAATTAATGGCAAGGGTTGCGCTCGTTGCGGGACTTAACCCAACATCTCACGACACGAGCTGACGACAGCCATGCAGCACCTGTGTTAACGTTCTCTTTCGAGCACCAATCCATCTCTGGAAAGTTCGTTACATGTCAAGGCCAGGTAAGGTTTTTCGCGTTGCATCGAATTAATCCACATAATCCACCGCTTGTGCGGGCCCCCGTCAATTCCTTTGAGTTTTAATCTTGCGACCGTACTCCCCAGGCGGTCTACTTCACGCGTTAGCTGCGTTACTCATGGATTTTACTCCACCAACAACTAGTAGACATCGTTTAGGGCGTGGACTACCAGGGTATCTAATCCTGTTTGCTCCCCACGCTTTCGTGCATGAGCGTCAATATTATCCCAGGGGGCTGCCTTCGCCATTGGTATTCCTCCACATCTCTACGCATTTCACTGCTACACGTGGAATTCTACCCCCCTCTGACATATTCTAGTCTTGTAGTTTCAAACGCAGTTCCCAAGTTGAGCTCGGGGATTTCACATCTGACTTACAAAACCGCCTGCGCACGCTTTACGCCCAGTAATTCCGATTAACGCTTGCACCCTACGTATTACCGCGGCTGCTGGCACGTAGTTAGCCGGTGCTTCTTATCAAGGTACCGTCATTAACACAGTTTATTGGACTGCATCGTTTCTTCCCTTGCGAAAGAGCTTTACAACCCGAAGGCCTTCTTCACTCACGCGGAATGGCTGGATCAGGCTTTCGCCCATTGTCCAAAATTCCCCACTGCTGCCTCCCGTAGGAGTCTGGACCGTGTCTCAGTTCCAGTGTGGCTGGTCGTCCTCTCAGACCAGCTACTGATCGTCGCCTTGGTGAGCTTTTACCTCACCAACTAGCTAATCAGATATCGGCCGCTCCATTAACGCAAGGTCCGAAGATCCCCTGCTTTCCCCCGTAGGGCGTATGCGGTATTAGCCAACCTTTCGATTAGTTATCCCCCATTATTGGATACGTTCCGATACATTACTCACCCGTTCGCCACTAATCATTCTAGCAAGCTAGAAATCATCGTTCGACTTGCATGTGTAAAGCATTCCGCCAGCGTTCAATCTGAGCCAGGATCAAACTCTTCAGTTTAATTTCTGACTATTACTTTTTCCTCTTGCGAGGTGGTTATTTCGCTTTTGCTTTATTACTTAAGATAATTAAGTAATGACTCAAATTCATTGTCAAGGTTTGTATTACTACAATCTTGTCATAAATTTAAGTGTAAGCACTTGTTTTTCTGAGTCTGATCTTAATACCAATCAACTAAGTTAAATTTTAATGTAAACACTAAAACAAGTTAGTTGCGATTAAGTCAGCTGCTTTATTCACAAGCACCCACACTTATCAGTTGTTATATTGTTAAAGAACTTTTTGTTTCCGTCGTTACGCTTTGCGTTAACGAGGTGCGCATTATACAGAGCTTTTACCGCTCGTCAACCTTAATTTCGTAATATTTACTCATTAAAATTAACTTATATAACACAGCGCAAATACTTACTGTTTACTACAAAAATTTAAGTGCAGAGCACTTTGATTTTTTTGGTTGCGGGAACAGGATTTGAACCTGTGACCTTCGGGTTATGAGCCCGACGAGCTGCCAGACTGCTCCATCCCGCGTCCGGCTCGACATCACTTAATACATGTTGCGTCGAGAGGTGAGACTATAGCAAAGGTAGATTGCTTCCGCAAGAACTATTGAGAGAAATTATGACAAATACTGCCGAATTATTTAGAGTAATTCAGCAAAACCGATATACATTAACAACTTAGTTGAATTTAAATGAATCCAACTATTTTGATGCCATTAAGGTACGCACTCGTGTTAAGTCACTTTCTGTATCTACGCCCGCAGCAGGAGCGTTATCTGAAACAGTCACTGCGATCTTATAACCTTCATATAAGACACGAAGCTGTTCTAAAGATTCGTACTGCTCAATCGCAGCCGGGGCAAGATTGGCATATTGTTTCAGAAAACCAGCGCGATAAGCATATATACCTATATGTCTATATGCTGGAATTCCTACAGCAAGCGTATCCTGACTTGTGTAAGTGTCTCTTGGGAATGGGATAGGCGCTCGACTAAAGTACATCGCATTGCCATTTACATCCATAACCACCTTAACTACATTAGGATTGATGAAATCGGATTTATCGTGAATAGCATGGCATGCGGTTGCCATCACCGCTTCATTATTAGCAGATAAAGCAAAAGCAACTTCCACGATAAGCTTGGCATCTATCAGCGGCTCATCCCCTTGTACATTGACGATGATTGCATCATCAGACCAGCCTTTGATCGACGCAACTTCTGCAATACGATCGGTTCCGCTAACATGATCTGCTTTTGTCATCACCGCAGCATGCCCATGCTGATTAACTGCATCAACTATGCGCAAGTCGTCTGTTGCAACAATCACTTGCTTAGCGCCACTGACTAGTGCACGTTCAGCCACCCAAACCACCATTGGCTTTCCTGCAATATCTAGCAAAGGTTTTCCTGGTAACCTAGTACTCGCATGACGCGCAGGTATGACTACATAAAATTCTGGCACAACTTGCGAAGGATTATGCAATTTCTTCATCATCCGCCAGTTTACGTGCCTCGTCTTCTAACATAACAGGAATGCCATCACGTACAGGATATGCCAAACGCGCTGATTTAGAAATCAACTCATTCGTCGCTTTGTTATAAACCAAAGGGCCCTTTGTCACGGGGCAGACCAAAATCTGTAAAAGTTTCACGTCCATTTAAGTTCTCAATTTATCTAGTTTGTTTAATTTATCTAACTTGTTTAACAAAAGAGTCAACAACTGCTTATCGATATCAGCTTTAACCGGCAACACCCAAAAATTAGCGCGTGCAAATGTAGTACATTTAACAGCATCTTTCTCAGTCATGATGACGATATCCGTGTCGATATCGTCAAAGTCTTGAGCGCAGTATTGATAATGATCATTATATGCTTTGGATTTAAAATGCAAACCCATCGCGGTTAACTGTCGAAAGAATCGCTCAGGATTACCGATGCCAGCAATTGCCGTGATGGATTTTCCCGCAAACTCGGCTGGACTTAATTGTAATTGACGATTATTAAGGTTATAGAAGTGACTTGCCTTCAAGTGCATTTCAATAGGAATTGGTGATACAAGCAAGCTTGGGTTCGATGGTGCGCCATTTCTAATCACGACATCAACCGTTTTCAATCTGTTTAATGACTCACGCAAAGGTCCTGCAGGCAAAAGAGCTCCATTACCAAAACCCTTTGCCCCGTCAAACACCACTACTTCAACATCTCTTTGTAATGCATAGTGCTGTAGACCATCATCACTGATAATAATATTGCACTCGGGGTGTGCTTTCAAAAGTGCGAGTCCGACTTCTACACGTTTAGCGCCAACAAATACAGGACATGTTGTACGCATGGCAATTAATACAGGCTCATCACCAACTGCAGCAGGATTGCTATTCGCGGATACAGCGGCAATACCAGTCAAATTGCTTCCATAACCGCGACTAATAATACCCGGCTTATAACCCAACAATATCAATTGCTCAGCCACCAATATCACTAACGGCGTTTTACCAGCACCACCCACATTGATGTTGCCGACGACGACGACAGGAACATTTAAACGGTAGCTGCGGAAAAAACCTGCTTTATATAAGAATCTTCTTAAAGCTACGATTATCGAAAACAACCAAGAAATTGGCAAAAGCAACAAATGCCACAGTGTAAAAGTGAGCCACTGCTTCTGCAGCCAATTAGCCATTTAAGTCACACTTAAACGCTAAACTGCTTGTGATATAACTTTGCGTAATATCCATCAAGCTTCATCAGCTCATCATGCGAGCCAATCTCAACAATATGACCATGCTCCATCACCATGATGCGGTCTGCATTTTCGATGGTGCTTAATCTATGCGCAATCACAATACTGGTACGATTAAGCATTAACGCATCCATTGCCTGTTGAACATGTTGCTCAGACTCTGTATCCAAAGCTGATGTGGCTTCATCCAACAGTAAGATTGGCGCATTTTTCAGAATGGCACGTGCAATGGCAATACGTTGACGCTGACCGCCAGATAGCTTCACGCCGCGATCACCAATTTCATTTTGCAGACCATTAGGTAAGTGCTGGATAAATTCCCAGATATTAGCTGCCTTAGCTGCAGCAATTACTTCTGCTTCGGTTGCATTACGCAACACACCATATGCAATGTTATTGAAAATAGTATCATTAAATAAAATAATATCTTGGCTAACCAGCGCAAATTGCTGGCGCAAATTTTTAAGCTGTATTGCGCGGCAATCGACACCATCTAGTAGCACTGCACCCTGCTGTAGCTCGTAAAATCTAGGCAGCAAATTCACTAAAGAGGTTTTACCGCCGCCTGAGCGCCCAACCAACGCAATCTTTTCCCCAGCCTGAATGCTGAAGCTTAAGCTATCTAATGCAGGCTTTGGGGTATCTTCATAATGCAAAGTAACATTTTTAAACTCGATATCACCTTTTGCTCGTTCTATCGTTAACTGCCCTTGATCCACTTCTGGCTGGCTATCGATTACATCAAAAATACTTTGCGCAGCGGTTAGACCTACTTGCAAGTCTTCATTAGCGGCAGCGATATGCTTAATAGGGGAGATAAGCATGAGCAACGCGCCAACAAAAGCAGCAAACTCACCTACACTAAAATTACCTATCGCATAGTAAATAACCAACCCTAACGCTAGAGCCGCAAATAGCTCGACAATAAAGCTACTCAAGCCGGCAATGCGCGCCACACGCAACTCAATTTTCCGATTGTTAGAAACAATTTGAGCAAAGCGGCTATATTCAAAATCTTGTGCGCCAAAAATCTTAACAATGCGCTGACCCGCAATTGCCTCTTCTGCAGACTTGGTCATTTCACCAACGCTGTGCTGTACTTGTTTTGCATTTGCCTTTAATTTTGGCGTCATTTTCTTCAAATACAAGGCAATGAATGGCAATACGATTGCAAAAATTAAGGTTAATCGCCAATCAAGATAGAGCATGTAGCCAATTAAACCTACCACCGTCAACAAATCACGCATCACGTTCATCCATGAACGAGTGGTGGCAGTTGAGAGCCGTTCTACATCATAGGTAAACTTGGAAACGATAGAGCCTGCCGACCTTGCATCAAAATAATGCACTGGCAAAAGCATTAGTTTAGAAAACATTTCCTTACGAAAGTCTTCAACCACACGCCTAGCAACCACTCGCATGCAATAAGTAGACACAAAGCCTGTAATGCCTCGCGCCACCATTAAAGCAATCAACATCAAGGGTAGCAGTATCGCCTGGTCAGCTGTTTTTTTAACAAAACCTTCATCCGTGACTTGTTTGATCAAGGCAAGAAATGCAGTATTACTGCCGGCTAGCAATACTAGCGCAAGCATACTGATCATAAAGACGTATTTGTAATGCCATGCATAGTGAAACAAACGCAAATATAAAACCTTTGCGTTTGATACATGCACAACATCGTGCGTTTTGGGTTTAGATTTTTTTAGGTTTGAGTTCGACATGGGCTAACGTCGATAAGAATTAAAAGGAAACGTACGGGATTGAGTATATAAAACTCAAGATCCCGATTGCACTTGGGTGGCAAATGTAATTCTTGTGTACCCTGCAACACGTGATGCTTCCATCACATTAACGACAGACTGATGCGTGGTATTGGCATCGGCATTAATAACAATAGTTGGCTCTTCATTACTTGCTTTAGCTGCGGCTTGCAGGGCTGCACTAATCGCAGACACTGACCCGTCAGCCAACTGTTTACCATCAATCAGATATTTCCCGGTTGCATCAACCGCTACTTCAATCATCAACGGTTTGTCCTGAGGTGCATTTGCCTCGGCTGTTGGCAGATTGATTTGCAGTTCGTTAGTACGTGAAAATGTTGCGCTGACGATTAAGAAAATAATAATCACCAGCAATACATCGATCAACGGGATAAAGTTGATTTCAAGTTCTTCGTGTTTTTTCCCACGTTGAAAATCCATTTGGTGTTCCCTTTATCTATCGTACTAAATTACTGACGCTCGCCGTGAATGATTTCAACTAACTTAATGGCTTGTTGCTCCATCTCAATCAGCAAAGCATCTACTTTGGTACGGAAATAACGGTAAGCGATCATCGCTGGCACTGCTACTACAATACCTGCAGCAGTGTTATATAAGGCAACTGAAATGCCACGTGCAAATTGAGCGACATCATGTCCTTGCGTAGTGAAAGCACCAAATAACTCCACCATACCAATCACGGTACCGAGCAACCCTAATAAAGGTGATACGGTTGCAATGGTTCCTAGTGTAGAAAGATACCTTTCCATCTGATGCGCCACTGCACGCGCTGTTTCTTCAATAGATTCTTTCGTCACCTCACGTGAGTTTTTTGCATTTGCAAGTGCAGTTGCAAATACACGGCCCAACAATGAGTGCTGCTCTAAGCGATTAATCGTATCTTTTGTGATACCACCCTTCGCTAACCATGCTTGTAGCTCTGGTAATAAATTGCTAGGGGATACAATATTTTCTCGCAATGCAAAACTACGCTCACCTATGATTGCTACAGCAATCACTGACGCAATAACAAGTGGCCAGATAGGCCAACCAGCAGCTAGAATGATTTCCCACACAGTGAAATTCCCCTTAAATCAATACCAAATAAAATTCTGTAACAAATGCCATAAATCAGGCCCAGCGATACTTTAGCTTGTCATGTGCTTTTGGGCAAGCCTCACCTAAGAATGATTAGCAATTGAATCTTAACTTTCATCACCTAATTTAGAATTTATCATGCCAGTAACGCTTACGTTGGGCTCGCCAATTCTGCACAGCAATTTGAGGTGCAGGCCCCTGCATCCTGAAGTTTAGCTCTACTGCACCATGATAATCGGATCTATACAATTGACTACCAACGAGCGGATATCTGGCAGTGACTTCCGGCCTTGGATGTTTAAAGCGATTTAAATACCCCACTGTAAAAATTGCAACGCTAGGTGCGACAGCTTCCACAAAACTTGTGGTGGATGATGTTTTGCTGCCATGATGAGGCACGACTAGGACGTCACTTTTCAATATAGCTGGTAACGAACTTGCGTTTGCTGAAACTAAGGCGGCTTCAGCATTACGCTCAATGTCTCCTGTAAGCAATAAACTGCCTGCCTCACTGGTAATTTTTAGCACACAACTTCTATCATTATCTTTAATTCCAACATTCTCATAATCACTTAGGTTCGGGTATAGCATTTCAAAATCAACACCATCCCAATGCCAGCCCTGACCGGCGTAACATTTCATACGCTCAACATTAGGAGGAGTAATCACCGTTTCAGGCATTGAGCTTGCAAACCAATCCACTGGCATTAAGGTCAATACAGAGTCCATGCCGCCACTATGATCATTATCATCGTGCGTCACGATAAATCCATCAAGCTTTTGAACGCCCTCACCTTGCAGAAATGGCACAACAACGCGACTACCAGCATCACTTTGGGCATTAAATCTTGCACCCGCATCATAAAGTAAGGTATGTGTTGATGTCTGCACCACCACACTTAAGCCTTGCCCTACATCTAGAATCGTCGCTTTCATCTCACCTGATGCTGGCCGAACAGGTGAAATTAGCATCATGGGCAAAAAACCAAAAATACCCAACCAGCGTAACGGCACTCCCCGTGGCATTAACATCCAAATCACACCCAATAGCGCTGGAGCTAATGTCCATAATGCAGGCGCATGTTGTTGCCAGACAGCAACGGGCAATTGATTTAGCCAATCCAGAAAGACAACACATAGCTCTAGCAAGTAATAAGCTAAATGTAATGGCCAATCAATTGGCAGGAAACTACCTAGCAAAGCCAAGGGAGTGACAAAGAAGCTGATTAATGGAATTGCAACTGCATTCGCCACGGGTGAGATGATAGAGGCTTGGTGAAACATGATTAATAGCAATGGCAACATACCTATTGTCACTGCCCATTGCGTTTGCACTGCAACTTTCAACCAATGCGGCGTAGCTATTCGCGCGCCCATTGCAAAGCTTAGAAGTGCAACGGCACCAAAAGATAGCCAAAAACCAGCAGAAATCACAGCCCACGGATCAATTAAAACCACAATCAATAAGGCCAAGGCTAGCACTTGAGCAATGACAAAGCGCCGACCAGACCATAATGCAACACCAAACACCATCAGCATATACAGGGTGCGTTGCGTTGGCACGGAAAACCCTGCAATGAGGGCATATATTAGCGCGGTCAATACTGCTGCAAAAGTTGCCGCTTTCCGCGTTGGGACTTTATTACCTAGGTTGGGGACGCGTCTCCAAACAAAGTTCACTAGCACAAACATCAGCCCAGACAGCATCGTAATATGCAAACCAGAGATACTCATTAAATGCGTAATCCCTGTGCGTAAAAACAATTGCCAATCTCGCACTGAAATCTGGCTATCATCCCCCATCACCAACGCCTGTATCACCCCGCTATATGGCTTACTCATTAAGACTTCAGTAATGCGTAGTTTCACTGACTGACGAATACGTTCAACCACATATTGCGGACGCCAAACAAACTCATCAAGTACGGTGGGCTTACCTTTGACACTGCCAATAGCACGGATATTCTCAGCCAAGGACCATGACTCAAAATCAAAACCATGCGGATTTTGTACGCTATGTGGACGTTTGAGTCGTGCGACCAAATGCAAACGCTGTCCGGCTTGAACGTCTGAAAACTGCATAGACTCATGCACTTGTGGTTGCTGGTCTCGTTTACGGTAAATGCTAAGTGAAAGATGTCGAGGAACGACAGCACCTTTAGTCACAACACGTTCAACAGCAAAATTAAAGCGAGCACCCTGCTCAGTTAAAACAGGAACGCTTGCCACAACTCCCACCAACTCAATTGGCTTATTTTGCCAATAAACTGGTAACGCTTCAGCAAGCCTGAATGTAGCAAAAGCAGCAGACCAGAAAAAACCGAACATCAGGGCAATCATTAACCATAATTGCAGCTGAAAAAGACGTATAAATTTGAATTGCGCTTTACGAAGATAAATACTGATAAAGACAAAAGGTAAGATTGACAATGACCATATCAGGTCTGGCAACACTGGCATCTGTTGCAGGCAAAAAGCACCTAACACAAACCCCAGTGCAAAAAGAATCATGCTTTACAAAGTCACCAATTTGCCGTCAACGAGCTTGTAGCGCCGCTGCATTTTTGCAGCAAGCTCCAAGTCGTGCGTAACAACCACCAAACTTACATTTTGCGTTTGATTCATTTCCAATAGCAAATCAAACACTGCATGCGCAGTATGACGATCGAGATTACCGGTAGGCTCATCCGCAAGGATACATTGCGGTGAGGTGACCATTGCTCGCGCTAATGCGGCACGTTGCCGCTCACCGCCAGACAATTCACCTGGCATATGTTCCAGCCGGTGCTTTAGCCCTACTTTTGCCAACATTTCACCTGCCACTGTAAGCGCTTGCTCTCGTGGGGTGCGGCGAATCAATAGGGGCATCGCTACATTTTCAAGTGCAGTAAATTCTGGCAATAGATGGTGGAATTGATAGACAAACCCTAAAGACTGATTACGTAAATCACCTTTTTGCGTTTCAGACAATTGTGCAAGATTATGTTCAAGAATATGCACATCTCCACTGCTTGGCACATCTAAACCACCCAGCAAATGCAATAAGGTACTTTTACCCGACCCTGAAGCACCGACAATTGCCACTTGCTCCCCAGTATTGACACTAAGATCGATACCATTCAGCACGGCAACATCTAAGCCCTGATAAGTTTTATGCAAATGTTGACAAGCAATAATTGGCTTTGAAGTTTGGCTACTCATAACGCAACGCCTCAGCTGGGTTGATTCTACTGGCTTTAAAACTCGGATAGAGCGTTGCTAGTAAACTTAATAAAAATGAAACCGTGACGATGGTGATTACATCAGACCAAATTAAATCAGAGGGTAAGTCACTGATGTAATAAACATCTTTTGCCAAGAACTGCACATTAAATAAACCTTCGATAAAAGGGATGATGGTATCTATATTAAGTGCAATCAAAATACCAAAAAGCGCACCTAATGCGGTACCGATAATGCCGATCAATGCACCCTGCACGATAAATATTTTCATAATGCTGCTAGGGCTAGCACCGAAAGTGCGCATGATGGCAATATCAGCGCGCTTATCGGTCACCGCCATCACTAGCGTTGACACAATATTAAATGCCGCAACCGCAACAATGAGCGTAAGGATAATAAACATCACACGCTTTTCCATCTGCACTGCGCGGAAAAAGTTAGCGTGCTGCCTAGTCCAATCAGACACATAATAACTGCCGCTTTGATTCAGTTGGCCATTTAGTCGATCAGAGATATTGGCGGCCACCGCTGGGGCATCAAACAAATCATCCAGCTTCAAGCGCACGCCAGAAACGTTTTGCCCCATACGGTAGAGTTTTGCAGCATCGTCAATATGAATTAAAGCCAAACCAGCATCGTACTCATACATGCCAATCTGAAAGAGTCCAACCAACGTAAATTGCTTTAAACGCGGCACAACACCAGTGGGAGTAAACTGACCTTGAGGTGCCATCAAAACGACTTTATCCCCAATTTTTGCGCCCAGCGCCATCGCTAGATCAACACCGAGCACAATACCAAACTCACCTGCACGTAAACTATCTAAGCGGCCAGCTTTCATATGCTTACCCAAATCGGCCACTTGGTCTTCCGCGCTAGGAATCACCCCGCGAACAATCGCGCCTTGCACACCTTGATCGTAGCTCAACATCGCTTGCGCACTAATATATGGCGCACTTGCCTGTACATTTGGCAACTTTGTAGTGAACGCTGAAACTGACTGCCAATCCGTAAGCTGATTACCCGCTCCAGTCACTTCCAAGTGCGAAGCCACCCCTAAAATACGAGTACGTAGCTCTTTCTGGAAACCATTCATCACTGA
The DNA here is from genome assembly GCF_000744605.1 of Methylotenera sp. L2L1. NCBI lineage: Bacteria > Pseudomonadati > Pseudomonadota > Betaproteobacteria > Nitrosomonadales > Methylophilaceae > Methylotenera > Methylotenera sp. L2L1. Next base: position 223,223 of record NZ_JQMG01000001.1, read on the forward strand.
AAGCACGACGATTAAGGCAGCAACCCCAAGCGCAATGCCTATCATGCTCGTCAAAGAAATAAATGAAATGAAATGATTCTTGCGTTTAGCCCGCGTATAACGCCAGCCGACAAATAATTCGTATGGTAGATATTTCATAGGGCAGATTTTAGCAGGCTTCTAATCGTTATCTAGTGTTATCTGTTAAAATTCTGATTATGTTTACAGGAATCATTCAATCAGTCGGCGCAATCACGCAAACCAACCCAGTTGGTGCAGATGTGCATCTTTTAATCGCCAGCGAAGCGCTCAATATGAGCGATGTAAAGTTAGGCGACAGCATCGCAGTCAATGGTGTTTGCCTGACGGTAGTTAAAATGACCAACGCGCATTTTGAAGCACACGTTTCTCAGGAAACATTATCCGTGACCGTCGGACTAAATATGGCACACACAGTGAATTTAGAAAAAGCGTTACGCTTATCTGACAGACTGGGTGGGCACTTGGTGAGCGGCCACGTAGATGGTGTTGGCAAAGTGCTTAAATTTGAGTCTTTGGGAGAGTGCTGGCAGCTTGATATTCGAGCACCGCACGTGATCTCAAAATATATCTCTATCAAAGGCTCTATTTGTGTCAACGGTGTCAGCCTTACCGTTAACAAAATTAGCGGGGACGATTTCAGCATCAACTTAATACCGCACACACTGGAAAATACCACCTTACAACACTTAAGTGAGGGTAGCGCAGTTAACCTAGAGGTTGATCAGATTGCACGCTACGTTGAGCGCATGACACAATGGTCCACAGAGGACAGCATTAAAGAAGACCCACTTAAAACAGATAATCAAGCATCGCCAGAAAAGCAGGGGCACTAGCCATGAATTACACAGAAGCACCTATCAACAACATCAGCCCGGCCAAAGAAATTATCGAAGAAATCAGACTGGGTCACATGGTGGTGCTAGTTGATGATGAGCATCGAGAAAACGAAGGTGACTTAGTGCTTGCTGCAGAGTTTGCAACTGCAGAGCATATTAACTTTATGGCTAAATTCGGGCGTGGCCTGATTTGCTTAACACTCACTGAATCTCGTTGCAATCAACTCAACTTAAGCAAAATGGTGCAAAAAAATGGTGCGCGCATGGGCACCAACTTTACAGTATCGATTGAGGCTGCAGAAGGGGTAACGACTGGCATCTCTGCCGCCGACCGTGCTAGAACCATTCAAGCTGCGGTAGCAAAAGCAGCCAAGCCCCAAGACATTGTAAGCCCTGGTCATATTTTCCCACTTACCGCCATGGATGGCGGCGTGTTGGTACGTGCAGGCCATACAGAAGCAGGCTGCGATTTGGCACAACTTGCCAACTTAGAACCTGCCAGTGTCATTTGTGAGATTCTAAAAGATGATGGCAGCATGGCAAGACTGCCAGACTTAATGAAGTTTGCAGCAGAACACAAACTTAAAATCGGCACGATAGCGGATTTAATTCACTACCGCGCTGAAACTGAAAGCCTGATTGAGCGCGCTGCAGAACGCATGGTGCAAACGCCTTATGGTGAAATGAAACTGATTGCGTATCAGGATAAAATCGCCAAAGAAACGCATCTGGTTTTAATTAAGGGTACACCGACACCAGAACAAGAAGTATTGGTGCGCGTACATGAACCGCTTTCTATTTTTGATCTATTAGATAGCTCAAGTTGCACACATAGCTGGAATACACTGGAAGCCATGAAAACCATTGCTGGTGCAGAAGCAGGTGTCATGATACTGCTGCACCATCAAGAGTCTGGTGAAACCATTGTTGACCGCATCAAAGGTGCGGACGAGCCTATCCGTGTGAATCAAGAACTTCGCACTTATGGCATCGGTTCGCAAATACTGTTGGACTGCAATGTCAGAAAAATGAAATTGATGGCCAATCAACGGAAAATGCCAAGCATGGCAGGATTTGGCCTAGAAGTTACTGGCTACTTGGAAGCGACTAAACCTGCTTAAATATTTGTTTTTTAATATATGTCTTTAGATAATATGAACCTTACAGGCCACTTTTTGATTGCCATGCCAAATTTGACTGATCCTTACTTTGCTAAATCAGTCACCTTCATATGTACCCATAATCAAGATGGTGCAATGGGCATTGTCATTAATCGCCCGACTGATATGACGTATGAAACCTTGTTTGAAAAAATCAATATCAAACTAGAGCATACCCATATTGCAAACGACCCTGTGCTATACGGCGGCCCAGTTCAACCTGAACGTGGATTTGTATTACATGAGCCATTTGGTGATTGGGACAGCTCAATTATCATTAACGACAAAACCTCACTCACCACGTCAAAAGACATTCTAGAAGCAGTGGCAGTTGGAGCTGGTCCCAAAAAACTGATTTTTTCACTAGGATATGCTGGGTGGACACCTAATCAGCTTGAACAAGAAATTGCACAAAATAGCTGGCTTTCAGTGCAGGCCAAAGATATAGAAACACTCAATAAAGTCTTATTTGATACCCCACACGAAGAGCAATTCAATGCTGCGATGTCACTGCTAGGATTTGACCCTGCCATGCTGTCAGATGTTGCTGGGCACGCTTAATGTCAGTGACAACACACATGCAACTGATTGATAACGAAAAAGTTTACAACAAAGACCATGTGCAATCAGGCACCGTGCTCGCGTTTGATTTTGGTGAAAGACGCATCGGCATTGCCGTTGGTGAACATTTACTAGCCAGCGCAACGCCGCTCATGACGATTGATAACGAAAGCAATGAAATACGCTTTCAAATCATTACCAAACTTGTGAGCGAATGGCAGCCTAGGCTTTTAGTGGTTGGATTACCGTTGAGCTTAGATGGCACAGAACACGCAGTCACTCAATTATGCAAAAAATTTGCACGTCGCCTGAACGGCAGATTTAACTTACCTGTTATGTTGATTGACGAGCGCTACAGCTCTGTTGAAGCAAGTCAGCGATTAAATGAAGCTGGTATTAGAGGCCGCGCGCAGAAAGAAATGTTAGACCAAGTAGCAGCACAGACCATATTACAAAGTTATTTTGATCATGCATCAAATCAGCATTAAGTTCGCAATGGCGCTATCTGCAACGCAAAATAATTGATACTAGATAATGATTTTTATAAGCGCACAACTTTGTACGTGCATTCAATTAAGAATTACAAGTAATCAGGAATATTGAGTAAAATAACAACATGACTGATGCCAACACCCCACTAGACAATAGCCAGCTGCCAGATGCAGAACAGCTACTTCATACCCTTGCAGCTAAACTCAAGCCTTTGCTTAAAGCAAATACTGCCCTAGTCGGTATTCACAGCGGTGGTGTCTGGTTGATGCAAAGACTATTAATGTTGCTAGATGATGCCATTAAGTTACATCAAATTGAACATGGCACTCTAGACGTTTCTTTTTATAGAGATGACTATGCACAACGTGGTTTAAAAGCAGAAAATCGACCGAGCCAAATTCCATTTGAGGTAGAAAACAAACATATCATTCTGATTGATGATGTGTTTTATACAGGCCGCACTACCCGTGCAGCGATGAACGAGCTATTTGATTACGGCAGACCTGCCAGCATTACATTAATCGCACTGATTAACCGTGGTGGTCGTGAACTACCAATCACTCCGCAAATTGTTGCGGCTGACCTGTCGTTAAATACGTCACAACACCTACAGTTAACTCAATTAGCTGACGGTAGTTTAGCCTTAGACCTTACCCCTCAACACAATAGTGCGAGACCATAACAGCATGAATAACCCTCAACTTGATACTGACGGTCAACTGCGACACCTGCTTTCCATTGAAGGCTTACCCAAAAAGATACTGAACCAAATTTTAGATACCGCAGAATCATTTGTAGGCGTGGCTGAACGTGAAGTAAAAAAAGTGCCGTTACTACGCGGAAAAACCGTATGCAACCTCTTTTTTGAAAACAGCACCCGCACCCGCACCACCTTTGAAATTGCAGCAAAACGTCTTTCTGCAGACGTGATCAGCTTAAACGTGAGCACATCGTCACAATCTAAAGGCGAAACTATTTTAGACACGGTGGATAACTTAATCGCCATGCACGCTGACATGTTCGTTGTACGCCATGCACAGTCGGGGGCTGCTCATTTAATTGCTAAACATGTACCGCCGCACATACACGTCATTAATGCAGGTGATGGGCGCCATTCCCATCCTACACAAGGCTTACTTGATGTATTTACCATCCGTAAATATAAGCCTGAGCTACACAACTTAAGAGTTGCGATTGTGGGCGATGTTTTGCATTCACGCGTAGCCCGTTCAGAGATTCATGCGCTCACGACACTAGGTGTGCCAGAAGTACGTGTGATTGCTCCAAAAACACTATTACCTACCCAAGTTGAAAAACTCGGCGTTCACGTGTACCACGATATGAATGAAGGCTTGAAAGATGTTGATGTCATCATGATGCTGCGCTTGCAAAATGAACGCATGAACGGCGCGATGCTACCTAGCTCAGAAGAGTATTTTAAAACCTACGGACTTACCCCTGAACGGCTGGCTCTTGCCAAACCCGATGCCATTGTGATGCACCCTGGCCCAATGAATAGGGGCGTGGAGATTGATTCAACAGTAGCCGATGGCAAACAATCCGTGATATTGCCGCAAGTGACTTATGGCATTGCGATTCGCATGGCGGTCATGGCCATTTTGGGTGGCGGTGCAGGAGCAACACTATGAAAATTCATATTAAAAATGGGCATGTGATTGACCCAAAAAATAACATCAACGACAAACTAGATGTATTTATCGCCGCTGGAAAAATCGTCAGCATTGGCGCTATGCCTGATGGGTTTATTGTGGCCAAAACCATTGATGCAACCAACCTGACAGTGTGCCCTGGATTAGTCGACCTATCTGCCAGACTACGCGAACCTGGTGATGAGTACAAAGCCAGATTAGCCAGTGAACTACAAGCCGCAGTTGCTGGTGGCGTCACTAGCCTAGCCTGCCCTCCCGATACAGACCCAGTATTAGACGAACCTGGCTTGGTAGAAATGCTTAAGCATCGCGCTAAACAACAAGGATTAGCGCATGTATATCCACTTGGTGCAATGACTAGGCAATTAAAAGGGGCTGCACTTTCAGAAATGAATGAGCTACACACTGCAGGCTGTGTCGGTTTCTCTCAAGCTAATATTGCGGTCACTGACACACAAGTACTGTGGCGTGCGATGGAATATGCCGCGACTTTCGGCTTCACGCTATTTTTACATGCTGAAGAACCATTTTTAGCCGCAAATGGCGTAGCGCATGATGGCGAAGTTGCCACCAGAATGGGGCTGAAAGGTATTCCTAGCGCTGCAGAAGCACTGGCTTTGGCGAGCATATTACGCATTGCCCAAGAAGCAGGTGCACGCGTACATATTAGCCGCCTATCCACTGCAGAAGGCGTTGCCATGATTCGTGCCGCTAAAGCAAAAGGCTTAAAAGTGAGCTGCGATGTCAGTGCAAACCATCTGCACCTAACCGAATACGATATTGCCTACTTTGACGCTAACTGCCACTTAAAACCACCATTACGCACTCAACGAGACAAAGCTGAGCTGAGCGCTGGCTTAAAAGACGGTACGATAGATGCCATCTGTTCAGACCACACGCCTGTGGATGATGATGCTAAATTAGCACCTTTTGCCGAAGCTGAAATTGGCGCAACCGGCCTAGAACTCCTGCTACCGCTAACACTCAAGTGGGCAACTCAAGAAAAAGTAAGCTTATTACACGCCATTGAGCGCATTACCACTGCATCAGCTAACATTTTGGGGATTGAGGCTGGCGACTTAAGCCCCAACAGCAATGCGGATTTGTGTATTTTTGATGCAAATGAGTACTGGAAAGTTAGCCCAAAGACACTGAAAAGCCAAGGGAAAAACACACCATTTACAGGACTAGAACTCGCAGGCAAGGTGAAATTCACGTTGGTGAATGGAATAGTTGTTTATCATGATTAGATAGCGCACGTAGTACCAACTTCAACAAAGCAAATAAAAAGGGGCTGATAAATCGGCCCCTTTTTTATTACTAAAACTAAACAATTGCCTAAGGTTAAACGATTCCTAAGGCATCTAGTCCTGCAGATAAGTCTTTATTATGTGCACCCTTGCCTTCAAGTTTAATTTTGAGGCGCAAATCATTCACTGAGTCAGCATTGCGTAAAGCATCCTCATAGGTAATTGCATCAGCCTCATACAAATCAAATAATGATTGGTCAAAGGTTTGCATCCCTAACTCACGTGATCTAGAAATAATCTCTTTAATTTCATGCACTTCACCTTTAAAAATTAAATCTGAGATTAATGGTGAATTAAGCATCACTTCCATGGCAGCGGTTCTACCTTTACCCTCTTTTTTGGGAATCAGTCGTTGTGAAATAAATGCGCGCACATTTAACGACAAGTCCATCAACAATTGATGGCGACGCTCTTCTGGGAAAAAGTTAATAATACGGTCTAATGCCTGATTAGTACTATTAGCATGCAAGGTCGCCATGCAGAGATGGCCGGTTTCGGCAAAGGCAATTGCATAATCCATCGTTTCCCGATCGCGTATTTCCCCAATCAAAATCACATCAGGCGCCTGACGCAAGGTATTTTTCAAGGCAATATGCCAATTATCGGTATCAACCCCCACTTCGCGCTGGGTAATAATACAGTTCTTATGTTCATGCACAAACTCAACGGGGTCTTCAATCGTAATAATATGGCCGTAGCTGTTTTGATTACGATAACCAACCATTGCCGCTAAAGAAGTTGATTTACCCGAACCTGTACCGCCCACAAAAATAACCAGTCCACGTTTGGTCATGGCTACATCTTTCAGCACAGAAGGTAAACCCAGTTCTTCAAACTCAGGAATCTTGGTAGTGATCGTTCTAAACACTAAGCCAACAGAACCTCTTTGCACAAAAGCATTCACACGGAAACGTGCAACACCAGGAATGCCAATCGCAAAGTTACACTCATTAGTCGCATCAAACTCTGCTGTTTGCTTATCATTCATAATCGCACGCGAAATTTCACGTGCCTGCTGTGCGGTTAGCACCTGGCTACTAAGTGGCGTTACTTTCCCATCCACTTTGATGGCAGGCGGAAAACCGACTGTAATGAACAAATCAGATGCATTCTTAGCTAACATCAGCCTTAATAAATCGAACACAAACTTTTCAGCTTGCCCTTTTTCCATTTGTCCTTGCACGGCCACTCCCTTTACTAAACCCGATATTAATGCGATTACCTAGATATAAAACTACGACTACCCCATAATTGTATCTTTGTTTGCTGCCTTGGCACGCGCCTCATTCGCTGAAACTACACCGCGTTTTACTAAATCTTGTAAGTTCTGATCTAAGGTCTGCATACCCACATTTTGACCAGTTTGAATCGCTGAATACATTTGTGGGATTTTGTTTTCACGAATCAAGTTACGAATCGCCGGCGTACCGATCATAATTTCGTGCGCTGCAACGCGCCCCTGCTCATCTTTAGTTTTTAACAAGGTTTGAGAAATCACCGCACGTAGAGACTCAGACAACATTGACCGCACCATTTCTTTTTCAGCCGCCGGAAACACGTCGATAATACGGTCTACTGTTTTGGCTGCAGAGCTGGTGTGCAGGGTACCAAACACCATATGCCCGGTTTCTGCTGCCGTCAGTGCTAAACGTATCGTTTCTAAATCGCGTAATTCACCCACCAAAATCACGTCTGGGTCTTCACGCAGTGCTGAGCGCAGCGCATTATTAAATGACAAGGTATGTGGCCCAACCTCACGTTGGTTAATTAAACACTTTTTAGATTGATGTACAAACTCAATGGGGTCTTCAACGGTCAGGATATGCCCAAACTCTTTGTCGTTGATATAATCAATCATCGCCGCCAGCGTTGTGGATTTACCAGAACCAGTAGGCCCCGTTACCAAACAGATACCGCGTGGGGTATCTGCAATATCTTTAAAAATGGCAGGGCAATTCAGTTGCTCTAGCGTTAATATTTTTGAAGGAATGGTACGGAATACAGCACCAGAACCACGATTATGGTTAAAGGCATTCACGCGGAAACGCGCTAAATTAGGAATTTCAAATGAAAAGTCACACTCCAGCGTCTCTTCATAAACCTTACGCTGGCCATCATTCATAATATCGTAGACCATATCATGCACTTCGCTATGGTCCATTGCTGGTACATTGATTTTTCTAATATCTCCGTGCACACGGATCATTGGAGGCAGGCCTGCAGACAAGTGTAAATCTGAGGCTTTATTTTTCACTGAAAATGCGAGTAAATCCGAAATATCCACAACCTGCTCCTGATATAATTCTTATGGTTAATTTTTAGTTATTACATGCTCGAACTTCTAGGCTTAGTGAATTATGACCACAATTAGCAATCGCTTGCAAGATATTCTAGCAACTATTCAATCGGCAGAAGCTGCCAGCGCTTATCACCAACATGTGCAATTATTAGCCGTTAGCAAAGCACAACCAGCATCCGCGATTCGAGAAGCTTATGTAGCAGGGCAAACCATCTTCGGCGAGAACTATAGCCAAGAAGCACTGGAAAAACAAAAACAGCTGACTGACCTCGCCATAGAGTGGCACTTTATTGGACCTATACAGAGTAATAAAACCCAGATTATTGGGCAAAACTTCAGTTGGGTTCACAGCGTAGATCGCTTAAAAATCGCTCAGCGCCTGAACGAGGCAAGGGTATCAATCACACCTCCACTACAGATCTGCATACAAGTGAATATCAGTAATGAAGATACCAAAAGCGGCGTTTTACCAACGCAACTGGAAGCGTTAGCAGAGGCTATCAGTGTATTGCCTCATTTAAAACTGCGCGGTCTCATGGCAATTCCGGCACCAACGACCAATCCAGCGCAACAAATTGCTCAATTTACACAAGTAAGAGAATGCTATGATGCGCTTATCAACAAAGGTTTCGCACTAGACACGCTATCGATTGGCATGTCTAACGATTATGAAACTGCAATTAGCCAAGGGGCAACGATTGTGCGCATAGGTTCTGCTTTATTTGGCGCAAGAGCCGCTCTAAAAAATACTGCAACATCAATAAATAGCGACACTTAACTTACCCATAACTACTTATTAATACAGTAAGATAAATTGCATACTAAAATCTAAGGACATAAATGAAGATTAACTTTATTGGCGGCGGCAATATGGCGCGCGCAATCATCGGCGGCTTAACACAAAATGGTTTTGATCCATCTAACATCACCGTATTGGAGTTGGATGCACAAAGACGTTCTGAACTAGCACAAGACCTAAATGTTCAAGTTACCGACACTTATGCTGAGTTTCACAACACAGATGTCATTGTTTTAGCTATTAAACCGCAACAACTTAAGGAAGTCTGCCTTCAATTACGTCCGGTATTAGCGTCACAACTTATTGTCTCTATTGCTGCAGGTGTAAGAAGCAAAGACATATCTGCTTGGTTAGGTGAGTACCAAGGCATTGTGCGTGTGATGCCTAACACACCAGCACAAATTCAAGCGGGAGTCTCTGCACTTTATGCAATGCAAGATGTTAGCCAAACGCAACGTGAGCAAGCCAATACAGTGCTTGCAGCGGTGGGGAAAACCTTGTGGCTTGATGATGAAGCCAAAATGGATGCTGTCACTGCAATATCAGGTAGCGGGCCAGCTTATGTGTTTTATTTCATAGAAGCCCTACAAGAGGCTGGCGTAGCATTAGGCCTTGAAAGTGAAGAAGCAAACATGCTGGCACTGCAGACATTTGCTGGCGCTAGTTTACTAGCTTCACAAAGCACTACTGACGTTAAAACCCTGCGTGCGCAAGTCACATCTAAAGGTGGTACGACAGAACAAGGCATACTCAGCTTAGAGTCTGCAGACGTTAAACACATTATTGCCAAAGCAGCCAAAGCTGCGGCTGACAAGTCAGTGACGCTAGGAGATATACTAGGTAAATAACTTACCTAGAAAATACTATGTTAAATAACGCTATCTTATTTTTAGTCCAAGCTGTACTCAGCATACTCAGTTTTGCATTCTTATTACGGTTTTATTTTCAACTGACAAAAGCACCTTTTCAAAATCAATTTGCTCAGCTTATTGTGACCGTCACTAACTTTGCGGTAAAACCTGTGCGCCGCTTTTTACCCAGTATTTGGAAAATAGACTTATCGACGCTATTGCTAGCTTATCTAACACAAGTGGTCCTTAGCGTATGTACTTTGTGGCTAAAAGGCTTCCCCATCCTAGTTGCTGGCAATAGCGTTTGGTTTGTTATATTGGGCGTCGCGTTTATAGGCATCATCAACATTAGCCTATCTATTTTCTTGTATGCTGTTTTAATCCAAGCAATCTTGAGCTGGATTAATCCACATACACCAATCGCGCCGATTTTAAATAGCCTCACCTATCCAATATTAAGGACATTAAGGAAATATATCCCTCCAGCAGGTAATTTTGACCTCAGTCCACTCGTGTTTATTATTACGGCACAGTTATTGCTAACTACTATACTAATTCCATTAGAAAGCAACTTACTTTCCACGTTGTAAGTTAAGATAACATCATGAGCATACCGATATCTAATACTGCACAAAATCAAGAGATTACTGTTATTTCGAACTTAACTTCGAAAATTACAGAATACAGCCAGTGGCGAGAAAATCTTATTGCCACGATTGACGAGTATATTGATTGGCCAGGCCATGCTGAATCACTCAATGCCATACAAGAGTTACGACTCTATGACATTAAAGAAATCTTAAAAAAAGACCAGTTAGTACTCGCGTTCTTAGCTGAATTCTCACGTGGAAAAACAGAGACCATTAACGCGCTGTTCTTTTCTGATTTTAATCAAAGGCTGTTACCCAGTGAACCTGGTCGTACGACCATGTGCCCGACAGAGATATTCTGGAGCGACAAAGAAGAACCTTGCATTAAGCTCTTACCGATTGAAACCAGACAATCAGACGATACGCTCAGCTATCTGAAAACCACCCAAGATATATGGCATAAAATAAGGCTAGACATCCACTCTGCCGATGCAATGAAACAAACATTGCGCGCATTGGTTCAAAAGAGAGAGGTCGATATTGACACAGCCAAAAGGCTTGGCTTCTGGAATGAAGATGACTCCAGCATGCAAAGACAACTGGCTGAAAGCGGAAAGGTAGAGATTCCGGTTTGGCGTCATGCACTCATCAACTACCCACACCCCTTACTTAAAAACGGTTTAGTAGTGTTAGACACCCCAGGTCTAAATACCATGGGAGCAGAACCCGAACTGACACTAAGCATTCTGCCTAATGCACAAGCGATTCTATTTTTAACTGCTACAGATACAGGCATTACCAAATCAGACATGCAGATTTGGACTAACTATGTGCAAAAGCGTGCAGCGCATAAATTAGTTGTGCTCAATAAAATAGATATTCTTTGGGATGGCCTAGAGTCTGATGCTGAAGTTGAGGTCTTGATTCAAAAGCAAATAAGAAACACAGCACATGAGCTTGGCCTAGACTCACAAAATATTTTTGCCATTTCTGCACAAAAAGCATTGGTAGCAAAAATTAGGAAAGATACAGCACTGCTCAAGCGCAGTAGAATCAATAGCCTAGAAAACTCACTTGCTGAGCAAATGGTGCAATCCAAGCATGAAATTCTAGGTAGAGCCATCGTCACCGAATGCTCCAATATGATTAAAGCATCTCGAAAACTCGCCCAGATCCGAGTAGGCAGCATCAAAAACCAGCTTGCGGAACTACGCGAACTGCAACATAAAAGCCATGATGCTTCCAAAGATATTCTAGCTAAAGTGGTTGCCGAACGTAAACGCTATGAGTCTTCGATTCTTACCTTTAACCAAGGTAGTGAAAAAATCAAGAGATTAAGCAGCAAGCTATTACGTCACTTAAGCCTAGGCTACTTAGATACAACCCTAGCACAAACCAAACAGGATATGGGCGATAGCTGGACAACTGTGGGGCTTAATCGCAACATTCGAGAAATCACAAGACTTGCAATCAACCTCGCGGAGGAAATCAGCATTGAAGGCCACACCATTAAAAAACATGCAGATGATCTGTATCAGTTATTTTGGAGTAAACACGGCTTTGAGAAAACAGAAGCTATTCAGCTCGATATGCGCCATTTTATTGAAAACATTCAAGCCTTAGAGAAAGTGACTGAAGAGTTCTGCGCCAGCCCAGTCAATCTCTTAACAGAGAAAAACTTCTTGATTCGCAAGTTCTTTTTAGGTTTAGGTGTCCAAATTCAGGCCATTTTTGAACAAGCACATTTAGACTGTACACACTGGCTTAATCAAGTGATTGGCGAATTAAAAAATCAAATCAGTGTACACAAAAACGCACTTGATCAACGTGCAGAATCACTGATGGAGTCACACAATAATGCAGATAAAGTCATCAAAAACATAGCAAGTGCAGAAAAAGACCTGATCAAATATCAAGATCAATCTAACCAATTAGATGCTACTTTACTCAAGCTCATGCGCAGTATTAAATTTAACACGGACAATCACAAAGAACACACCCCAGAGAACAGCATATTACAGCTAAACATCTCCGCTAAAAACGGTATAGGCGAACGCGAGAACAGCAAACCCAACATTAAATTTGACGCCCCTTTTATTTAATGCGGGAAAATATTACAGTCGGGAAGACACTCAAAGTAAAGTATTAGCAAAGCAAACCTGACTGAGTATCCACCTCTTAAGTTTGCACTTCAATCACTTTACCTGCTCGCATGGTGACCAAGTTGCTACATCAAAATAATATCAAACGATTCCTGAGCGTAGCTAGTTTCAACCTGTAACGAAATAGGCTTGGCAATAAAGTCTGATAAGTTCGCTAAGCTCTGTGACTCTTCATCCAGCAGCATTTCAATCACCTTAGGCGCAGCAAGCACACGTAACTCACGCGCACTAAACTGGCGAGCCTCTCGTAGCAGTTCACGTAAAATTTCATAACATACCGTTTGCGCAGTTTTCAACTCACCACGGCCTTTGCATGTGGAGCATGGCTCACAAAGAATATGCGCTAAGCTCTCACGTGTTCTTTTACGCGTCATCTCTACCAAGCCTAACGGCGTAAAGCCATTAATGCCCGTGCGTGCCCGATCACGCGCAACGGCCTTTTGCAGCTCTTCCAGCACAGCAGCGCGCTGAACATCTTCATCCATATCAATAAAATCAATAATGATGATGCCACCTAAATTTCTGAGCCGCAGTTGACGCGCTATAGACTGTGCAGCCTCGAGATTGGTCTTGAAAATCGTGTCCGACAAGTTCTTACCACTAACAAAACTACCAGTGTTTACATCAACAGTGGTCAACGCTTCCGTCTGGTCAAAAATCAAATAACCACCAGATTTTAGCTCCACCTTGCGCGACATTGCTTTTTCAATTTCCTGCTCGATGCTATATAAATCGAACAGTGGCCGCTCACCTTGATAATGGACCAATTTATCTAGTGCAGCAATTGCATATAAATTAGAAAAATCCACCAATTTTTGGTAGGTTTCACTTGAATCAACTCGTACCACTTCAGTATCAGCACACAGCACATCACGCAGCACACGCATCGGCAAATTCAAATCTTGAAATATCAAGGTACGTTCCGGCACTGTAATACTCTTGCCCTTAATATGCTTCCAAGTTTTATTTAAATAGTCGATATCTGCTAATAACTCTTCGTCGGTAGCCGCCTCAGACATAGTACGGATAATATAACCACCAACGCGCTCTGCGGGCAACAAGCCTAGCAATCGTGCTTTTAAAGACTCTCGCTCCGCCTCAACTTCAATACGTTGTGAAACACCAATATGCTCTTGCTGAGGCAAGTACACCAAAAAACGTCCGGCAATACTAATTTGCGTTGTTAGTCGCGCACCTTTGGTGCCAATCGGCTCTTTAATCACCTGCACCATCACAGACTGACCTTCATGCAACACTTCTTGTATGGGTCGTTTTAAGTCAGAGTCACCACACTCTAGAATGTCCCCTGCATGCAAAAAAGCCGCTCGCTGCAAACCAACCTCGACAAAAGCCGACTGCATGCCTGGCAGCACTCGGCACACCACACCTCTGTAGATATTACCCACTAAACCTAATGATGAGCTACGTTCAATTTGCAGTTCCTGCACTACGCCATTTTCCATCATGGCAATGCGTGTTTCTTGCGGCGTTACATTAATTAGTACTTCTTCGCTCAATTTACACTCACTTCATTCATTAATCGTTTAAATCGTAATAATGCAATGTTTTCTTAACAAAGCCGCGGTTTCATATATCGGCAAACCCATCACGCCGGTATAACTTCCTTCTATTCTTTTGACCCAAGCACCCGCTAGGCCCTGTATGCCATAGCTACCGGCTTTGTCTCGATGATCTCCTGTGGCAATGTATTGCTCAATTTGTTCCGCTGACAACGGCATCATTTCTACATTAGTCGAGCTCAACAACACCTCAAGCTCTCCATTAAAACTTAGCGCGACTGCCGTATGCACTTGATGCGCCCCGGCAGACAGCTTGCCTAGCATATCACGCGCGTCATCGTCATCCACAGGCTTACCTAATACAAGCTCAGATAAAGCCACCGTTGTATCTGCAGCCAAAATAGGATAATTAAGATACTCGGTTGTTAGCATTGATGCACAGGCTGCCGCTTTTTCCTGAGCCAACCTCACCACATATTGCACTGGCGACTCATCGGGCAATTGAGATTCATCGATATCAGCTGGGTAGATTTCGCAATCTAAGCCAATCTGCTTGAGCAATTCCACGCGACGAGGGCTGCGTGATGCAAGAATAATGGTTGAATTTTTATGATTATTTTTCCACATATAGGCACTTTAATTTACTATCTAAGAATTAACAACGCGTTAATGGCATTAGATTGCATGAAATGGGAATGAATATGATCGATTGGCCAAGTTTATTTAAAATCAGCCTAGGCTTGTTTGCTATTGTAAACCCTATTGGTAGCGTACCTATTTTCATTAGTGCAACCAGTGGCTGGAGCCATGCAGAAAGAGCACAAACTGCTAAAACGGTGGCTTTTTCAGTATTTATCATACTGATGGTGTCGTCGCTCATGGGAGATAAAATTTTAGATTTCTTTGGAGTTTCTATCCCATCGTTTCAAGTCGGTGGCGGCATCTTGCTGATGCTAATTGCCATCTCCATGATGCACGGCAAACAAAGTGGTGCCAGTCAAACCCCTGAAGAAGCGCAAACACTTGCTGAACGAGAGGTTATCGCGATTGTACCGCTCAGCATTCCATTGCTTGCTGGCCCAGGAGCCATCAGTAATATGATTATTGCTGCACAAAAAAACGCCAGCCTATTAGGCCACCTCTCTCTTATTATCCCCATATTTCTCGTCTGTATTACCATTTGGCTAGTATTGAAATTGTCAGTCAAGATTTCATACAAGCTAGGCACCATTGGCATTAACGTTGTCACAAGATTAATGGGCTTAATTTTAGCCGCAATGGCCGTCGAGTTTATTGCACAAGGCTTGACTGGACTTTTCCCCGCATTAGCCTAATCGCCTCTAAAGAGATATTTCAGGAAATGGCATGCTTCAGAGTAAAATAACGTTACATTAACTTAAGATATCATTATGCAATGGAAGCCACATGCCACAGTCGCGGCAATTATCGAAGAAAACGGTAAATTTCTTCTAGTAGAAGAAACGACGGATCGCGGAAACCGATTCAACCAGCCAGCTGGACATCTCGAAGATAACGAAACATTGCTAGAGGCAGTAATACGCGAAACCTTGGAGGAAACTGCCTACAGCTTTCATCCAACTAGCTTACTTGGCGTCTACCATTGGAAACATGAGCACAATGACACGACTTACTTAAGGTTTGCATACATAGGCAACGTGAGTAATCACCAACCAGCGCTTGGTCTAGATGACGGTATTATTCGCACCGTCTGGATGTCGGCCGACGAAATCCGCAACAACGCCATGCTTATGCGTAGCCCACAAGTCATTACTTGTATTGAAGACTATCTGAGTGGACAGCATTTCCCGCTCTCAGTCATTACGCACTTATAAATCCCAATACCTATGAATTTGAATCATGAATTTAAATAAAGCTCAAAAAAAGAAAATAGTGGTCGGTCTTTCTGGAGGCGTAGACTCTTCAGTCACCGCCTTGCTGCTCAAGCAACAAGGTTATGAAGTAACCGGTCTTTTCATGAAAAACTGGGAAGATGACGACACTGATGAATACTGTTCAAGCAAACAAGACTTAATCGATGCGGTATCCGTCGCAGACAAAATTGGCATCGACATCGAAGCAGTAAACTTCAGTAAAGAATACAAAGACCGTGTATTTGCTAACTTCTTGAGCGAGTATCAAGCTGGGCGCACGCCTAACCCAGACATCCTCTGCAACGCAGAAATTAAGTTCAAGGCGTTTTTAGATCATGCCATGAGCATGGGTGCAGACTTAATTGCCACTGGCCACTACGCACAAGTGCGTGAGAATCCGCTCAAACCTGGCTTATTCCAGCTGATGAAAGCAGATGATGGTAGCAAAGACCAAAGCTACTTTCTATACCGCCTAAATCAAGCGCAATTATCCAAAACATTATTCCCGCTTGGCCAACACCTAAAACGCGAAGTACGTGAAATAGCACGTAATGCAGGGCTAATTAATGCAGAGAAAAAAGACTCTACCGGCATTTGCTTTATCGGCGAACGCCCATTTCAGGAATTCTTAAGTAAATACCTGCCACGTGAGCCAGGTGACATGAAGACCCCAGAAGGTAAACTGGTAGGTCGCCACGAAGGTTTAATGTATTACACGTTAGGGCAGCGCCAAGGCTTAAAAATTGGCGGTAGCAGAGAGAGCAATGGTGAGCCATGGTTTGTGGCCGCAAAAGACATGGAAAAGAACGAACTCATCGTTGTACAAGGCCATGAACACCCATTACTACTTAATGATGGCCTTAAAGCCAGCCAACTTCATTGGATTAGTGATGAAAACCCCATCACCAACTGGGTTTATGCCGCAAAAACCCGTTACCGTCAGCCTGATGCGCCATGTGAAATTGATAGCATCAGCGCCAATGAGGTGGAGATTAAATTCGGGCAAAAACAATGGGCAATCACACCAGGTCAATCAGCTGTCGTTTACG
Organism: Methylotenera sp. L2L1; assembly: GCF_000744605.1. Lineage (NCBI taxonomy): Bacteria > Pseudomonadati > Pseudomonadota > Betaproteobacteria > Nitrosomonadales > Methylophilaceae > Methylotenera > Methylotenera sp. L2L1. Next base: position 240,435 of record NZ_JQMG01000001.1, read on the forward strand.
AAAGTAACGTGTGTTTAGGCGGCGGCATTATTACTGGCGCAATTTAAAGGCTGTCATTAAAAAAGGAAGTTGCCATGGCATATGTACTTAAAAATTCTCTAGGTCAAATTATCGCAACCAGCGCCACTGAGAGGTTGAATGATGATTGGGTACAAGTGGATGCGACAGATAAAGCTTATATCAGTTTCTTGGAAAACTCACTCGCTGAAGGTGATGCCTTCCGTGAAAGTGACATTCATTTAGCTAGGGTGCTGGAGGATTTAATTTCGTTGTTGGTAGAGCGGAATACCATACGTTTTACAGACCTGCCAGAGCAAGCACAAAGACGTCTGAATCAAAGACAATCTATGCGGAATAAATCACAACTTTCCGGCATTCTTGATGAAAGCAGTGAGCTTTTCTAAAACCGAATTTTAGGTATTAATTTGGCTTAAACAATGACTTATATAATATATTTCTCAGCTAGCACTTAGCAACTTGCTAGCTGAATGAATGCTATCACTACCGATTAATTAGCAACGGGCAGCGTATCTTTAAAGGACGGACGTTGCAATAAAGCGGTCTGCAATCGCTCCAAATTTGCATAATCCTGAGCCAAGTTAATGACTTGGCTAAACCGTAGCGTAAGATAACCCAGAGTACAACCTACGGCAATATCAGCCAAACTAAAGCTATCATCGACACACCATTTATTTTGTCCCAAACCATCATTTAACACGGTTAACCCACGCGTCACTTTGTCCATTTGCTTTACAATAAATGCGGCATCTTGCATTTGCTCTGGTTTTCTTTGTTCCAACATCACCGCAACAGCCGCATCACAAACCCCATCAGCCAACGCCTCCCATCTGCGCACAGCAGATTTCGCACCATTATCCTTCGGAATCAAATGCGCTAATGGCGTACGGTTATCAAAATACTCAGCAATGACACGAGAGTCGTATAAACTATCTCCATCACTGAGAATCAACACAGGCACCTTACCTAGCGGGTTGTAGTCTTTAACAGGACAGTCGGGCGCCGACAACACCACCTCTTGCAGCTGAACATCAATATGTTTCTCTGCGGCAACAATGCGCACTTTACGTGCATATGGACTATTTACTGTATATAAAAGCTTCATAATATTTCACTAATCATAGTGTTGTTTATAGATTATTTGTTAGCATTATAATTCAATCACAGCACCCTCTTACGATAACTTATGAAGCAAATTAACGAATATCACCCAATCGGGCTAAAAGATTTCAATGCACCGACCAATCTCTATGCAATAGTGCAGTCGCAAGTTAAAGATGCGCTGAATGAAGATGTTGGCAGTGGCGACCTCACGGCGCTGTTAGTGCCTGCCACACAAACAGCTAACGCGAGAGTGATTGTGCGTGAGCATGCTGTTATCTGTGGCATCGATTGGTTTAACGCATGCTTCCAACAGATAGACGCTAACGTACAGATCGATTGGCTAGTCACAGAAGGCGAGCGTGTTATGCCCAACCAAACATTGTGCAAGATAACCGGCCTAGCGCGTTCTTTGTTAACAGCAGAGCGCTGCGCACTTAATTTTCTGCAAACACTATCTGCTACCGCTACCGAATCTGCTAAATATGTAGATGCCATTGCTGGCACCTCCGCGCAAATTCTAGATACCCGAAAAACCATCCCTAATTTACGGTTAGCGCAGAAGTATGCGGTCACTATCGGTGGAGGCCATAATCAGCGCCTTGCGCTATACGATGGCATCTTGATTAAAGAAAACCATATTGCCGCAGCTGGAAGTATCAGCAAGGTGATGCAACAAGCCTTCGCACTCAATTGTGGCAAAAGCATACAGATTGAAGTAGAAAACTTAGCGCAGTTGAAAGAAGCATTAGATGCCGGCGCCACTAACATTCTTTTAGATAACTTCAGTATTGAACTGCTGTGTGAAGCGGTTAGCATTAACAACGCCACCGCGAAAAAGGCATTACTGGAAGCCTCCGGTGGCATCACGCTAAACAACGTTCGCGAAGTTGCGCAAACCGGGGTTGACCGCATTTCAATTGGCGCAATCACCAAAGACATTAGTGCGATTGACCTTTCTATGCAAATCGCGCCAAATAGTTAAATCATCAATTGCAATTGATAAAAACACATACGCCATCATTGAATGCTTATTTAACAGACTTCATCAGAAAAATAAGTCCATGTTAATATACAAAATAGTCATATAGATTGCATTTAGTTGAATAGATCGCTTCTAGTTTAAAAGGCAAAAAATGAGCAAAGCTGCAATATCAATCAAGCCTTCGGGCCGCCTGACACTTGGCGATGCACTACGCATCCTAGTTAACGATGGCGTATTAGATAAAACGCAAGCCGAGAAACTATATAAAGATCGTAAACTAGATAGCTCCAACCTTCACCCACTGGTAGTAATTGGTGAACAAAAATGGAAAAATCTTAAATCACCTTACAACGCCATTACAGTAGAGTGGCTTTCATCATGGCTTGCCGGTCATGCGGGCTTAGACTACTACCACATTGACCCGCTCAAACTGGATTTTGGATCTGCGGCGCAAATCGTTTCAAAAGGTTATGCAGAACGTCTAAGAATTATGCCAATTGCGGTGAAAGATGGCATGGCAATTATCGCCACAACTGAGCCTTTTAGCACAGACTGGATCGAGGATCTGGAGCGCGTGCTAAAAATGAAAGTGAAGCTGGTTTTTGCAAATCCGCTGGAGGTTAGTCGCTATCTGCCGGAAATGTATAAGCTAGCGAATTCAATGAACGCGGCTAATCTAGCAAAAGCAGGGCAAATTGTAGGTGTACAGAACTTTGAGCAGTTAGTTGAGCTAGGTAAAGATAAAAATCTAGACGCCAATGAACAGCACGTAGTCAACATCGTTGACTGGTTGTTTAAATATGCATTTGAACAACGCGCCAGCGACATTCATTTAGAGCCTAGGCGCAATATGGGCATGATGCGCTTCCGAATCGATGGTGTTCTTCATCAAGTCTATCAACTTCCACCCAACATCATGAACGCTATTACCAGCAGAATTAAACTGTTGGGGCGCATGGATATGGTTGAAAAGCGCCGCCCACAGGATGGTCGCATCAAAACGCTATCTGCTGAAGGTCAGGAAATCGAATTGCGCTTATCCACCATGCCTACCGCGTTTGGTGAAAAGCTCGTGATGCGTATATTTTCACCTGACATTTCAGGCAAAGACTTTTTAACACTGGGCTTTTCGGAAGAGCAAGCTGAAAAATGGAACGCTTGGACCAAAGCACCAAACGGCATTATTTTAGTGACAGGCCCTACCGGCTCAGGCAAAACAACCACCCTTTATTCCACATTAAAGCTACTTGCCACATCAGAAGTCAACGTATGTACGGTGGAAGAACCAATCGAAATGGTTGAACCTGCATTCAATCAAATGCAAGTCCAACAAAACATAGGACTAGGCTTTGCAGATGGCATACGTACCCTCATGCGCCAAGATCCAGACATTATCATGGTAGGTGAGATTCGAGACCTTGAAACCGCAGATATGGCGATTCAAGCGGCGTTAACAGGTCACTTAGTCCTCTCCACCCTACACACAAACGACTCACCATCAGCCGTGACACGCTTACTAGACTTAGGCGTACCATCTTACCTGATCCACTCCACCGTACTAGGCATTATGGCGCAGCGACTAGTACGCACACTGTGCCCAAGTTGCAAGACAAAAGAACCCATTGAACAAAGTAAATGGGATGCACTCGCTGGCACTTTCAACATACCAAAACCAGCACATATTTACAAAGCTGTTGGCTGCCTAGAATGCCGCAATACTGGGTTTAGGGGACGTAGCGGCATTTATGAAATGCTTACGATTACCCCAGCATTAAGAAAACTCATCACGCCAGAAACAAACTTAGCAAAACTAACTAAATTAGCCCAGCAAGAAGGCATGCAACCATTAGTGATTAATGGCGCTGAGAAAGTAGCGGCAGGACTCACCACCATTGAAGAACTGTTAAAGGTAGCGCCCCCGCTAGCGCTTGAGTAAAACCCTTGTTTTTATTATGGTTTTCTGAAAATTACCAACTAAGCAAAATAAGACAGCTTCAGTGCATATTTAGTCAATTAAATATGCACGCTTAACACTTTCGTCCTTGACCAAACACGCTCAAACCGTTATCGTGTAGGGTTACAAATAAATTATTAAAATCAAAAAGATTTATGGCAGAGACTACTCATCCGCATCAAATCACAGGCGCAGAAATTGTTATCCGTTGCCTAGAGCAAGAGAATGTAAAGTTTGTGTTCGGCTACCCTGGTGGTGCCGTTCTGCATATTTACGACGCGATTTACAAACAAGGCCACTTTAAGCACATTCTTGTGCGTCACGAACAAGCTGCTGTACATGCTGCAGATGCGTTTTCACGCGCTACAGGTGAAGTCGGTGTTGCCCTCGTCACATCAGGTCCAGGCGCAACCAATGCTATTACAGGTATTGCAACTGCCTACATGGATTCAATCCCGCTTGTTGTCATCAGCGGTCAAGTACCGGTGCCGGCAATTGGTCTAGATGCATTCCAAGAAGTAGACATGGTTGGCGTTACTCGCCCATGTGTTAAACACAACTTTTTGGTTAAAGATGTAAAAGATATTGCAACAACCCTGAAAAAAGCATTTTACATCGCAAAAACTGGCCGACCAGGTCCAGTGGTAGTTGATATTCCAAAAGACATTACAGCTCACTTAGCTGATTTTGTTTATCCAGAATCAGTGGAAATGCGCTCATACAACCCAGTGACCAAGGGTCATAGCGGCCAAATCAAAAAGGCTGTTAAGCTGCTACTTGAAGCTGAACGCCCGATGGTGTACACAGGCGGCGGCGTAGTATTGGGTGATGCATCAGAATTATTAGTAAAACTAGTTAAAGCACTAGGTGTGCCAGTTACCAACACCTTAATGGGCTTAGGCGGCTATCCTAGTACTGATAAACAGTTCCTAGGCATGCTTGGCATGCACGGCACCTACGAAGCTAATATGGCTATGCAAAACTGTGATGTTTTGTTAGCGGTGGGCGCACGCTTTGATGACCGCGTAATCGGCAACACAGAGCATTTCTACAGCAAAGACCGCACCATTATTCATGTAGACATCGACCCTTCATCTATTTCTAAGCGCGTAAAAGTACATGTGCCTATCGTAGGTGATGTTAAATCAGTGCTGACCGAAATGAATGAGCTCGTTGCACTTGAGAAACCAAAACAATCTCCAGCACTTAAAGCATGGTGGGAGCAGATTGAAAGCTGGCGTGGCAAACTATGTTTGGACTACAGCAATAACAACGGTCTTATCAAGCCACAATATGTGATTGAAAAGCTTTGGGAAGTTACTAAAGGCGACGCCTACGTTACATCAGACGTTGGTCAACATCAAATGTGGGCAGCGCAATATTACAAATTTGACAAACCACGTCGCTGGATTAACTCTGGCGGTCTAGGCACGATGGGCGTTGGCTTACCTTATGCGATGGGCTGTCAGTTTGCAGACCCAACCGCGCAAGTAGCCTGTGTAACAGGTGAAGGCAGTATTCAAATGAATATTCAAGAGCTTTCTACCTGTAAACAATACAGCCTGCCAATCAAAGTGATTCTATTAAACAATCGTTACCTAGGTATGGTACGTCAATGGCAAGAGTTTTTTTATGAGAACCGCTACTCAGAATCATACATGGAGAGCTTGCCTGATTTTGTAAAACTTGCGGAGTCTTACGGTCACGTTGGTATGCAAATCACCAAACCAGAAGATGTTGAAGGCGCATTAAAAGAAGCTTTTGACATGAAATCACGCTTTGTATTTATGGACTTCATTACAGACCAAAAAGAAAATGTATTCCCTATGATTCCTAACGGAAAAGGGTTATCTGAAATGATTCTGGCGGAGGACTTATAATGCGTCATATTGTTTCACTATTAATGGAAAACGAAGCTGGCGCATTGTCTCGCGTCGCAGGACTTTTCTCAGCACGCGGCTACAACATCGAGTCTTTAACCGTAGCGCCAACTGAAGACCCAACATTATCACGCATGACCATTGTTACCTCTGGCTCTGATGACGTGATTGAACAAATCATTAAACAGCTTAACAAGCTGGTAGATGTAGTTAAAGTGCTTGATTTGAACGATGGTAAATTTATTGAACGTGAACTGATGCTGGTTAAAGTAAAAGCAACAGGTGCGTTCCGTGAAGAAATGAAGCGTATGTGCGACATTTTCCGCGGTCGAATTATTGACGTAGCAGATGGTACATTCACCATTGAGCTAACTGGTTCTGGCCACAAGCTAGACGCGTTTATTGAAGGGTTGGACAACGCAGCGATTTTAGAAACAGTGCGCACAGGCGCATCTGGTATCGGACGCGGCGATAGAATCTTAAAAGTATAGTTTAGCGCTACTAAAAACTCGGATTGATCAGAGTGACACAACAGACACTCTGATTTAACAATGGCTTAAGATATTGCCAAAACGTGTTTTCAAAGTAAGTGCTTAATAGCCGAATTGTAGTTTTCTTAAACAATGTAGTTTGTAGTATCAAAGCAACAGTGGCAACGAAAGTAACTCAGATGATTTTTCTCTGTGAGTGCAGCGTTCTCTGTAGCAAATATTTTTAGAGGAAAAGAAATGAAAGTTTATTACGACAAAGACGCCGACCTTGGTTTAATCAAAGGCAAAAAAGTAACCATCGTTGGTTACGGCTCACAAGGTCACGCACATGCTGCAAACTTAAAAGATAGCGGCGCAAACGTAACAATCGGTTTACGCAAAGGCGGCAGCTCATGGGCTAAAGCTGTGGCAGCTGGTCACAACGTGCTAGAAATCGCAGAAGCAACTAAACAAGCTGACGTTGTTATGCTCTTGTTGCCTGACGAAACTATGCCAGAAATTTTCCACGCAGAAGTTGCTGCAAACCTAAAACAAGGTGCTGCATTGGCTTTCGCTCACGGTTTCAACATTCACTACAACCAAATCACACCACGTGCTGATTTGGACGTGATTATGATTGCACCAAAAGGCCCAGGCCACACAGTACGTTCAGAGTACTTAAAAGGCGGCGGCGTACCTTCATTGATCGCTGTTTACCAAGACAAATCAGGTAAAGCAAAAGACATCGCACTTTCATACGCAGCTGCAAACGGCGGCACTAAAGGTGGCGTGATTGAAACTGACTTCCGTGAAGAAACAGAAACTGACTTGTTCGGAGAACAAGCTGTTCTATGTGGCGGTGCGGTTGAATTGGTTAAAGCTGGCTTCGAAACACTAGTAGATGCTGGTTATGCGCCTGAAATGGCTTACTTCGAGTGCTTGCACGAATTGAAATTGATTGTAGACTTGATGTACGAAGGCGGTATCGCCAACATGAACTACTCAATCTCAAATAATGCTGAGTACGGTGAGTATGTAACTGGTCCTAAAGTAATTAACGATGAATCACGCTACGCAATGCAAGAAGCTTTAGCTAACATTCAAAACGGTAACTACGCTAAACAATTCATTTTAGAAGGTCGTACAAACTACCCTGAAATGACTGCACGTCGTCGCTTGAACGCAGCGCACCCAATTGAACAAGTTGGTGGCCAACTACGTGCAATGATGCCTTGGATTGCTAAAAACAAATTAGTGGATCAATCTAAGAACTAGGTTCGGCTTAAATAGTTTTAATTTAAAAAATTTAAACTAGCTTAAATAAAAAGGGCAAAACGTTTAACGATTTGCCCTTTTTTATTAGCGGTTTATATGGCGAGTTGATCGCCTGATGCATTACATTAAATTTCGCGCATACTACGCATACTATGTATTGAGTTTAAAATAAAAATAACGATTATTGGAATTATCGTGCAAACCAACATCACAGTACTCACACAATACTTATTACCAAAACAAGCAATCACCGCGATTGCCGGAAAACTTGCCCATCTAAAAGGAGGCAAAACCACGACCGCAGTTATTCGTTGGTTTGTTAAACGTTACAACGTCAACATGAGCGAAGCTGCCAACCATGACATCGCCTCATACAAAAGCTTTAATGAGTTTTTTACTCGCCCCTTAAAGCACAATGCCAGACCACTCGCCAACGCCGATTTCATTTGCCCTGTAGATGGCGCAATTAGCCAGTTTGGTCACATAGAGCAAGATCAGATTTTTCAGGCAAAAGGCCATCACTACACAACGGCAGCCTTAGTAGGCGGTGACATAGATACGGCTAAGCAATACGAAAACGGACTGTTTGCATGCCTGTACCTCAGCCCTAAGGACTACCATCGCATTCATATGCCATGCGACGGTCGCCTACTGAAAATGACCTACGTGCCTGGAGACCTATTCTCTGTTAACCCAACGACAGCACAAGGCGTGCCCGGTCTATTTGCAAGAAATGAGCGCGTAGTATGCGAGTTTGCTTCAGAACAACATGGAAACTTTGTGATGGTACTAGTTGGTGCAACCGTTGTTGGCAGTATGGCCACAGTTTGGCACGATGCTGAGGATAGCATCATCAACCCACCTCGCCTGCCTAGCATCAAGACATGGACTTATACAGACAAAAACATCAGCCTAAAACAAGGCGCAGAAATGGGTCGATTCTTACTTGGCTCAACTGTCGTCATGCTCTTCCAGAAAGACCGCATAAACTTCAACTCAACATGGACACCTACTCAGACTATCAAGCTCGGTGAAGTCATGGGTACCAAAGCATAAGCAATAAAAAAGGCTGTCTTGCAACAACAAGACAGCCAAACCAAAAAGACTACTGTTTTAAAAAGAGTGTTGTTTATAAAAAATATTTGTAAACCAAAAAATGACAGCAGCAAAAAAATGTGTAGTCAAACGTGCTGAATTACATTTGACTTACGTTATCTCTCAGCTTACATCTCACGACATCAATTACTTGTGAGGACTTTTGTGGTACAAATTCGGCGCTAACTCGTTCAATGCGGCCTCATATACACCGCGTTTAAACTCAATCACATCCTCTAAAGGAACCCAGTAGTCATTCCAACGCCAAGCATCAAACTCTGGATGGCTAGTCGCTCTTAGTGAAACATCACTATCTCGCCCCATTAAGCGCAACAAATACCAAATTTGCTTTTGCCCGCGATAACTACCGCGCCACTCACGCTTTACCCAGCTAGTTGGCACTTCATAGCGTAGCCAATCTTTGGTGCGCCCTAAAATCTTAACATGCTCAGGTTTTAGGCCAACCTCTTCCATCAGCTCGCGATACATCGCCTGCTCTGGGCTCTCGCCAAAGTTAATACCACCTTGTGGGAACTGCCAAGCATGCTCACGGATACGCTTACCCCAAAATACCTGATTGTTGGCATTACATAAAATAATGCCGACATTCGGGCGAAACCCGTCACGATCTAACATAGCATATACTGCCTAAATAATACTGTTATAAAATATGATGCAATTTTTTCATATTTCCAGCATTATTGAAAGCAACCATTTGCTTGATACTGAATTAATATTAAATCTAATGAAAACTAAAACCAGTAATTTCACAAAAACCGCTACTTTCATTGCACTTACTAGCTTTAGCCTAACCATGATGTCATGTTCAGCAGACACTAACACAGAACAACATCGTGCCTACATCACCAACCAAGGCGAGCACACAGTTTCCATCATTGACACCAGCACCAATCAAGTCATTCACACAGCCAATGTCGGTAAAGCACCAGTAGGGATTGCTGTTGCATCACAATTGAACAGGGCTTACATTTCAAATGTTGAAAGCCAAGATATTTCAGTCATTAACACCCAAAACAACACCTTGGTTAACACCATCAAAGTAAATGGTGCACCAGTGGGTCTAGCAATCTCACCAGATGAAAAAACACTATACGCCACAGACTGGTTTAACAACCGTGTATTAGCGATTAGTACAGACGCCACGCACACAGTACGCGAGTTAAGTATTGGCGACGCGCCAGCAGGACTTGTCGTCAGTTCAAACAACCAAATGCTATACATCACCAACAGAGATAGCAACGACATCGCAGTCATCGATACAAAAACCTTCACCATCAAACAGCGGATACCAGTCGGAACACATCCTTTTGGCATTGCACTAAGCAAGACAGGAAAGCTACTTGCTAGCGTTAACGTGCAAGATGACACCGTCAGCATCATCAATACAGAAACTAACGCCATAGAAAATATGAAAGTAGGCTACCATCCCTACTGCGCAGCGTTCAGTGCCGACGAAAAAACACTTTATGTCACTAACACGCAGGACGACAGTGTCACCGTGCTAGATATTGCCAATAAAAAAACCATCGCCACCATTAATGTCGGCAGTACTCCAGAGGGCATTAGCATAGATGATACCAACCATCGTGCCTATGTCGCTAACTGGGGTAGCAATAATGTAAGCGTGATAGATACAAACACAAACCAGCTATTAACCACCATCAAAACCGGTGAAAAAAGCCGCGCATTTGGCCAGTTTATATCAGTTAACCCATAATGCACGGTTGATATCGACAGCAATGGGATCGACTTGATTGGCTAACGCACCGACGTAGCCCTTAGCAGATCTACTTTAAGCATGCTGACCCGCTCCAAGCACTCATCAAAGCTGATATCAAAGTCTAATTTATCAATTGCTTCAAACACTGGCAGCATAATTGACTTACGTGATTCACATTGACTGCTGAAGGTTTCAATATTTTTTTACGAATACTTCACTGTGGTTTAATATCTCGCTGTAGTGACGGTCTATCACAACGGCAAAATCTAGCAAGTCACGTGGTGTGGCTCTATCGCCACGATACCATAACTTCTTCGCTACAATCTCGATCGGCGTTTCTAACAAGATGTTTCTGCCAAGCACCTCATGCATCTCGAAAGGGTTCGTGGTCAAGGTAGATGAGGCAACAAAGTCAATCTCTCCCTCAGGCAAAAATAGCTTCACGTATTCAGCAGTATCTTTGTAATCGGATGTAATATCCTCACCACGCCCACCAATACGAGGATTGATGTACCCTAGAAATTGTGGATCAGGTATAAAAATATCAATATCTTTGCTTCTACGATGTGCATAGTAGAACATGAGAACCGTACCTCCTCCAAGACTCCAGATCGGCACGGAGAAGCCATCGGAAGCAACGGCGTCAAAAAGCATATAAGCTTTCTCAAGAAGATGATATCCAAGGACCATCTGGGAATTGTAGCTGAGTCTTATCCAATTGCACTCCAAAACTTGTTTGGTGACTTGATCTCTGTTGCAACATGCGCAAGGTTCTTCCAGACTGACTTAGCATTAACATTCCGCTTGGCTGAAAGCTGCTTGATGGCTCCAGCAACCAAAGAAGTTGGGGTTTCGTCGATTAGATGCATCACCTGTCCTTCAAATCCTGGCTGAATTTTCCCACTCAACATAAACTTTTCCAGATCAGATGCCGACATTGAATTTTTGTAGCTTGTATTGATGTTGCTAAGTGTTATCTTAACAAAATCCATTTTTTCCCCTGTCGAGAACATGGGTGTGCCTAGAGTTTCCGCAATTTCAGAAAGTTTGATAGCACCTATGTCGCCAACTTTACCTTTCTCCAGATTCACAATTGTCACACGAGAGACATGCGAGGCCTCAGCCAAGGCCTTTTGGCTCAGACCACACGCCACTCTCGCTTTTTTGATAATTGTACCAATTGTTAAAATATCCATGTCTTTTACTATAGCTAAGATACCAATAAAAGTAAAGTATACTTTACTTTTATTAAATTATTAATGACATAAATAGATGACACTATACGGATTACATCAATCACACATGTGGCACACTTTTTATTTAAAACTAATCAACTCGGCTATCAACTCATCCGTAACCTCCAAAACGAATCGTGCATAGTGTCAACCAAGCCAAGTTCACATCGTTAATACAGCACAAACCACCTTACAATTGAAGATTCGGGTTCTCATAAGTTCTGTTTCTACTTTATAATGTAGTGTTGTTTTTGAACAATCCCTCTCATTACTGAGATTTTTGGAGAAAAGTGAATGAAAAAAATTCTAGCGTTAATCGCACTTGGCTTAACTACAAGCTTGGTTTCTGTATCAGCATCAGCACACGGTCCATCACCACTAAAAGTTGACAAATCTATCACCATCAAAGCTGAGCCAGCTAAAGTATGGGCATTAGTAAAAGATTTTGGCAACATGCAAAAATGGCACCCTGCGGTGACTAACACCAAGTTAGAGAAAAAAGGCGAAGACACATTTAGAACACTAACACTCAAAGATGGCGGCACAATTCTTGAGAAACTACGTAGTGCAGATGATGCAGATATGAAAGTTCGCTACGAAATCGTTTCAAGCGGCTTGCCGTTAACAGACTACAACGCTTATATCGTAGTTAAAAAAGGCGCAAATGCTGGTGAATCAACCGTACAATGGGTTGGCCGCTTCTACCGTTTATACAAACTAAACCCACCAATCCCAGCTGGTCAAGATGACGAAACTGCATTAAATGCAATCAACGGTATTTATGACGCAGGTTTAGCTGGTTTAAAGAAGGCTGCTGAATCATCAAAGTAGGTGACCGCGAAGGCTCTCAAAGCAAAGCCTCTACAAATTGGTCACTCATGCAATGGCTACGTGACCTTTTTTGACAGTTTGAGCGGTAGAAAATACAAAAAATTGTCAATGGATTAAAAAAACGGAGCTAATAGCTCCGTTTTTTGTTAACAAGCTATCATTAAGATATTACTAAAAAACTGCACCTAACCCATACACATTGAGACCTTTGCTTTAGTGATACTTCCCATCAACATCGCTATCATCGTCATTCCCACGAAAGTGGGAATCCATTTAAGTGATTGATTAAAATAGATTCCCACTTTCGTGGGAATGACGGAAGATAGATGATTTGGTAGCAAATAATCACTTTGGCAGGCTCATACAAAGGTTTAAAATTTAAAGATAAGTTCAAAGCGATCGTACAGAACATTGCATTTTTTCAGTAAAAAACACTCGATTTTAAATTCTGGCACAACAGTTGCTTGTTAAAAACTAAGCACTACCATTTAAGACATAGTGTGAAAACACTTAAATTTTTAATAAAGGAAATTAAAATGAAACAAGTACAAAAAGGTTTTACCTTGATTGAATTGATGATTGTAGTTGCAATTATCGGTATTTTGGCTGCAGTTGCATTACCACAGTACAGAGCTTATACAGAAAGATCTGCTAACGCAGCATGTTTGGCTGAGGCAACAGGCGTAGCTCGTGGCGTAGCAGCTGCAATTGCTAACAATGCTCCAGATTTAGTTCCTGTTGTAGTGCCGTCAGCTTGTGGTGATGCGGGTGGTGTTGTAGCAAATACAGTTCCTCCAGCAGGCACTCAACTAACATTTGCAGCGGGTGCTCGTGGCACTGCAGGCGCTTTGTGTGAAGTGGATACAGGTGTTTGCGTAGAAAACTAGACTTTAGTGACGTAACACAACGACCAAACCGTTTGTGATTAATTTAAAAAAGAGACTTTTTAAAGTCTCTTTTTTTATTTATGACACTTAAGTACAACTGCATCAAATCCATTCTGCACTAAAATAAATGCAGCCGCAGAACTACGTCGCCCAGTTTGGCAATACACAATATAAGGCTTAGCACGATCTAAACCTGACATCATTTGCCTAATTTCTTTTAAAGGTAAATTAACGGCGCCTTCAATATGCTCATATTGATACTCCGAAGGCAATCGTACATCTACCCATACAGCGCCATCTGCAACCTTAGCTTCGGCAACTTCTCTGCTTACTTGCGTAAGCATCGGCTCTTTAAGTAGCGCTACAAAATCATGCTTATTAAGCCGCAACAATTGCCCATCGGTTTTCATGGTAACTGTGGCATTACGTTTATTATCAGAGACCAACGCTTCTTCTCCAAACGCATCTCCCTCTTTCAATTCTGCAACCAATATGGACGGCGCATTTACACCATCAGCCCGGCTAACAAGTAACGAGCCATGCTCGATTAAATAATAGTAATCACCCACTGCACCCTGCTGAATAACCACTTGGCCGGCAACGGTACTGATGCGCTCCATACGCTGAAACATAGCTTCTATATTAGCAACGGGCACTTTACTAAACACGCCTGATTGCAATTTAGCCACGCTAAACACTCCTGTGTCTCGCATCCACTCAACTGGGGTTCTATTGGGTTCTTTATCACCTGACTTGTGATGTAGATTCTTAAGGGCTTCTTCATCAGTGGATAATTGGTCCCATGTCATCATGATGTCGAGCAAATCGTTATCTATTCGCAAAATTTCCACATCGGTAATCGCGATGCAATCAACTAGGTTTTGATCGCTATTAATAGGATGTTTGGCCGCAGGTGCATCTCCACGTAGCAGTACCTTGCTATTTTTGGCGAATCTTAATTCAAGGTCACCTTTAATTAAATAGACTGCCTGTTTTGCATGCGTTACATTCATGCGCAAAGGGTTAACGCCCTTGCTTACCTTTTCTACAAAACACAAGTCAGCAAGCTCCTGCTTACGGCCTTCAGAAAGCTTAGCAATTGGTTCAATAGTGTTTAATATGGTGAGTGCTGCTGTTGTCATGTTAAGCGTCAGTATCTAAATAGTTAAGGTGATATGTCTTTTTAGCCATTATTTTTTACCCCCAAGGTCATTAATAACGCTTGGCCTGTAGTAGCTATAGTTTACTCAATCAAGTTGAAATCTTTGCAAGAACCGAAATATGGCTCAAATTCCAACAAAGGTAATCAACAAATATAATATAGCTATGGTTGTCATTATTTATAGGACTATAAATAGATCCTCATCCTTGCTTTCGCACCACAGGCACTCCGATTCACTAGGTGCTAAAGCCCCAGTGAAGTCGTATGCGAGGATGACGGCATTGTTAGCTTTATAAAGCTAAATAATTTAGTGTTAAAGCCTCAAGCTATAATTCAAAAATTTGATGTCGATGTAGTGCCGCAATAGACAAACCAACATCTACTTCAGCTATTTCTCGCATGATATGCGCATCTTCGCCTGGTTTTAAGTGTGTAATATACACTTCAAGCTCCCCAGTTCGGTGAGCTACACTTAACTTGGCTAGCTCTTCTAACAGCATCGAAGGACACAGATGCTTAGATAGGATTGCCAGTTCTAACTCACTGTTGCTGAAAGCAGTCTCCACAATCAGATATTTAAGCTGATTTATCTTGTTTACTTCGCGCCATAGCGCATCACAAATCGTTGTGTCGCCAGTATAAACCAAACTATGAAGCGCGCCTTCAATATGATAACCAACCGCAGGCACTACATGGTGCACAGGTACTGCAGTGATCGCGCGTTTACCAAGTGAGATTTTTTGCCCAAGCTTTATCTCTTGATAACGTAAAAAAGGCGTATCACTATTAGGTATAGCATTAAAATCTGGCCATATTTTCCAATTAAAGATATGTTCTTTCAGAATATCCAGCGTTTCATTTGTGGCATACACCGTGATGGGCTCAGTGCGAATCCCCATGACGGTATCTAACAATAGTGGAATAAATGCAATATGATCCAAATGTGAATGCGTTACGAATATATGGCTGATGTTAAGCAATTCATCCATCGACAAATCACCAACACCAGAGCCAGCATCAATCAATACATCTTGATCCAGCAACAGTGATGTTGTGCGGTATTCACCACCTATACCACCACTACAGCCAAGCACTTTGAGTTGTGTCATTTAGACATTCGCCTTAATTAAACTGTTATCATTTTTACTCACAGATGAAGCCACGTTCAGGCTGTTTTGAGTACAATGTCACGATTGTCACAACACATTCAAAACTGCCCAACCACTATGACTTACCAGCAACCACTTGAGCTAAGCCTCCATACTTCAAATAACAGCAAAATCAATGCCAGCATCATTTGGCTACATGGGCTTGGTGCTGATGGATATGATTTTGAACCAATTGCTCAGCGTCTTTTAGAAAATCCATCATTTAGCCATGTACGCTTTATATTGCCACATGCACCCGAAATGGCGGTGACCAGGAATAATGGATATATCATGCCAGCTTGGTACGATATCTATGGCCACATCCCCATTACACACGAAGATGAGGCTGGAATCAAAGCCAGTCAAGAATACATCAACTCTTTGATTATAAATGAAATTAACAGGGGAGTTCCATCCGAGCGGATTTTACTTGCAGGATTTTCACAAGGTGGTGCAATTGCATTACATACAGCGTTGCGCTACCCTCAAAAGTTGGCTGGTGTACTGGCACTTTCTACCTACTTACCGCTGCATGCGCTATTAAGTAAAGAAGCAAGTACCGCTAACACTGACACGCCAATTCTCATAGCGCACGGCATTTTTGATGACATCATCCCATTAGAAACAGCAGCAAAGTCGCGTGATTTACTACAAAACTGTCGATATTCCGTCAATTGGCGTGAGTACAACATGGCACACTCACTTTGCGATCAGGAAATTATCGACATTCAAATCTTTTTAAAACAAGTTTTGTCCTTAGATTTGTCTTAAGATTTGGTAGAATAGCGGATTGATAAACCTTAGCCACTGAGACGTGATGTCTGCACCTAAAACCAAAACCAATACTGCCACCGGCAACAAAGGAGAACTTGAGTCGATGCTTAGCTTCGAACAAGCATTTGGCGAGCTAGAAAGCATCGTAGCGCAAATGGAGTCAGGGCAAATGCAGTTGGAAGCTTCGCTAGAGGCTTACAAACGCGGTAACTTACTGCTGACGTTTTGCCAACAATCACTGGCTGATGTTGAACAGCAAGTAAAAATACTGAACGAGCGTCAACAACTCGTTCCGTTCACGACCAATAATGACTAACACAAACATGATAGACAAGTCAGAAGCTGATTTTTTAGTATGGGCAAAACAGAAACAAGACCATATTGAAATAGTACTCGACGAAGCATTGCCTAGTAAAACGACTGCACCAGAAATGCTGCATGACGCAATGCGATACAGCTTGTTAGGCGGGGGGAAGCGTGTAAGAGCCTTACTTTGCTATGCTGCTGCAGAACTATGTGCGACAGACGCACCTGTAGTAGATGCGGCGGCCTGTGCTGTAGAAATGATTCATGCATATTCGTTAGTGCATGATGACATGCCCTGCATGGATAATGACGATTTGCGTCGTGGCAAACCTAGCTGTCATAAGCAATACGACGACGCCACAGCATTATTAGTTGGCGATGCCTTACAAAGCTTAGCCTTTGATGTTCTTTCCACGCCTACACTTTGCACCAACGCTAATCAGCAAATATCCATGCTAAATATTCTAGCAAAAGCATCAGGCTCATCAGGCATGGCGGGCGGGCAAGCGATTGATTTAGCATCAATTGGCAAATCACTGACGCAAACTGAACTAGAAACCATGCATCAACTGAAAACAGGCGCTCTTATTCAGGCTGCAGCATTATTAGGCGCATCCAGCGGCACGCGCGAGCAGATGTCTGCCGTAATGTTATATGCAGAACACATTGGACTTGCGTTTCAAGTCGTTGACGACATTCTTGATGTTGAAGCTGACACGAGCACCCTAGGAAAAACTGCCGGCAAGGATGCCGATAGCAGCAAACCTACTTATGTCACCATTTTAGGGTTAGATCTCGCAAAAAAACTGGCTGACCAACTATATGAAACAGCGATTGCTGCGCTAGCACCATTTGATGAAGATGCAAAGCACCTGCGCGAGCTAGCCGGCTTCATTTTACACCGCAGCTTTTAACCTCAACCACTTTAATTTAATGACACTCTGCTCGTGACCCCACTATTAAACACTATTAACTACCCCGAACAATTACGGCTACTTGAGCGTAGGGAATTAGTGCAGCTCGCACAAGAGTTACGCCTGTTTTTGGTAGATAGTGTCGCCAAAACAGGTGGTCATTTAGCTTCTAATCTTGGCGTAGTTGAGCTCACGATTGCATTGCATTATGTGTTTAATACACCAGAGGATAAATTGGTTTGGGATGTTGGTCATCAAACTTACCCGCATAAAATACTGACTGGTCGCCGCGAAGCCATGCAAAGTTTACGCAAACCTCAAGGCATTGCTGGCTTTCCTAGACGCAATGAAAGTGAATACGACACTTTTGGCACAGGCCACTCCAGCACCTCGATTTCTGCTGCATTAGGCATGGCCGTCGCCGCGCAAAAAACGGGAAGCGAAAGACGCGCAGTCGCCATCATCGGTGACGGTGCAATGACCGCAGGTATGGCTTTTGAAGCACTTAATAACGCAGGCAATATGGATGCAAACCTGTTAGTTGTACTCAACGATAACGACATGAGTATTTCTAACAATGTCGGTGCTTTAAATAACTATTTAGCAAAATTACTGTCCAGCCGTTTCTATGGCACTGTTAGAAAATCCGGCAAAAAAGTATTGTCCGCACTGCCGCCTATGATGGAATTTGCCAAGCGTGCAGAAGAACATGTAAAAGGCATGGTCACCCCTGGCACTTTGTTTGAAGAGTTTGGCTTCAACTACATTGGACCTATCGATGGCCACGACCTAGATGCGCTTATTGACACCCTGCACAATATTAAACAACTCAGTGGCCCTCAGTTTTTACATATTGTGACGCAAAAAGGTAAAGGCTTTGAACCTGCTGAAGAGAACCCTAATAAGTTTCATGGTGTAGGTAAATTCGACCCATTTAACGGTAACTCTATCAGCACAAAGTCTGCGAAATCATATACCGAAGTATTTGGTGACTGGCTAGTCGACATGGCAAAATCTGACCATAGGCTCATCGGCATCACACCCGCAATGTGTGATGGCTCAGGCTTAAATGCTTTTGCTAGCCAGTTCCCAGAGCGCTATTACGATGTAGGAATTGCAGAACAGCACGCGCTTACATTTGCAGCAGGGATGGCTTGTGACGGATTAAAACCCGTTGTGGCTATTTACAGCACGTTTTTACAACGCGCTTATGACCAACTGATTCATGACATTGCATTACAAAACTTACCTGTATTGCTCGCTATTGACCGAGCAGGCCTAGTGGGTGCGGATGGGCCGACACATGCCGGTAGTTTTGATTTAACCTACATGCGCTGCATTCCCAACATAGTGATCATGACCCCTAGCGATGAAAATGAATGTCGCCAAATGCTCACTACTGGATTTTTACACGATGGCGTAGCTGCAGTGCGTTACCCTAGAGGTAGCGGCACTGGTGCTGAAGTCAGCAGCGAGCTCGAGGCAATAGAAATCGGTAAAGGCATCATCGCGCGTAAAGGTGAGAAAGTTGCGATTCTGGCATTTGGCTCTATGCTTGCGCCAGCATTAGAGGCCGCTGAAACACTCAATGCTACTGTGGCCAATATGCGCTTTGTTAAGCCGATTGACCATGCACTTATCACAAAAATTGCACAAGAGCATACCGTCATTGTGACAATAGAAGAAAATTGCATGATGGGAGGCGCAGGCTCTGCCACGATGGAAGCGCTGCAATCTATACAACCCAATATCCCTCATATGATTAAAACACTAAGCCTAGGCTTACCAGACCAATTTATAGAACACGGCGTTCATGAAACTATGCTCGCCGATTGCGGTCTAGACGCTAAAGGAATAGTTTCTGCAATTGCGAAGCTAATAACCTAGTGATATACTCAACTAATATTTGTAAAATTTAAGAAAATATACATGGATCAGACTACGCATAAAAACCCGATTGAAGACGTACAAAACACGGTAGATACACGCCATTTGGCAATTGACAAAGTTGGCATCAAGGCGATTCGCCATCCAGTCATTGTAAAAGACAAGACTGGCGGTGAGCAGCACACTGTTGCAATGTTTAATATGTACGTGCATCTACCTCAGCAATTTAAGGGTACTCACATGTCTCGTTTTGTTGAAATCCTCAACATGAATGAGCATGCCATTTCAGTAGAGTCTTTTGAAACAATTTTACGTGAAATGGTAAAACGCCTTGAAGCGGAATCTGGTCACATCGAAATGACGTTCCCATACTTCGTGAACAAAGCAGCGCCTATCTCTGGTGTAAAAAGCTTACTAGACTACGAAGTGACGTTTATTGGCGAAATTCATCAAGACAACTTTGAAATCACAGTAAAAGTGCTGGTACCAGTGACTAGCCTATGCCCGTGCAGTAAAAAAATCTCTAATTACGGTGCCCATAACCAACGCTCACACGTAACGGTAACTGCGTTGATTAATGACTTCATTTGGATAGAAGACATTATCGACTTAGTAGAAAAACAAGCATCATGTGAGCTATACGGCCTACTCAAACGCCCAGATGAGAAGTTCGTTACTGAGCGTGCTTACGATAACCCTAAATTTGTTGAAGACATGGTGCGTGACGTAGCTGCGCAATTGAATGCAGAAAAACGTATCATTGCATACACGGTAGAATCAGAAAACTTTGAATCTATTCACAACCATTCAGCATATGCGCTAATCGAAAAAGATAAGCGTCAGAATTAAGAAATAAAAAAGCCACTTAATACTTAAGTGGCTTTTTTGTAAATATCAGCTTGTTTTTTGCAAAAATATTACATAAAAGAGTGTCTATTCATGCATCCTTTATTGTTTGATATATTGTTTAATACTTTTTGGTCAACGTCATCGAAATGTCTTGATGCTTCATTTCCATCCGTTTGAGCGCGCTCATCCCCATGAGCACTACTGAAGGTGAGCCACCCTCTAACACACTGCCCTCTACCTGATTAAGTGTAATATTACCAATCTTTAGATTTGCAATGGTGACACGATAAGCGGTTACAACGCCGTTTGCTGTGCCAACTAACACAGGCTCCCCTTTTTTGTAATCAATATTAGCGAACTTCGCATCTCCACTATTAAGCGCGACAGTAGTTGCCCCCGTATCAATTAAAAACTTTAATGGCACACCATTGATTTTACATTCAGAAACAAAATGCCCCTGTGCATTCGCATATAAAGTCACACTAGGATTACTGCTAGCTGTAGAATCCGCAACCGAAGCCGCCTGCCCCATGCCTAATTTTCTTGTCTTGCCTTCAATGAGCAGTGTGGCTGAACTGCTGTCTGCAGCAATTAATTTGACGCCATCAACGGTCTGCCCAACACTCAAGGTTCTGGGCTTTCCATCATTAATGATCATCACAGCTTTATTACTAAACAATCCTACAATATTCACTTTCGTATTTGCCACAGCAGCAAGTGAGCATAGCAACAGAGAAGTAGGCAATGTAATAAACAGCAATGGGTGTAATCGAACAGATAACATTATTTGAATATCCCTTGCTGAGTTGTTTGCTGCTGACTAAGATTCAGCCCAAATGCTATCACAGCCAAACCAACTAAAGGAAAAACTGCTGCCAGCATAAAGGTTTGCTGACCACCCAAATACTGTAAAGCATACCCTCCTGCAACCCCTCCAATAGTCCCGCCAACACCATAAGCCACACTGTTATAAATAGCCTGCCCTTTTGCTTGATGCCGTCCATTAAAAAACTGCGTAATCACCTCTACTGAGGCAGCGTGAAAACTACCAAATGTGGCAGCGTGTAAAGTTTGTGCCAATATAAGTATCCATAAATTATCTACAGCAACTCCAATCAGAGCAAACCGAATCACAGCCAGTACCAAACTGACAAGTAAGATTAGTTTCAATGTGAATCGCCTCAAAATTTTGGGCATTAACATAAAAATAAGAATTTCGCAGATGACCCCTACTGCCCACAGCAAACCAATCATGCCCTTGCTATAACCATGCTCACTCAAGTAAATAGAATAAAAGTTATAAAGTACACCATGTGCTGTCACCATTAAGGAGCAACCGACCAACAATGCAATCACATTAGGCTGCCGTATCACCTGCCAAATTGAAAAATGATCATGTGGATGTGCGGCAAGCTTTGGCTCTGGTAATGTGTAAGTGAGAGTAAATAACATGACTTGCACTGCCAGCAAAAACCACAACAAACTTGATATACCAGCCGAATCTATCAAAAATCCTAGCACTACTGCCGCCACAATAAAGCCTGACGACCCCCACATACGAATACGACTGTAATGACCATTAGTAGTAGCAAGATGTGCTAAGGTAAGCGACTCCGCCAGTGGCAAAGTGGAGCTTGTGAATAAGCTTAATGCAGCCATGACAAAAAACATCCAGAAAAAACCATGCGCCCAGAATACAGCCACAAAACCACACAAGCCTAGAAAGGCCGTTAGCTTGATCCAAGGAGTGCGTTTTCCTGTGTGATCAGCCAGCCAACCCCAGAAGTTAGGTGCAAAAATACGGCTAATCTGGAATAAAGACATCAATATCCCAATATCCGCAGCTGAAAACGCTTCAGACTTTAAATACAAACCCCAATACGGAACAAAAGCCCCGACAAAGAAGTAATAGATAAAATAGAACCGTGATAATCGATAATGTAACGCTGTATGCATGTGGCTATCATACCGATAAAAAAAGTCGGCTAACGCCGACTTTAAAATTAATATTTATTAGTTAGGGAGCTTTGCACAAAACGAAATAGGCTATTTTTTAACAAAAAAATCAAAATCTGTCATTCCCGCGAAAGCGGGAATCCATTTTAATGAAACACTTGGATGGATCCTCGCTTTCGCGAGGATGACGAAATTGTAAGTTTTTAGGGCTAAAACTGCTTCGTGCAAAACTCTCTAAAATTAATTGGCTAGTAATTAATAGTCATTTATACGATTTTAGGGGTACTACACAACACGTCTGCATTTTGCCCACGGTTACGCAACGCATGATCCATCAGCACCATCGCTAACATTGCTTCAACAATCGGTGTTGCTCGCACACCAACACATGGGTCGTGACGTCCTGTCGTTTGCATGGTTACTGCATTGCCGTTTTTATCAATCGAACGTCGCTCTTGTGGAATACTAGAAGTTGGTTTTAATGCCACATTCACGCGGATTTCCTGCCCTGTAGAAATTCCACCTAAAATTCCACCTGCGTGATTGGTGACAAACCCTTGCGGTGTCATTTCATCAGAATGCACGCTACCTCGCTGTGCGATGCTGGAAAAACCAGCACCAATCTCAACCCCTTTGACTGCATTAATACTCATCATGGCATATGCAATTTCAGCATCTAATCTGTCAAAAATCGGCTCGCCTAGACCTACTGGCACATGTTCTGCCACCACAGTAATACGCGCACCCACAGAGTCGCGTTCTGCACGAATTTTGTCTAGATAGCCCTCAAGTGTTGGCAAGATGCTGACATTAGGTGAGAAAAATGGATTGTCATTTACAACATCCCAGCTCTCAAACGGAATATCAATTTCACCTAATTGGCTCATATAACCACGCACTGAAACGCCATAACGCTCTTTTAGCCATTTTTTGGCAATCGCACCCGCAGCCACACGTGCAGCTGTTTCACGCGCACTTGAGCGGCCACCTCCGCGATAATCGCGCACCCCATATTTTTGCGTATAGGTGTAGTCTGCATGGCCTGGGCGGAATGTATCCATAATCTTGCTGTAATCTTGACTGCGCTGATCGGTATTGCGAATCAGTAAACCAATCGGGGCACCAGTGGTTTTACCTTCAAACACGCCTGACAGTATCTCTACCATGTCAGCCTCTTGACGTTGTGTCACATGGCGAGAAGTGCCTGGCTTACGGCGATCTAAATCAATTTGCAAGTCTTCGGCACTCAACTCCAAGCCAGGTGGGCAGCCATCGACGATACCGCCAATCGCAGCACCGTGCGACTCACCAAATGATGTAAAGGTAAAAAGCTTGCCAAGTGTATTGCCAGACATGATACGCCCTCAATTAAAGTTGAGTAATTTTAACATACCCAAGCAACATGTTAAGGACGCCTCTAAAAATTCAAATGCCTAAGTCAGGCAAGGCGCGAGCCAAAAATTGCGACGCCGCATATGCCTGATATGTAAGGAGTAATTTTTTGTGAGCAACGCCGCATGACAACGGAAGTTGAATTTTTAGAAGCGTCATTAATTAACCAAGCCTTTAATCCATTGTTGATACACCTGATTTGCAACTTTATTGAGAAAAAAGCAATGCAACGGTAATGTTTGCTGCATGGTTTCAACATCCTGCACCGCTGGACTTTGTTGCGCAGATGCAACTTCCTCCGCACCAACCACACACCACTCACGCACCATGTCCTCAGTCATCTCTATATGACACTGTAAAGCCAGATGTTTTTGGCTAATGGCATATGCCTGATTTTCGCAATACTTGCTTGCCAAGACATGCACAGCACCCTCGGGCAAACTGAACGTTTCACCATGCCAATGAAAAGCGTTAAAACTCTCCAACTCGCCAAACCAATGTTGAGAAGCATCATTGACACTGACATTCACCTCTCCCCACCCAATCTCCTTAATCGCATTTTGTGTAACCTCTGCGCCCAAAGCTTTGCTCATTAACTGCGCGCCTAAACAGTGCCCTAATACAGGCACATCCGCATCCACGGCCTGCCTAATTAAATCAAGCACAGGCGGTATCCAAGGTAAATCATCATTCACACTCATCGGGCCGCCCATCAACACCATGCCACTGTATGCATCGATTGAAGTCGGGACAGCATCTCCTTCATCAATCTTAATTAAAGACCAAGGAATCCGTTGTTCATCCAAAAACTCAGAGAAGTAGCCTGGGCCTTCACTGCTAAAATGACGAAAAATAATCACTGGTTTCATGTTTCTAATACCTTATATTGTCCAATATCGATACCATCTATCGTATAGCGCCCAATTGCATATCGTATTAATCGTAATGTTGGAAAACCAACCTTTGCAGTCATGCGCCTTACTTGACGATTTTTACCTTCTGAAATTCTTATTTGTAGCCAAGCTGTCGGTATCGCCTTACGTTCTCGAATAGGTGGATTGCGTAACCACAAGCCTGTGGGCTCATCCATCACCACCACCTCTGCTGGCAATGTTACAAAATCACCCAAATCAACCCCTAGTCTAAGTGGTTGCAAGTCATCGTCAGACGGCGCCCCCTCCACTTGTACCCAGTAAGTTTTAATTTCTTTATGTTTTGGATGACTTAAACGATGTTGCAATGCCCCATCATCGGTTAAAATAAGCAAACCTTCACTATCAGTATCTAAACGCCCAGCTGCATATACATCAGGAATCGGGATAAAGTCTTTTAACGTGGCGTGCCTGTTATCAGGATTCGGCGAGTCATGCGGGCTAAATTGGCACACGACGTTAAATGGTTTATTAAATAAAATTATCATCTTAGGAAATTGTGAATGACTTCGAAAATTATCAAACCTAGTGCTGGCGAAAAAATATCTGTTAACGCAGACAATACGCTAAACGTACCTAACCATCCTATTATCCCATTTATTGAGGGTGATGGCATAGGTGTTGATATTACCCCGCCCATGATTAAAGTTGTAGACGCCGCAGTGAATAAAGCTTATGCGGGCACACGCAAGATTTCATGGATGGAAGTATTCGCCGGTGAAAAAGCTGTCAACGTGTATGGCAAAGACAAAGAGGGTAAAGACACATGGCTCCCAAGCGAAACCATGCAAGCGGTACGCGATTATGTCATCTCAATCAAAGGCCCATTAACCACACCAGTAGGCGGCGGCATTCGCTCATTGAACGTATCACTACGCCAAGAACTTGACCTTTATGTTTGCTTACGTCCAGTGCAATACTTCACTGGCGTGCCTAGCCCTGTAAAACACCCTGAAAAAACCGACATGGTGATTTTCCGCGAAAACACAGAAGACATCTATGCAGGCATCGAATGGGCAGCTGGTACAGACGAAGTAGAAAAAGTTATCAACTTCTTAAGCGACATGGGCATGCGCAAAAAAATACGCTTCCCTGAATCATCTGCGATTGGTATTAAACCAGTTTCAGTCGAAGGCAGCCAACGCTTAGTGCGCAAAGCGATTCAATATGCCATTGATAACAATCGCAAGTCAGTAACCATTGCCCACAAAGGCAACATCATGAAATTTACTGAAGGTGGCTTTAGAGACTGGGGTTATGAAGTTGCGAAACAAGAGTTTGGCGCTGTTGAAATTGATGGCGGTCCATGGTGCAAATTGCCAAATGGCATCATCATCAAAGACTGCATTGCGGATGCATTCTTACAAGAAATTTTATTGCACCCGCAAGATTACGATGTGGTTGCCACGCTTAACCTGAACGGTGACTATATGAGCGATGCCTTGGCAGCACAAGTAGGCGGCATTGGTATTGCACCTGGCGCTAACCTAAGTGACACAGTTGCCATGTTTGAAGCTACCCATGGCACTGCGCCAAAGATTGCTGGAAAAAACATCGCAAACCCAAGTTCATTAATACTCTCAGCTGAAATGATGCTTCGTCACATAGGATGGACAGAAGCTGCCGACCTTGTACTTAAAGGTGTTGCAAACGCGATTATCAGCAAACGCGTCACTAGTGACTTCTCAAGTCAAATGGAAGGTGCCACACAAGTAGGGACTGCTGAATTTGGTGACGAAATCATTGCCAATATGCAATAACAGCTTTAAAAGCTGAAAGTAAAAAAGGCTCTATATGCGTTAACGCATATAGAGCCTTTTGAGCATTGGGGACCAGATGTAGGCTAACCCAAATTTAGTTTGGATAAAACTTAAGCTTTCTGAATATTTGAAGCTTGTTTACCTTTTGGGCCTTCAGTTAAATCAAAACTCACACGTTGGCCTTCTTTTAGGCTTTTATAACCAGATTCTACAATCGCTGAGAAGTGTGCGAACAAATCGTCACCACCATCATCAGGTGTAATAAAACCAAAACCTTTAGAATCATTAAACCATTTTACGGTACCTGTTGCCATTTCATACATCCTTACATAATACAAAGGGGGGCGCCCCAAAAAGTTTGCCTCAAGAACAGAAGTCGCAGTAACTAAATTAAAGCAAGCTGCAAAAAACTCGAACTCAAACACCTAAGCATATTTATAAGTTGCTTTTTCTGGCATGTCAAGAAGTTTTTTCGCTCACACCGCCATACTGATAACCACATGTAGCGCTACCAGCCCTTTAAAGTAAAAAAATATAGAAAAGTAGTGAATTTTAATGATAAAAGACGTAAAGCCTTTACAAAAAAAAACGTAAAGTGCATTATTGGTCTGAATTAATTAACTGAAATTGCTAGTAAGCTCATTTAACCACGACAAACAATATGGCAACTGCAACCTCACAAACAAAACTAAGTGGTCTGGCAAGAACATTAATTCAAGAAAAACTGCTTTCTGAAGATGAGGCAAGAGCGGTAGAAGCACAGGCATCAATCGTCAATGCCTCATTTATTTCACAACTCATTCAAAGTAAAAAACTCAACGCATTAAGTATTGCAGAAGCCTCCGCTAAGGCTTTCGGCTTCCCTTACTTTAATCTTGATTCATTCAATCCAGACTACCTGCCTGCCAAACAAATTGATAGTAAATTAGCGATCGGCAACCGTGTATTAGGTCTACAAGCACGTAACAATGTGCTGTATGTGGCGATTTCAGATCCCACTAACATCCTCGCACTAGATAGTGTTCAATTCCAAATGGGTATGAACATTTCGCCAATTGTGGTGGAGGACGACAAACTCGGGCGTTGGATAGATAAAGTTATTCAATCCAGAGACACCAGCCTTAAATCGCTTGACGTAGGTAACGACGATGATTTTGGCTTTAATGATGATGGCGCGAATGCTGTTGAAGACGAACAAGTAGAAACTGAAGTTGACGATGCGCCTGTCGTGCGTTTTCTTAACAAGATGCTGCTAGATGCTATTAATATGGGGGCATCGGATTTACATTTTGAACCTTACGAGAAATTTTATCGTGTCCGTTATCGGGTTGATGGTGCATTACGGGAAATTAGCCAACCCCCTCTCGCTATTAAAGAAAAGTTGGCCTCACGTATTAAAGTAATTTCAAGCATGGACATCTCGGAAAAGCGTATTCCGCAAGATGGTCGGATGAAACTTGTATTATCAAAGACACGCGCCATTGATTTTCGTGTCAGCACATTGCCGCTCATTCATGGTGAAAAAATTGTAATGCGGATTTTAGATCCCGCCAGTGCAACACTGGGTATTGAAGCACTAGGCTATGAACCCATCCAAAAAGAACGCTTATTGAATGCGGTAAGTCGGCCTTACGGCTTAGTATTGGTGACGGGGCCTACAGGTTCCGGTAAAACCGTTTCACTCTATACATGTTTAAATATTTTAAACAGCCCTGATGTGAATATATCTACCGCTGAGGATCCATGTGAAATCCCGCTTGCAGGTATTAATCAGGTCAATGTGAATGACAAACAAGGGCTTACGTTTGCAGCTGCCTTAAAATCGTTCTTAAGGCAGGATCCAGACATCATCATGATTGGTGAAATCCGTGACTTAGAAACAGCAGATATGGCGATTAAAGCTGCCTCTACCGGCCACATGGTGCTTTCTACTTTACATACGAATGATGCGCCATCCACATTAACGCGCTTGCTCAACATGGGCGTTGCCCCATTTAATATTGCATCCGCCGTGTCACTCATTACTGCGCAGCGTTTAGCAAGACGCTTATGCAAACACTGTAAGATTCCTATCAACATCCCTAAAGAGGCGCTCTTGAGTGTAGGCTTTATTGAAGAAGACTTTCATGAAAGCTGGCAGCTTTACGGACACAACCCAGAAGGGTGTGAGCTCTGTAACGCAGGCTACAAAGGGCGCGTAGGTATCTATCAGGTAATGCCAATCACTGATGCTATTAGTCGCATTATTATGAAAAATGGTACAGCACATGATATTGCAGACCAAGCTAGACTAGAAGGCGTTAATGATTTACGTCGATCAGGCGTACTTAAAGTAATTCAGGGCTTAACATCGATTGAAGAAGTAGAAGCATGCACCAATGAATAACTTTTTAAAATATATCCATATAATAAATTACTCAGGAAATGATTATGGCAGCCAATCCTAAAGCCACAAAGGAAGTTATTTATAGCTGGGTAGGTAAAGACAAAAAAGGGAAAATCGTTAAAGGTGAAATGAAAGCCTCTGGTGAGTCTTTCGTGAGTGCTACACTACGCCGCCAAGGTGTTACCGTCACCAAAATCAAAAAACAAAGCAGCTTTGCAAGTACAGGTAAGGTCTCTGATAAAGATGTAACATTGTTTACCCGCCAACTCGCCACCATGATGAAATCTGGCGTACCGTTATTACAGACTTTTGATATTGTCGGTAAAGGCCACAGCAACCCAGCCGTGTCAAAGTTATTAAGTGATATCAAGTCCGATGTAGAAACTGGTAGTAGCCTTAGTGCCGCATTCCGTAAATATCCATTGTACTTTGATGCACTATTCTGCAACCTGATTAGCGCAGGTGAACAAGCCGGTATTTTAGATACACTACTTGATAGACTCGCCACTTATAAAGAAAAGATTCTGGCGATTAAATCAAAAATTAAATCAGCACTCTTTTACCCCGTTTCAATTTTGGTTGTTGCCTTTATCATCACTGCCGTGATTATGATCTTCGTGATTCCTGCATTTAAGGAGTTGTTTAGCAGCTTTGGTGCAGACCTTCCAACACCAACGCTTGTTGTGATGGCAATTTCTGATATTTTTGTGGAGTGGTGGTGGGCTATCTTTGGCTCAATTGGATTTGGGCTTTGGTTCTTTTTCTATACATGGAAACGCTCTGTTTCTTTCCAAGCCACGATGGATAGACTGTTATTAAAACTACCAGTATTTGGTGAGTTAGTTCGGAAAGCAACTATCGCCAGATTTGCACGTACGATGTCTACCATGTTTGCTGCTGGCGTACCATTAGTCGAAGCCTTGGATTCAGTTGCCGGCGCAGCTGGCAATCGCGTGTATTACGATGCCACGAAAAGAATTCAAAGCGAAATCAGCACCGGGACCAGTTTAACGGTGGCAATGCAGAACACTGATGTTTTCCCTAACATGGTGCTACAAATGACCGCGATTGGTGAGGAGTCCGGTGCGTTGGACTCCATGTTGAGTAAAGTAGCGGACTTCTATGAAGGTGAGGTAGATGATGCCGTGGAAGGGTTATCGAGCTTAATGGAACCTATTATTATGGTCGTACTGGGCGTGCTAATCGGTGGTTTGGTAATTGCGATGTACTTACCAATATTCAAACTTGGTCAAGTTGTGGGCTAGATATAAAAACACGCCGACTCACGACCTAAGTTAGAAAATTTAAGATAAGGCTGTAAAAGTGTTGAGGTGTCGCTTTTACAGCCTTATTGCATCAAATGCTATTTTTTGGCAGCTGACAACATACGTTCAATTTCTTTATAGGGCTGTGCTCCTAGCATACGTTTACCATCAGAAAATATTAAGGTAGGTGTGCTAGTCACACCAATTTTTCTTGCTAGCTCCCCTACTTTTTCTAAGGGAACATCACAACTGCCTGCACTACTTGCTAACTGATCTCTTAATATCCAATCTTCCCAAGCTTTTACACGGTCTTTTGCGCACCAAATCAATTTGGATTTATTTGCGGCATCAGGATGCAACTGTTCGATTGGGTACAAGAATGTATAAATGGTAACGTCAGTAATATTGCTAAGCTCATTACGCTCTAACCTTTTGCAGAAAGGACAATCAACATCCGAGAAGACAACCAACTTACGGCTACCATTTCCCTTAACAACCTTGATTGCCTGATTCAACGGCAGGGTAGAGAAGTCAATTTTAGTCAACTCTTCCAAGCGCTCACCCGTGATATCTTTTTTAGTTTTTGGGTCAACCAAACGGCCCTCTGCGATCAAAAATGATAACTTCTCATCTGTATAAATGATCTGACCACCCATAAATACTTCATAAAGCCCAGCATAAGGGGTCTTTGTCACTTTCTCTACTTTGAACTTAGGGTAAGCAGCTTCAACCGCTTTTTTCACACTGGCTTCATCTGCCACAGCAAACGTTGCAAATGCGCTTAGCAATGCAATACTGACGATCTTTTTTAACATCTAATTTCCTTTAAATAATAGTAGGGTGACGCTTCAAACAAATACAAAGAATACAGCTAAGCTAGGTAGAAAGTTTCACATTAAAGTGAAGTGGCATTTTCAATTAACATTTTTTTAATTGTCTGCTGATTGGTCGCAGACAGTCCCCAATTCCTTACACGCTTGACCATAGAATGGGAGCTTTCAAACAAATGGTATAACCCATTTGTTAAGGACACCATGTTCAACAAGTCAGCTTTTCTGATTCTAGCGTATTGTTTAAGCAACGCACTGTCGTTAATCGGTTGATAAGTATGCTTACTTTTTAGCAAGTCGAGTAAATCAATTACATCTCGAAAGCCTAAATTAACGCCCTGTCCCGCCATTGGGTGAACACGGTGCGCTGCATCACCTATAAACACGACAGAGGAAACAAAAAACTGATTTGCCTGCTTGAGCGTCAAGGGGAAACTTGCGGGCTTACCTAGCAAAGACATAACACCTAGGCTACTGCCCCCCGCCTGCATGACTTCATTTGCAAAAACATCAAGTGGTAACTTCATTAGTGCATCAGCATGCGACGTGGGCGCAGACCAGACAATCGATATTTTGTTTTCAGGTAATGGCAACCACGCTAGCACACCACCTCTACCCATTGCGTCATGCGTAAACCACTGCCGTGCGATGTGCTCATGCGACTGTTCCGTTAAGAAATTTGCAACAATTGCCGTTTGTTCGTAATCTTTATGCTGAACCCCAACATCAAGCTGCTGCCGAACCCATGAATTAGCACCATCAGCCGCAAGCAGCAAGGTGCTTTCAATGGTTTGCTGACTATCCAATGTCAATATTGCCTGCTGCGAAGAGGATTTAATCGCTAAGCAGTTGCCTGTCATGACGCGCACATCGCTCGTCTCTATCCATTGAAGTAGCGCATCTTTTAGCAAGCGCTCCTCTACGATAAAACCTAAGGCATCTGCATTTACATCTTCAGCATGCATGCGTAATGGTTGCGATGTTGTATCGCCCCATATTACCATCGCCTGCATCTCCGCGATACGATCCTTATCCATTAATGGCCAGATACCTGACTGACTTAGCCATCGCTTATTATTCGGGCTAATTGCATAAATACGCTGATCCCAATCATCGGCAGGGTAAGGCAAACGTTGCTGCGCTTGACTATCGACCAACGCAACTTGATAACCAGCTTGAGCCAAGGCAACAGCCGCAGCCAGCCCCACGAGTCCGGCGCCGACAATCGTCACATCTGTCTTTAAATTAGCGGCTGTCATTTACCAAAACTCATTTTACGCACCAAGTGACGTTTAATCGGCTTCACGATATCAAACAAGCCTAAACCTGTGCTTCTTAATTTAGCAAAACCTAGAATGTCATTGGAGAAAATATTGACAAGAAAGTCTGTAAATAAAAGACCATTTTTAGTATCAGTTTTTCTGCTGGCACGATATGCCGATAACAT
This sequence comes from Methylotenera sp. L2L1, assembly GCF_000744605.1. Lineage (NCBI taxonomy): Bacteria > Pseudomonadati > Pseudomonadota > Betaproteobacteria > Nitrosomonadales > Methylophilaceae > Methylotenera > Methylotenera sp. L2L1. Next base: position 272,915 of record NZ_JQMG01000001.1, read on the forward strand.
TTCCTCACCACCAATCTCTGTAGTGGCATGCACTATTTGTTGGGCTAACACCTCTGCATCGCGCAACCCAACATTAAAGCCTTGGCCAGCGACAGGATGCATCGTTTGTGCAGCATTGCCAATCACAACCAAGTGCGGTGTATTTACTTCCAGTAACTGTGACAGTTTCAATGGAAAGGTCATGCGCTTTTCTACGGTTAAGAATCGCCCTACCCTATCTCCGAACTGGGCATGAAATTGAGTGAGAAACTCAGCATCACTTAAATCAAGCAATGGCGAAATCAGTGCTTTCTTACCTGTCCAAACCAATGAAAAATCTCGTTCACCGTTGGGCAACAGGGCCATCGGGCCCTCAGCGGCAAATCGCTCGTATGCAATATTATTATGTGGCAACTCCGCGCTTACTTTAGTGATTAACGCATCATGTCCATATTCTCTCGTTTCGCGTTTTAAACCCGCGGCCTCTTCCAAGCTACGTCCGCCATCTGCCAGTACCGCTAACTGAGTATTTAACTGGAAAACCTCGCCTTGACGGCTATAGCGTATCATGGCCTGATTTGCATCATAGGTAATCGCATCAGCCTGTGCTTCATCAATCAACTGGATGATTGGAAATCGTTCTAACTCGGCATTTAGCACAGTACATAAAGCACCATAGGACAGTACGTATCCAAGCGCCTCCTGCTGATAATCAAATGCCTGCAGAACGCTACGGCCTAAACTACCTTTCTGTGACACATGAATCGTGTTGATGGCAGTAGCGTGAGCAGATAAAGATTGCCAAACACCTAGTTTTTCAAGAATCCGCCGAGTACCATAAGACAAAGCTAGCGCGCGCGTATCTTGATTAGCTGCGCCTTGCTTACGCACCTCGAGCACAGTACTGCCAATGTTATTTTTAGCCAACAGCAAGGATAAAACCATACCAACTGGCCCGCCACCTACAATCACGATATTTTCTGATGTTGATATCATCGATTAACCACGCATCAGCGCTTCAATATCCACAATTGATTTGGGCGCTGCTACTGTTAAAACCTCACACCCAGCATCGGTCACCAACACATCATCTTCTATGCGAATACCGATATTCCAAAAATTCTCAGGCACATTATCTGCTGGTCTAATATAGCAGCCAGGCTCCACGGTGAGTGTCATCCCTGCCTTTAACTTACGCCAATCGCCAGATTTATCTTTATACTCACCAGCGTCATGCACATCCAAACCTAGCCAGTGCCCAGTTCTGTGCATATAGAACTGACGATAAGCGCCAGTTTCCAGCACAGCGTCTTTGCTGCCTTGACACAGTTTCATATCAATAAAGCCTTGCACTAAAACATCTAACGCTGCCTCATGCGGCGAGTTCCAATGATTTTCTGCTGTGACCTGTGTAATTGCCGCCGCTTGTGCAGCTAAGACTAAATCATATACATCTCTTTGCGCTGCACTAAACTTACCGTTCACAGGAAAAGTGCGTGTAATATCAGAAGCATATCCATCCAACTCACACCCAGCGTCAATCAGCAACAAATCTCCATCTTTCAATACAGCATTATTGGCGTTGTAGTGTAAAGTGCAAGCATTAGCTCCCCCTGCCACGATGCTGGTGTAAGCTGGTGCCTGTGCACCAGAGCGATAGAATTCATGGAGAAATTCCGCCTCAACCTCATACTCCATTTGACCTGCGCGCACATATTGCATCGCGCGCGCATGGGCCCGTGAAGCAATGTTGGCAGACTGTCGCATCAGGTCTAATTCGTAGCTAGATTTATAAAGCCGCATCTCATCTACTAACTTACGCACATCCAAGATACCATCTGGCACACTAGCACCGCTTCTGGCTTGCGCTTTCACTTGATTTAACCAAGTGGTGACACGGGCATCCCAAGCAACATCAGCACCTAAGCTATAAAACAATTGGGGTTGATTTGCCAATAACTTAGGCATCAGTTCATCTAAGGCATTAAAACTATAGGCCTGATCAAAACCAAACTCATGCTTTGCAGCGTCTGGTCCGTAGCGAAAACCATCCCAAATCTCACGCTCAATATCTTTATCACGACAGAAAAGTATCGATTTATTGTCTTCCCCTGCGATTAGCACTAACAAGGCCTCTGGCTCTTTAAATCCAGTTAGGTAATAAAAGTAGCTATCAAACCGATATGAGTAATGACTATCACGGTTCCGGATCAGCTCTGGTGAGGTTGGCACAATGGCAATACCGTCACCCATCGCATTTATCAGCTGATGACGGCGCGCTTTAAATTCATTTAAATTAAACATGTTAGGTTAGTTTCTTTTCTTAGCTTTTAACTATGACCAAGGCTTTCAACTCTGACCAAGCAATTGCTGATTTAGTGCCATTAACCGCTCGGGCGTACCGATATCGTGCCAAACACCTTTAAAATGTTCAGCAGTCGCCTTATTATCTGCTATCGCTTGCCTTAATAAAGGCGCCAGCTTTGCAGGCTCCCCACGCTTAATCTCTGCAAATAAGGCAGGGTGATAAACGCCAATGCCAGAAAAAGTGAGTTTATTATCACCTTCTAGCTTAATTGTTTCATGTTCAAAAACAAAATCGCCTTGACTATGCTGAGGAGGATTATCAATCAACACTAAATGTATTAATTGGTTGGACGCTAACCCCAGATGTTCAAACGGGATGTCAGTAAACACATCGCCATTAATCACCAGAAATGGCTCATCTCCTAATAACTCAAGCGCATTAGCAATGCCGCCAGCCGTCTCTAGTGCCACATGCTCAGGCGAGTATTGAATATGTAAACCCCACGTTGCACCATCGCCCAAAGCAGCTTCTATCTGATCACCAAGGTGTGCATGATTGATCACCACTTCTTTAAAACCGGCTTGAGCCAAACGTTCTAAATGCCAGACAATCAAAGGCTTTTCACCTACGGGCAACAACGGCTTAGGAGTGTGGTCAGTCAGTGGTCGCATCCGCTCTCCACGCCCTGCCGCCAATATCATCGCTTTCAAATTAGCACCTTTGGTCAAAAAACTGTTCTGTCATTATCTGGTTTTACTGCAGATGACTAACTAAAAGGTATAACCGACTTGTGGTGTTGTACCTTCAAAACTCTCTAATAAGCGCAGCATTGGTTTTAACTCAATATAGCGCTCGCACACCTTACGCAAATACGTCATGACAAGCGGCATATCTTTCAAATAACCGTCTTTACCATCACGATGGTAAAGCCTTGCAAAAATACCCAACACTTTAATATGGCGTTGCGCGCCCATGTACTCGAAATCACGATAAAACTCGCTAAAGTCGTCAGGCACGGGAAGGTTTGCTTTTCGTGCAGCTTGCCAGTAGCGTACACACCAATCAATAATCTGCTCTTCTTCCCAGCCGATATAGGCATCCTTCAACAAAGACACTAAGTCATAGGTAATCGGACCATATACCGCGTCCTGAAAGTCCAACACGCCGGGATTATCTGCACAAACCATCAAGTTGCGCGCATGGTAGTCCCGATGCACATATACCTTACCTTGAGCCAAAATGTTTTGATTCAGTATTTCAAACGTTTTATGTAGGACGGCTTGCCATTTTTCATCTAACGTAACATTGAGGTGCTTGCTGATATACCAATCTGGAAACAGTTGCATTTCACGCGTGAGTAGTGCCGCATCATAATCAGGTAGTACATCAGGCTTGCTCGCTAACTGTAACTTAATCAGCGCCATATTGGCATCATGATATAAATTCGGTGCGCTTCCTTTATTTAACTGGCTTAAATAAGTCACGTCACCCAAATCGCTCAACAATAGAAAACCATGCACTAAATCCTGAGCAATCACTTTTGGCACATGCATACCAGCGTCACCAAACAGCGCTGCGACTCTCACAAAAGGCTCACAATTTTCTTGTGGTGGTGGCGCATCCATTGCGATTAGCGTCTCTTCCGCACCGTTATCTGAAACTAGATGCACTCTAAAATAACGCCTAAAGCTTGCATCGGCAGAAGCAGTGCTTAACCTAAACTCTGTATGCTTTAATGTAGTTGCTAACCATTCACTTAATTGCTGCTGCCTAACATCTTGTTGACCGTTATTCACATCTATCTTTCTAAATATTGATATATCTTGAGACCATGTATCGTTAACACTTCTATCCAAGTATAATTTGCGTTTAATTACAGATTAATACTGAACAACTTAAAATTTCTTGCCAAAATTTGAGAATATCTATCCCAAGCTTAGCTAATTGCATGATCAATTTTTTGATTGCCAAAAACTGCAATATATGAGATTTTAACATTGATAAAATAAAACAGTTTACCTATATACAGTGCTTCTAATTTCATCGTTAAACTCTATACATCACCCGATGGCTCGTTCATGCTAAAAAGTCGTTTTTTAGCTGCTATCTCTCCTATTGTATTTGCATACGCATTGCAATCGCACGCCAACGAAAATGCACTACCAGAGGCTGCACAATCAGAGAACTTACCTATTAACGAGCAAGAGGCTGGCGGCATCGTCATCGATGGCGACAAACTAGAACTTCACCTTGATAGAAAGATGAGAGCAATAGGTAATGCCGCGATCCATCAGGGCGACCAAAGTGCTTATGGCGACCTCATTGAATACAATGTACAAAACGATGAGTTACATGTCACAGGCAATGCCCGCATTGAAGTTGGCAATGCAAAAATAACAGGCCCTGAATTGCGCATGCGACTTTCAGAAAGCATTGGTGAAATGCGTGACGCATCAATCATCATGCAAAAACAGCCTAGCGCACCTGAACGCCTAGATGACACAGCCTCAACGTCGCAACCAAACAACAAACAAAATCAATATATAGAAAATCATGATCGAGCGAATGCATTTTTAGATGATGCAACCGGGACGAACAATTTCAGCGGCAATCAATTGTCATCAAGACCGTCTACGGTTCGTGGCAATGCGGAAGCCATTTACTTTGATGGCGAAGACAGAAAGCGCATGGTAGACGCACGTTACACAACCTGCCCGGCTGGCACAGATGACTGGTACATCAAAGCAAGCGAAATAACACTTAACGACTACACCAGTTCTGGTAGCGCTAAAAATGCCTACATTGAATTCAAAGGCGTACCGCTTATCTATACACCATGGATAGATTTCTCATTCAATAATCAACGCAAAAGCGGATTGCTTGCACCTACCATTGGTAGCACAAGTCGCAGCGGTTTTGAGGTATTAACACCATTCTACTGGAATATCGCACCTAATATGGACGCCACACTCGCAGTACGTGCCCTGAGCAAACGCGGCGTGCAATTGCAGGGGGAGTTTAGGTACTTAGAGGAAAACTTTTCCGGTACAAACAGTGTGGAATATTTGCCTAGCGACAGCCTCAGTAATGAAACGCGTTATTTCGCAAATTTAAAACACCAGCACCAACTTGGTAACGGATGGTCAGCTGGTTATAGCGTTGAAAAAGTATCAGATAACGAGTATTTCTCAGAGCTTTCTACACGAATTGTCACCACAAGCCGTATTAACTTGCCGCAACAGTTTAACGTTGATTATGCAGATGATACTTGGCGCTTCAATGCCATTGCCCAAAAGTTTCAAACCCTAGACAACCTATCTTACCCATATGAGCGTCTACCGCAAATGACGCTGATAGGTGACAAATACTATGGTGATGTAAACCTAAACTTATATAGTCAGCTCGTAGCATTCGACAACAATCAAAACAGCTCGACCAGACCAACCGGCACTCGCGTAACAGTCTACCCGAGCGTTACCGTGCCATTTACCCAATCTTATGGTTACATCACCCCTAAATTTGGCATACATCACACAAGCTATAATTTAGACAATGTGACTGCTAATCAAGGCTCACAGCAACGGACACTACCAATATTTAGCTTAGATAGTGGTTTATATTTTGATCGTGACTTCCACATTGCAAATCGGGCATATTCACAAACGATTGAACCTCGTTTGTTCTATGTTTACATTCCAGACCGTAATCAATCCAAGATTCCTGTATTCGATAGCAGTGTGACCGACACAAATTTTTCTACATTGTTCATGGAAAATCAGTTTACGGGCAATGACCGCATCAATGACGCAAATCAGTTAAGCTTCGCGTTAACTACACGTTTTATTGAAAGTAGCAGCGGTACGGAACGTTTGTCAGCCTCCATTGGTCAACGTTATTATTTTTCTGACCAAGAAGTTGCATTGGATTATAACAATCTATCATCATTCCGCAGAAGCAACAGTTCAGACGTCATTGCTGGCATTACTGGCCAATTAAAAAACAGCTGGAGAATCGATACATTCTGGCAATACAACACGGATGACTCATCCGCAGTTAGAACAACGATGACTGGACGTTACAACCCGGAGCCCGGAAAAACGCTGAATTTAAGCTATAGCTATCGAAAAGACTTATTAGACCAATTCAACATTTCAAGCCAATGGCCACTAAGTAAAGGTTGGTACGGTATTGGCCGGGTCAACTATTCACTTCGTGAAAAAAGTATCATCGAAACGCTGGCAGGTTTAGAGTATGATGCAGGTTGCTGGCAAGCACGTGGTGTAGTTCAGCGCGTTAGTACGGCAACCGCAGATGCAAACTATGCATTCTTTTTCCAACTTGAACTAGGCGGACTAGCTTCTATTGGCGCCAACCCATTATCAGTAATTAAGCGAAATATTCCAGGCTATGTGAGCTCAAGCTTCATTCCTGACAACCCACAACAATCATATTACGAGTAATTATGTTGCGTAACTTTATTAAAATTTCATTCTTGATTGCATTAAGTTTTAACCAATACAGCGCATTAGCTGCTGATGTGGTCAAAATGGATCGCATCGTTGCAGTTGTTGACCAAACAGTGATTACCGAACAAGAGCTAGAAAGCCGCATCACCTCGCTTAGCGCTCAATTGCGCAAACAAGGCACAGAGCTCCCAGAAGAAAGTATTCTGCGTAAACAAATTCTAGAACGTTTGATTTCGGATGCGCTTCAACTGCAATATGCCGCACAAACGGGGATTAAAGTGGATGACACGCAACTCGATAAAACGATAGAGCGCATCGCCGAGCAGAATAAAATGACGATTCGTCAATTTCACGACGCACTTAACCAAGATGGTATTAGCATCCGTAAATTTAGAGCCGACATCCGCAACGAAATCATCATCGCCAGATTGCGTGAGCGCGAGGTAGAAAGCCGAGTTAATGTCAGCGAGTCAGAAATCGACAACTACTTAACAACCCAGGCTTCAAGTAATCAAAATCAAGATGAGTATGAAATCTCTCACATTCTTATCCGCGTGCCAGAAGAGGCCGCGCCAGAAGATGTACAAAAGGCAAAAACAAAAGTAGATGAAGCATTAGCAGCACTAGAAGCTGGCACAAGCTTTGCAAAAGTATCGGCTAGCTTCTCAGACGCACCAAATGCATTAGAAGGTGGCAATATCGGCTGGAAATCAGGCTCACAAGTACCAACCTTGTTTTTAGACGCCTTAAAAACGATGCAAAAAGGCGATGTTTCAACCGCATTGCGTAGCCCTAATGGGTTTCACATTCTGAAAGTGAACGACAAGCGCGGTGGCAGCTCTCCGCTCATCATTGAACAAACGCATGCACGTCACATTCTGATTAAGCTTTCTGAAATCATGTCTGAGAAAGACGCAAAGCAGAAAATGGATGGCATTAAAGAGCGCCTTGATAATGGTGAGAAATTTGAAGTACTCGCTCGCCAATTTTCAGAAGATGGCACCGCATCGAATGGTGGCGACTTAGGCTGGGTCAACCCGGGCGACACCGTACCTCAATTTGAAAAAGCGATGAATACGCTGAAACAAGATGAAATCAGTGAACCTGTACTCAGCCCTTTTGGCTGGCATGTGATTCAGGTGATAGAACGTCGAAAACAAGACATGAGTAAAGAGGCTGCGCGTTTAAAAGCACGCCAAGAAATTCGTACAAGAAAAGCGGATGAAGCTTATCAAGACTGGGTACGTGAACTTCGAGATCGCGCTTTCGTAGAACTCCGACTTGAAGATAAGTTTTAATAGTACTAAATTTAACAGTACTCATTTAATCGCACTAATCAAAAGTGACAAAACCATTACCACGTATTGCTGTAACTGCAGGTGAGCCTGCTGGCATCGGCCCAGACCTATGCGTTATGTTGGCACATCAACCACTTGGTGCACAGTTAGTGGTAGTTGCTAACGCAGAGATGTTGCAGGCACGTGCTAAATCGCTAAATCTCACACTAAATACTGTGTCATATGATGCAAGCATCAATCAAGTACACGCAGGAAGCGGCTCACTTACCGTTTTAGATCAAGCAACAAAAGATCAGGTCATTGCAGGCCAGCTCAATACAAGCAATAGTAGTTACGTACTAGAAACCTTAAAAAAGGCTGCTTTAGGTTGCTTAAAAGGTGAGTTTGATGCCATGGTCACAGCACCTGTTCATAAAGGCATTATTAACGATGCTGGTATCGCTTTCAGCGGCCATACTGAGTTCTTGGCAGAATTAACCAATACAGCACAAGTGGTGATGATGTTGGTCGCGGGCAATCAGTCAGACAGTATGCGTGTTGCGCTTGCCACTACGCACCTAGCGTTAAAAGATGTACCGCAGGCCATCACCAAAAAAAGTCTAGAAACGACTATACGTATTTTGCATCATGATTTGGTGAATAAATTTGGTATTCCGAATCCACGTATTTTAGTAGCGGGACTAAATCCTCACGCTGGAGAAGACGGTTATCTGGGCCGTGAAGAAATAGAAGTGATTAACCCAGTACTAATGAGCCTGCGCAAAGAAGGTATGAACCTAATTGGCGCATTGCCTGCTGACACCTTATTTGCAAAACACCATTTGAAAAATGCAGATGCTGTTTTAGCGATGTATCACGATCAAGGACTACCAGTGTTAAAACATGCAAGCTTTGGTGAAGGCGTTAACGTGACATTGGGCTTACCCATTATCCGCACCTCCGTCGATCATGGCACGGCGCTAGATTTAGCCGGTACCGGCAAGATTGAAATTGGCAGTTTACTTGCAGCTATTGAACTGGCAATTCAACTCACCAAAAACAAACCATCCAGTGCGAAGTAACCACGCACATGCATTTATCCACGATTGACTAACGCTATGAAACACATTGCAAAAAAACGCTTCGGCCAAAACTTCCTGACTGACCAAGGCGTTATTTCTAGCTTGGTTGAAGCTATTTCGCCCAAGAAAGATGACCTCATGGTGGAGATTGGCCCTGGCCTAGGCGCATTAACAAAACCGTTAATGCAACAATTAGAGATGCTGCATGTAGTGGAAGTAGATCGTGACATCATTGCTTGGATGGAGAAAGCATATGCTCACAACAAAATCACCATCCATAATTCAGATGCGCTCAAGTTTGATTTTTCTAGTCTAGGTAGCGCAATCCGTGTGGTTGGCAACTTGCCTTACAATATTTCTACACCTATCTTGTTTCATCTACTTGATAACGCCACTGCAATCATCGATATGCACTTTATGCTGCAAAAAGAAGTCGTAGAACGCATGGTGGCAGCACCGTCTACAGCCGCTTATGGGCGACTCAGCGTTATGTTGCAATACCGGCTGCAAATGGAATATCTGTTCACCGTGCCGCCTGAGGCCTTTGACCCTGCGCCTAAAGTCGAGTCCGCATTTGTCCGCTGTGTCCCACATGCATCTTTACCATATACCGCCAATGATGAAACCCTATTTGCACAAATAGTCACGGCTGCATTTGGTCAACGCAGAAAAACACTGCGCAACACGCTCAAAGGCTTATTAGATGACGAAGGATTTGAAGCCGTAGGTATTGACTCACAACTTCGTGCTGAAAACTTAAGCGTTGCAGAGTTTGTGAATATCAGTAACTACTTAAGCCAGAAAATTAAGGGTTAAATGATCAATATCAACAAGCGATTAAACCAATTAATTGTCTTGGCATTAATGAAGTCAATTAACCAGTTTTAACTAATGTCCACAGAGCGCTCTGTGGCGAACGCTATTTTTAAGATAAAATCCACATTCAAATTTACCATTAAGGACTTCCAAACAATGCGAATCATTCTTTTAGGCGCTCCAGGTGCAGGCAAAGGCACACAGGCTACTCACTTACGTGAGAAATTTAATATCCCCCAAATTTCTACTGGTGATATGCTACGTGCAGCAGTAAAAGCTGGTACGCCACTTGGTTTAGAAGCCAAGGCATTTATGGACAGCGGCGGCTTAGTGCCTGATGCTGTGATTATCGGCCTAGTAAGTGAGCGTATTAAAGAAGCTGATTGTGCCAACGGCTTTTTATTCGATGGCTTTCCACGCACCATTCCACAAGCTGAAGCAATGAAAAACGCTGGCGTAGGTATTGATTACGTAGTTGAAATTGACGTACCAGACGAAGCGATTATTGAGCGCATGAGTGGTCGTCGTAGCCACCCAGCAAGCGGCCGCACATACCACGTTAAATTCAACCCACCAAAAGTAGAGGGTAAAGATGACGTAACAGGTGAAGACCTAGTGCAACGCCCTGATGATGCAGCAGAAACTGTAAAAACACGTTTAGATGTTTACCACAGCCAAACCAAGCCACTAGTGAAATACTACTCTGACTGGGCAAGTAGCGGCACAGCTGGTGCACCTAAGCACGTGTTTGTAAATGGCTTGGGCGACATGAACGTGATTCGCGATAATATTTTTGCAGCTTTAGTATAAAATCTAACTTAACAATCGTAATAAATGATTTTAAAATAGGTCAGTAAACTAGCTACAGGAGAGGTCTTGATGCTTAAGAAAACATTTGATGATGAAATGCTCGAACGTATTATTGAGGCCTCTCTTATTTATATGTGTGCATGCCCAGCACAAGTCGCAAAAGAACTTTTAGACATGCGGCAACTTTATACCTATCAACAAAACTGCTTGAGTAACAACCCATTAAACACTAAAGTACATGAGCTAATTGCCGAGACGGTAAGTGTTAATCATGAGCGCATGGAGGTCACTTTAGATTCAATTCTCACACTCGAAAACTGGGACCGTAAAACCTTGCAGATGCCAGAAGGTTTAAGAAAATTAAGAGATAAATTAATCGAAGAGTCGTAACATTAGCACTAGAAAGTTAGCGTTAAAGGAGCTACTACAGTTCACAAGCTTTTGCACCACACGTTATGCTAAAAGCATTCATAATAGTTGAGTCTATCTATCAGTTCCCAATGAGTAAATAAGCTCAGTCATACTAAAAAATAACTACAAACAGCCAATCACACATCATCTAACACCAGCCTATTTGATGAACTGACACTTCGCTAATTCATACCCTACAAGGTATAATTCAATAATCTAAAAAATTAACTCTTAAGCTAACCTCATGCACCAGCAATATCCTTTCAAAGACATTGAACAATCAACCCAAACCTATTGGGAAACCAATCAAACCTTTGCCGCGACTGAGCAATCAGACAAACCTAAATACTATTGCTTATCAATGTTCCCATACCCAAGCGGTCGATTGCACATGGGACATGTTCGCAACTACACGATTGGTGACGTATTAAGCCGTTTTCATAAAATGAAAGGTTTTAATGTCATGCAACCTATGGGTTGGGATGCATTTGGCCTGCCTGCTGAAAATGCTGCCATCAAAAACGAAACTGCACCTGCTGCTTGGACCTACAGCAATATTGAGCACATGAAAACTCAGCTCAAACAGCTAGGCTTAGGCGTCGACTGGAACCGCGAAATTGCTACCTGCAAACCAGAATATTACAAATGGGAGCAATGGCTATTTACTGAGCTGTTCAAAAAGGGCCTCATCTACAAAAAAACCTCAACGGTAAACTGGGACCCAGTAGACGGTACCGTACTGGCCAACGAGCAAGTGATTGATGGCCGCGGCTGGCGTAGCGGCGCGTTAGTAGAAAAACGCGATATTCCACAGTACTTTATGAAAATTACGGCATATGCCGAAGAGCTGCTCAATGACTTAGATAAGCTCGAAGGCTGGCCTGAGCAAGTAAAAACCATGCAGCGCAACTGGATAGGCAAAAGCTACGGTTGCGAAGTGGAGTTCCCTATCGTTGGCCAAGATGGCAACCTTAAGGTGTATACCACTCGTCCAGACACCTTAATGGGCGCAACTTACGTAGCAGTTGCAGCAGAGCACGCACTAGCAACGCAAGCTGCGCAAAACAATCCGCAACTTGCTGACTTTATTGCTGAATGCAAACGCGGTAGCGTTGCTGAAGCTGACGTTGCAACAGCCGAGAAAAAAGGCATGTCAACTGGCTTATTTGTCACGCACCCACTCAATGGCGAACAGTTGCCAGTGTGGGTTGCTAACTACGTATTGGCTAGCTACGGTGAGGGTGCGGTGATGGCCGTGCCAGCACATGATGAACGCGATTTCGAGTTTGCTGGCAAATATAATTTACCTGTGAAAGCGGTTATTAAGCATAGCGATATCGATACATTGCCGATGACTGAACATGGCATCTTATTTGACTCAAAAGAATTTGATGGCTTAGATTTTGATGGTGCAAGTGCTGCTATCGCAACCGCCTTATCATCTAAAAGCTTAGGTAAGCGCCGCACACAGTACCGCCTGCGCGACTGGGGTGTTTCACGTCAACGTTATTGGGGTTGCCCAATCCCTATTGTTCACTGTCAAAGCTGTGGTGAAGTACCAGTGCCAGCTGAACAATTACCAGTGGTGTTGCCTGAAGACGTGGTCATGGATGGTGTTGGCTCCCCCATTAAAAAAGACCCAAGCTTTTTTGAAACCACTTGCCCGACCTGTGGCGGTGAAGCAACACGTGAAACAGATACCCTAGATACATTCTTTGAATCATCATGGTACTTTGCACGTTACGCCAGCTTTGATAGTACGACAGCGATGGCAGATGAACGCGCTAATTACTGGTTACCTGTTGACCAATACGTAGGCGGTATTGAGCATGCGATTTTGCATCTGTTATACGCACGCTTCTTTAACAAACTCATGCGTGATGTTGGGCTGATTAAAAACGATGAGCCATTTACAAACTTGCTTACACAAGGCATGGTACTTAAAGAAGGTACCAAAATGAGTAAATCTAAAGGCAATACGGTTGACCCACAAGAGCTGATTGATACTTACGGTGCAGATACTGCGCGTTTATTCATGATGTTTGCAGCGCCCCCAGAGCAAAGTCTAGAGTGGGCAGACAGTGGCGTGCAAGGTGCACATCGCTTTTTACGTAGGTTATGGCAAGCGACTTATGACCACGTTGCGCTCGGTACAGTGGCAGCCTATACGACTGGTGACTTAAGTGCAGAACTTAAAACATTAAGACGCCAGCTACATCTAACCATAGAAAAAGTAGCTGACGATTACGGCCGCCGCCATAGTTTCAACACAGCAATTTCATCAGTGATGGAGTTGATGAACGCGCTCGCAAAAGTCGAAGGTGTGGATGATGCATCGCGTCAAGTACGCCAAGAGGTGTTACAAAACGCAGCGCTACTATTATCACCAATTGTGCCGCATATTTGTCAGGCTTTGTGGGCTGAGCTATGCCCAACTAGCCATATTCTAGATGCCGGCTGGCCGGCTGCAGATTTATCAGCAACAGTACAAGATAGCATTGAGTATGTTATTCAAGTCAATGGAAAACTACGTGGCAGCATCACAGTTGCGAAGTCTGAAAGTAAAGAAAATTTGGAAAAACTGGCTCTAGAGCAACCTTGCGTACAAAAATATATTGAAGAGAATATGAGTGTGCGTAAAGTGATTGTCGTACCAAATAAACTTATTAACGTTGTTGTGGGGTAAACCATGCAATACCTGAACTTAACATTTATACGTCAATTAAGTTGGGTCATTTTAACCACCATGCTGATTTCAGCATGTGGTTTTCAATTGCGTGGCACAGCACCTTTATCATTCACAAAACTGCACATGCAAGGAGCAGAACTCAGCATTAAAAAAGATCTAAAACGTGCGCTTGAAGTGAATGGTGTTAAGGTCGTTGATCAAGCTGAAGATGCAGAGATGCTACTTGAACTGGTGAATGAAACAAGTGAAAAACGCATTCTATCGTTAAGTGGCGGCGGCTTGGTGCGTGAGTTTGAATTGTACTACTCTGTTAATTTTAGGACGCGAGCTCAGAACAATCCATTGTGGGGAAGAACGCAAACCATACAAATACGCAGAGACTTTTCATATAACGATAACGCTTTGCTAGGCAAGGCGGAGGAAGAAGCTGGGCTAAATCTAGATATGCGTAAAGAGTCGGTTCGGGCTATATTACGTAGACTATCTGCGACCAATCCTGAGAAGTAACGACTCACAATGCGTTTAACCCAAACCCAACTGGAGCCTCACTTAAAGCAAGGCTTACAGCCAATCTATGTATTGGTGGGTGATGAGCCTTTAGCGCAACGCGAATGCCTAGATGCGATTCGCGTTGCAGCCACGGGCCAAGGCTTTGATGAGCGTACTAGCTTAATCGTTGAACGTAGTTTTAACTGGCAACAAATCCAGAATTTTGGCCAATCAATTTCATTATTCTCCAGCCGCCGATTATTAGAGTTGAATATTCCCAATGGAAAACCAGGCGTAGAAGGTGCTAAAGCACTGCAAGCATTAGCGTCTAAAGCATTACCAGATACTACCGTGATCATCATTTTGCCAACGCTGGAGCGGGATGCAAAAAATAGCGCATGGTTTTCAGCGTTAGAATCACATGCGCAAGTCATTACCCTTAACGAGGTAGATGCTGCAAACCTACCAAAATGGATTGCTAACCGCCTAGCACAACAAGGCCAGCATACTAGTATTCAAACATTGGAGTTTCTTGCACATCAAGTTGAAGGCAACCTGCTCGCAGCAAACCAAGAGGTGCAAAAGCTAAGCTTACTTTACCCGCAAGGTGAATTGTCAGATGAAACCGTACGCGAGGCTGTGCTTAACGTATCCCGTTATGACCCATTTCAACTCGGTGAAGCCGTACTCGCCGGTGACGCAGAGCGCACCGTAAGAATTCTGCAAGGTCTGCAAGACGAAGGCGAAACTGCCGTTGCCGTGATGAATCCACTCATGTGGGTATTACGCCCATTAGTGCGCATTAAACAAGCAGAAATGCGCGGTGCTAACCTCACTACCGCGATGACCAATGCACGCATTTATGGTGATAAGCAAACATTAGTAAAACGTGCACTATCACGTTTAAGTTTGCGCCAGTTAGATGCCGCGCTACAAAAACTAGCAGATATTGATAAAATGGCCAAAGGCGTGATGCTAGGAGATGCGTGGCTGGAAATATCTAGGCTATGTTTCGGCTTAGCAAAAGTGCGTAGCCGTTAACTCAATAGCAGCCAAAAATCTTGGTATTTATTTCCTTTGGTGCTTATTCAGTACACTTAATTCAGTACATAAGTGTGCCGCAAAAATGTTTTTATTAAGCGTAATAAAAAAGTATAATTAATCATGAACATACAACAATACATGCAAAATATTGGCATAGAGGCACGCAAAGCTTCTCGCTCAATGGCAAGTGCCGAAACCAATCAAAAAAATATCGCACTCAAAGCAATCGCAGCCGCAATTCTGCGTGAAAAAGCTACATTATTAACTGCCAACCAACTTGATTTAGAAGCCGCCAAAGCTAATGGCCTAGAAGCCGCTATGTTAGACAGACTGACTATCAGTGAAAAATCTATACATGGAATGGCAGAAGGCTTAACGCAGATTGCTAGTCTAGCTGACCCAATTGGTGAAATGAGCAATTTTAAATATCGCCCAAGTGGTATTCAAATTGGTCAAATGCGTGTTCCATTAGGGGTTATCGGCATTATTTACGAGGCACGCCCTAATGTGACTGTAGATGCGGCTGGTCTATGCATCAAATCAGGCAATGCAGCGATTCTCCGTGGCGGCAGTGAGGCTATTCATTGTAATCAAGCACTAGCAAAACTGGTGCACGAAGGTCTGGCCGCAGCTGGCTTGCCAATCACGGCAGTACAAGTGGTAGAAACCACAGACCGTGCAGCGGTAGGTGAGTTAATCACCATGAAGCAATATGTAGATGTGATTGTGCCACGTGGCGGTAAAGGCTTGATCGAGCGCATTTCTAATGACGCACGTATCCCAGTGATTAAACATTTAGATGGTAACTGCCATGTGTACGTCGATGATGATGCAGACTTTGATAAAGCCTTGCGTATTCTCGAAAACAGTAAAACGCAGCGTCTGGGTACTTGCAACACCACAGAATCATTATTGATTGCCCGTTCAGTTGCAAAAGAAATGTTGCCAAAACTAGCGGCGATGCTGACATCACATGGCATTGAAATCCGTGGTTGTGCTGAAACCTGCGCACTGGTGAGCCAAGCAATACCAGCCTCAGAACAAGATTACTATACAGAGTATCTGGACGCAATTATCTCGTGTAAAGTTGTGGCTGGCTTAGATGAGGCGATTGCCCATATTAATCAGCATTCGTCACAACATACCGAAGCCATCGTTACTGAAAATTACACCAAAGCACGCAGATTCTTACGGGAAGTGGATTCAAGCAGCGTGATGGTGAATGCATCAACTCGTTTTGCAGATGGTTTTGAGTACGGTTTCGGCGCTGAAATTGGTATTTCAACCGATAAGCTGCATGCACGTGGTCCAGTGGGCTTGGAAGGACTCACTTCACTTAAATACATTGTGTTAGGTGATGGGCACGTCCGCGCTTAGTACTAAAGAAATCACAGGGAGGGTTGCAGAATGACCCACCCTCATTTCACCTAGCATTTCACTTATGATTTAAAACCATCGATTTAACTCAAATGAAAACCATCGGCATTCTTGGCGGCACGTTTAACCCAATTCACTACGGGCATTTACGCATGGCGCAAGAGCTTGCAGAGAGTTTGGGAATCGATTCAATACGCTTTATCCCTGCCGCAAACCCACCCCATAAAAGCACATACAACATCAGTGCATCGCATCGTGCTGCAATGGTTAATTTAGCAATTGCTGACAATCCATTATTTCGTATAGATGAGCAAGAACTCAATAGAGCTGGTCATTCATATACCATAGATACACTACAAAACTTACGTGATGAGTTGGGGCATGACGTCAGTATCATCTTATTTATGGGGAGCGACGCTTTTACGCAGTTTGACACTTGGCATCGCTGGCAAGAAATCATAACGCTATGCCATATCGCACTGGTACAACGTCCCCAAACCAGCAAAACAGAGCCTAGCCGCAAACTATCGCCAACCCTAGAAAGCTTTCTGCACAATCATTACACAGAAACAAGCGATGATTTACACACTAGCCCAGCTGGCTATATCACGATGCGGCAAATTACCGCGTTAGATATCTCATCAACGGCTATTCGTGATGCGTTTCAGCAGGGTAAGGCTACACGCTACTTAATGCCAGATAGCGTTATTGATTACATTCAAGCACATCAACTTTACCTATAACCAGTGACTCAATGTATGATTATCAGCATAAACCACGATGCTTTACCATAGACCCTATCCATGCGAGTGCAACACCATGAAATACTATCTACAGAATATTGACCGGAAACTGTCACTTACTTTTTTATTAGCGCTATCGCTAATCGCCAGTGCCTGCGGCATTAACCCAGTGACAAAAAAACGTGAGTTTCAATTTGTCTCCGAGGCACAGGAAATCTCAATTGGCACACAAAATTATTCGCCTACTCGCCAATCTCAGGGTGGGGATTATGTGCTTGACCCTGAACTTACCGC
This sequence comes from Methylotenera sp. L2L1, assembly GCF_000744605.1. Taxonomy (NCBI): domain Bacteria; kingdom Pseudomonadati; phylum Pseudomonadota; class Betaproteobacteria; order Nitrosomonadales; family Methylophilaceae; genus Methylotenera; species Methylotenera sp. L2L1. Next base: position 290,700 of record NZ_JQMG01000001.1, read on the forward strand.
ATACATACAAAGTGTAGGTAATAAATTAGCAGCGGTATCAGACCGTAAACTCCCCTATGAATTTAATCTATTAAATGACTCAGTACCTAATGCATGGGCGATGCCTGGCGGCAAAATCGCATTTAACCGCGGTCTTCTCTATGAGCTTAATAGCGAAGCAGAATTAGCCGCCGTAATGGGTCACGAGCTAGTGCATGCAGCCGCTCGACATGGCGCACAAGGTATGGAGCGCGGCGTATTATTACAAGGCGCGATGATAGCTGTTGGCATTGGCGCACAGAACACAGATTATGCGAACCTAATTGTGGGTGGTGCACAAGCTGGCGCGCAATTGGTGAATAGCAAATATGGTCGTGATGCTGAAAGCGAGTCAGACTTATACGGCATGCAATATATGAAAAAAGCAGGTTACGACCCAGCCGCAGCCGTCACATTACAAGAGACATTTGTACGACTAAGTGCTGACAGAAAAAGCAATTTCATCGAAGGTCTGTTTGCTAGCCACCCGCCCTCACAGGCACGTGTAGAAGCAAATAAAGAAACACTGAAACAAATTGGCGCTGGTGGCGAATGGGGTAAAGAAATTTATGCAAAAAAAACGGCAAAGTTAAGAGCAACCCAAGGTGCTTACAAAGCCTATGATGATGCAGTCAAAGCACTCAGTGAAAAGAATATCGATAAAGCAAAATCATTGGTTAACCAAGCAATTAAAGGCGAGCCACGAGAGGCACGTTTTCAAGAGCTGCTAGGTGACATTGCGCTCACCGAAAAGAAGCCACAAGATGCATTAAAGTTATACGCAAAAGCCATCAACATGCAGCCCGATTACTTCAAACCGCACATCCAAAGTGGCATTGCCTTATTTAACATGGGCAAAAAAACAGAAGCAGAGCCATTCTTAAAACGTGCCAATGAATTATTGCCAACAGCGCCTGGGCACGCACTACTAGGCCAAATCGCAGAAGGCAGAGGCCAAACTGATGTTGCGTTGCAACACTACCAAGTGGCAGCCAGCTCTAACTCAGATATCGGTAAAGATGCGATCGCCAGAGCAGTACGCATCGACTTACCACGCAACCCAGCCAAATATATCAAATCGGGCATACAGAGCGATAGTTTTGGCAATTTATTTGCAATAGTTCAAAATGACACGCTAGTAGTGTTAAACCGAGTGCAAGTCCGCGTCATTCAATATAATGCAAATGGACGTGCGATTGGGCAGAGTCAGCCACTATTGATTAATGGGGTTGCCCCGGGCAAACGCAACCAAATCGCTATTGGGGAACATATCACTGACCCCAAGGCCATCAATCTCTATAAAGTGGTGGTTGAAAATGCCAGCATCGCAGAGTAAAACAGAGTAAATTAGCCTAGGTAAGTTTCTGAGAAAAGACGATTATTTTTCTATAAAAAATCGGCGTTGAAACTTACGTCTTTTTGCCAGCGCACAACACTGATACACGGTGCGGTAATGCGTTGCTGCAAGCTCGCCAAGTTTTCTTCAAACACAGGCATTTCAGCATCGACTTGATTCGCCACCCAGCCAGCCAGTGTTAATTCGCGAGCTTTGATTGCCTCTACCGTAAGCAAGGCATGGTTAATACAACCTAAGCGCATGCCTACCACCAATATGATGGGGATGTTCAGAGAAACCGCCAAATCGGCTAAGGTATCCTGCCGATTTAATGGCACAAGAAAACCGCCAGCCCCCTCTACTACCACGACCTCAGCTAGCTGCGTTAATTCATGATATGCCTGCTTAATCTTTTCACAATTAACGACCTCCCCTACTTGCTCTGCGGCAATATGGGGAGCAATGGCTGGCGTAAAACGATAAGGGTTAATCAGGTCTAACGGGGCAACAACATTGCTCGCTGCAGATAAAGTAAGCACATCGTCATTCAGTAAATCACCATCAGCTGTCAATGTACAACCTGAAGCAATCGGCTTCATGCCTATTGCTTGATGCCCTTTTGTAGCAAAGTGCTTGACCAAGGCACTGGCAACATAGGTCTTGCCTACATTGGTATCGGTGCCGATAATAAAGTAAGATTGTTTCATGTTAATTAGCTAGGAAACGACGTAAATAACCCTATTATTTCTTGGGTGTAAAATTAATTGGGACGGCACCATCGGGCAATATTTCTTTATTTTTTGCGCGCCAGGCATGACCATATACCACTTCAAATGTCGCAGGTAATTTTCCATCTTGCCTGAACTGCTCGTATTCAGCCTCTAGCTTCGCAAAGAAACCTCGACCCAACAACCCTCTGGCACGACCATCCGTCGCATTATGTGCACCGATGCTTTTCAGATCACGCATCACGCTTTTTACATCATCATAAGTCAGCGTAAATCGCTCAACATCCAATACTGGCGCATTAAAACCAGCCCTCACTAACGCATCGCCAATATCATGCATATCAATAAATCGGCTTACGCTCGTGTACTCGCTACCACTGGCTGCACCAGTCGCAACTCTTAATTCACGCAATGTATCAGGGCCAAACGTGCTAAACATCAGCAAACCCTCTGGCTGTAATACACGGTGAAACTGTTGCAAAGCCTCGTCCAAATCATTGCACCACTGTATTGCCAGGTTAGACCAAACCAAGTTGACACTTGAATTGCTAATGGGCAAAGCCTCAATATCCGCACAAACCAAACTTTGCTTGGTCATCCCGACTAAAGACTTGAGTAAATGTAAAACACCGACACTCGAGTATGTCTTGCGCGTCTGTTGTAGCATAGGGTAAGCAAAATCAAGTGACACTACTTGTGATGCCGGGTATTTTGTCTGTAGTGCATGACTGCCCAGCCCAGTACCACAGCCAGCATCTAATATGACCTGCGGATTCAATTTAACCAAGTCTAAGCGACTTAGCATTTCTTCACGCACCTGCTTTTGCAAAATGGCTGCTGCATCGTAGGTTTCAGCAGCACGGCCAAAAGAGGCTCGCGCACGCACTTTGTCTATGCGATAAATATCGTCTGTCATGTTAGTTACTGCGCTTGGGGTTCTAAAAATTGGACAACCGCATCAATAAACTGCTCTTGATGTGATAAGAATGGCGCGTGAGATGCACCAGCCATCACACGCAAAAAGCCTACAGGCAGGGTTTTCATCATCCAGTGTGCAGCCTGAACAGGGGCTAAAGTATCACGGTCTCCGTGTACCAATAACGTAGGTTTTCTTAAATGTTCGATTTCTGCACGTAAATCTGTTTCTAACAGTATATTCAGTGCACGATATAAAGTTTGCGAGGTGGGCGCTGGACGCTCGGCAAATTTGTTACGTAACAATTTAACCGTACTTCTTGCGTCACTGGACCCCATGCACTGCAAGGTTAAAAACTGCGTCATGGTTTTGTGATAATCTTCATTAACGCTATCAGCAAAGTTACCAAACACCTCTGGCTCAATGCCAATATCCCAAGTGGATTTATATTCCACACTTTCTTGGTCAAAACTCTTATTCACAAAACAAGGTGTAGCGCCCACAAGCACCAATCTACGCACTAGGTCTGGATAATCTAGTGCAATTCGCATTGCGACCTGTGCACCTAAAGACCAACCGACAACATCCGCATGTGCTGGCAGAACTTCAGCCACTTTCTCTGCCGTCGCATGTAAGTGGAACGGTTCAATCGGGCGGCTTAAACCCATGCCTGGCAAATCAATAATATGTAGCGTGAATAGCTTGCTTAGTTTTTTAACCAAAGGCTGCCATACTGCGCCATTCATTCCCCACCCATGTAGCAATACAAGATTAGGGCCTGTGCCTATCACTTCAACATGAAGGTGATTTGCAATCATGCAGCTAGCTCACTTTCGGCCTGATGAATAGCATCAACAAGTTTTTTCATATCATCCAGAGTATGTACTGCTGACAGCGATATACGCAGCCTTGCCGTGCCTACAGGCACCGTAGGTGGACGGATTGCCGGCACTAAAATACCGCAAGTTTGTAAATACTCACTTAATGCCAGCGCTTCTTTATTACCCCCGACAATCAAAGGTTGAATTGCTGTATCAGAATCCATTAGCTGCCATTGCTTGAGCTTAAGGTTATTTTTCAAATAAGCGATTGAGCGATTGAGGTTTGCACGCAAAGCATCCCCCTGTTCAATCAACTTAACAGATGCCGAAAGCGTGGCAGACAAAGCTGGCGGTGCTGGTGTCGAGTACACATAGCTTTTTGCCTTTTGAATCAGATAATCAATCACAACTTGCTCACCCGCCACAAACGCACCAGCAACGCCAGCAGCCTTGCCTAAGGTTGCCATCATGATGATCCGTGGCGACTTAATCTTGAAGTGATTCAACGAACCTTTGCCATGCTCACCTAACACACCAAAGCCATGCGCATCGTCTAGGTACAGATAAGCATCATACTTTTCACACAACGCCAGATACTCAGGGATAGGGGCAATATCGCCATCCATACTAAACACTGCATCTGCGGCAATCAGTTTATGTTTTGCCGTGCTTGCCTGTAGCAACTTTTCTAGCGCAGCTACATCATTATGTGGATAGCGCTGAAACTCTGCATATGAAAAATACCCACCATCATTCAGGCAGGCATGATTTAGTTTATCCGCGAATATTGCATCACCCCGACCGGTCAGCGCGCCAAGCACGCCGATATTTGCCATATAACCGGTAGAAAATAGCAAGGCGGCTGGCAACTGCACGAATGCTGCAAGCTGTTTTTCTAAGTCATCATGATAACGGTGGTGCCCAGTAATCAAACCAGAAGCACCGCTACCTACCCCAGAATCTCCAGCTGCCTTTTGCATCGCTGCGATTAATTCGGGACGGTTTGCTAAGCCCAAGTAATCATTACTGCAAAAAGAAAGATACGGCTGCTCATTTGCAACAATATGCTCTGCCTGCGGCGAATCTAACAAACGACGCTGGCGCAACAAACCATCGGTTTTGCGTTGGTCGAGTTCACGTTGTAAAGAAGCTAACATTGCGACGATTAAATCTTGTTAATGCCAAGTTTGGCAAATAATTGCTTGTCAGTTTCAGCTTCAGGGTTGCCTGTCGTGAGCAATTTCTCACCGTAGAAAATACTGTTAGCACCCGCCAAGAAGCATAATGCCTGTATGCCTTCGTGCATACTCTGACGACCCGCAGACAAGCGCACAAAGCTGTTTGGCATGGTAATGCGAGCAGCCGCGATTGTGCGTACAAACTCTAATGGGTCTAGCTCTTCCGTGCCGTGTAACGGTGTGCCTTCCACTTGGGTTAATAGGTTAATTGGCACGCTTTCTGGTGGGCGCTCCATATTAGCCAACTGCGCCAGCAAGCCAGCACGTTGATTACGTGACTCGCCCATCCCGATAATGCCACCACTGCACACGTTGATATCAACACTACGCACACGGTCTAATGTTTCTAATCGGTCTTGGTAAGTACGCGTAGTAATCACCTCACCGTAGAACTCTGGCGCAGTATCCAAGTTGTGATTGTAATAATCTAAGCCAGCGTCTTTTAACTGCTCAGCTTGCCCCTCTTTTAACATACCCAAAGTTGCACAAGTTTCCAAGCCCATCGCTTTTACTTCCGCAATCATTTTAAGCACAGGTTCCAAATCACGCTGCTTTGGGCCACGCCAAGCAGCACCCATACAGAAACGACTAGCACCATTGTCTTTTGCTTCTTGTGCGGCAGCCAGCACGTCATCTAAAGCCATTAATGGCTCACTTTCCACATCGGTATGATAACGGGCCGCTTGCGGACAATAGCCACAGTCTTCAGAACAGCCACCGGTTTTAATCGAAAGTAAGGTGCTGACTTGTACCGCATTCGGGTCAAAGTTCGCTCGATGTACCGTTTGCGCACGATGCATCAAATCGCTAAATGGCATCTCAAATAACTCAACGATCTCTGCCACACTCCAGCGGTTGACTGTGTTTTCTTCATGCGCATGTGACCCACATGATTTATTTAAACCTGCTTTTAGGTTATCTGTATTAATAACCGCTTCATTAGCAGATGCTGTTGCACAGGAGGTTGTTGCGTCTGTGTTCGTTGATAATTCAAGCATTGTATTTCCTTGTATATTCACTAAGGTATATTCACAAAAGTGGTGATTGAGTGAAATTGAGATAGAATTTAAGCGTGATTATACATTGTCAATAAAACCGACTGCAAACTTTGAACAATAGATTAAAATTTAATCAATCCCTACCAATGCTGCAACAAACATGCATACTCTGCGCAAGCCACAATGGTGAAAACCTAGGGTTATGTAAGCCATGCCTGAAAGATCTTCCTTGGCACAGCGCTACACAATGTCCGCAATGTGCGTTGATGACTAACGGCACCATATGCGGCAGTTGCATCAGCACACCACCCAGCTTTGATGCCACAACAGCACTACTCACCTATGACTACCCTGTGGATGGCTTGCTGCAACATTACAAATACAACGCAAGTTTAAATTTAGCCCAAACTTTTGCATCGTTATTTGTAGAGAAAAAACACACGCAATTAACCACGCAAAATGAAATCAACCTTATTATACCAATGCCCATGCATCAAAATCGCCTAAAGGAACGAGGCTTTAATCAAGCACTAGAAATAGCAAAGCTATTGAGCAAAGCCTTCACCATCAAGCTAGATTACACATCTTGCCAACGCACCAAACACACGCCGCCACAAGCTAGCCTAAACCTAAAAGACCGTATCAAAAACATCAAGGGTGCGTTTGGTTGCCAGCAAAATCTACAAAATTTAAATATTGCGATTGTGGATGACGTGATGACAACTGGCGCCAGTTTGAATGAACTCGCTAAAACATTAAAACAAGCAGGGGCTGCCCATGTAGAATGCTGGGTGATGGCAAGAACGTTGCCGAAATAGACGCCGCATTTCTATGCTACACAACAATAATAAGCGTTACACAAAACTAACTTAACGAAAACTGATTTTACTTATGTTCCATATTGTTTTATTTGAGCCTGAAATCCCACCAAACACAGGCAACATCATACGGCTATGTGCCAACACTGGCGCACAATTACACTTAGTAAAACCGCTCGGTTTTAGCCTAGAAGACAAGCAGCTGAAGCGCGCGGGCTTAGACTATCACGAATACGCCAACTTAAAAGTACATGAAAACTGGGAAGCCTGTAAAACCGCACTTGCAGGCAAGCGACTATTTGCAATTACCACTAAAGGCAGCACTACGCATAGTGATATTGCATTTAAAGCTGAGGATGTATTTGTATTTGGCCCTGAAACACGCGGGCTATCAGAGGAAGTCCGCAACGAGTTCACCGCAGAACACCGCGTACGATTACCAATGTTACCCAATAGCCGCAGCTTGAATTTATCAAACTCTGCTGCGGTATTGCTTTATGAAGCTTGGCGACAAATTGGGTTTGAAGGCGGTAGCTAAGTCCGGCTACCAGAATAGACTATTGCTAAAAACATCACCAGCGATGTTACACGCCTTCTGGTTTTTGTTCGCGACCTAACAGCTCCATCACGGCATCCTGTGCACTCTTACCATGCGATAACGCTTGGTTAACCTCACAGGTAATCGGCATATCGACGCCTAACGTTTCGGCGCGACGCATCACCTCACGTGCGGTGTTCACGCCCTCTGCCACATGACCAAGCCCTTGCAAAATATCCGCTAAGCTTTTGCCGCTGGCAAGCTGCAAACCCACTTCTCTATTTCTAGAATATTGGCCCGTACACGTTAGTATCAAATCACCAACGCCTGCCAAACCCATAAATGTTTCTGACTTAGCACCAAGGGCTAAGCCAAAACGCGTCATTTCAGTTAAGCCACGAGTAATCATCGCGGCACGTGCATTATTACCAAAGCCCATCCCATCAGAAATGCCAGCTGCAATCGCCATCACATTTTTAACCGCGCCGCCTACCGACACACCAATCACATCAGTCGTATCGTACACACGTAAGTTTGCCCCATGAATCAACAATGCAGCCTCTTTAGCAAAAGCCTCATCATTCGCAGCCAAGGTAACCGCGGTAGGTAAACCACGCACCAACTCTGCAGCAAAACTAGGCCCAGATAAAGCGCCCCATTTTTGCTCACTGCCTAGCTCTTCAAGCGCCACCTCATATGGTAATTTAGCAGTTTGTGGCTCTAGGCCTTTATGTGCCCAGATAATAGGCAGCGTACTACCTAGTTGCTTAATGTCTTTTAAAATATTTCTAAAGCCAGCAGTAGGTACCACTGACAAAATCAAATCAGCACCATCAAGTGCTATTTGCAAACTATCCTCAATCTGTAACTGATCATTAAATTTAAAGTCACCCAAATACAGAGGGTTTGCACGCGCTTTACGCATACCAGAAACATGACCAGCATTACGTGCCCACAGTGAAACCTGATGACGTTGACTGATATTCATCGCCAGCGCGGTTCCCCATGCGCCAGCACCTAATACTGCAATTTTTGCCATTTAATCAAAATCCTAGTTAATCAAAACCCCAAGTAGATGAAACTAGAACGTATCCAGTAACGCCATCTCGATGCTTTACTTTTAGCCATCCATGATTAGATTTAGGCTCTACCAGTTCCAGCACAACATCTTTTTCTAATGTTGCAACTACATCGGCGCCAACATCTGGACGAGCTCTCATTTCGGTTTGGCTTTTAGTGACCAGTACCGAGCGCTTAGCCGACAAATGTTTAGCTTCCACCCAATTCATACCTCCCTGCGCATCACGAACCTTTAGCCAGTCGCCAAGGTTAACAACAACTTCTACAGGGTAAAGATGGCTTAGCAATAACACTTTTTTTGCTGAAATTGATGGCGCATCATACAAGATGGCTTTGGGGACGGCGACAGACCTAAAATCTAACGCAGATGCCGTGATCGGCATCCACATCAGCGCGAAAATTAAAGCAACTTTCGGAAATCGAGACATTACACTTATTGCACAGAACCTGCTTGTTCAGCTTCTTGTTGCTTTTGTTGTGCAAACAAAGCTTCAAAGTTGATTGGGTTTAGCAATACAGGTTGGAAACCAGCACGCACCACTAAATCAGAAACGCTTTCACGTAAGTACGGGAACAGAATGTTAGGGCAGGTAATGCCAACAATCATTTCAATATTTTCTGCAGGCACGTTACGAATTTGGAAAATACCCGCTTGTGTTACTTCTACCAAAAATACTGTTTTATCGGCAATTTTAGAGGTAACCGTCACTTTGATTGCTACTTCAAATACGTTTTCTTCAACTTGCTGCGCTAAGTTGCTTAACTCAATACTGACCTGTGGTTGCGTACGGTCTGTAAAAATTTGTGGTGCATGAGGAATTTCTAATGAACCATCTTTGACATAAATTTTTTCAATACTGAAACCTGGTTGTTGCGCTTGCTCTTGTGCTACGTTGTTTTCTTCTTGTGCCATAATTTTCTACTTAAAAATATTAATTAAAATTGGTAATCAGTGACAGAGTCAATTGAAGTTTAGTAAAACTTAAGCACCTATTTTAGCAGAGTTTAATTTTGGACTCTGCTATAAATAGAGTGAATATACCCTTAACGCTCAGAAACGAGCCATTAAGCCAACAATGGATCAAGCCCACCCGCTAAATCTAAAGCCCGCAAGTCATCAAAACCGCCAATATGACGATCATCGATATAAATTTGTGGCACGGTACGACGACCTGTCTTTTGCATCATTTCGTCGCGTCGCTCTGGCTGCAGATCAATACGAACTTTATTAATTTCTGTCACGCCCTTGCTGGTTAACAAGCGCTCTGCATTGATGCAATAAGGACAAACCGCTGAGGTGTACATTAAAATATTAGCCATACAATTACGCTTTCACGATAGGAAGCTTTGCTTCTACCCATGCATTAAGACCACCCTGCAAATTGTGCACTTGCTTAAATTCGGCTTTACGTAAGATATCGCATGCTTTTGCTGAGCGCGCACCACGCTGGCAATTCACTAATACCGGCTTATCTTTATATTTAACCAACTCATTTAAACGATTAGCCAATTGATCTAAAGGAATATGCTTTGCATCAACAATGTGCCCATTTGCAAACTCAGCATCATCACGCACATCAATCACTAATGCATGACTGCGGTTAATAAGCGTCACGGCTTCGGTCGTACCTAAATTAGGCACACCACCCGCCCCTTTTCCAAAACTAGGCAATAACAACATGATGCCAGAGCCAAAGGCCAAGCCAATTAACAAGGCATTATCTTTTATAAATTCCACTGCTTACCTTTCAAAGTTTTACGCATCTAATTGTAAGTAACTGATGCAGCATATTAGCTCGCACTACTTACATATTTATAATCAGATTTTACGTGTAAATGCGCTAAAATGCTCGTATTGATATCACAATTTATGCAAAAGATTGAGGCGAAACATGTCCCCTAATAAAAATATCACTCCAGTTTGCCTACTGATTCTAGATGGCTTCGGTTATCGTGAAGAAATCACCGATAACGCTATTGCACAAGCGAACAAACCAAATTGGGATGCGCTATGGAAAAACTTCCCACACACATTAATTAATGCCTCTGAACACTATGTAGGATTGCCAGATGGTCAAATGGGCAACTCGGAAGTTGGTCATTTGAACATTGGCGCTGGACGCATTGTATTTCAGGACTTTGAACGCATAAACAACAGCATCACAACGGGCGAGTTTTTTGAACACCCAGTGTTAGCACCCGCCTTAGTAGACATCAAGAATAATGACAAAGCGCTACATATTTTTGGTTTGCTCTCAAATGGCGGTGTCCACAGCCATCAAGACCACATTCATGCCATGATCAAAATGGCGGCAATTCATGGTGTTAGTAAAGTTTATGTACACGCATTTCTGGATGGCCGCGACACACCGCCAATCAGCGCGGCACCTTATATTGATGCGTTAGAGCAGCAATGCAAAACAATCGGTGTTGGTAAGATTGCATCAATCAGCGGACGTTTTTATGGCATGGACAGAGACAAGCGCTGGCCACGTGTAGAAGCTGCATATAAATTATTTACAGAAGGTGTTGGCGAATTTACCGCTGAAACTGCCACAGCAGGTTTACAAGATGCGTATGCCCGCGGAGAAAATGATGAGTTTGTGAAAACCACAGCGATTCATCAAGCCAATGAAGCACCAATCAAAATGGAAGATGGTGACTTGGCTGTGTTTATGAACTTCCGTTCAGACCGCGCCCGTCAATTAACACATGCCCTACTTGCTGAAGAGTTTGATGGTTTTCACCGTCGCCATGTGCCAAAACTTGCAGGCTTCTTCACGCTTACTATGTACGACAAGAAAGAAACGAAAGCGACGGTAATTTTTCCACCTCAGGAAGTCAAAAATACGCTGGGTGAATATCTATCGGCACAAGGGCTCACGCAGCTTAGAATTGCAGAAACCGAGAAATACCCGCACGTCACATTTTTCTTTAATGGCGGTGAAGAAACCGTCTTTGCTGGTGAAGATAGAATTCTCGTGCCGTCTCCAAAAGTGGAAACCTATGACTTGCAGCCAGAAATGAGCGCCAATGAAGTCACAGAGAAACTAGAAGAAGCGATTTTAAGCAAAAAATACAATGCGATTATTTGTAACTATGCCAATTGCGATATGGTTGGCCATTCAGGCAACCTCAAGGCAGCGATTGCTGCTGTAGAGGCATTGGACACCTGTATCGGCCGTGTTGTGAATGCCATGCAGAGCATCGGTGGTGAAGTGCTGATTACAGCAGACCATGGCAATGTTGAGCAAATGTATGACGGACAGAACCAACAACCCCATACACAGCACACCACCAACCTAGTACCGCTCGTGTACATTGGCAGAAATGGCCAGTTAAGCAATAATGGCGCACTCTCTGACCTAGCCCCTACCATCTTAAACCTGATGGGGGTTGACCAACCCCATGAAATGACGGGTAAAAACCTAGTTCAGTTTAACGCTTAAGCCAAACACGTCCATACCATGATGCGCCACCGTATTTTGCAAACAACATCAATGCTGACATTGATGCTCTCGCTACTGCTCCACGCATCATGGTGTTTTGCCGAAAAAAAACCAGAACAACCGAAACAGGCATTAAGCCAGTTACAAAAACAATTGGAAGAACTAAAGAAAGACCTAGATCAAGCACAGGAAGAACACAAAGACGCTGCGGATGCACTCAAAGAAAGTGAAGTTGCCATTAGCAGTGCAAATAAAAAACTACATGAAATTAGTAAGCAACAAATTGATAATAAAAAAGAATTAGCCAAGCTGGAGGCTGAATCAAAATCAACCAACATTGCGCTTAACCAGCAGCAAAAACTATTAAGCGGTCAGCTCTATCAGCAATACATACACGGCCAGCAAAGTTATGTGCAAATGATTCTACAAAGTCAGCGCCCGAGCGAGGTCGCACGCGACTTGCATTATTACTCATACGTTGCAAAAGCACGCGCTGACTTAATCAACAACATGCAAAACAACTTAAATAAGATTACTAAACTTAATGAGTTAACTGCCTCTAAGCTGCAAGAAATCACAGATCTCAAGCAAAAACAAATTGATGAAAAGCGTATTCTTGAACTTAAAAAGAAAGAAAAATCTAAAGTTGTAAAATCGCTATCACAACAAATTGCTGAGCAGCGCGGGCAAATTAAAAAACTGAGCCGTGATGAAAAGCGCTTATCTCAACTTGTGAGCCGCTTGGCCCAGATTATTCCTAAAAAGAAAAAAGTAGCGAAACAGTCATCACAAACCATTAAACCAACACCTAACACTGCCGTTAACAATGAAAAGTTACCGAGTGATAATTTTATTGGTGCCAATTTCCAAGCTTTAAAAGGCAAGCTTCGCTTACCTGTACGCGGTGAGGTTAGCAATCGATTTGGCTCAATTAGGCAAGATAGCGGCATCTCTTGGAAGGGCTTGTTTATAAAGGCCAACGAAGGAGCGGAAGTAAAAGCAGTGGCATCTGGTCGTGTTGTTTTTGCAGACTGGCTAAGAGGTTTCGGCAACCTGATTATTCTTGATCATGGTGATGGATACATGAGCCTATATGGCAATAATCAATCCGTTTTAAGACAACCGGGTGACATGGTAAAAGGTGGTGACACGATTGCCTCAGTTGGCAACACTGGTGGCAATGAATCTAACGGGCTTTATTACGAGCTCAGAAATCAAAGCCGGCCATTCGACCCGATGGCATGGAGTAACCTAAATTAATAAGACTGAGTCATTGCCATAACGACTTTGAAGTCCGGTGATTTTCTCAACATCGATACACTGTCAACTAACACTGACAAACATAGTAATCTGTCAGGCCTAATAAAAAAAGCACGCAGATATGCGTGCTTTTTTTATTCATTCAAACTTAGCGACATATGCTAAGTTTGAATCATTATTGTGGTTCTGAATCTGCAAATTTTGCAACTTCACCCGCTGCAGCAGCTGCAGCAGCTTCTGTTTCAGCAGCAATTTGTGCTGGGTCTAAAGTAATACCAGGGATGCGTTCATCAGCAGCTGGCTCATAACCACCGGAAACTGGTGCTGCTGGCGCTGGTGCTTCTGCTGGTGCAGCAACTGGTGCCTCTTCAACTGGCGCAGCTTCTTCCTTCTCGCCACAACCTACCACCAATAAACTAGTCATTCCCAATACTAATAATGAGCGCAATAACATAGACATATAATCTCCCTTTATATTTAGATAATTAAACAGTTACTCATTGTTTTATATTCAATGAGTTAGCCATTTTTCTGAAACTAGTGGTTATTCTAACGCATTCAAGATTCTCTGCAACCTTAATACAACATATGTCTACAATCAACGCTATTAAGTTCCGCAGACGCACTAAACACATTCGCTCAACCATTTTGAGCACTATATTTTGAACGATGACACTAGGGCGATTATTCGCCAATCACATGAAATAAGACGCGTCGATGGCTCGCTAAATGTCGGTGCTCGTACAGGAAAATGCCTTGCCATTGCCCTAAGGCCAGCTTACCTTCTAATAAGGGAATGGATAAATGGGTTTGCGTAAGGGCGGAGCGCACATGTGCAGGCATATCGTCAGGCCCCTCGACTGTGTGAATGAATAAAGGATCGCCATCAGGCACTAAGCGATTAAAGAAGGATTCCATGTCGACCAACACATCGTGATCGTAGTTCTCATTAATCAGAAGGCTTGCCGATGTATGTTGTATATATAGAGTTACCACGCCTGTACGCAAACCGCTTGATTCTGCCCAGTCAATGACCTGCGGCGTAATATCGTAAAGCTGGCGGCCTTTTGTATGAACGCTAACCTGTCCCGTTTTTTGTTGCATTGATTACTCCAAACTCATTATGAATGCTTAGAGTATATCCAAAAACTTAAGCAGAACCCAATCCAAACCTACCAACAACCCCATGGTGAAAAATATCCAGCCCCCATCCCAAAGCGTGGGCCGAATCTAGAGCCATAAGCACCAAATCCATATGGGCTGAATCCAAAACGCTGGTATCGACAAAATGGATCTTCGAAACGCTGATGACTGATCATCTGCTGTTTAAGTTTTGCTAGCTCAGCACGTTTATCTTGCTCTCGCTTGTTGATTTCTTCTGCAAGCTTATTCCTTAACGCAAGCTCACGACTGCTGTGAATATAGTCGAGCACTTTTTTATCAACGCCTCGCTGACTTAAATCTACACTTTGGCTAGGCGTAAGCGCATAGCTTGAATCAGTCTCTTTTATTTTTTGAATAATCTGATCGTGGCCCAGCCCTTGTTTGGACAACACGACAATTTCATCCAAACTCAACACAGGATGAGGTTGGGGCATTATTTTCTCTAAAGCTTCGGCAGAAATCCTATCGATGGGAGGTGGCACACCAGCTTGCTTACCATCGGTTGCACAACCGGCGACAACACTCATCAGGATAATCACTGCAAAATAACTGCACTTATTGATACCCATCATGTTGATACCCATCATGATTAACCCCTCCGTTTGAAAATGGGGGACGGTTCCGTAATGGTGCCGTCAAAACTATGATTCTTGATTGGGTAGCGTGCCTGTACTTTTTTAACATACTGACGTGTCTCAGGGTAAGGTGGGATACCATTATATTTATTCACAGACCCTTCACCCGCATTGTATGCGGCCACAGCCAAGGCAACGTCTCCTTTAAAGTAAGCCAGTAACCAACGTAAATAAGCCACGCCGCCTTTGATATTCTGGCTGGCATTAAATGCATTTTTTACATTAAACCGCTCCGCAGTGCCCGGAATCAATTGCATCAAACCCTGAGCTTGCTGGTTTGATTGCGCTGTTGCGATAAAATTGGATTCTACCGAAATGATAGAAAGCACTAATCTAGCATCCACTTGATACCAAGCCGAAATCGTATCAACCAAATGCAAAATCCAACGCTTATCTTTAGATAGCCCTGCAACATACTGATCTATGTTCTCCGCATGCCCATGCTCCAATGATGCTTTCTCTGGCTCAACCTCAGCCAGCACGCAAGGAGGCAAATCAACCATGTTTAGCTCTATCGTCTCTAGCATTTTTTGTGACTCGTAATGCCCTTGTAAAGAGGCGGTTGCAAACATCGCGGCAGCTAAGTCACGGTTAGCAGAGACACCTTTACCAGACGCATATAACATGCCAAGCCTAAACTGCGCCTCAGCACTACCTAGGCGAGAAGCTTGACAGTAAAGCTTCGCAGCCTGCCAATCACTGTCAACATTTTTCACATCTCGCTCTGCCTCTACTGCACGTAAGAGCAAATCGCGAATCACTTCCGGTTCATGACTAAATGTTTCCTGCTCATGCTGGCTGAGCTCTGCATACGACACATTTGCCACCGTAACAAGCATGGCAAACATGACGTGTCTCAACTTATTCATCAATAGAATGCTGACCAATCCGCTCCTTTAGCCCTAGGGCATTTCATCGTGAGTTACTTTAGGCTTTTGTAAATACAAGCTTTCCTGCTTTAACGTCAATTTTGACAATATCTTTGGCAATAAAATTCCCTGCTAAGATTTCACGTGCCAATGGATTCTCAATTTCGCTCTGTATTGCACGCTTAAGTGGTCGCGCACCATATACGGGGTCAAATCCTGCATTTGCAATTTCCGTCACCGCCGCATCGGTTAATTCTAACTGCATATCCATTGCCGCCAAACGTTTAGCCAAGTACTGTAATTGGATTGCCGCTATCGATTTAATATTAGCCTCTCCCAGCGCATGGAACACCACGACTTCATCAATCCGGTTCACAAACTCTGGCCTGAAGTGTGTTTTCACTTCACCCATCACCGCCAACTTAACCAACTGATAATCTTGGTCGCTCATGCTCTGTATCATCTGGCTACCAAGATTAGAAGTCATAATAATCACGGTATTCTTAAAGTCTACAGTACGGCCCTGACCATCAGTGAGGCGTCCATCATCTAACACTTGCAACAATACGTTAAATACATCTGGGTGCGCTTTTTCTACCTCATCCAACAAAATAACACTGTAAGGCTTGCGGCGCACTGCTTCAGTGAGCGTACCACCCTCTTCATAACCTACATAACCAGGTGGCGCACCTATCATCCGTGCAACAGAGTGCTTCTCCATGAACTCGCTCATGTCGATACGAATCAGATGGTCCTCTGAATCAAACAAAAAGTTAGCGAGTGATTTGCATAACTCGGTTTTACCCACACCTGTAGGACCTAAGAATAAGAAGCTGCCATAAGGTCGGTTTGGGTCACCCAAGCCGGAACGTGAACGGCGGATTGCATCTGAAACCAAACGTACTGCTTCATCCTGTCCAACCACGCGCTCATGTAGTTTAGCCTCCATGGTCAACAGTTTTTCACGCTCACCCGTCATCATCTTGCTCACAGGAATACCCGTTGCACGGCTCACTACTTCTGCAATCTCATCCGCACCTACTTCAGTACGCAACATTCTATGCTTAGTGACATCCACACTCACTTCGGCGCTTGAAGCTTGTTTGAGTTGCATCTCAAGCTGAGGTAGCTTTCCGTATTGCAACTCTGAGACTTTCTGCCAATCGCCTTTACGCGTGGCCTCTTCCATCTCAAATTTTACTTTTTCAATCGCTTCTTTAATGTGTGCAGAGCCTTGCACCTGAGCTTTTTCTGATTTCCATATTTCCTCTAAATCAGCGTACTCTTTTTCAAGTTTGCTAATTTCCTCTTCAATCAGCTCAAAGCGCTTTTTACTACCTTCGTCTTTTTCACGACGAACCGCTTCACGCTCAATTTTGAGCTGAATCAGGCGACGCTCCAATTTATCCATAATTTCAGGCTTGGAATCAATCTCCATCTTGATACGACTTGCAGCCTCATCAATCAAATCAATGGCTTTATCCGGTAAAAAGCGGTCTGTAATGTATCGATGTGAAAGCTCTGCAGCCGCAACAATCGCTGGGTCAGTAATTTCCACACCGTGATGCAGCTCATACTTTTCTTGCAATCCACGCAATATCGCAATAGTTGCTTCCACGCTAGGCTCATCCACCAACACTTTTTGGAAGCGGCGCTCTAATGCCGCATCTTTTTCAATATATTTGCGATATTCATCTAAGGTAGTTGCACCCACGCAATGCAATTCACCGCGCGCCAGTGCTGGTTTCAGCATATTGCCCGCGTCCATGGCACCTTCTGCCTTACCTGCGCCTACCATAGTATGAATCTCATCAATAAACACAATGGTTTGACCTTCGTCCTGTGCCAACTCTTTCAACACAGATTTCAAACGCTCTTCAAACTCGCCACGGTATTTTGCACCTGCCAACAAAGCAGCCATGTCTAATGACAATACTTTTTTTCCTTTTAGTGACTCCGGCACCTCACCATTGACAATGCGCTGTGCCAAGCCTTCTACAATCGCAGTTTTACCCACGCCAGGCTCACCAATCAGCACTGGGTTGTTTTTAGTGCGGCGCTGTAATACCTGAATCGCACGACGGATCTCATCATCACGGCCAATTACTGGGTCTAATTTACCTAGACGGGCACGCTCGGTTAAATCGATGGTGTATTTCTTAAGCGACTCACGCTGTCCCTCTGCTTCTTGGCTATCCACATTTTCATTACCGCGCACGGCCTGCACTGCCGCCTCTAAAGCAGCCTTAGTTAAACCATTTTGTTTAAGCAACTTCCCTGCTTCGCCTTTATCATCAGCTAAGGCTAACAAGAACATCTCACTCGCGATATAAGCATCACCGCGCTTTTGCGAAAGTTTATCAGTTACATTCAACAGATTATTCAAGTCACGCGAGATAGCCACCTCACCGCTGGCATCCGTTGACTTAGGTAAGTTCGCTATTGCGGCAGTCAACCCCGCTTTAAGCTGATTAAGCTGCACACCGGCACGCGCCAATAACGATGCAGTACCTCCGTCATCTTGTTGCAGTAATGCTTGTAGCAAATGTTGCGGCTCAATCGCCGTATTGTCTGCGCCCAAAGCAAGGCTTTGCGCATCGCTAATCGCCTGTTGAAATTTGGTGGTTAATTTATCAAAACGCACTGGCTTCTCCTATCATGATCACGCTAATGTTTATATGCTGACATGCAGACAAGGTGGGGCTTAATGTTTATTTTTCAATATATAATACAAAGTATTAATTCGTTATATAAATAGCGATGGAATGAGCCATTTTGATGGCGATTCCATTGTATGGAGTGGATTTTTGCTAACCGATACTTTCAGCACTGAAGAGTCACTACCCAACCCAGCTTGGGCGATTTTAGATACCGAAGACCAATGGCAAGCATTTAGCCAACCTGTTGAAAACCAAGGCATACAATCTACGTCTGGTGCGTTAGTGCAATCCAACCTATTACTGGATGGGCTACGCTGCGCTGCCTGCTCCGGCATTATTGAACAAGGACTGCTAGCCACACCTGGCGTTATCAGCGCCCGTGTCAGCATATCAAAAAGACGTGCCGTGGTTGTATGGGCACCAAGTACGACCCTACCCTCCAAAATATTAAAAGCAATTCATGAGTTAGGTTACAGCGGTTTTCCTGCCACCCAACATGAAGAAGACTTAGCCTCTCTACAAAAACAAAGAGCGGCATTCTGGCGCTGGATGGTGTCTGGCTTCTGCATGATGCAAGTCATGATGTACGCAAGCCCAACTTACTTTACAACCCCAGGTGAAATCTCCAGCGATATTTTGCATCTACTAAACTGGGCTTCATGGCTGCTGAGCTTACCCGTCCTTTTATTTTCAAGCCAATCTTTCTTTAGCAACGCATTGCGTGACCTAAAGCAAAAACAAATCAGCATGGATCTCCCAGTTGCGCTCGGTATCATCATCACGTTTATTGTGAGCTCAGCCGCCACCTTTGAGCCCAATAACTGGTGGGGCAGTACCGTCTATTTTGACTCGCTCACTATGTTCGTTTTTTTCCTGCTGTCTGCGCGCCTGATTGAGGTCAAACTGCACCGCAAAACACTAGGCGCACTTGAAAACCTTGTGAGCCGTATTCCAGAAAATACCGAACGACAAAATCCAGATGGCTCATTCACCCGGGTGCTGAATACAAAACTAAAGATTGGCGACATTGCACGTGTGCAAA
Organism: Methylotenera sp. L2L1; assembly: GCF_000744605.1. Lineage (NCBI taxonomy): Bacteria > Pseudomonadati > Pseudomonadota > Betaproteobacteria > Nitrosomonadales > Methylophilaceae > Methylotenera > Methylotenera sp. L2L1. Next base: position 310,270 of record NZ_JQMG01000001.1, read on the forward strand.
TTGGTGAAGCCTTTCCGGCTGACGGAAAAATCATGTCAGGCAATACCAGTGTCGATGAATCTCTACTCACTGGCGAATCTACCCCTATCCAGAAGAACCTGAACGATGATGTGATTGCCGGCAGCTACAATCTGCGTCAGCCAGTTTGCATCACGCTGCATACCATCGGCGAATCTACAAAGTACGGGCAGATTGTTAATCTCATCAACAATGCGGCAATAGAAAAACCACGCTTATCAAAACTAGCTGACCGTGTTGCGCGACCATTTTTAATTTTTGTCATTTTAAGTGCAGCCGTTGCAGCTGCATTGTTATGGGACATTGACCGAGGACGTGCGCTGATGACGGCAGCAGCGGTGCTAATCGTCACCTGCCCATGTGCGCTTTCTTTGGCAACACCATCGGCAATGCTTGCCAGTGCTAGCGCTTTTGTTAAGCGTGGAATCTTAATTAAGCGCTTACAAGCCATTGAAAATATCGCAGATATTGACACTGTCATTTTTGATAAAACAGGCACACTTACTGAAGATCATATTCAAATTAAAGCGATTGAACCCAAAGCCGGCCTTACCGAATCATATGCATTAGCACTGGCAGCATCGATTGCTCAACATTCGATGCACCCCATTTCACGCGCGCTTTTTAACGCCAATAAAACCAGTGATTTAAGCGCATTGAACCTTGGGCTAGATAATATTGCACTAGAGGATATTCAAGAAACCGCCGGTGCAGGTATCAGCGCAACGCTTAGCGCTGACACAACAGACGCACCATTTACTGATGCCAGCAACCTGATAGGCAATGAGCTCAAACTTGGCTCAGCAATTTTTTGCGGCATTACAGAAACAGACACTGATGCGCAACAAGTCTATTTAGCGAATAACCAAGGCTGGCTAGCAACATTTACCCTAGAAGAAGCAATCAAACACAATGCTGGCATCGCCATACAATCATTAAAGGACGCAAAGCTAAATATTGAGCTACTGTCTGGCGACCGTTCAAACGCAGTAGAAAATACCGCAAAACAGATAGGTATTACACAATTCCAATCTGCATGCAGTCCAGAAGATAAACTTTTACGCTTACAGACACTCAAACGAGAGGGTAAGAAAGTGCTAATGGTGGGCGATGGTCTAAATGATGGTCCTATTTTAGCCAGTGCTCATGTGTCTATTGCCATGGGCAAAGGGGTACCGCTCACATTAGCACATGCGGATTACGTATTCTTAAATGGTGACATTAGCCAGATTCCACACCTGATCCGCCATGCAAAGCAAACAATGAAGATTATTAAAGAAAATATCGCTTGGGCGATTGTGTATAATTTAATCAGCATCCCACTCGCCTTCTTCGGCATATTGTCTGCATGGCTGGCTGGTCTAGGGATGGCGGTTAGCTCACTCATCGTAGTCGCTAACGCGCTACGTTTAACTAAATTCGCATCATCAGATACTGACACTAATAGTCATCAATAAAGGCTCAAGTTATGGACGTATTATTTGTACTTATTCCACTTTCTGTCATCATGGCACTCGTTGTTCTTGGTGGATTATGGTGGGCAGTTTATCGTGGTCAATTTGAAGATATTGAAGATGAAGGCAAGCGAATTTTAGAAGATGATGACTAAAATAATTTGTGGCAAAAAGTAGCACCTGCTCCATACTGAAGGATTTGTAGCAACTCCCTGCAACCGTAAATCCAGCCTCAAATTGTACATTTTAACAATGTCACATCCACTCACAAAACCTTACAAAAATATTTCTATTTGTTTCAAATTTGTAACAAATTCTCTTGAGTAATTAATTTTTTTATGCTAGTTTCTGACATGCGTCAAATTGACGCATGTGAAATTGTGTTAGCAAATCATCAATTTAAACGTAACGCTTGGATGATGCATGACGGTTTCTGGCTCAAATGGCAACATATTGATTGCAAAGCCGAATAACTCGCTATCCCCTACAGGATTTGCCTGGTTGTTTGTTGGTGTTCTCACCATCACTACGATCATTACAGTAGGGTTTGTGTTAGCGGGAGCTTGGTTAGTGCTGCCATTTGCAGGGCTTGAAATCTTGGTGCTTGCCTATGTGTTAATCAATGCTTATTTGCACTACGGTGACTTTGAAAGCATTACGTTAGTCAATGATGATGTAGTGATTGAGAAATACAGTTACAAAAGTTCTAAGAAATACACTTTTCAACGTTACTGGGTTAGGGTGACATTACGTAACACCCTAGACGGTACGGTCGCGATTTTCATTGGCTCTCATGGCAAGGAAATTGAGTTTGGCAGTCGTTATATCAACAAAGAAGAGCGAGAGTCTATCGCCAAGCAACTGAAGCAAGATTTAAAAATCGTTTAATGGTTTTTGTTTTGGGAGAAGGTATGTTGAAGCAGGCTATGAAAAAGATTGGTTTCGGTTTACTTTTACTACTCACAGCGCCCCTAGCGCTTGCTGAGTTTCGCTGGAACTTTCCTGAACCAGTCACCCCGATGGCGCTTGATACGCTGCATGTTCATAATAAATTCATGCTGATTGTGGCAGTGATTTTTGTTGTAGTACTCGCCATCATGATTTACTCACTGATCAAACACCGCAAAAGTATTGGTCACCAAGCTGTGGCAGACAAAGCACCGTCGACCGCTACAGAAATTTTCTGGACACTCATCCCATTCGTCATCTTACTCGTCATTGACTTTGTCATCATGGGCATTCCAGCATATCACAGTGTGATTATGATGGAGGACACCAGAAACGAGTCTGACATGGTCGTCAAAGTAACAGGCTCACAATGGCGCTGGCAATATGAATACATGGGCAATACCGACAAAGGTAGCGAAGATGGACTGATAGATGCAAAAGGTATTAAGTTTGTCAGCAATCTATCTACCCCTCAAGACCAAGTGAATGGCACCGCTCCTCCTGTAGACACCCCCGACAGCCCCTACTTGCTAGATGTAGACAACAGACTAGTACTCCCAGTAGGTGCCAAAGTGCGCATATTAATGACATCAACCGATGTACTGCACAACTGGTGGGTACCGCAATTTGGTTCCTCACGTGTTGCCGTACCTGGCTTTATTCGTGAGACCTGGGTGCAAGTGGATAAAGCCGGGACTTATCGCGGCCAATGTAAAGAACTGTGTGGCAAAGGACACGGTTATATGCCGGTGGTGGTGGATGCCCTCCCTAAAGAGGAATACGCCGCATGGGTCGCACTTAAAAAGAATGAGATTAACGAGCAAGCAGCTGGCGCAGATAAAGAATGGACCAAAGACGAGCTAATGGAACAAGGCAAAGTCGTCTACGAGAAAAACTGTGCAGTATGCCATCAGGTGACTGGTGCAGGTTTACCTCCAGCCTTCCCTGCGCTTACTGGCAGCAAAATTACAACCTCTCCGATATTTGATGCAAATGGTAAATACTTACCAGATAGCCATATGGATCGAGTGCTAAACGGGGTGCGCGTCATGCCTGCATGGAAAGCCATACTAAATGACTCGGAAATTGCCGCTGTCATTACTTATGAACGTAATGCGCTCGGCAACAGCGTAGGTGATGTTATACAACCTGCGCAAGTTAAAGCTGCGCGTCAATAAATATAGGTACAGGAGATAATTATGAGCACTACAACAGTCGCACATCATGATGAATACGCTGACCATCCCAACGGGATTATGCGTTGGCTAACCACCACCAACCATAAAGATATTGGTACCATGTACCTGACATTCTCACTCATTATGTTCTTGGTAGGTGGCTCGATGATATTGGGTATTCGTGCAGAGCTGTTTCAACCAGGCTTGCAATTGATGAACCCAGATTTTTTTAACCAACTTATCGGCGTACATGCGCTGATTATGATTTTTGCAGCACTTATGCCTGCAGCTACAGGTTTTGCTAACTGGATGATTCCGCTACAAATTGGCGCTCCAGACATGGCTTTGCCGCGTTTAAACAACTGGGGCTTCTGGCTACTGCCACCTTCAGCTATTTTACTCACGCTTCCATTTACCTTGGCACTATTTGGGATAGGTGATGGTGCGCTAGCCACTGGCTGGACATTCTACCCACCACTCTCGATTCAAGGTGGCATTGGTGTGGACTTCGCGATTTTTGCGGTTCACTTATTGGGCATTTCATCAGTATTAGGCTCTATCAACATTATTGTCACGCTATTTAACATGCGCGCTCCTGGCATGACCCTGATGAAAATGCCGATGTTTGCATGGGGCTGGTTGATTACTGCATTCTTGTTAATTGCAACCATTCCAGTGCTCGCTGGTGCCGTAACAATGCTACTTACAGACCGTCATTTTGGCACACACTTTTTTGACGCTGCTGGCGGTGGTGACCCTATCATGTTCCAGCACTTATTCTGGTTCTTTGGTCACCCTGAGGTCTATATCTTATTGTTACCAGTATGGGGCTTCATTCCACAAATTTTACAAACATTCTCCCGTAAACCAATGTATGGCTACAAAGCACAAGTTTATTCATTAATCGCGATTGGTGCGATGTCTATCATTGTGTGGGCACATCATTTCTTCACTGCGGGGATGCCTGTACCAGCTTTGCTCTACTTTATGTATAGCACAATGGCGATTTCATTACCGCTTGCCGTACTGTTTTTCTGCTGGATTAAAACCATGTGGCGTGGCTCAATGAGTTTTGAAACACCCATGTTATTTACTGTCGGCTGGATTATTCTATTCGGTATTGGCGGTTTAACTGGCCTAGTGCTAGCAGACGTTGCAGCAGATGCGCAATATCACAACAGTTATTTTGTCGTGGCGCACTTCCACTACACACTATTTGCTGGTGGCATTATGGGCATTATGGCGGGTGTTTATTACTGGTTACCTAAAATGACAGGTCATATGTATAACGAAAAACTTGGCCAACTGCACTTCTGGCTCACAGCTATTTCGTTCAACCTGACATTTATTCCACAGTTTTTCTTGGGCTTAGCTGGCATGCCGCGTCGCATACCAGACTATGCATTACAGTTTGCAGAGTTCAATATGATCTCTTCAATCTCTGCGTTTGTACTCGGGCTGTCACAACTGATCTTTGTGTACAACATTATCAGCACTGCAAGAGGTGGTAAAAAGGCAACTGACCAAGTGTGGGAAGGTGCCGAAGGACTAGAATGGACATTATCGTCACCGCCTCCTTACCATAGTTTTTCAGAGCAACCGACTGTTAAATAAGATAGATCAAATAACATAGGTCAAATAGGATAAAAGTGGTTGTTAATGCATATGAAAAATCAAGAAACTTCTAGAAGCGATAAAAACAAAAAAGTGGCTGTCGTTTTGGCACTGATAGCCTTTGTTTGGTATTTGGCATCAATGTTTACCATATGGAAGTAGATGCTGACAAAAACGATCTAAGCTCAACAGAGCAAAGGTCGGCAGCCAACAAAAAATTAGGCTACAAAATGGTATGGATTGTAGCTGGGTCTCTTTTGTTTGCATTTGCGCTAGTGCCACTTTACGACGTGTTATGTACGATTACAGGACTTAATGGCAAAACAAAAAGTACAGCAAGTGAATTAAGCAACACCAAAGTAGATGAAACTAGATGGGTCACTGTCCAGTTCACCTCCAGCACAATGCCTGGGCTAGGCTGGAATTTTTATCCTAAGCAATCCAGCATAAAAGTACGCCCGGGTAAAGTTGAAACTGTATTGTTTGAAGCCAAAAACATTACAAGTGAAGTAGTTGCAGGCAGAGCAGTACCAAGTGTCACTCCAGGCGCAGCTGCTGCCCATCTAAAAAAACTGGAGTGTTTTTGTTTTGAAAGGCAAGCATTAAATCCGGGAGAAACAAAAGTAATGCCTTTACGTTTTTTTGTTAGCCCAGAAATACCTGCTGAGGTAAAAGAGATGACCTTATCCTATGCGTTTTTCAGTGTAGATTAAGTAACCATCACTACAAGTAATGATAAAAAAAGTAAAAAATAGATAAGCAGTAAAAATAGATGAGCAGTGGTATTTAGCAGACTAAGACTCTGATAAATAAAATTAAACCTCGAGATAAATCAATAGCCATCATTGATTGATTTTATTTTAGCGACAAGTTAAGTTAAATAATGTAATGGGGAGCTTATGCATGACAACACATTCTAACAATCATTACTATGTCCCACATGGCGCGTTGTATCCTGTGACGATATCTGCAGGGTTACTCGCACTCGCTTCAGGCTTTATTTTCAGTGTCGCTACTGACACCAACAAAGACCTTGCCTACTTACAAACGCCAGGAAAATGGATGATGTACATAGGTGCCGCAATCATTATTCTGATGACCTTTAAATGGCTTAGCGCGGTAGTAATTGAAAGTATTACCGGCCAATATAAAACATGGGAAGATAAATCTTTTCGCATCGGGATGATTGCCTTTATTTGCTCTGAACTTGCCTTCTTTGCAGCATTTTTCGGCGCACTATTTTACATGCGTATCATCTCAGTACCAGACCTTGCTGCATTCGACCCCTTGTTTACCCCCTATAAAGATTTTCTAGGCACATGGCCATCAGTTGGGCCTGGTGGCGTTGTATTAGGAACAGAGTACACCCCTGCCAAACTCACGCCGATGGGCGCATGGGGGTTACCAGCAATCAATACAGCCTTGCTACTAACCTCTGGTGCTACAATTACTTGGGCACATTGGGGGCTGCTTAAAGACAACCGGAAACAGCTCATTTTTGGTCTATTTCTCACCGTTGCGTTAGGCACTGCATTTTTAGTCTGCCAAGCATTTGAGTATCACGAAGCGTATACGCATATGGGTTTGACGCTGGGTAGCGGTGCTTATGGCGCTACATTCTTCATGCTAACAGGCTTTCACGGCTTTCATGTCACATTAGGCACCATCATGCTAATTGTCATCTTGTTACGCTCAATGAAAGGTCACTTTTCACCCAAGAATCACTTTGGGTTTGAGGGAGTTGCATGGTATTGGCACTTTGTCGACGTAGTCTGGTTAGGCCTATTCATTTTTGTGTACTGGTTATAACGTAATAAAAAAGTAAGCGGTGCAAATGCACCGCTTACTTAAACCAAGACTTTAGCACTAGCGCTTATGAGTATTAAACACTTGCTCAATGACAAGCTATACAGATGCATGTGGAATCCAATTGAAGTAATACCCTATCAATAAAAAAACAAACAATGCGATTGAAAGACCAATACGTAAGGTCAATGCTTTTGCAGTGCGAACACCGGCATCTTTATCTTTGGCTAGAAAGTACAACGCTGAAAATAAGCTGGCAATAATAACAAACAGCACTATCACAATAACAACTTTGAATATCATAATCAGGCCCTATCAGTTTAGTTAAGTCATTATGCGATGCACGTCACACAAATGCAATTTAGATTAGGAAATTACTTATTCTGCCCATCTTGGCTAGGATTAATCATCCTCATGATTTGTATCCCTTTATTCATTAAGCTCGGCTTATGGCAATACAACAAAGCGGAGTTAAGAAAAGAAATCCAGTCCAGCTACAACGCCTCATTAGATCAAAATGCATTAATGCTACCTGACAACCTAAGTGATGCAGATGCATGGAAATACAAAAAAGTAAAAGTGAAAGGTCACTACGAAACAACATATCAAATCCTGCTCGACAATCAGGTGGAAAACAACGTTGCAGGCTTTCATGTCATTACGCCATTTAAACTAGAGGGCAGTAATAAGTATGTACTGATTAATAGAGGCTGGGTAGCTGGCGGAGCTGACCATGCAGACACACCAACCATCAGCACTCCAAATGACTCACTTGAGGTGATTGGATTAGTTTGGGTTCCAAGCAAAAAGATTTTCACACTTGAAAGTGATACCGAAAAAAGTAACTGGAATACTGTCTGGCAACACATGGATATGAATCGTTACCAAAAGAACGTACCTATTCATACCTTGCCGCTGGTCATTAAATTAGATGCTAAAAGTAATGCCGGCGGCTTTGTGCGCAACTGGCAACTACCCGCTAGCAAAATTGCGACTAACATGGGCTACGCTTATCAGTGGTTCGGCTTCACGATTGCGAGCATTCTTATCTTCTTATTTACCAGCATTAAAAAAGCCAACATCACAAAAACATAGGCAACGCGACATGATAAATACTGAAACAAACAATATCGAGTATCTTGACCAGCAGCGCAGAGGCCGACTGATACTTCTGTGTATGTTGATTTTCTTTATTACCCCCATCATTGCAGTTATTGCAATGTACAAGCTTGACTGGCGTCCAAAAGGTGAAAGTATTGGTGAACTGGTAACACCGGCAAAAGCACTTACCATGCATCAATCACTCGCTGATAGTAATGGTAATGTTGTCTCCATCAATCTCTTAAAAGATAAATGGAGCATGGTTTATATAGCGGCCGACTGCGATATACAATGTAAAGAAAAACTGCATCAAATACGCCAACTGCATGTGTCTTTATACAAAGAAATTCCACGTATGCAACGTATCCTCTTCACCACCGCATCAGAAATTACTGAGGTAAAACAAAACTACCCAGACCTCTTTATTGTGAATCAACCCAAAACTGATGTGGCTTCATTCAGCGAGCAATTCAATATCCATGATGAGTCAGCCATGAGTGCTGGCAGAATATACCTGATTGATCCGCTAGGTCACCTCATCATGAGCTATAGCGCATCCACATCACCAGCCTTGGTGCGCAAAGACATTACACGATTAATGAAGTACTCTTGGACCGGTTAACCATGAGCTACAAACTATTTAAAAGTCTCTCATTTTTTGGCGCAATACTCGCACTCTGCGTTGTCGTGTTAGGCGCTTACGTACGGCTATCTGATGCAGGGCTTGGCTGTCCTGATTGGCCAGGATGCTATGGAACGCTCACCGTTCCACAAAGCGAGTTAGCCATCGAGCAAGCTCAAGCACTACACCCAAACAGCCCTGTTGAGACCGCTAAGGCATGGAAGGAAATGGCACATCGCTACTTAGCAGGGACATTAGGCTTAGTGGTATTGGCAATCTTTGTGTTGGGGTGGCGCAATAAAAATCAACTAAAAGTGGCACCTAGCCTCACCACCACATTACTCATCATTATCATTTTCCAAGCACTATTGGGCATGTGGACGGTAACCATGCTATTAAAACCAGTGATCGTCAGCGCACATTTAATTGGCGGACTCACCACACTAGGCTTGCTTACATGGATAGCGCATCGGCACAGCATCACACGCCATCACATTCAATCATTATCGCCACTACTAACACTAATGGTTCGTGGTGCAATATTCGTCGTATTAGCACAAGTGCTACTAGGCGGATGGACCAGCACCAACTATGCAGCGCTGGCGTGCACCGACTTTCCAACCTGTCATGGTCGCTGGATGCCGGACTTGGACTTCAATGATGCTTTTCATCTGGTCCGCGAACTCGGTCAAAGTGCGAATGGCGGAAATTTAACGCTAACTGCACTCACCACCATTCAATGGACGCATAGAGTTGGCGCGCTTATCACGTTTATTTACATCAGTACGCTTGTGCTTCTACTTTTAAAAACATCAGCATTCAGGAATATAGCCTTATTGCTATTAGCCCTATTATTAGCACAAATCATCATCGGTGTTGCCAATCTGATTCTCCAGTTACCTTTAGTGTTAGCGGTTTCCCATAACCTAGGGGCCGCATTACTTGTCATTACCATTATTATTCTTAATTCCAAAATCACGGAGCATCAACATGAGCACTCAAAAACTTAAAAGTGAGCTACACATGCACGTTAACCTTATGAGCCAAATCAAAGCATTAGCTCCGCGATTAAAAAACTTTTTCCCGCTGTGCAAGCCTCGGGTGACCTCACTGATTGTTTTCACCGCACTCATCGGTATGTTTCTGGCCACGCCAAACATGGTGCCACTCCCATTACTACTGGCCACAACGCTAGGTATCGCCTTTGCGTCTGGTGCTGCCGCTGCATTTAACTGCCTGATTGAGCACAAAATTGACGCCAATATGGCGCGTACGCGAGCTCGCCCACTACCCACCGGGCAAGTATCTTCAAATGAAACCATGATATTCGCCACATTACTCGGTGGCACTGGCCTTGCCATTCTATATTTCTACGTGAACCCACTCACTATGTGGCTAACCCTTGCTACATTTGTAGGCTACGCCGTGATTTATACCATTTTCCTTAAACCCGCCACGCCGATGAACATCGTCATTGGCGGTGCCTCAGGTGCAATGCCGCCCATCTTAGGTTGGGCAGCTGTCACTAACACGGTATCACCTGAGTCTCTGATTATGTTTTTAATCATTTTCGCATGGACGCCTCCTCACTTCTGGGCACTGGCATTGTATCGCCGTGAGGAATATGCCAAAGTCGGCATGCCTATGCTACCAGTAACGCATGGAGAGGCTTTCACCTTATTGCATATCCTGCTCTACACCGTGATTTTGGTAGCCGTATCGCTGATGCCTTACGGTTTAGGCATGAGTGGCATGATTTACTTAGTATCAGCCATCCTATTAAATGCAATTTTTATGGCTTATGTTATTAAACTTTACTTACATTACTCGGATGACTTAGCAAAACGCACTTTCCGATACTCCATCATTTACCTAACGCTATTATTCGCAGCGCTATTAATCGACCATTACTTACCACTTTAATATCTAAAAATATTCATTGTTAAAATAAGCACTGCAAATACGGTGCGGATTAACTCTGCGCCACATAAAAAGTCACTAAATCCAATGTAAAATCAAAGATTACGTTGTATAATTCCGCGATTAAAGCATGTGCACTATTGTTTAGAATTGAAACGGATGCTGGCATGACTGAGGCTAAATAACACACCTCAAGTCATCAATATGATTTGGTTTTGTTTAAGGATGAAAGTAATGAGCACTAATAATGTAGAAACGTTTTACGACGACTACGTCATACGCAGATTTAGCGTAATGGCCGTAGTCTGGGGAGTTGTCGGCATGTTAATGGGGGTGATTGTTGCTTCCCAACTAGCATTTCCTGAACTAAATTTAGGTTTACCATGGACAAGTTTTGGGCGTCTTCGTCCTTTACACACTAACTTGGTTATTTTTGCATTTGGCGGCTGTGCACTATTTGCAACGTCATACTACGTTGTACAACGTACCAGCCAAGTTAAACTAGCATTCCCAATGCTGGCTCGTTACACATTCTGGGGCTATCAGGCAGTTATTCTTGCTGCCATCATCTCTTTACCTTTAGGTTATACACAAGCTAAAGAATACGCAGAACTAGAATGGCCTATCGATCTATTGTTACTTGTTGTTTGGGTCATGTATGCAACTGTTTTCTTTGGTACGATTGCGCAAAGAAAAATCAAACACATTTACGTTGCAAACTGGTTCTACGGCGCGTTTATTATCGTAGTAGCAATTCTGCATATCGTGAACAGTGCTGCAATTCCTGCAGAGTGGATGAAATCTTACTCAGCTTATGCTGGTGTACAAGATGCGATGGTGCAATGGTGGTACGGTCACAATGCTGTTGGTTTCTTCTTAACAGCTGGCTTTTTGGGCATGATGTACTACTTCGTACCTAAACAAGCAGAACGTCCAGTGTACTCATATCGCTTATCTATCGTACACTTCTGGGGCTTGATTTTCACTTACATGTGGGCAGGTTCACATCACTTGCACTACACAGCACTACCAGATTGGACACAATCAGTGGGTATGGTGTTATCACTAATCCTATTAGCACCAAGCTGGGGCGGTATGATTAACGGCATGATGACCATGTCAGGCGCGTGGCACAAATTACGCGATGACCCTATCTTGCGCTTCTTAATCGTGTCATTGTCTTTCTACGGTATGAGTACGTTTGAAGGCCCAATGATGGCAATTAAAACCGTTAACTCACTTTCACACTACACAGACTGGACTGTTGGTCACGTTCACTCAGGTGCTTTAGGCTGGGTTGGTTTTGTATCTATGGGTTCACTGTACTTCTTGGTACCTCGCTTGTGGGGTGTAAAACAAATGTACAGCAAGAAAGCCATTGAGTTGCATTTCTGGTTAGCAACAATCGGCGTAGTTCTTTACATTACTGCAATGTGGATCTCAGGTGTTACTGCTGGTCTAATGTGGCGCGCGATGAATGACGACGGCACATTAACTTACACATTTGTTGAGTCTGTTAAAGCAATGCATCCGTTCTACGTAATCCGTATGATCGGCGGCTTGATGTATGTGAGCGGCATGGCCATCATGTTATGGAACGTCATCAAAACAGTGCAAATGGGGCAGCCAGCTCGCGCCAGAATCCCTTCAACAGTTGTTCATGCTTAAGAGATCGAAAATGTCAGATAAAGAACAAAAAGGCTTTAGCCACGAAAAAATTGAAACCAACAGTTTTCTGATGGTAATCTTGATTTTGGTTGTGGTTTCATTTGGTGGACTGGTTGAAATCGTACCGCTATTCTTCCAAAAATCAACAACACAACCCGTAGAAGGCTTAAAGCCTTACACTGCGTTGCAACTAGCTGGACGAGATATTTACATTCGTGAAGGTTGCTACAACTGCCACTCACAAATGATTCGCCCATTCAAAGCTGAAACATTGAGATATGGACACTATTCTGTGGCTGGTGAGTTTGTTTACGACCGTCCATTCCAATGGGGTAGTAAACGTACAGGTCCAGACCTCCACCGCGTTGGTGGCCGTTACAGCGATGAATGGCATCGTATTCATCTAATTAACCCACGTGATTTAGTACCAGAGTCTGTGATGCCGGCTTACCCATGGCTTGAAAAAACTCAAGTAGATGCAGAAAACTTGCCAGCTCATATGCGTGCTTTAAAAATTGCTGGTGTTCCATATGCTGATGCCGAAATTAAAAGTGCAGCTAATGACGTTTATGGAAAAACAGAAATGGAAGCTGTAATCGCCTACTTGCAAGTGCTGGGTACAGCGCTTAAACAATAAGCAACAGATCATGGATATTATTGATTTACGCAGCATAGCAACAGTCGCAGCCCTAGTTACCTTTGTTGGCATCTGGGTCTGGGCTTGGTCTGGGCGGCATAAAAAAGACTTTGACGAAGCGGCAAGATTGCCGCTTGAGGGAGATGAAGAATGAGTGATTTTACAAGCGATTTCTGGCCGTACTTTATTTCGGCAATCGTGATTGGTGGTATCGTTTTCTGTTTAACGCTACTATTGGCAACAAGCAAGTCACATGACCCTGCTCACACAGGTGAATCAACAGGTCATGTTTACGACGAAGACATCATTGAAATGAACAATCCGATGCCAAGATGGTGGATGTGGATGTTCATTATCACTTGTGTATTTGGTGCTATTTATCTGTTCCTTTTCCCTGGTTTAGGAACATACACTGGCAAGTTAGGTTGGACAGCGTTAAAACAGTACGAACAAGAAGTGAAAGAAACAAACGATCGTATTGCACCTATTTATGCTAAATTCACCTCAATGTCTGGTGAAGAAGTTGCTCAAGATCCAAAAGCAATGGCAATCGGTGAACGTTTATTCATGAATAACTGTTCACAATGTCACGGTTCAGACGCACACGGTAGCAGAGGCTTTCCTAACCTAACGGATACTGATTGGCTACATGGTGGCGCTCATGAAACCATCAAGGAAACCATCACCAACGGTAGAAACGGCATGATGCCTCCAATGGCAGCCGCTGTAGGTGGCCCTGAAGATGTTAAGAACGTTGCTCATTACGTACTTAGCTTATCTAACAGCGAGCATGAAGCAAGTCGCGCAGCTTTAGGTAAAGAGAAGTTTGTAGCATGTGCAGCTTGTCACGGCCCAGATGGTAAAGGTAACCAAGCGATTGGCGCACCTAACCTAACTGATGACACATGGTTACACGGTGCTGGTGAAGCAGCTATTATTCATCGTATTAATAACGGTTTAAACAACAAAATGCCAGCGCAAGGTTCACGCCTAACGCCAGAGCAAATTCATGTATTAGCCGCTTACGTATGGCGCTTCTCTAATGCTAAATAATTTCTTTAGTGCTAAATATCTAGCTTAGCACGATTGAATAAAAAGCATCTTAACGCCCACTATTTAGCTTATGCTAAAATAGTGGGCGTTTTTTATTTTAGTCACCGTTTTTAATGAAGTCTGAATAAAGTGTCCACCCAGAAAAGTACATCCAAAAAAACGATTCCTATCGTTAATGACCCTGCGCAACCTGTCACCAGATCACTTTACGAACCGCATCAAAAAATTTACCCACGCAACATCTCTGGCCTGTATAAAAACTGGCGCTGGGTCATGATCTGGATCACACAAATCGTGTTTTACGGTGTGCCTTGGTTACAATGGGGTGAGCGACAAGCCGTATTACTAGACATTGGTACGCACCGCTTTTATATTTTTGGTTTAGTACTTTACCCGCAAGATCTCATTTATCTAGTGGTGATTTTAATCATCGCCGCTTTAGCACTTTTCTTATTTACTGCTGTAGCCGGCCGGCTTTGGTGTGGCTTTGCCTGTCCACAATCAGTCTACACAAAAATATTTTTATGGGTCGAAAGACAAGTCGAAGGTGACCGTGCAGCACGTTTGCGTTTAGATGCAAGTAAGCTTACTCGTAACAAGCTATTGAAAAAAATGCTTAAACATAGCATTTGGATTAGCTTTTCGGTTTGGACTGGCTTCACTTTTCTGGGGTACTTTGCTCCTATACGCGACCTAATGCAGAGCATTTTGCAGCTCCATTTAAGCCCATGGGAAACTTTCTGGATATGTTTCTACGGCTTTGCAACTTACGGTAACGCAGGTTTCTTGCGCGAGCAGATATGTAAGCACATGTGCCCTTATGCGCGCTTTCAAAGCGCAATGTTTGACAATGACACGCTGATCGTGACTTACGATGAAGAACGTGGAGAACCACGTAGCGGTCGCTCACGCAAAGTGGATGCTAAGCAAAGTGGCCTAGGTGACTGTATTGATTGCAACTTCTGCGTACAAGTATGTCCAACAGGCATTGATATCCGCAATGGCTTGCAGTATGAGTGCATCAGCTGCGGCCTGTGTGTGGACGCATGTAATAGCATTATGGATAAAATGGAATACCCACGTGGTTTAATTCGTTTTTCTACGCAAAATGCGCTGACTCATCATTGGTCGCAAGAACAAGTCGTGAAGAAGGTTTTACGTCCTCGCGTACTCATTTATACAGGCTTACTCCTATTAATGAGTGCAGGCCTTGTGTACTCATTGGTCACGCGCGTACCATTTAAAGTCGATGTCATTCGTGATCGCGGCGTCATGTCACGCATCGTTGCCGGTGGCAAAGTTGAGAATGTCTACCAAATGCAAATTACTAATGCGTCAGAGCAAGTCGAAACTTTCAAGATTTCCGTATCGGGTATTGAGGGTTTATCACTGGCGTCGGCTAAAGAGTTCACTGTCAATGCAGCAGAATCAAGAATGGTTGCGGTAAGCCTACAGATTGCAGATGGCTCTATCAAAAGTGGCTCGCATCCTGTGATATTTGAAATTGTTGCAAACGGTTCAAACGAACGTCTATTTGAGAAGTCTATTTTTTACATGTCTCGCTAAAAGGGTCAACATATGTCAACAAAACAAACCAGCAATGAAAAAGCCAAATGGTGGAAATCCGGTTATGCATGGCTAGTATTTGGTGGCCCTGCCATCGTAGTCGTCGCCAGCCTTACCACTGTCTACATTGCAGTCAATGGACAAGATCCATTATTAACACGCGATGAAAATGTAGGCGCAAATACCAAGTCACTCACTACCGCGGAGAAGAATGCGCTTGAACCTGCTATTCGCGCGCGCAATCATGCCGCAACTGGCGTTAACGACCCAGAAAATTAAGCCATGCAAACAGCGCTTATCTATAGCTCATTGCTCATGGGCATTGCAGGTGGCCCACACTGTGTTGCGATGTGTGGCGCTGCATGTACCGCGCTGACACAATCACCCAAAACACCTTACGCAATTTACCATTACCATATCGGTAGACTCTGTGGCTATGCCCTGCTGGGAGCGATTGCCACCTTTGCTATCCAGAGCATTGCCTGGCTATCCAGCTACAGCAGCGTACTTCACCCGCTTTGGACATTCTTTCATGTGCTGATATTTTTCTGGGGTGTTCTATTGATTGTTTATGCGCGCCAGCCAATTTGGGTGGATCGTGCGGGACGCAATATCTGGGGGCATGTTAAGAAACTCAGCACTAAGCAAGGTGGTCATTTTTACATCGGCATGCTGTGGGCGCTGATGCCTTGTGGCTTGCTTTACTCTGCCTTGGTTATTGCCTCATTTAACGGCAATCCTATAGATGGTGCATTAAGTATGTCGGCCTTTGCATTAGGCTCTAGCGTCTCTTTATTCTTAGCACCGTGGCTTTGGCTGAAGCTCAAAACAAAAACTATTGAACCTTACGGCATGCGCTTAGCCGGTGTGCTACTGAGTGCAGCAAGCGCTTGGGCGATATGGATGGAGCTTACCCACAACACTAAAGTCTGGTGCGCAACCTAGCACAATCTATTGCAGCGTACGCAACAAGCGATATTAGATGACCAAAGCCTTTAAACCCTCGGTTGCCGTATTCCACATCAAAAATATCTGCTTATCTTTTTGTAGCAATATTGGATAGTCAGCGTTACCTGTGGTGTCTGCAATCATAGAGGGTACCCCCCAATTTTTACCATCATCAGTAGATTTCATTAACCATATTTGACTTTTACCTGCGTCTTTTTCACGCCAAACTAACCAGACACTGTCGCCAACTGCGGCTAGAGCCGGGTGGCCTGCCTGTTTTTTCATATTGCCAAACTTTTTAGAGGGTGATGACACCCAAGCAACACCATCCATACGGGCATAAAACAGCGTTGCTTTCAGACCTGCCTCATCATTACCGCCATCAAACCATGCCATATGGTAGCCCCACCACTGCTCAGCCTCACCGCCACTCGCAAGCGCTGCGCCATGATGTGGACAGCCATCAATTTTCCAGCGGCCAAATGTTGCACGCTTTGGCTGTGGCGTCGTTTGATTGGCTGGAATTTCGGCCATCATATGGTCACGCTCACTACCTTCGAATACGTGCCGCCACATTGCTACGACAGTACCATCTGGTTTATTGGTAAGGGCAATCCGGCAACATTCGCAGCTACTATCGGCAAGTTTCTGTTCTAATGAAAAACTTACACCTTTATTATCGGAAACCGCGTAATAAATTGCAGCACCCTCATAAGGTTGATTCGCGGCTTTAGCCGCGAATAGATCTCGCTTATCCACCCAAGTCACCGTGATTTTTCCATCGGCGCTGACATTTAACGAATCAAAGCGATGCGTGATTTCACTACGGTCATGATGCACAATATAAGGCGTTTCAAACGTCTTACCTGCATCAATCGAGCGTGCAAACCATATGTAGCCAGAAAATGGTTTTTTAAGCGCTTCTGTCCATGTCAGATAAATATAGCCTTCGGATGAAATAGCAATCTTAGGACGGGCTTCGCCATCTGCGCCAATTTTATGTGGGCTACGATTAACGTTAACAGGCTTTGAGAAAGCTCTTCCTGTATCCGTACTCTTACTGACCTGTAAGAGTCCATCATGAACAGAGGCGCGCCACAAATTACCCTGTGCATCAAAAGCCACACTTACCGCGATTGCTGTGTTTTGATGCTTAGTATGGTCCTCGTGCGCATTTGAAACAAAGGCACAACAAAATAAACTTAATCCCAATAAATATTTAATCATTAATAGTCAAACTTCATTTGCACATAAGCCGTGCGTTGTGGATAAGGGTGAAATACATACGATTTATAATTATTCAAATTATCTACACCTACGCTGGCAGTATAACCTTTAGCAAATTTGTAATTAGTTTTAAAGTCTACGACAAAGAACTTACTCGCAGCGCCAAATGTGCTGTCGTTCACATCACTATTATCAAGTGCATTATATTGGCGGCCACTATAACGCGCAGCTAGACTATACGTGAGATTACTTCCGCTGTGATAAGTGGCTACCGCCTTCAACATATTACGCGGAATACGCGGTGGTTTATTACCAATAGTATTTGGTGCGGCTTGATTACTTAACACTTCAGCCTCTGTAAAGGTAGCACTGCCTTGCAAATCCAAACCATGTATCAACACATCTTGCCATTGCGTCGCTAACTCTAGCCCGCGTGTG
Source organism: Methylotenera sp. L2L1 (assembly GCF_000744605.1). Lineage (NCBI taxonomy): Bacteria > Pseudomonadati > Pseudomonadota > Betaproteobacteria > Nitrosomonadales > Methylophilaceae > Methylotenera > Methylotenera sp. L2L1. The sequence continues at coordinate 328,468 of NZ_JQMG01000001.1, forward strand.
CGGATATGGTCTACATTCTGTACAAAACTACAGCCGCCAGTTCTAGTACAGGTGCCTGTATCGTATGGAATAGCGCCATTAATCGCAATATTTTGTGAAATAAGCGCATCGTGCTTATTTTCACTAAACAAGCTAGCTCTAATCAAGCCGCTATCGTAGCGACGCTCTACTGTAAACTCACTTGCAATCACTTCTTCTGGTTTTAGATTTGGGTTGGCTTCAACAAAATAGGCAGTAGCGCCATTTTGTAATGGCTGAAACATTTCGCTGACGGTTGGAAAGCGAAATGCTTGCCCCAGTGCTGCACGAAATCCCCAAGCTGGCGCAGGCTCAAAACTGATAGAAATTTTGGGTGAAAATTTGGTTTCAGACCTATCTTTATAATTTGCAGTTTGTAATACATTGGAAATTGTCGTTTTGTTTTGGCCATCGTCAGTTTGCCAATGCTCTGCACGACCACCTAAAGTAAGTGCCCACTTTGGATTAATCTGCCACTTATCTTGCGCATAGATTGCATGCGTCAAAGTTTCGCCACGTGCGGATGTATTTAAAGCCGCTTTACTACCCGTTTTCCAGTCTACTGTATTATGCGTATCACTTTTTAACGTATATCGATCAACATGGTAGCCCAAATCAACGGTGTGCTCATGTGGTCGCAAAGTAGCACGTGCATCTAACACACTCCAGCCGGTTCCTGATAAATCAGTGATACGGCCTGTCCTGGTAATGTATGGGTTACCCTGAATCACCGTACCTGATGCAAGTGCATTAGCAGCGCTATTTTTATCTTTTTGATAATCATAATCAGATAGTGTTAATTGCCAATCAACAAACCCTTTAGTATTGGACTTAACATCTAGTGCTTGCATGATATGAAGTGACTCAGCTTCAGCAGGATTCATTCCTGAAATATCATAACGTTGACCATTAAAACTGACCCTACCGTTATATACAGGATTTCCCGCAACATCTTTAACATAACTCTCAACATCCGTTCTACCCCTCATATCCCAAACCGCTAACGTATAGGCTAGTTTTAACATTGGATTGAGATCATAAGTTGCTTTCAACTTGATGTTAGTCTGCTTGGTATGATCAATACTGTTTGCACCAAAAATAACTCTATCTGCATTTGTCTCACTTTTATCCTGATACGCTCCAGTCACTACTGGGCTTACTCCTGGCGCTGTTGATGAAAGATTAGCCGTTGAAAAATTCATCGGCTGCCCTTCATTTTCTAAATAATCTGCGCCTAACCAAAATGAAAAATCATTCACTTTGTTTCCAAAAGACGCGGTCAAGTGGCTACCTTGGTAATGCTCATCAGTACTATAAAGCTTAAACCCCTGCATAAATGCCTGTGTGCTGGCATGCGCTTCAAACTTCTCTGGCATACGCGTGGCGATGCTCATCACACCACCAAACGAGTTGCCGGCATAAAGTGCGGAGAACGGGCCATACATCATGCTGATGCTTTCAATTTCCTCCGGGCTCACCATACCCCAACGCGGTGGGAATGCGAACGAGTTACCGAGTAAGTTAGAGAGCAATACGCCATCGGCATAAAGCAGACTTTGGGCACTGGATAAGGTACCAATCGTGCGCGTAGCGATAATGCCGTTCCTGTCGCCAATAAAGCGTTCGCGTACCTGTATGCTAGGCAAATATTTTAAGGTTTGCGCAGGCGTTGCTGCATTGACGTTCTCTTCAATTTGCTTTTTATCAAAAGTCTCAACAGTCGCTGGGTGCTTACTGATTCGGCTATCAATCATGGGGGCACGCACTTCAATTGTCTCTAGGTCAATTGCTTCGTTATGCTCAGCAAGTGATGTCATACTAAAACTTGCTGCGACGACCGTAAATATAAGCTTTATACGCATACCATACCCATGATTTATTAATATTATATCCAAGCAGCAATCCAAGATTAACTGCCTCTTAGATTGCGATACCCCAATAGATAACAAGTATATTTTAGATATCCAAGATACGTAATGTGACTAATTGTCGCAGGTATTAAAAATGCATAAGCGCGACAATTTGACGCAATGCAATTTAGCAATCGGCACGTATAATAATCAAGGTATGGATACACCATTTCCCACTTTAGAAAACCCAACACGCCGTAACTTACAGCGCTTATTTTTACTGCGCAGTGTCATGGTTGCTTTCATGCTGGCGGCAACACTAGCATTGTTTTACTTAAACATACCGCTCCCCAAAACCCCTATCGCGTTTGCAGTCGGCGGCATGTTGCTACTTAACTTCATGACATTCTTACGCCTACAGAAGTTTAACAATGTCACGGACAAAGAATTGTTGCTACAGCTCTTAGGTGATTTGTTAGCGCTCACTGTGTTGTTTTATTTTACAGGCGGTTATAGCAACCCTTTAGTATGGATGTATCTACTGCCGCTTACCGTTGCAGCAGTTGCATTAAAGCGTGAGTATGCTTGGTTACTTGCTGCAATTGCCGTCACTTGTTACTCAACATTGGTGTTTTATTATGTGCCACTATCGCATCTGCACATGCATTACTTGGCAGGGAAGTCTTTAGATATTCATTTAGTCGGCATGTGGCTAGGCTTTGTGGTGAGCGCCGGCATTATTGCTTTTTTTGTCACCCGTATTGGGCAAAGTTTGCGTGACTATGATCGAATCATGGCGTCCATTCGCGAAAAATCACTAGAAAGTGAGCGTGCACTATCACTAGGCACCCTAGCAGCTAGCGCAGCGCACGAGCTGGGTACCCCCTTAGCCACTATGGCGGTCATCAGCAAAGAACTCGCACAGGACCTATCCAATCAACCAGAACAACTACAGCAGCTAGAAATTATCCGCACCCAGATCGGACGCTGTAAGGAAATATTATCGTCTATTACCCATCATGCCGGCCAAGGCCGTGCAGATGCTGGATATGGATTACCACTCAGCCAATTTCTGCAAGAGTCGATTCAGCGTTGGCGTGATACGCGCCCAGCAACTGAGTTAGTGATGGATTTAAACAATCACAGCAGTGACCCATTAATCTTTACGGATAGAACACTGCCTCAGGCAATACAAAACCTGTTGGACAATGCTGCAGACGCTTCACCAGAACGTGTGTTACTCAATGCAAGCTGGAGCGATGACACCTTGCAAATCCATATTAGAGATTTTGGTAACGGCCTTAGTGAAGAGGTTAGAAGTCAGCTCGGAACCCCATTTTTCAGCTCAAAAAATGGCCATGGCATGGGCTTGGGTATTTATCTCACAGAAATCATTCTCGCAAAACTTGGCGGAACACTTATGCTGAGTAACCATGCAGAGGGTGGCGTGCTTACTATTGTCAAATTGCCACTGCAAAAATTACGTATAGAACACTAAGGGCACGGCTATGAGTGATTACAATCCTGAGACGAAAAGTAGCGATGAGCATCCAACACTACTGCTAGTTGATGATGACGATGCATTCTTAAATGCGCTTGCAATCGCCATGCGTAAACGTGGCTTTTTAGTCACTACTGCCAATAGAGCCGAAGCTGCCTTTGAGATAGCGCAGACTGACCCACCTGAGTTTGCAGTGGTTGACCTAAAAATGTCAGGTAACTCAGGCTTGGTATTAGTGAGGCAACTGACCAGCCTACAGGCTGGCACAAAAATTGTGATTCTTACAGGCTACGCCAGCATTGCTACGGCCATTGAAGCAATCAAACTTGGGGCAACCCACTATCTAGCAAAACCTGTAGATGCCGATGAGATTGTCGCAGCCTTCGAAAAACAGTCTGGTGATGCTGAGGTTGAGCTATCTTCCAACCCACTGCCAGTCGGCAGACTAGAGTGGGAGCATATTCAAAGGGTTCTCTCAGAGAATGATGGCAATATATCTGCCACGGCGCGCAGCCTAAATATGCACAGACGTACTTTACAAAGAAAATTAGGTAAGAAACCTAGCGTCAACCCGACTATCATCTAGTGCTTGGTAATGTTTAGCCTCAAAGACAATAGATGCTAGTGATTTAATCGTCGCTAAACCGCTCTTCTCGCCACGGGTCAGCTTCATTATGATAGCCGCGCACTTCCCAGAAACCAGGGCGATCAAATTCGTGTAACTCAATCGCCTTCAGCCACTTAGCACCTTTCCATGCATAACGTTTCGGCACAATGATACGAACAGGCCCACCATGTGCGGGCGTTAATGGTGCTCCTAATACACTGTGCGCGATAATCACATCGTCATCCAATAAGGCATCTAAAGGTAAATTAGTGGTGTAGCCATCATAGCCATGCAAGGTGACATACTTTGCAGTATGCAGCGGCCCAGCCATTGCAACAACATCACGCGCCAACACGCCCTGCCAATCCATATCTAGCTGGCTCCAACGCGTAACACAGTGAAAATCTGAAACCTCGGTTACTTGTGTCATTGCCTGAAATTGAAGCCAATCAATATTGAGCTCTTTTTCCACTAAGCCATCAATGCGAAGATTCCAGTTTTCTGTCGTCACATCAGGACGAATACCTAAATCCAGCGTTGGAAAATTCTTCACCTCAGTTTGACCAGCCGGGATCCTTACATTCTGATTAACACTACTTGGCCGTGCACCACGCTTTGCTAATGCAATTTTGCCTTCAATGAGCTTTTTCCAGTCTGGCATAAGTTATCTCGAGATTAGCTTTTGAATAGCTACGACGTTTTCGACTTCTTAAAGCTATCTGCCAGTAGCAATCCAACACCTACACAGATTGCACTATCTGCCACATTAAAAGCTGGCCAATATAACTGATCAATATGAAAGAACAGAAAATCCACTACATAGCCTAAAGTCAGCCGATCATACAAATTACCAATCGCACCACCTAGCACTAGTGCCAGACCCAAGCTAAATAGCTTTTCATGATGATGCTTTTTAATCAGGTAGGTAATCACAACGGCAGCAATCGCAGTAACCGCTGTAAAAAACCATTTTTGCCAACCGCCTGCATCCGCTAAAAAGCTAAATGCAGCCCCCTCATTATGAAAACGCACTAAATCAAAAAAACTAGTGATTGTTAAGTGCTCGCCGTACACAAAAGCATTCTGTACTAAATGCTTCGTATACAAATCTAGCGCGACCACAATGGCACTGATGACAAACCATTTACGCATGTGAGCGAGCCTCGCCTTTACCAAACAAATTGCTTACACAACGTCCGCAGATATGTGGATGTGCTACATCAGCGCCTACATCAGCACGATAATGCCAGCAACGGTCACATTTTGTATGTGCACTTGGTGCCACTTGTACCTCTAATTCACCAGCACGCTGATGCAACGAAGCACGTGAGGTAATCAGCACAAAACGCAAGTCATCCTGTAGGCGGTTTAATGCCTCAAATGTTGCACCATCTGCATAAACATCCAATTCAGATTGCAATGATGACCCCACCAAACCAACGGCACGTTTCTCTTCTATCGCTTTATTGGCTAAGGCACGTACTTCAAGCACGGTTTGCCAAGACTGAACCTCGGTTTTGCTTAGCCCGTGCGCTGGCAAGGTATACCAGAGCTCTTCAAATACAGTTTTATCTGCATCCAAACCTAGCGTTTGCCAAATTTCATCCGCAGTGAAACTTAAAATCGGTGCCATCAAGCGCATCATCGTATGGGTAATATGATGCAACGTGCTTTGCGCAACACGGCGCGCATGCGATGCCTCACCCGTGGTGTATAAGCGATCTTTTAAGATATCTAAATAGAAACCGCCCAAGTCCTCTGAGCAGAAGCTAACAAATTTTTGCACCGCCAAGTGGAACTCGTAACGGTCATAGTCCGCCAGTATCTCAGTTTGCAATTTGTCGGTTAGGTGTAAAGCATAACGGTCAATCTCTAACCACTCGCTTACAGGTAACAAGTCTTTAGCTGCATCAAAGTCAGCCAAGTTAGCCAATAAGAAGCGTAAAGTGTTGCGAATACGTCGATAACTCTCAGCCACTCGCTTTAAAATCTCATCTGAAATGGTCAGTTCACCTGAGTAATCGGTAGAAGCCACCCATAGACGCAAGATATCTGCGCCATAGGTATCCATCACTTTTTGTGGCGCAACCACATTACCCTTAGATTTACTCATTTTGTGGCCACTGCCATCCACCACAAAACCATGCGTTAGCAATGCTTTATACGGTGCATGTCCATCAATCGCACAACCGGTAAGTAAGCTGGACTGGAACCAACCTCTATGCTGGTCTGAGCCTTCTAAATACAAATCAGCGGGGAAGGCTAATTCAGGACGACGTTTAAGCACCGCCGCATGCGTACTACCTGAGTCAAACCACACGTCTAAGGTGTCAGTCACCTTTTTATATTGCTCAGCATAGTCTGGGGCATGTTGTGCCAAGAAAGCCGCGCCATCTAAACTAAACCAAGCCTCTACACCGGTTTTTTCCGTGAGCAAGGCCGCCTGCTCTAACAGCTCTGCAGTTTGCGGATGCGGCTCGCCGGTTTCTTTATGCACAAACAGTGGCATCGGCACGCCCCAGTTGCGTTGGCGTGATACACACCAATCTGGGCGGTTCTTAATCATTGCTTCTAAACGTGCACGACCCCAGCTCGGGAAAAACTCGGTCTCATCCACGGCTTTGTTGGCATGCTCACGCAATGCTTTACCGTTGATGTCATGTGCGTTCATGCCAATAAACCATTGGTGCGTTGCCAACTGCATCAGTGGCGTTTTATGGCGCCAGCAATGCGGGAAGCTATGATTCAAACGTGCGCTTGCAAGTAAGTGACCACTTTCCTGCATTTTTGCCAAAATTACTTTGTTAGCATCCTGTCTGGTCAACCCACGAATAGCCTCAAGCTCAACCAACTCACTCGTAAAGAACTTGCCGTCACCACCCATTAACACTCTTGGTTTTTGTTCCGGGAAATTAGCACGCATCACCAACCAGTCATCATTACCATGTGCAGCGGCTGTATGCACCAATCCAGTACCAGCCTCTGTTGTCACGTGATCACCACATATCACCGGCACTTGGCGGCTATCGAACGGATGTTGTAACTGTAAGTGCTTTAAAGCTTCACCTTTACATGTCGCAAGCACTTTAAAATCCAACTCACCATAACGCGCCAACGTAGCTTCAGCCAGCGCGTTTGCAAGAATGAGTAAACCCTTGCTTGTTTGAATCAGGTCATAATCAAGTTCAGGATGCACACTCACCGCTTGGTTTGCTGGTAATGTCCAAGGCGTCGTTGTCCAAATCACGGCATAAGCATCAGCCGTCACATTTATGCCAAATGCCTTACCCAATGCTGCGCGGTCTGCCACTTTAAAACCCACATCAATTGCTGGTGAGTTCACATCCTCATACTCAACCTCTGCCTCAGCTAATGCCGAGCCGCAATCCACACACCAATGTACGGGTTTACTGCCTTGATACAGATAGCCATTTTTATAAATATCACCTAAAGCACGCATGATGTCAGCTTCAGTTTGGTAATCCATCGTTAAATAAGGATTATCCCAATCTGCCTGCACACCTAAGCGAATAAAGTCTTTCTTTTGTTTTTCTACCTGTTCGGCGGCATATGCACGGCATAACTCACGAAACTTAGCAGGGTCTATATTCTTACCGTGATTTTTTTCCACAACCAACTCAATCGGCAAGCCATGACAATCCCAGCCCGGCACATAAGGGGCATCAAACCCTGAAAACGTTTTAGATTTTACAATGATGTCTTTTAAGATTTTATTAACAGCATGCCCAATGTGAATATCTCCGTTGGCATAAGGAGGGCCATCATGCAGAATAAATTTTGTCGCACCCTTACGCGCTTTGCGAATACGCTCATAAAGCTTTTTGTCCTGCCATGCTTTCAACCATGCTGGCTCACGCTTTGCCAAATCTCCACGCATCGGGAAAGCAGTCTCAGGTAGATTTAATTTATACTTACTTTGCTCTTTATTGTCTTCAGTCATTTAAAATCTCAACACATTTCATTTTCATTATTTCGGCCGACCCAGCGATTCACTATTGGCTTAACAAGCTAACAGCGACTGGTTACATTTACCGCGAAGCTGGAATAACAGCTCCAAAAAAATTTCTTGCCAATTTTACATCATTTGCAATTTGCGCTTTCAACGCATCCAAACTTTCAAACTTCATTTCATCACGTATTTTATGTAAAAACTCTACATGTACGTGTTTACCATAAAAATCGCCATCTAAATCAAGCACATGCACTTCCAGCGACAGCTTAGATACTCCAGCAATGGTTGGGCGCACCCCTAAATTCGCAACCGCATTCAAGCCATCTAATTTTACTGCATACACCCCTTTTAACGCAGGTCGCTCATGGCGCATATGCACATTCGCCGTAGGAAAGCCAAGCTGCCTACCACGCTTTGCGCCGTGCACAACCTTACCACTAATGCTATAGCTCCTGCCTAAGAGCTGTGCTGCCTCATCCAAGCGACCATCCGCCAATGCAGAGCGCACCCGTGTACTCGACACCCTAACATCGGCTAAACTCACTTGCGGCAAACTCACAAGGTTAAAGCCTTCTGCAATAAAATCACTCACAGAACCAGCACGCTTTGCACCAAAACGAAAATCTTCACCTACTAAAACCGCTTGTGCATTAATTGAATCGCGTAATATATCGCGCATAAATACTTCGGCAGTCACTTTTGCAAAACGCTGATCAAATCTACATACATATACACGCTCGACATCAGCCTGTGCAAAATACTCCAATTTTTCCCGCAAAGAACAAAGTCTTGCCGGCGCAAGTTCCGGGGCAAAAAATTCACGCGGATGAGGTTCAAATGTCATCACCGCAGCTTCTAAGTTAAACGTTTCAGCAGACTGCTTGAGTTGAGCCAATAGCGCTTGATGCCCCAAATGCATGCCGTCAAAGTTACCAATTGCTAACGCACATGGTTGTTGCAGCGTTACTGGTACATGTCTAAAAACCTGCATCTATCGACTCACCCTGCGTATATAGTCTCTGGGCCTAAAACCCAGTAACAATAGCATTGAAAAATAGCTCGCTGCTCCTAACACCACTAAACCACTCAAATAACTTAAGCGCTGCATCAAACCAAAATTTAGCCACAAAGCCGTATCACCCATCGCAAAAAACAACACGGCGCCCATGACACTTAATGCAATCAACAATTTAAACATGAATAGCAACCAACCTGATTGCGGATGAAATATCTGTGCTTTACGTAAGTGATGATATAACAGGGCTGCATTAAGACAAGCACCTACACCGATTGCCAACGCTAACCCAACATGCTGCAAATTCAGCACAAAAACAAAAAACAGATTCATCACCTGTGTCATCACTAGGGTAAACACTGCAATCTTCACTGGGGTTTTAATATTTTGTCGCGCATAAAAACCTGGCGCCAGAATTTTAACCAAAATCAAACCTAACAAGCCTACGCTATAGGCAATCAAGGCTTGTTGAGTCATTAAAACATCATGCGGCGTAAACTTACCGTAATTAAATAAGGTCGCGACCAACGGAGTTGCCAACACGGCTAACGCGACCGCAGCAGGTGCCGCTAAAATAAAAGTTAGCCTTAATCCCCAATCCAGCAATTGCGAGTACTCGCCATCATCTTTGCCGGCATAAGCTTTAGATAAGCTAGGTAACAATATGGTGCCTAGCGCAACACCAAGCACACCTGTCGGAAACTCCATCAGGCGGTCTGCGTAATAAAGCCAACTAACGCTACCAGTATCTAAAAATGAAGCGAAGATCGTGTTAAGAATAAGCGATATCTGCGCCACAGACACACCCAGCACAGCCGGCCCCATTAACTTGAGTATGCGCCACACGCCCTCGTCATCTGGCTTAAAGTCAAACCTAGGCAACAGCCCTATCTGTCTTAAAAACGGGATTTGAAACGCCAACTGCAAACCTCCGCCAATAAATACAGCCCACGCTAACACTTTAATCGGCTCGTCAAAATACGGCGCAAAGAACAGTATGGCAACAATCATAGAAACGTTTAGCCATACTGGGGTAAACGCTGGAATACCAAATTTATTGTAGGTATTAAGTACACCGCCAGCCATAGACACTAGCGATATAAAGAAAATATACGGAAACGTAATGCGCAACAACTCTATCGTCAGTTGCATTTTCACCGCATCACCTCTAAAACCAGGCGCTACCAAACTGACAATCCACGGTGCAGCTAACATCCCAAGTATCGTGACCACAACTAAAATCAACCCTAACCAAGTGGCAACCCGATTAATAAGGCGATGTGTTTCATCAAACCCGCGCTGACTTTTATATTCAGATAAGATAGGCACAAATGCTTGGCTAAATGCTCCCTCAGCTGATATTCTGCGCAATAGATTCGGGATTTTAAAAGCAACAATAAAAGCGTCACTCAACATACCAGCACCAAATACGCGTGCAATTAGCGTATCGCGGACGAATCCTAAAATACGCGAAACAAAAGTCATGCTGCCGACTTTAGCCAGCGCGTTGAGTAAATTCATGCTTTATCGTTATAATGTAGTGGTGAAAAGTTTAGTATTAACAACATATTGCGTAATTTTAACACGCCAATAGTCACTAGGTATTATTTACAAACATATTTGCATTATTTTAACTTGCAATATATTTATAAAATAGCTATGATTATGGGCTTCGAATTTTGAATAGCTTTTTAGGAAAAACAGATGGCAAATACCGCACAAGCAAGAAAACGTGCTCGTCAAGCAGTTAAGCAACGTGCTCACAATGCAAGCTTGCGTTCTACTTTGCGCACAGCAATTAAAAAAATCATTAAAGCTGTAGAAGCTGGCGATAAAGCTGCAGCTACTGCTGCGTACTCAGAGAATGTAAGTGTTATTGACCGCATTGCGGACAAAAACATCATTCACAAAAACAAAGCCTCACGTCATAAAAGCCGCTTAAACGCTGCGATTAAAGCGATGGCATAATTAACCTCTTAAGTGTTCATTCACTTAAGTCGTTATTAAAGCAATAAAAAAGCCGAACATTTGTTCGGCTTTTTTATTGCTTATTCAGATCAACACTATTTTTACCAACAAGTGGTGCTGGCAAGACTTAGACTTAATGTCTAATCACAATTCAAATGTCGCATCACCTGCGATACAACCTGACAATCACGCCTAGCAGACCTAGCTACAGAAATATCAATCATCGTTTTTATCGTTAATTAAAATATTAATTAAAAAACGGCACGCAAAAAAATGGCATTGATATCAAAATAATCAATGCCATTCATCGCAACAGTTATTAAATAGGTTTTAGCTGCCGATATTTAACTCTGATCGCACTTGCAGCGCCAATTTAATCGCCTCATCTCGGCTTGTATTCAACACAGTAAAGTGTCCCATTTTTCTACCCGCACGCGCCTCATTCTTACCATACAGGTGCATCTTCAGCGTAGGCACACCAAAAGCTAATTGCCAATCCGGCGCCGCTTTAGCATCAGGCCAGATATCGCCTAATAAATTCACCATCACAGCAGGACTGTGCTGACGGCTGCTACCTAAAGGAAGACCTGCCATTACACGCACTTGCTGTTCAAACTGATTAGTGATGCAAGCATCAAGCGTATAGTGGCCTGAGTTATGAGGTCTAGGTGCAATTTCATTAACAAGCAACTCACCATCACACACAAAAAACTCCACACCTAGAACACCGGTGTACTCTAACTTCTCAGCAACGCTAATGGCAAGCTTTTGTGCCTGATGATTCACAGCATCACTACCACGCGCTGGCACAATGGATATATCCAAGATACCATTCAAATGACTATTTTCTGCGGTAGGGAAAGTGGCAACATGCCCATTCACATCACGTGCGAGCACGACAGAAACCTCATAATCCAATTTCAGCATTTTCTCTAACACGCACTCCTCTTGCGAGAATGCTGAAAACGCTGCTTTAGCTTCGCTCAAGTTAGCAACACGCGCTTGGCCTTTACCATCGTAACCAAATCTTGCCACCTTAAGAATCGCTGGATAAATTTCACTGTCATCCGCTGGCAAGTCTGACTCAGCATTAACAACAACATAAGGTGCAACAGGCAACCCTGCATTTTTAATAAAATTCTTCTCACTCACACGATGCTGTGCAATCGCCACCGCTTCAGCAGATGGGCGCACAGGCACAGACTGCGCCAACGTACTCAATGTGGCAGCAGGAACATTCTCAAACTCGGTTGTAATCGCTTGGCAAGTCTCCGCAATTTGCGCTAATGCGGCTTCATCATCATATTTAGCGCAAATATGCACATCAGCAATTTGGCCAGCAGGGCTATTTTCATCTGGGTCTAATACAGTGACTTTATAACCCATTTCATGGGCTGCAATCACAAAAAAACGGCCCAATTGACCGCCACCCAACATACCCAGCATCGCTGGTGGAAGAATCATAGAAGGTTGACTCATGGTTTGTCGCTTAACTCCATGTTAAATACTTTTTCTGTTTGTTTAGTACGAAATTCCGTCAGTTTATTAGCCAGCGCAACATCTTGATTCGCCAGTATTGAAACGGCAAATAAACCCGCATTAGCAGCACCGGCATCACCAATAGCAAAAGTCGCTACTGGAATACCTTTTGGCATCTGCACTATCGATAACAATGAATCTTGGCCTTGCAAATGCTTAGATGGCACCGGCACACCCAATACAGGCAAAGTTGTTTTAGCAGCGACCATCCCAGGTAAATGGGCAGCGCCACCAGCGCCAGCAATAATCACTTGAATACCTTTGTTTGCCGCAGTTTCCGCAAATTCAAACATCAAGTCAGGCGTACGATGCGCAGAAACCACTTTCGCTTCATAAGCCACACCAAAATCAGCAAGCATTTGTGCTGCATTTCTCATTACCGGCCAGTCACTGTCTGAGCCCATAATAATGGCTACCAATGGTTGATTATTTGCCACATGCATTCCTTTATGTAATCTGAATTAAAACTAAAAGTCTCAATGAAAACTTACGATTTATTTTACAACTGCCTCAGCCTGTCTTAGCAATACCAGATTATCGCGATGAATCAACTCAGATTCGTCCACATACCCTAATATTGATTCTATCTGCTGGCTAGGCTTGCGCATCACCCTAGCCGTTTCACTCGCAGAATAGTTCACTAACCCACGAGCAACTTCATTACCATCAGCATCAACGCAGGCAACAACATCCCCGCGCTCAAAATAGCCTTCTACAGCCGTCACGCCGATTGGCAATAAGCTTTTACCCTCAGCCACCAGCACACGCACAGCACCAGCATCCAACACCACTTTACCCGTGGTCCGTAAATGGTCCGCAAGCCACTGCTTACGCGCCGCTATTTTCATTTGGGTAGCTTCAAGGTGGGTACCAATTACCTCACCAGCACTGAGTCGCACTAGTACATTGTGTTCGCGACCAGAAGCAATTACCGTATGCGCTCCGCTACGTGCAGCACGCTTTGCAGCCAAAATTTTAGTCAGCATGCCACCAGTGCCTACGCTGCTACCTGCACCGCCAGCCATCTGCTCTAACGCTAAATCGCCAGCAGTTGCACGCTGCACAAATTGAGCATCAGGATCTTTGCGTGGGTCAGCCGAATACAAGCCTTGCTGATCCGTCAAAATCACCAGAGTATCAGCCTCAATCAAGTTGGCCACTAACGACCCTAAAGTATCGTTGTCACCGAACTTAATCTCATCCGTTACCACGGTGTCATTCTCATTAATAATTGGAATAACTTTTAAATCCAGCAAAGTGCGCAATGTGGTTCTTGCATTCAGATAGCGCTTTCTATCGGCCAAATCATCATGTGTGAGCAGAACCTGCGCAGTATGTAACTGATGTTGACTAAAGCAGCGCTCATACATTTGCACCAGACCCATTTGCCCGACCGCCGCAGCCGCTTGCAGCTCATTCACCGCGACTGGGCGCTTTTTCCAACCCAGTCTTTGCATACCCTCAGCCACTGCACCGCTTGAAACCAACACCACTTGCTTACCCTGTTGCACCAGCGTCGCTATTTGTGAGGCCCACTCTGCAATAGCAATATGATCTAAACCATTACCATTGTTGGTGACTAGGCTAGAGCCCACCTTCACAACAATGACTTTTGCATCAGATACTAGAGAGTTAAATTCAGGCGACTTCATTCCCAGCTTCTTTATCTTCACTAACACTTGCTGCAACATCACGATTAGGCACAATCACCTCTTCATCATGTTGCTTATTGTCTTCGATATGCTGCATGATGGCGTAGGTAAGCTCCTTGCAACCAATCCCACTGATTGCAGAAATAGCAAATACACGGCCATCCCATCCATAAGCCTTCACAAAATCTTCAACGATTTGTTTAGATTCCGGCAACATATCAATCTTATTCAAAACCAGCCAGCGTGGCTTATTGTAAAGCGCCTCATCATATTTCCTGAGCTCCTCTACAATCGCTTTCGCTTCATACACAGGATCCACAGCCTCATCGAACGGAGCGATATCAACCAGGTGCAGCAACAATGAGGTGCGCTGCAAATGACGTAAGAACTGATGGCCTAAACCAGCACCCTCTGCCGCACCCTCAATAATTCCTGGAATATCTGCAATCACGAAACTGCGCTCGGCATCCACACGCACCACACCTAAATTAGGGTGCAATGTTGTAAATGGATAATCGGCAACTTTAGGTTTAGCCGCTGAAACGGATCGAATAAATGTGGATTTACCCGCATTAGGCATCCCTAGCAACCCTACGTCAGCCAGCACTTTAAGCTCTAAATAAAGCTCAAACTCCTCACCTGGATCACCTTTGGTACACTGACGTGGTGCGCGATTTAAACTAGATTTAAAATGCACATTACCTAAGCCACCTTTACCGCCTGTGGCCATTTGTGCACGTTGCCCATGCTCACTTAAATCCACTAACATTTGCTCGCTAGACTTATCTGAAATCACGGTACCAACTGGAACACGCAAAATCATGTCTTCGCCTTTAGCGCCATAACACTCAGCACTACGACCATTTTCTCCGCGTTGCGCCCTAAAGCTACGCGTGTAGCGATAATCTACTAAGGTATTAATATTACGATCGGCTTCAATAATGATAGAACCACCACGACCGCCGTCACCGCCACTTGGCCCACCCATTGGCTCGTATTTTTCACGACGAAACGTAGCTACGCCGTTACCGCCGTCGCCCGCATAAATTTTAATAGTTGCTTCGTCAATAAATTTCATAATACCTAGAGTGTCTTATCAGTTCATGTAATTATCGCGCAGGATTCTGTTTTGTAGGGGATTTTTATGAAAAGTAATCTAAACTACATCACTAATCAGCCAAAAACCTTTACCCAACATAAAACTAGCAAGAACGCACGAATTGATAAAACATTCTGCCAGCGCGAACCAAATAAAAAAGCCCTATCAAACGACAGGGCTTCTTAAATTATCGCAAAAAACTAAGCTGGAATAATATTCACAGTTTTACGTTTTAATGCGCCTTTAATTGTAAAGCTCACCTTACCGTCTGCTTTAGCGTACAAAGTATGATCTTTACCCATACCTACGTTTTCACCAGCGTGCATTCTAGTACCACGTTGACGCACGATAATGCTACCAGCTGAAACAAATTGCTCACCGAATGCTTTAACGCCTAGACGTTGGGCTTGTGAGTCGCGACCGTTACGTGAACTACCGCCTGCTTTTTTGTGTGCCATGATTTAATCCTTAACTTAACGATAACTGCTTATTTAGCAGCGATTGCTTCAATTTTAATTTCCGTATAACTTTGGCGATGGCCTTGTGTTTTACGGTAGTGCTTACGACGGCGGAATTTAAAAATCATTACTTTGTCGCCACGGCCGTGTGAAACAACCGTTGCTTTAACAGTAGCACCTTTAATAATTGGCGAACCAATTGTTGTGTTATCACCGTCAGAAACCATAAGAATTTGATCTAGCGTAACTGTGCCGCCAACTTCAACTTCTAGCTTCTCAACTTTTAATCTTTCGCCTTGAACTACGCGATATTGTTTACCACCAGTTTTGATTACTGCATACATGATTATGCCTTTAACTCATACTTCAAAAGAATCGCGCATTATACGCAATTTATCCTGTAAAGCAAACCTTAATCTAAGCAAATTAACAAAAATGTTAGATTAAATTTTTCAAGGAAAATTGTCGTCAACTTATTCGTACCTAATTAGCAATGCGCACCTACATATTTGGCCGCGTTCCAACCGAAAGCATTATCAAACTCTGACAAAGCTCGACTTGCGTCAGCGCTAACCTTAGCAGCTTTAACTGGATAAAGTCATCAACGGTTTAAAAACCAAAGATACTATTATATATGATGAATAAGTCTAAAAAACCATGTCATTGAAAATCTTGGATTTAAATAGGCTGTGATAAAATCACCTTTCATTTTATAGGTTATATTAATGTGACTCCAAGCATCATTCAATCTTGCATAGACAACGACATGCGCATGGTGGACAAGGCTATCCGCCAATCACTACATTCAGAAGTTACCTTGGTTAACCAAGTAGCCGAGTATATTATTAATAGCGGTGGAAAAAGACTGCGCCCGATGCTGGTACTGCTATCTGCGGGACTGTTTGGAGAAATCCAAGCTCATCACCATCAATTAGCCGCTGTTGTAGAGTTCATTCACACAGCCACACTACTGCATGACGATGTCGTTGACGAGTCCTCAAAGCGCAGAGGCCAAAGCACCGCTAACGCATTATTTGGGAATGCAGCAAGCGTACTGGTAGGTGACTTTGTTTACTCCCGCGCATTTCAAATGATGGTTTCAGTACAAAACATGCGCGTTATGGAGGTGTTGAGCAATGCAACTAACGTGATTGCTGAAGGTGAAGTGCTGCAACTGCTTAACGTTAATAACGCTGACATTTCCGACGAAGCTTACTTGCAAGTGATTCATTACAAAACCGCCAAGCTTTTTGAGGCTGCAACAAGATTGGGCGCAATTATCAGCCAGGCTAGCGAAAAAGACGAAGCTGCACTTACCGCTTATGGCATGCACTTGGGCACGGCTTTTCAGCTAATCGACGATATTCTGGATTTAAGCGGCAACAGCGAAGATATTGGCAAGAACCTAGGTGACGACCTTGCCGAGGGGAAACCTACCCTTCCGCTGTTATTCGCAATGCGCAATAGCAATGCAGAGCAAAGCGCATTAATCCGCAATGCCATTGAACAAGGGGGGCTGGAGCATTTGCCGCAAGTGATTGAAATCGTAAAAAACTCAGGCGCACTAGACCACGTGAGAAAAATGGCAGAAGCTGAGTCAGCACAATGCTGCGCAGCGATTGCCCACTTCTCCGATTCTAATTTCAAACAGGCATTAATCGAACTTGCAGATTTTGCGGTAAAAAGAAACTTTTAACCACGCCTGTAAATTAACCTTAAATTGGAAACAGGTTAATTTAAGATGATTTTCTCACCGCTGTCTGCATGGTAATAAGTCAAATGCGCACAGTCACTTGTGCCAGCAGTCAAAGAGCCATCAAACAAAGATTGACCTTCAACATCAACGACTGCGTACCCATTGTGATACAAAGTTACCTCTGCTAGTTTTGGGGCTTTCACTGCAATCTCACGCATTGCAAAACTGATGCAGTTTTCCTCCTCTGCCTCAGAGTAGACCTCCCAATCTTTGCCACCCGCCAATTGTGACAACCAGCTTGGCAAGTCAACCTCAACACGGCAAATAATAGGCTCATCCCACTCAGGGTGAATAGCTTCAGTCAGAGCAAGCTCTGTTGCACTTTGTTGATGGTTAATGTCTGTCATATTGTGTCCTTAATACAAGTTACTACTCTATTATAATCTCAATTACCTAATCTATATTTGCGGCTCTATATCAAAATTTCAAGACCAAAGACGCAAACTAAATTCGCGGCAATCATAAACACTTAACGTTAGAATATGGCATTAAGTTTACAGTTACTTAACGGCACGTTATAGTTTTATCTTAAAGCGACATTAACAATAAGTTCTGACCAAAGGATCACCATGCCGTCTGCATTGAATGAGTTATCGAATATCCTTCAACAAAACAACACCTTATTTATCGCACTATCCACTTTACTCGGCCTCATGGTAGGCAGCTTCTTAAATGTAGTAATCTACAGACTTCCTAAAATGATGGAGCAGGAGTGGCATAACAACTGTCTAGAACTTCAGGGAAAAGAAATTCCAACTAACATCCAATACAGCCTGTCTAAGCCACGCTCAACCTGCCCACACTGTGGTCATAAAATATCGGCATGGGAAAATATTCCAATTATTAGTTATCTAGCCCTTAAAGGGCGCTGTAAGGGATGCAAAGCATCCATCAGCATGAGATACCCGCTGATTGAAGCGCTTACCGCCACTCTAATTGGGCTAATCAGTTGGAAATTTGGCTATTCTGGCACTACACTCATGGCATGGGTCTTTGCATTTGCACTTATTGCACTGACTTTTATCGACTTTGATACACAACTGCTACCAGACGACATTACACTGCCGCTGCTATGGCTTGGGCTATTGTTTAATTTAAACTTTGGCTTCACCGATTTAAAATCAGCAGTGATTGGCGCAATGGCTGGATATCTTGTTTTATGGTCTGTGTATTGGCTATTTAAGATTATTAGAGGCAAAGAAGGCATGGGCTATGGTGACTTCAAACTACTAGCAGCGATTGGTGCATGGTTTGGATGGAAACTTTTACCTGCGGTTATTTTACTATCCTCTACATTAGGCGCAATTATCGGTATTGCTTTAATCGTATTTACCCAACGCGGCAAGGAAGTGCCAATGCCATTTGGCCCGTTTCTAGCAATAGGCGGGATTGCAGCGTTGTTTTTTGGCCAGACACTTGCCACATTCTATTTGCCATAACATAGCGCCAATGTACGTAGTTGCACTCACAGGCGGGATAGGTTCAGGTAAAAGCGAAGCATCTAAGCAATTTGCCAGCTTAGGTGTCCCAGTCGTAGATACAGACGTGATCGCACACGAGCTTGCCGCTGCAGGCAGCCCTTTACTTAAAGAGGTTGACCGTATTTTTGGTGCAGACTTCTTTAATGCCGATGGCACACTTAACCGCACCAAACTACGCACACACATTTTTAGCGATGCGAATGAAAGAGTTAAGCTTGAGCAGTTGATGCACCCAGCTATTCACCAGAAAGCACTGCAAACACTTCAAGAAAACGAACAAAAACTGCATCCCGCCTATCAATTATTGGTTGTGCCTTTACTCTTTGAAAGCAATCGATATCAATCGATATTAAATAAAACCTTAGTGATTGACTGTGATGAGTCCTTACAAATCAGTCGAGCAATGGGGCGTAGCAACCTCACTGCCGATGATGTAAAAAAATTGATGCTGGCACAAACCTCTAGAGAAAACAGACGCGATCTCGCCGATGTCATCATAGACAACAGCGGTACCGTCAGCGAGCTAGCAGAGAAAATTAATGAATTCCATAAAAAACTCATTAAGACTTGCATAGTTAGCAAATAAATTTGATAATCCAGTTCAACTTTAAATTCAATGCAATGGCCTAACCTGAAAAAGCATTTGGCTCACATGATAAAACATGCCTAGTTACGACTATCCTTTTAATGAACGCATACGCACGCTGTTACGCGTAGAGGATTTGTTTGCCAAAGTTTTACACAATCTTGCAGCAGACCATGAGTTTCAACATCACTGTGCGCTCCTTACGCTATTACAGATTTTAGATGTTGTAGACAGAGCAGAACTAAAAGTCGACCTACTCCAAGAACTTGATCGCCAAAAAACGGCCATGCGCATGTTAATCGGCAATCCAATTATTTCGGCTGAAGCGCTAGAAGCCACGCTTGATGATATTAACGTTGCCGCCGATGCGCTACGCGCTGAAACCACGAAACTTGGCCAAACTTTACGTGCTAACGAATGGCTAATGAGCATTAAACAACGCGCGGGGATTCCTGGTGGCGTCTGTGAATTTGATGTACCTTCATACCACTATTGGCTAGGCTTAGGTGCAGAGCGCCGTAAGCATGATTTAGAATCTTGGATTAAACCGTTGATTCCGATGCAGCAAGCCATCATCATTATTTTACGCATTTTGCGCGGCAGTGGCAGCACGAATAAGTTGGTGGCTACCAACGGTGTTTATCAACAAATGCTAGGCGGCGTCAGACCTGCGCAAATGCTAAAAATCAATCTAGCAGACAACCTCAACTGCTTCCCTGAGGTCAGTGCTAATAAATATGCAATTAATATTAGATTCAACACCTTAGACTGCACCCAAAAACCACAAAAATTTGAAGAAGATATCGACTTCTCGTTAACACTCTGTAATTTATAAGCGTTACCCGAGCGAGCCAATATAAGGCTGATCTTCAGATATAATCATTTATTAGCAAAGCAACTGCAAAGTACTGACACATGAACCAAAGCAAACGTCTTGTCGCTTGTCCCACATGCAAAAAGCTAGTGGAGTTTTCAGCACTCAACACTTTTAGACCTTTTTGTAGCAAACGCTGTGAAATGATAGATTTAGGCGCATGGGCAAATGAGGACTATGCAATACCAGCCGCTGCAAAAGATGACGACTTACCTGATGAGTTAACCCAGTAAGCGCTTAACGATAATCAAATGATTGGTGTTAAAAATGGCCATGACACAACAATATACATATCATCTACATCGCACTTTACGCTATAGCTTAGCGCCCTTGCTGATGATGATAAGCACCCTTGTTTCAGCACAAGAAATTGTATCCATCCATAACCCTTGGGTGCGCGCCACAAACCCAGGACAAAACATTAGTGCCGGATATATGACCATGACAAGCAGCAATGACGTCACGCTAATAAGCGTTGCAAGTGATGTGGCTGAAAGTGTAGAGATACACAGCATGAAAATGGAAAACAATGTCATGAAAATGCGCATGTTAGACTCAATTCCATTAAGCGCAGGCAAACCATACAAGCTGGAACCAGGTGGCTACCACCTCATGATGTTTGACTTAAAAAAACCACTAGTGGATGCTCAAGTAGTGGACTTTGAGATGACCTTTAAAAACAACAAAGGTGTTGAATTTAAGCAGAAGGTAAAAGCAATTGTTAAAGGCTCTGAAAACAACAACAAGCAATCACATCACGGTGATCATGAACATCACCATAATCACTAGCCACTTTTTATAGCGTACCCCATATATCTCGCTGCATGGCAATACCATGAGCGCCATACAAATTAGCCGTATCTAAATCTTCCCGCAACATGCCGCCTAGCGCAAAAACAGGCAACGAGAATCCGTCAATCAATTGGTTAAAAGCACCCCAGCCAAGTGGAGTTGCATCAGGATGGCTTAAGGTAGATTTGACGGGGGACAGCATCACGTAATCTAACGCTAGCATTTCTGCATGCGCCAACTCTGCCGCATTATGACAAGAAGCGCCCACTAACAACCCTTCAGGCTTGATCTTCAGTTGCATTAACTTGCTTGAAGACAAATGCACACCAGAAGCATTGAGTTGCTGCGCCATTGAAACATCCGCATTGATGAACACTTTAGCCTCAAAAGGCTTAGCAAGGGCAATCACGTGCTCTGCAAACAACATTAAATCCCGCATAGAAAGATGAGGCTCACGCACTTGTATCATCATCAATCCATTTTCCAATGCTTTTCTTAAGCGCTCAAAAAACAGTGGCTCGCCCATCTCTTTCAAATTGGTAATGGCATAAGTTGTGGACAAACTGAGCGCTGTGAGAATTGACGTATTCGCTGGCAGCATCGGCCCAACCGTTAACTTTTCTGGATTTTGCCAACTCAACAATTGGTCCTCTAACCCAACAGGATCACCTTGCCACTCAACTACGATAAAGAAATGTAACTTCACCGTCTTAGCGGGCGTGACTAGTTTGCCAGCCTGATCATATTTGGCTTCATAATCGTAAGTGCGCGTAACCCAAGGGTAAAAGCGGGTAATAGTAATGCCAAGCTCTTCTTGCAGCTCTCGTTTTAATGCTTGTGCCGGCGTTTCGTTCGACTCAACTTTACCACCTGGAAACTCCCAATAACCTTCCCAAGGTTTACCTACTGGGCGCTCCCCTAGCAGCACCATACCATTATCCAGCTGTATGATACCTACTGCAGCCTCCGTCACCTGCAGATCAGGCGGATTGGCAGCTATATTAATAGTGGATAAGTTAAGAGTACTCATTAATATGGTTTCTTTTCAATGCTAGCTTTATGATGAATCAGTATTAAGAGCGGTAATCTGCGTTAATTTTCACGTAATCATAAGAGAAGTCACACGTCCAGACAGTGGTAGCAGCATCGCCTCGATTAAGTACTACGCGCACCACGATGTCAGATTCACTCATGACAGCAGACCCTTGCTCCTCAACATAAGAAGCAGCCCTACCGCCTTTTTCTGCAACGAGCACATCACCTAGATACAATTGCAAAGTATTCACATCTAAATCATCAATACCTGCATAGCCAATCGCAGCCAAAATACGTCCTAAATTAGGGTCAGACGCAAAGAATGCAGTTTTCACCAGTGGTGAATGTGCGATGGCATAGGCCACTTTACGGCACTCTTCTTCAGTTTGACCACGCTCTACGACGATAGACATAAACTTGGTTGCACCTTCACCATCTCTTACAATGGCTTGTGCAAGCTCAATTGCCACATCGGTGAATGCATCGCGCAGCGCAATATAATCTGCGCCATTTTCACCAACTTCAGCATTGCCAGCTTGATTGGTCGCCATAAAAATCAAACTATCATTGGTCGAAGTATCGCCATCTACCGTAATGCAGTTAAATGATTTATTTACCGCATACTGAATCATGCTTTCGAGTGCAGATTGGCTAATTGCAGCATCTGTTGCAATATAGCCCAACATGGTTGCCATGTTAGGGTGAATCATGCCTGAGCCTTTGCTCATGCCAGTAATGGTGATAGCTTTACCGCCTACGCTCAATTGACGAGACGTGCCTTTAGCCACGATATCGGTCGTCATAATCGCCTCAGCGGCATTTAGCCAATTATCCGCTTTTAAATTAGCGATAGCGGCTGGCAAACCTGCCACTACTTTATCAACCGGCAACGGTTCTAAGATCACGCCGGTAGAAAATGGCAGCACTTGATTCGCTTGTATACCAAGCAAGCCAGCTAGCGCATCACAGCTCTGCTGAGCGCGCTGTAGCCCATCCCCACCCGTACCGGCATTGGCACAACCAGTGTTGACTAGCAGAGCGCGAATACCCGCTTGTTGCGCTAAAAAATCCTTACACAGCACCACAGGCGCGGCACAGAAACGATTTTTAGTGAAAACACCAGCTACGCGCGTGCCCTCAGCGAGCTTAATCACCAACACATCCTTACGGTTAGGTTTTCTCACATGCGCTTCCGCATAGCCTAACTCAACGCCATTAACAGGCAATAAAGATGAAGCTAGGGGTGCAGTTAATTTAACAGGCATAACAGTTCCTTACACAATTCCAATAATATTTAAATAACAAATTAATTAAGCACTACGCCAAGTTGTACCTTGTGGCGTATCTTCTAAAATAATGCCGGCGTCTGCCAGCTCTTTACGGATGCGGTCTGCCTCAGCATAATTTTTGCTTTTCTTGGCTTCATTACGCAGCTGAATTAACTCGTCAACATTAATCGTAGTCATGGCTTGTGCATGAGATGAGCCATGCGCCTCACCAACTGAAGCGGCCACTTGGCCAGATCCAATTTTCATTTCACCAACTGGTACTGGAATTGTTACACTCCCCTGCCGATGTTTTTTTGGATCAGTTTGCAACAATCCTAAAATTCCACCTAATTTTTTGAGTAAATTGGCCAACTCTGCAGACTTGGTTTTGTTGACGTCATTCGCCAAGTCAAACAATACCGCCATCGCTTCTGGTGTATTGAAATCATCATCCATCGCCAGCTTAAAGCGGGCGGCATAAGGATGCTGCCAATCAACATTAACATCAAGTACATCAAATCCTAATAATGCGTTGTAAAGACGATTAAGTGCTAAATTTGCATCATCCAAATGCTGATCGCTGTAATTAAGTGGGCTACGATAATGCGCACGCAAGATAAAAAAGCGCACAACCTCTGCTTTGTACCTTTCGAGAACCGTGCGTATCGTAAAGAAATTGCCCAAAGACTTAGACATCTTTTCATCATCAACACGCACAAATCCGTTATGCATCCAGTAATTCACCATCTGACAGGGCTTGCCATCATGACTATGCGCAGCCTCAGATTGTGCGATTTCATTTTCGTGATGCGGGAATTGCAAATCCTGCCCGCCACCGTGAATGTCAAAATGTTGGCCTAAATGATGCGAGCTCATTGCCGAACATTCGATATGCCAGCCTGGGCGACCTTTACCCCAAGGAGAATCCCAGCTAGGTTCATCAGGTTTAGCCGCTTTCCATAACACAAAATCCATTGGATCTCTTTTGAAGCTATCCACCTCAACACGCTCACCCGCGCGCAAGTCTTCTAATGACTTTCCAGAGAGTTTGCCATAGCCCTGAAAGCTACTGACAGAGTAAAACACATCACCATTCGCTGCAGGATAAGCAAATCCTTTTTCAATTAAGGCAGCAATCATCGCTAACATACCGCCAACAAACTCTGTTGCCTTAGGTTCTATATCTGGGCGTATCACACCCAGCTTAGCAGAGTCCTCATCCATGGCATCAATAAAACGCTGCGTCAACTGCGCGATGGTCTCGTTATTTTCATTGGCACGCTTGATAATTTTGTCGTCAATATCGGTCACATTGCGTACATAAGTGACGTTATAGCCAGAAGCCCTTAACCAGCGACTCACCATATCAAAAACCACCATCACGCGCGCATGCCCTAAATGACAATAATCATAAACGGTCATACCGCATACATACATACTTACCTTACCTGCAATAATTGGGGTGAATTTTTGCTTTTCGCGGGCTAGTGTATTGTAAATTTTTAACATATTTTTAAGAGCTAGAGGATTGGTTATTTGTTTTTATCTCAAACTAAGGCCAGTTAGGCTGATTAATGAGAGGAATGAAGAAATATATTGGCTTAAATCAAAATGAGCTATTGGAGGTTGCTTAGGCTATTGATAGAATTACACTTTATTTATTCACACAAAAAGTATATCACAATGAATAATTTTATTGCGTCACTGACTCCTTCAATCGCTCGGTTTGTTCTAGTAGCCTCTGCAAGTTTTGCGTTTAACGTTGCATCTGCAGACGAGCTCAAAGATATTTCAAAACTGGCAGATCAAGGCCAAACTGCTGTTGCACTTGACCGCATTAACACCTTTATTGCGGCAAACCCAAAAAATGCACAAGCATTATTCATGAAAGGCGTTTTGCTCGCTGAGCAAGGTCGCAGAGATGAAGCAATAAAATCGTTTACCGAAGTCACTGAAAGATTTCCAAACTTGCCAGAACCTTATAACAACCTAGCGGTTTTGTATGCGGACCAAGGCCAGTTTGATAAAGCACGTAAAGCCCTTGAGACCGCAATCAAGACCCACCCTAGCTATGCAACCGCCCATGAGAACTTAGGCGACATTTATGCGCGCATGGCAAGTGAAGCTTACGATAAAGCACTGCAGCTTGACACGGCTAACACGCGCGCGCAAGGCAAACTGTCATTAATTAAAGACCTGTTCGGCACTGGCAATAAAACAACGATTGCTGCAAGAGAACCAGCGAAGTCTGTGCCTACAGCAAACGTAGCGCCTGCTGCTGAAGTTAAAAAGACACCAAGCACTTCAACCAACAATGCAGACAACATTACAGCTGCGGTTAACGATTGGGCAAAAGCTTGGTCTAGTAAAGACCTCTCTAAATACTTTGCTAGTTATGCAGATGACTTCAAACCAGCTAAAGGCCAAGCTTACAAAGCATGGGAGAAACAAAGACGCGAACGTATTAACGCACCTTCAAACATCAGTGTAGAACTCAACAACTTGGTCGTGACTGCAAATGAAGGCAATACTGCAAAAGTGCAATTTAAACAAAGCTACCGTGCAGACAAACGCTCTCCAATTCGCACTTCAAAAACGCTACTGTTGAAAAAATCTGGTGATAACTGGTTGATTACAGAAGAAATTGCAAGCAACTAGTTGTTAATGGTATTGAAATATAAGGCATGATCATTAATAAAGTACTCACCTATTCACTACTAGCTGCCATTACTTTGGTGCCATGGAATGCAACTGCCGTAAACCGCTTTAGTTTTGGCAACCTGTTACCCAAATCAAGTTTCAGCAACGCCGCAACAATTGCGTCTAGTGCAGCAGCTGATCTTGTAGAGGGATTGTTGGTTAAAAGCTTACTCGAAATTTCCGAGGGTAAGCATCAACAAGCCCTGAATACAATCGACCAACTGATTCAAAGCGTCCCAAACTTTAAGCTCGCCCACCTTGTACGTGGCGATTTGTTGATGGCACAAGGTAAGTATCTACAAGCTTTTGGCGACCCTACCAACAATCGCCCAGATGCAGTTCAAGACCTGCAAGAAGAAGCTCGCGTACGTATTGAGCGTTACTTAGCGAAACAGTCTCAAGCGCAAGAAAAGCAACCCAACCTAATACTTGCACCAAACGCTCAGCAAAGCCATTTGATGCTAATAGACACCAGTAAATCTAGGTTATATTTGTATCAAAAAAATAATGACCACCTAAAATACGTTGCAGATTATTACATTACTGTCGGTAAGAATGGCGTTGAAAAACAAAGCGAGGGTGACAAACGCACCCCGATTGGCGTTTACTTTGCCAGCACCAAACTGAAGCAACAATTACCAGACTTTTATGGCGAAGGTGCTTACCCGCTAAGTTACCCTAATGAATGGGATAAAGCACACAACAGAAATGGTTCTGGCATTTGGCTACATGGCACACCTAGCAACACTTATAGCCGCCCTCCTCGTGCTAGCGATGGTTGCGTGGTCGTTGCAAACCAAGACCTTAAAGCACTAGAGCCCGCGCTACAGTCAGGCAAAACGCCGATTATCATTGTCAATAACTTGGAATGGTTAACTGATTCCCGTGCTCCTGAGGCTGAAAAAAGCAAACTAAACTCAGAAATAGACAATTGGCTAAACGACTGGAAATCTCAGGATACCGAAAAATATCTTTCGTATTACTCAAAGGATTTCTCAACGAATGGTATTAACTACCAACAGTGGGCTGAACATAAATACCGTGTGCAAGCCAGCAAACCTGAAATAGATATCTCACTATCGAACATCAGCATGTTTAGTTACCCAGACCCTCAGAAAAATCTGGTAGTGGTTGATTTCACTCAAACCTTCAGCAGTTCGCATTTAAAAAACAAAATGCAAAAACGCCAATATTGGATTCAAGAAGGCGGCCGCTGGAAAATTATCTATGAAGGCGCAGCTTAGCTTCCACTAAGTTGCTTTTAATCATACTCAAGGAGCTATATGCGCAAACTTTATGTTTTTCTTACCCTAGTATTACTCAACACGTCTGCCATGGCAGCTAATCCGCAAGTGACGGTTGAAACCAATCGCGGCAACTTCATTATTGAGCTTTACCCTGAGAAAGCGCCTAAAACTGTTGCTAACTTCTTAGAGTATGTGAATTCAGGCTTTTATCAAGACACGATTTTTCACCGTGTAATTAATCGTTTTATGGTTCAGGGTGGTGGTTTCGATACCAATATGACAGAAAAACCAACTCGTGCTCCGATTATCAATGAATCCAATAATGGGCTTCATAATGAGATTGGAACAATTGCCATGGCAAGAACTTCTGACCCTAACTCAGCAACGTCTCAGTTCTTTATTAACTTAGAGAACAATCAGTTCCTCAATTACAGAAGCCCAGAACCAGACCTAATTGGTTATTGCGTATTTGGCAGAGTATTAAAAGGGATGGATGTGGTCCGTGACATCGCTGTCACTTCAACCGCAAATGTTGGCCCATACGGCGACGTTCCAAGATCACCGATTATTGTGCATCAAGTAAAAGTCAACAAAGCCCCTTTATAAACCTATCGCTATTGATAGTATTCATTTCAACAGTTTTAACAATTATTTAATAAGGACACACCGTGGTTAAACTACATACCAATTTCGGCGATATCACTATCGAACTCAATGCTGAAAAAGCACCGATTACAGTCGCCAACTTTTTACAATATGTGGATAGCGGTTTTTATGACAACACTATTTTCCACCGCGTGATTAACGGCTTTATGGTTCAAGGTGGTGGCTTTGACACGACCATGACACAAAAGAGCACAGAAGCTGAAATTAAAAATGAAGCTGACAATGGTTTAGGTAATGAGAAATATACGATTGCAATGGCACGTACCTCAGCACCACACTCAGCAAGTAGCCAGTTCTTTATTAACGTTGCTAACAACGAGTTCCTAAACCATACAGCACCTAGCGGTAACGGTTGGGGTTACTGTGTTTTCGGTAAAGTGATTGAAGGCATGGATGTTGTTGATAAAATCAAACAAGTAGCGACAACTAGCCTTAAAGGCCACCAGGATGTTCCTGCGAGCAATGTAGTGATTGAGCGCGCAACACGTGCTTAATTGCAGCACGGGTACCCATTAGTGTTTTTACAATGCTAGGGTATCAAAAAATATGCTGAAATACTTAAGTAAAATAGGGGCTGTTCATTTTGGTTAATCTCAATATCAACAGCCCTGCTTTGTCAGAAGTGACTATTTTCATTTCTGATCTTCACCTGTGTGCAAGCCGCCCACAAATCACTGAAGCATTCTTAAATTTCTTAACCACCCAGGCAAAGTCCGCCCATGCACTTTATATATTAGGTGATTTGTTTGAATATTGGGCTGGTGATGATGACATTGATAATGAGTTTAACAAGCAGATTATTCAAGGCTTTGAAGCATTAGCAGCCTCTGGTGTATCTATTTACTTAATGCACGGCAACCGCGACTTTCTAATCACTGACGAGTTCTGCAGAGCCGCAGGTATCCATTTGATTAGCGACCCAACACTGATTAATTTACACGGTAGCACCGTATTATTAAGTCACGGCGATGAATTATGCACTGATGATATTGCTTATCAACAGTTCCGCCTGCAAGTGAGAAACAAGCAATGGAAATCAGAATTCCTGAACCAGCCGTTACAAGCACGTAAAAATCAGATTGAGGCGATTAGGGTACGCAGCGAACAAGAAAAATCTAGCAAATCCGCTCAAATAATGGATGTTAATCAAGATGCAGTGGTCAGCTTACTAAAACAGTATCACTACCCTGATCTACTCATCCACGGGCATACACACAGACCAAACCAACATCAATTGCCAGTCGATGGAAAGTTGATAACAAGATGGGTGCTAGGTGACTGGTACGAGCAAGGTAGCTATCTTGTTTGCGATGCATCCGGCTGCAGAAACGTTAATCTAATCAATCATTAACACGACACACTTTTACGCGGCTGCACAGTTACAGAGAGTAACGTTAAGGCAGATATCCAGGTATTTTACTCAAATCCACTTGATCAATTTGCTCAGGCTCTAAAAACTGCTGCGCGTATTTCATATAGATGCCTTCACGGATAAAAACATCGAACAATTCAGCATCAATATGTTGATCGACTTTCATCTTACCCAAGATTGCCAATGACTCTGAAAGTGTTTTTGCTTTCTTATAAGGCCGGTCTTTAGAGGTGAGCGCCTCAAAGATATCGGCAATCCCCATTACACGCGCTGGAATCGACATTTGCTCTCTTGTAAGGCCTCTAGGGTACCCACTTCCATCCATATGCTCATGATGCCCGCAAGCGTATTCAGGGACTCGTGCTAGACTTTGAGGATAAGGCAACGACTCAAGCATGCTAATGGTCACCACGATGTGATTATTAATAACCTGACGCTCTTCTGCGGTTAGTGTGCCGCGCTTGATACTGAGATTGTAGGTCTCATCACCACTCAAAAATGGAATCTTATTCCCAGTAGCGTCTAAGATTTCCAAATTAGCGATATCCTGAATACGCTGCAGATCATCCGCCGTCATCGACTCACTACCAAAGTTGGCATGCCGCAAAAAGGCCCTAGCTTCATCACAATGGGCGTTGAAGGCATCTAACTTAGACTGTTGATACGTTAGCTTCTCTTGTTTTTCTTGATTTAATCCACCATCTCTCAGCATCTCTACTTGTTCTTTGAGCATGGCAGATTCGGCCTGTTGTTTTAATAGTTCAAATCGTTGATCTACCAACTGAATTCGGTCAAAGATTGAAGACAGCTTTGTAGGCTTATCCATGATGGCTTCAGGCGTTGTCACCTTCCCGCAATCATGTAACCAACTAGCAACTTTCAGTTCATAAAACTCATTTTCGTTAAGTGTAAAATCTTTAAAAGGCCCAGTTTTAGCGTCAATGAGAGCCTGAGTAAGCATCATTGTCAGCTCGGGCACGCGCCGACAATGCCCGCCTGTATAAGGTGACTTTTGGTCAATTGCATCAGCGATCAACTCAATGAAAGCTTCAAACAAACCTTTCAGTCCTTCAATTAGATGGTGATTGGTCATGGCCACGGCAGCTTGTGATGCTAAGGATTCAACCAACGTCTGGTTTGCGATTGAAAACGGAACGATAGCGCCTGTATCAGCATCGATAGCATTAATGAGTTGGAGTACACCGATTACTTTTGACTCATGGTCTTTCATCGGAATCGTTAAAAATGATTGCGAGTGATAGCCAGTTTTCTGATCAAATTTACGGGTGCCTGAGAAGTCAAAGCTTTCTACTTCGTAGGCATTAGCAATATTAACAGTTTTATTGTTTAGGGTTGCATACGCGGCAACAGTGGTTAAGTTTGGAGTGCCATCTTCTAGATGCAATGGTAGTGGCAAGAATGGAATTTCTTTACCTGTCGTTCCACCTAGTGACATATTCAGCGTTTTATTGCGCATCATCTCAAACTTGAGCCGCTTGTCTTGAGTGATGGTATAAAGTGTACCGCCATCTGCGTTTGTAATTTCTTGCGCACCAAGTAAAATCATCTCGAGTAAGCGTTGGTTATCACGTTCTGCCGAAAGCGCAATGCCGATTGCATTTAGGCGCTCAAGCCGCTCTAACAAGTATGGCTGCTGATTATCGAACATTTAACGCAATACCCCGATCAATTAGATGGTGCAGGCTTCTAACGCAACACTCAACGCCTGCGTACCAAAGCACATATATATAGATTTAATACGTTTTAAATCTATGCATTAGATAAATAAAACTCCATTTTCACACCGGCTAGCTCAATCACATCATGGTCAGCCAAGGCGCGTGCCTGTGCACCAGTAGGAACGCCATTAACAACAGGCAAAACCTTACCTTCTACATGCGTAATAAAATAGCCACTAGGTCGCTTTGTAATCACGGCAACCTGCACGCCTGTTTTGCCCAAAGTGGTCAGTGCTTTATTCAACACAAGCTCTCGCCCGCTACTGGAGCCATTTAACACCTGTATCTTACCAATTAAAGCCGGCTTAATGTTAGCATCAAGATTAGATTGTGCATTTGAAAAATGCGATGTTGCTGTATTTGGCGATGCTGATGAAGAAGCATGTACCGGTTCTGAATCAGATAAAGATTGGCGTTGCCTAGTAGCAAATGCAGAAGGATGAACCATCATCGTCTTCTCAAATGCCGAAGTTGCAATAGACGTTGCATCAGCGAGAAATGTTAGATGGAATCGACCTAACTCAATCACATCTTGATTTTTTAAGAGCTGCTTTTTGAGTGCCGTATTATTTAGCCGAGTACCATTGGTGCTATTGAGATCTTCAACAAAAAAATCATTTCCATGTTTTAGTATCACGGCATGATCACCACTGATGGCTAAATTATCAAGGTGAATGTCGTTCGTAGATTTACGGCCAATACTGGTTTTGGGTTGGCTCAATGTATATTCATTTAAGTATGAGCCGTCTAGGGTAAGAATAAGCTTTGCCATAATCTATCCTGTTACTTTAACCAACCAACAAAATTATCATACCAAGTATTTTTATCATCATAAGAACGATTAACTTTAGCTAGTATGACAGAAATATTGTCGTTACCACCATGTTCATTAGCCAACCGCACTAACACATCCGCTGCGCTGGTTAAATCCAGCATATGATGATTAAGCGCTGATTGTATTAACTCGCCATCAACCAGATCACTCAATCCATCAGAACAAAGTAGATAAACATCACCCACCTCAACATTAAATTCATTCAGCTCCAGCTCAACTTCCGGATCTGTACCTAAAGCTCTCATCACCAGATTTTTATGGGATGAATACTTAGCCTGCTCAGGCGTAATAACACCAGCCCTAATCTGCTCTTGAAGCAAAGAGTGGTCTTCAGTTATTTGCACTAAACGCTGGTTTCTTAATCGGTATATTCGTGAGTCTCCAATATGCCCAACTAACAACTGGTTATTAATGAACAACCCCAACGCTAATGTCGTCCCCATACCTGCACATTGCGAATAGGTTTGTGATGCATGATAGATAGATGCATTTGCATAAGCAACAGCATCTATCATTAGCTTTTTTAATATCTCTTTATTTAAAACAGGTCGATCAATATCTGGCAGTACATAGTGAGAAGAGTCGGAGCCTAGCGCTTCTTTTAGTTCTGCAGTAATACTAAGTACGGCCATTTCACTCGCCACTTCGCCTGCATTGTATCCACCCATACCATCAGCCAGAATGACAAATCCGATACTAGCATCACTGGCTATCGCATCTTCATTATGGCTGCGTAACAATCCAACATCGGTTAAACGAACGATATCTAGGGCTTCACTTAAATCCATTTCATATGCCTTGACGGATCACATGTGCCACAAAGCAACTTAACATCATCGCTTAGACTAACTTCTCGCGGCTCTAACCTCAACTTCACGCACGTCTGCTGCAAATTTATCTAAGACGCCATTGATATATTTATGGCCGTCTGTGCCGCCAAATACTTTCGCTAATTCAACACCTTCATTGATCACTACGCGATATGGAATGCTTAGATCAAACATCAACTCACAACCTGATATGCGTAAAATCGCATGCTCTACAGGACTTAGCTCACTAATTGAGCGGTCAATAAAGCCCACAATCTTGCTATCAATCGCAGTTAAATTATCAGTGACCGCTTGCAACAAATGCTTAAAGTAAGCTTCATCCGCCTTGTTGTAGTCTGGATCATCACGCATGTCGCGCAATACGTGTGATAGCTCAGACTCGTTTAACATACCGCGATATACCGCTTTCAATACAAGCTCACGAGATTTTCTACGATTCTGACTGCCACTTTTTTTCGCACCACTTCTAGTTGCGGGCTTTTTATTGGCGCCGCTAGTCGCGTTCGAGTCACTGACACCAGCATCGTTATCCACTACTAAGCTGGTCACTACTGGTTTATTCTCAGTCATAGGGCTTTAACCAAATTAAACATTTCAACCGCCACTTGCGCTGCCTCTGCGCCTTTAATATGCATACGGGCAATCGCCTGATCATCATCTTCTGTGGTCAATACAGCATTTGCCACAGGCACCCCTGTATTTAATTGCACTTCTGAAATACCGCGTGCAGATTCATTTGCAACTACTTCAAAATGATAAGTTTCGCCACGGATAATTGCACCCAAGGCAATCAGTGCATCATACTTTTCACTTAATGCCATGTGCTGAAGTATTAACGGTGTTTCCAATGCGCCCGGTACAGTTGCAATAGTAATCGCATCGCTAGCAACACCTAATTTAAGCAACTCATTTTTACATGCTTCAAGCAAGCCATCACCAATATTGCTGTTAAATCTGGATAGAACAACGCCTACTTGCATCCCTGACCCATCTAGGTTTTTCTTAATTTCTCTCACGTAATACTTCCTTTAACTTGCATAAACTTAATAAAGCGATATTTTACCGCATATCACTAGCATCATAGGTGATATATTCATGCGGGTTAAGCTTTAGAAAATTTAGCTTCACTAATGAAACAATATCCACGCTTTTTGTAAGGTGCTATAAATTCCATAACTAATTGGGATAGCAACCAACGACCATGCCACAAAAACCAATAAGGGATGATTCTCAGATTGCTGGCTTTCTACTTTATCACTATTTAATTTAACTGATTTTTCATGCGCCAATTTGCGCTCAGCTTCAAGCTCTGCATCAGTCATATAATGTTTTTCGGCCACAGGTCTTACCAACAAATTACATACAAATCCCAACAACAGCAATGCTGCCAGCACATACATAATCACATTGTAAGCCTCGCTCGCCGGCACGCCATGATCCAATTGATAATCACGCAGGTAATTCACAATCACCGGCCCCAACACGCCAGCGGTAGCCCAAGCTGTCAGCAGTCGCCCATGAATAGCCCCTACATGCTGCGTACCAAAGATATCAGCCAAGTAAGCAGGTATGGTCGCAAAACCACCCCCATACATCGTTAAGATAATGCAAAACAATCCAGCAAACACTGCAACACTACCTACCGTGCCTGCCCATGGCGCGGAGATATACAAAAAGAAACCTAGTGCAAAAAAGATAATGTAAGTACGCTTGCGCCCAAGCGTGTCAGATAAAGATGCCCAGCCAATTCGGCCTAAAATATTAAACAAAGAAAGTAGCCCAGCAAAGCCAGCGCCAATAGCCGTCACCCGTAGCAACTGATCGGATGAAAGCTCAGCTAATTTCAACTGCTCTCCAATTAATGCACCACCAAACACCTCTTGTAGCATAGGAGACGCCATCCCGATGACACCGATGCCTGCACTGACATTTAGGCATAACACGGCCCAAAGCAACCAAAACTGTGGTGTTTTATGTGCATGATTAACATGGACATGACGGTTTGTAATCATGCTATTACCATTATTCAATGGCGGCACCCAACCTTTTGGCACCCAACCAGTAGGAGGTACGCGGTAGCATAACGCGCCAATCATCATCGCAATAAAATAGAAAACACCCATGATTGCAAAAGTCTGCCATACACCAACAGAGGTAGGCGTGGAAAAGTGAGACATCAGTGTATTTGCAAGCGGCGCGCCAATCATTGCACCCCCACCAAACCCCATAATCGCCATGCCTGTTGCCATCCCACGGCGATCTGGAAACCATTTAATCAATGTAGATACGGGCGAAATATAGCCTAAACCAAGGCCAATACCGCCAATCACCCCAGAACCTAACCACATGAGCCACAACTGATGCGCGTATACGCCATAAGCTGACAAAAGAAGACCACCACCCCAACACAACGCAGCAACTGCACCCGCTTTGCGTGGGCCTGCATGTTCAAGCCAATGCCCAAACACGGCGGCAGAGGTGCCTAAAAAAACAAAGAATAAAGTAAACATCCAGCCCAGATCACTGACTTTCCAATCACAATCTGTCGCAAAAGCGCGCGCCCAGATACTCATGGTGTCTGCACATGCAATCGGATCTTTAATCCCAAGCGCTTTAGAAAGAGGTAACCAGAACACACTAAAACCATAGGCCATACCTATAGACAAATGAATTGCCAAGGCGGCTGGCGGCACCAGCCACCGATTAAAACTCGGATTAGCTGTGATTCTCTCTTTTGAAAAAAACCCGGTCATTCTGTAATCTCCACACGCATTATTATTTTTTAAATCTAGTTTAATACTCGACTAACGGTATAGTGTAACAAAATGTTATAAATGGCAATTTAGTTATTGTATTTACTTGATACTTATATGTTTAAACTTTGTCATGAATATGTCATATTAGCGTCATAAACTGATTGGGCTTAAACATTTAAGGCAAATTAATTAAGGAAATGTATATGCCAGCCAATATATTAGTGATTGAAGATGAACCAGCAATCCAAGAGTTACTAGCACTCAACATTACACAGGCAGGCCACAATGCGATTCGTGCGCTCAGCGGTGAAATTGCACTAGACCTCATGCGTGAAACAGTACCTGATTTAATTCTGCTAGACTGGATGTTACCTGGCATGAATGGGCTTGAGTTAGCACGTAAACTTAAATCGGATACCTATACTAAAAACATTCCCATCATTATGCTAACAGCACGTGGTGAGGAATATGACAAGGTAAGAGGTCTTGAAGTAGGTGCAGATGATTACGTCACCAAACCATTTAGCCCGCGCGAACTAAATGCACGGATCAAAGCTGTTTTGCGCCGCAGAGCACCGCAAATGACAGATGACCCCATTGAACTTAGCGGCCTGAGATTAGACCCAACCACTCACCGTGTTACTGGCAATCAGAAAACCATAGACTTGGGTCCTACAGAATTTAGACTGCTACATTTTTTCATGACTAATGCTGAACGCGTACACACACGTAGCCAGCTACTGGACAAAGTATGGGGTGACCGCGTGTTTGTTGAGGATCGTACAGTCGATGTGCATATTAGGCGCTTACGCAATGCACTATCTGTATCAGGGCATGAAGACCTTATTCAAACAGTAAGAGGTGCTGGTTATAGATTGTCCTCTCAGCACAATCAGACAAACTAGCGCTCAATTGCTAATAACGCTCGCGCGGCATAATGTATTAATGTCGCTTTAAAATTTGATGCTTATTTGCAAATCATCGCTATAATCATTCTGATAAAAATAATTGAAAAGTATGATCCGTGATTGATATACGCTGGAAAGCTGGCTTATTTATTTGTGCATTAAGCATTGTGAGCATTTTTTTATGGCTCATCTCTAGCTTGGTGACAGCCTTAATTGTATTCTCCTGCGGCCTTTTACTTTATGTCATTAACCATGTGTTCTGGATACATGAGTTAAATCGCTGGCTAAAATCACCTGATCTACGCGAGGTTCCTGAAGGAAGTGGATTGTGGGAGGATGTATACAGCAGCCTATTAAAATATGAACGTAACAACACACTTAAGCAAACCGAATTAAACTCGGCGTTAGAGCGATTCCAAATTGTCGCGAATGCAATCCCTGACGGACTGGTGATTCTGAGTGCAGCCAATACCATCGAATGGTGTACTTCCCATGCTGAATATCAACTTGGGCTCGATCTAACAACAGACACCAACCTACCTATTGTCAATTTACTCAGAAATAGTCACTTCATTGCTTATTTATATAATGAAGTTTACGACGAACCTTTTAAACTTAAAGATGTAAAAAACGCTGAATCAATACTAGAAATTTGGCTGATTCCGCTTGCCACCAAGCAAAAACTACTCATTAGTCGCGATGTGACACAAATCGAAAAAGTAGACGCGATGCGTCGAGATTTTATTGCCAACGTTTCACACGAGCTACGTACACCATTGACCGTTGTTGGTGGTTTTATTGAAACGCTATCAGATATGGAGGGTGCCATTCCTGACAGCATACGTAGCTACTTTGGCATGATGCAAGACCAAACGACGCGCATGCGGCGGTTAATTGAAGACCTACTCACACTGTCACATATTGAAAGCAACACTCAAGCACCTGATAACAATCTGATTAACATGACGATGCTAATGAATATGCTTTTAAATGATGCGAATGCACTAAGCCAAGGAAAGCATCACATCAGCGCTCAAACCAACCCACACTTTGATTTATCTGGTGCGGTAGATGAGTTACAAAGTGCACTGGGCAACTTAGTAAGTAACGCCATCAGATACACCCCTGAAGGCGGTGAAATTAAGATTAATTGGCAACTACGCGACAATCAGGGCATCTTTAGTGTGACAGACAACGGTATTGGGATTGACCAACAGCATATCCATCGTTTAACTGAGCGCTTTTATCGTGTAGATAGAAGCCGTAGCCGTGAAACTGGCGGTACAGGACTAGGTCTTTCTATTGTCAAACATATTCTCACCAGACATCAGGCTAAACTTGAAATTACAAGTGAACTTGGTACCGGTAGCACATTTAGCGCTGTATTCCCTAAAACGCGGATC
This sequence comes from Methylotenera sp. L2L1, assembly GCF_000744605.1. Taxonomy (NCBI): domain Bacteria; kingdom Pseudomonadati; phylum Pseudomonadota; class Betaproteobacteria; order Nitrosomonadales; family Methylophilaceae; genus Methylotenera; species Methylotenera sp. L2L1. The sequence continues at coordinate 366,396 of NZ_JQMG01000001.1, forward strand.
ATACAAAAATGAGCCCATTCACATCGCAGTTTAAAAGATACAGGCCATATTTACTAAGTGCGCTTATATTTTCTGCATGTGCTTCGAACACTCCGTTTAACAGCAACAACAAAACCGTACCAGACCAAAAAGACAAAAGCACTATCAATCAAATCGCTAAAGCAGACATTGATCGCATGGCTGATGTAGAAATTAGAGAAAATACACAAAGCTTGCGCTTACTAATGCTTAAGCTATACAAACGAAATCCGCAGGAATTAAAGAAGAGCACTTCAGATCCAGCTGAAAAAATGATTGATTGGGTTTTTGATGGTGCGGCACAGCACCACTTTCAATTTGCAGAGATGAATAATCTGGTGATGACAGATGCCATCTTTTTAACGTTCAATCCTGAATACAAGGGAGATCGTGTGCTGGCTTTTATTGTTGGCCTGCATACGATGCTATTAAAAGCACACAATGACAAAACTGATTTTTACTTCACAGACAGCATTGATCCACAACGGGTTTACAACGTTGCACGCAATATAGAAATTGCGGTATGGAAGCTATCCAATGCTAGAGATGATAATGGTGCGCTTTACTTACTTAGCAATGAAATCAACGACCATGAAAAGAATTTATCTTTTGAACGTGAATTTGGAAAAATGATTGGTCGAACCGACCTATATGCGATTGCGTTAGCTGAAAAGTCCCAGCGTTTAATCTCACGCGTAGTACAAAACCTTGCAACGGCACTATTTCTGCCGTTTTAATGGGCTTTTCTAATTAACGGGTTTCTAACTCATTGATTCTTAGCACTGATATTTAACGAGTGCCATCATCCATGCTCACCGCGGCAGCACATCTCAAGTAACTAGCAACTGCAATACTTAACGACCTCACTCAAATTGAGATGTGCAATCCAAATGAGATCGTTAGCTGACGATTACAACAATACTTTTTCGATACCACCATTGTTGGCCTTATGTACATACTCCTGCATCCAGTTTTCACCGAGAATATGTTTAGCCATTTCAACCACAATGTAGTCTGCTTCAATGCCAGTATCTTCGCCATAGCGAGACAGACCTTGTAGGCAGCTTGGGCATGAAGTTAATATTTTAACGTCCATTTCAGGCGCACCTACAGTCAAGCCCATTTGCTGCAACCCTTTTTCAAGCTCTTCCTGCTTACGCATTTTGACTTGGGTTGAAATATCTGGACGCGCCACTGCAAAGGTACCGCTCTCGCCGCAGCATCGATCATTCAATGCAACATCCTGCCCCATCAGGGTACTGGTCACCTCTAGCGGCTTGTAGGTTTTCATTGGTGTGTGGCAAGGGTCATGATACATATAGCGTGTACCCGTTACGCCTTGCAAGCGCATATCTTTTTCCATCAAATACTCATGAATATCCAATAAGCGGCAGCCTGGGAAAATCTTCTCGAACTCGTATTTTTGCAACTGATCCATACAAGTACCGCAAGAAACAATCACCGTTTTAATATCAAGATAATTCAATGTGTTAGCAACACGATGGAACAGCACGCGATTATCTGCCGTGATTTCTTGGCCTTTATCATGATTACCTGCAGATGTTTGCGGATATCCACAACACAAGTAACCTGGTGGCAACACAGTAATCGCACCGACTTCATACAGCATCGCTTGCGTTGCCAGCCCTACGTTTGAAAACAAACGCTCAGACCCACAACCTGGAAAGTAAAACACCGCCTCAGAGTCATCTGTTACCTTTTGCGGGTTACGAATCACAGGTATCATGTGATCATCTTCTAAACCAAGCATCGCACGTGAAGTTTTAGATTGCATTTTCTTCGGCATTGGGCGATTAATAAAATGTATCACCTGTGCTTTGATATCAGCCTTACCGACAGTCGCTGGTGGGTGCTTTTTATCACGCAACAAGCCAAAACGTTTAGCTAGGGTATGTGCGAGATTTTGCGCTTTATAACCCCAATTAATCATGACTGTACGCAACAATTTAATAGTCGCAGGGTCTTTAGCATTTAAAAATGCCATGCCCAATGCAGTGCCTGGATTAAATTGTTTTTTACCCTGCTCACGTAAGAAATTACGCATTTTGATGGAGACATCACCAAAATCAATATCGACAGGACACGGCTTCTCGCAACGATGGCAGACCGTACAATGATCCGCAACATCATTAAACTCATCAAAGTGCTTAATTGAAATACCACGGCGCGTTTGCTCTTCATACAAGAATGCCTCAATTAGCAACGAAGTACCTAAAATCTTATTCCGTGGGCTATACAATAAGTTTGCACGCGGCACATGGGTAGAACATACAGGCTTACATTTACCGCAACGCAAACAGTCACTAATGTCATCTGCAATTTCTCCAATTGCAGATTGCTCCATGATGATAGATTCTTGCTCAAGCAAACCAAAGCTTGGCGTATAAGCATTCTCTAAACCAGAGCCAGCCAGCAACTTACCTTTATTAAAGTGCCCATTCGGGTCTACTTTATTTTTATAGGTAGTAAAAGTATCAATCGTAGATTGATCCAAGAACTCCATTTTCGTAATGCCGATACCATGTTCGCCAGAAATAACACCATCTAAATTACGTGCAAGCGCCATGACCTTTGCCACAGCTGCATGTGCATCTTGCATCATGCCATAATCATCAGAGTTTACTGGGATGTTGGTATGTACGTTACCGTCACCCGCATGCATGTGCAATGCAATAAACACGCGGCTTTTGAGTACTTGTTTATGAATCTCATCGCAGCGTTCAAGGATTTTCTGATACTCGCGTCCAGCAAAAATATCTGCCATTGGACGTTTGAGCTCGCGCTTCCACGAAATTCGTAAATCATAAGACTGCACTGCTCTGAACACATTCTCATAATGTGCGTATGCTTTGCCAGCCTCGCCTAACACGGAAACAGGCTCATCGAGATGGTCTAAAACAAAGCTCCAGCGTGAACGTAAATCATCCAACAATGCCAACGCCATTGTTTGCTTGGTTTTCACCATATTTAAATCGGCATTACCCTCTTCATCTGCTTGCAATGGCAATTCGCCTTGCATAAAGACTTTTAAAGCATCAATCAGCTTAAGCTTGTTTCTGATAGATAAATCAATATTAATGCGTTCGATACCATCAGAGTAATCTCCCAAGCGCGGCAATGGGATCACCACATCTTCATTGATTTTGAACGCATTGGTGTGTTTAGCAATCGCAGCAGTTCTGGCACGGTCTAGCCAGAACTTTTTACGTGCTTCGCTGGATACTGCAATAAAGCCTTCGCCATTACGTGCGTTACATAAACGCACCATGCTTGAGGCAACTTCACCCACCGCATTTTCATCATCGGATGCAATGTCTGCAATCAACACCATTTTAGGACGTTGCTGGCGGGCGGCTTTAGTTGCATAACCAACCGCTTTAATATAGCGTTCATCCATATGCTCAAGCCCCGCCATAATCACAGCTGGGGTTTGTTTGGCGGTTGCATCTAAGTAATCTTTAATTTCAACGATAGCCGGCACTGCATGCGATACATTGCCAAAGAACTCCAATGCAATGGTGCGTACGTACTTAGGCATACGGTGCAAAATAAAGGTAGCACTGGTGATTAAACCATCACAACCCTCTTTTTGGATGCCAGGTAAGCCAGATAAAAACTTATCGGTAACGTCTTTACCCAAACCAACCTTACGGAAGCTCGGGCCCGGAATTTCCAGTATCTCAGGCTCAGACAACAGCGTTTTCATATCTTCGCTGTAACGGCTGATTTTAAATCGAGCCATCTCAATGTCGTGAATTTTGCCTAGGTTGTGGTCTAAACGTTCAACTTCCATCCACTCACCATCTGGCGTCACCATGCGCCATGAGGCGAGGTTATCTAAGGCAGTACCCCATAACACAGCCTTTTTACCGCCTGCGTTCATGGCTACGTTACCACCGATACAAGAAGCATCCGCACTGGTTGGGTCACACGCAAACTCTAAACCGGCATCAGACGCTGCCTCCATTGCACGTCTTGTAACAACGCCGGCACCACACTCAATAGTAGCAACTTGGCGCGCAACGCCAGGTAAAGTGCGCATTTGCACACCTGTATGCTGATCCAATTTTTCTGTATTAATCACGGCAGACAAAGGTGTGAGCGGAATAGCACCACCTGTATAGCCAGTACCACCGCCACGCGGGATGATAGTAAGCCCTAACTCAATACAAGCGCGCACCAAGGCTGCGATTTCGCTCTCGGTATCAGGCGTTAATACCAAGAATGGATATTCAACACGCCAGTCGGTAGCGTCGGTCACGTGAGACACGCGTGATAGTCCATCAAATTTCACGTTATCTTTACGTGTTATTTTTGATAGTTTAGCCAGTGCTTTTTTGCGAAGATTTGCCGTGTGCTTAAATTCATTCTCAAACTTAGTCACGGCCTGGCGTGCAGCTACGACTAGCTTAACCACCTTAGCGTTGCCAGCACTGCGCTCATCAATGGCGGCAATGCGATGATGCAAAGCATCTACTAACGCTTTGCAGCGCTTAGGATTTTCTAACAGATCATCTTGCAGATACGGGTTGCGCGACACGACCCACAAGTCACCCAACACCTCAAATAACATACGTGCGGAACGCCCTGTTTTACGCTCACCACGTAACTCATTTAAAATACTCCAAATTTCTTCCCCAAGAAACCGAATGACAATTTCACGGTCTGAGAATGAAGTATAGTTATAGGGAATCTCGCGCAAGCGCGTTGGAGCTTTAGGCTCCGCGTTTAATATAGTGCTTAATAGAGGTGCGTTCATTGTAGTTTTTGACAAATAGCTTTGCTATTAAAGGTTCATTATAACATGGTGTAAGCTAGCAAATAAGCGCGACCTTGATATGGTTATTTATCAGGCGCACAAGATTAAGATAGCTGTATTTTAAATAAATTCATTGAAAACTCAGTAAAAACCAGTGGGAATATCCGTAAATAAAGTTAGACTACTAATATGAATCAATTATTAAAAAAATCTCTACTGCCAATTATTATTATTGCACTGTTAGTGCTACTAGGCCTTCAACTCACCAAGAAGCCGCAAGCGCCTGACGTGACGTTTAACACCATTGATGGTAAGCAAATCTCGATGGCATCTCTAAAGGACAAAGTAGTCATTGTTAACTTCTGGGCGACAGACTGCCCAGGCTGCATTAAAGAGATGCCCGAACTGATTAAGACTTATCATACCTACCAAGCCAAAGGGCTTGAAGTGATTGCCGTTGCGATGCCGCATGACGAAATCTCACAAATCAAAAATTACAGTAAGGCACAAAACCTGCCTTTCCCAGTGATGCATGACCAGCGCGCGGAAATCACTGAACTGTTTGGCAAAGTGAGATTAACACCCACTGCCTTCATCTACAACAAACAAGGTGACTTACTACAAAGAACGATAGGTGAGTTAGACTTTGTTGCATTACAACAATTACTAAATAAAGAGCTGGGTGTATAAATGCTTTGGATTAAAGCGCTTCATATTATTTTTATCACCAGTTGGTTTGCGGGCTTATTCTACCTGCCCAGACTATTTGTCAACCACGCGATGGTATTAAACGCAGAAACACCCAACCAAGCAACCTCCGAACAGTTAAAGTTGATGGAAAAAAAACTTTACCGCTTTATGCTGCCGCTTGCTTTACTCGCACTAGGGTTTGGGCTCTGGTTATGGCTGGGTTATGGAGTTTCTGGTGCGTGGATGCATGCAAAGCTAACACTTGTCGCGATACTCGTTTGGTATCATTTTTACTGCGGAAAACTTGTCAAAGATTTCAGTCAAGATAAAAACCAACACGGTCATATTTGGTACCGTTGGTTTAATGAATTACCCGTCATACTGCTGACTGCGGTGGTAATACTCGTTGTGGTTAAACCTTTTTAACTGAAAGCTATCGCATGAATTATGATGATTCGGACTTATCTGGCTCGGACTTACTAAGTTCTTCTTGGCTAATCTACATGCTAGCCAAATCAAGCGGTACACCTGAGGGCCGCTTATTAAGCTTGTTTGACATTCTTAACGACTGGCTAAAAGCACCTAACATACTGAAACATTGCCATTTAAGCAACGCTAACCACTCATTACTGTTAGATTACTGCATCACGCAAGCCCAAGCTTTAGGTGCGGAAAACCCTGAAATTCTTGCTGAACATATCGTATTGATTGCTCGCAATGCCGCACAACAGAATATCGCTCACCCGTCCAGCAACAGCCTAACGCATGCAAAAAAAGCAGCAAGTGCACTGATTTTGGCTCAAACTCAGCCGCTTAAAACAGTGCAAATCAAGCCCGCATTATCTAAACCAATTGCTTACAGCATTGCAGCTACATTAGCGCTAGCAATCTGCGCATCATTAATATGGGCACCATTCTTAAAAGACCAGCAATCGACAGAACGCATGAATGCTGAATTAAATAACGACAACAACTCAGCACTTGCGAAAAAAGAAGACCAACACTTAACCGCACATGACGCAACCCAAATGTATGCGAAATATGAGCTGATGCGCCAAGGCACATGTCAGTTTCCAGAGGCATTATTGATGCCAGACAAGCACAAGGCCATCTATTTAGAAAATGTAGTGGGTGGGAAACTACCTTCAAACCTAGACGACTTAGCCATCGCGAATGAGTATCTAGAAAAAGTGAAATGTAATTTCACCCCAATGCTGATGGCAGCATCCAAATAGTAACCATTTGCTCAGAAAAAATAATAGTTGCAATCAGCCTATACAGATTAGTATAATGGTGTCATGACTGGCTTACGTGAAAAAATACTCACTACTGCGAGCAATTTATTTCAAACGCAGGGCATTAACTCAACTGGAGTTGATACGATTGTGGCTGTCGCCGGCACGACCAAAATGACCCTGTATAAGTATTTTGGTAGTAAAGAAGTGTTAATTCTTGAAGTACTTAAACAAGGTCATCAGGATTTTCAAAACTGGCTCAACGATAAGTTGAGCAGCAACACCAAGCAACCTACCGAAAAACTTCAAAAGCTATTTGATTACATTGAAGAATGGGTCACGTCACCAGACTTTCATGGTGTAGGTTTCATCAAGGCCTCAGCCGAGTTCCCAAAAGAAGACAACCCTGTTCACCAACTGTCTTCACAGCAATCGCAGCAATTTAAGCAATATATTCAGCATTTAGCGGCACAAGCTAATATTAAAGATGCTGAGGGCTTGGCACTACAACTCTCCCTTCTTTTTGAAGGCGCAGTTCAAGCTGAGCAAATGAAACGCGGCTCTGGTGCTATCAAATATGCAAAGACAGCCGCAAAAATCTTAATTGATGGCGCGCTTAACCATTAGAGCCACCTACGGCTTACGCACTAAAACACAGCCCATCATCAACCTACTTATCTATAACTTGCCTATATAGGCAAATACCTAAGATAATGTTTCTTTTTTCACGTCTCGATTAATTTCATGCATACACTCATTTGTGGCTCACTCGCCTTCGACACCATCATGGTGTTTCAAGATAAATTCACGAACCATATCTTGCCAGACAAGATTCATGCATTAAGTGTTGCGTTTTACGTGCCTGAGATGCGCCGAGAATTTGGTGGCACTGCAGGTAACATCGCCTATAACCTACAACTACTTGAAGGTAAGCCGCTGATTATGGCAACAGCTGGTGAAGACTTTGGCACTTACACACAGTGGCTAAATAAGAACAAAATCAACACTGCTCACATCAAAATGATACCCAATAGCTTCACGGCCCAAGCATTTATTACTACCGATATTGATGACAATCAGATCACAGCATTTCATCCAGGCGCCATGGTAGAGTCACACCAAAATAGTGTGAACGACGCAAAGGACATCAGTTTGGCAGTGATTGCTCCAGATGGACGAGATGGCATGTTCCAACATGCGCGAGAATGTTTTGAAGCCGGCATCCCGTTCCTGTTTGATCCAGGGCAAGGCTTACCAATGTTTAATGGTGAGGAACTACTGCAGTTTATCGAAATGGCGGACTATCTTGCCGTGAATGATTATGAATCACAAATCATTCAAGACAAAACCGGCTTATCTCTCGAAGAGCTTGCACTAAAAGTTAAAGCGCTGGTCGTAACATTAGGCGGTCAGGGCTCACAAATTTATGCTGACGGTCAACGCTTTGACATCCCGTGCGTTGTAGCTACTGAGATTGTTGACCCAACAGGCTGTGGTGACGCATATCGTGCTGGCTTGTTATATGGCATTTCTCAAGGCTGGGATTGGCCAACGTGTGGTAGGCTTGCCTCAACAATGGGCGCGATTAAAATCGCTAGCCGCGGTGGACAAAACCATGCGCCAACACGTGCAGATATTGAAATAATCTACACCCAAGCACTTGTGAATGAAACAGCATTAACAGAAGGCCTAGCTGGTTAATTTCATCGCTTTATCATCAACTTAAAATAAAGGAAAAAGAAAATGCATACTAGCCGGCTTATCGTCATAGCATTACTCAGTGTATTTTTAGCTGCATGTGCGAGCTCTAATTCTGGCTCTGTTTATAGCAGAGAAGATGCTAGAAAAACACAAACAGTAAGAACAGGTACAGTAGAAAGTGTACGCCAAGTAAAACTTGAAGGCACTAAATCACCAATCGGAACTGTGGCAGGCGGTGCAATTGGTGGCGTTGCCGGCAGTTCAATTGGCAGTGGAAAAGGCAGTACTATTGCCGCTGTGATTGGTGCTGTAGTAGGTGGCCTCGCTGGCTCAGCGGCAGAAGAAGTCGCAACCAGAAAAGATGCGCTAGAAATCACCGTTAAACTTGATGGTGGCGGCTTGCTTGCAATCGTACAAGAGGCAGATGAAGCCTTTGCAGCAGGCGAAAGAGTACGCCTGATTGAAAGTGGCGGCACAACTCGCGTGTCACACTAACCTGTTTCTAGATCTAATCTTATCCATGCTGCTTTAATAGATAAAGCAGCATGGTGTATCAATAACAAAACACCCATCCAAGTAGCAGACTTAAGCTAAATATCACCTGCAGCAATTTCCACAAGCTACATCAACATACGATTGATCATCTCAATAAGCTGTCAACAAAGCGTCATCTACTCGTCATTAATTCTTCATATTTACACTTTAAAGTGCTCTTCAATCTTAATAGATAAATTTCATGGAGAATACCTTGATAATACGTAAAGATTTAAGCTTAATTGACAGCATTAATACTCGCAACCTAGAGCCCGCTTCACAAAGAAGATTGTATGTAAACTTAGCACATACACAGGCAGAAATTGAAGAAGCGCAGCGCTTACGCTACAAAGTGTTTGCTGAAGAAATGGGCGCTCAGCTTTCAGGCACTGGTGGTTTGGACATTGATGGCTTTGATCAGTTTTGCGACCACTTAATCGTCAGAGATAGCGGCACTAACCAGGTAATTGGTACCTACAGAATTTTAAGTCCATCAAAAGCCAACGAAGCTGGTGGTTACTACTCTGCTGGTGAGTTTGATTTAAGTCGCCTATCGCATCTGTTTGACCGTACAGTTGAAGTAGGCAGGGCATGCGTACACCAAAACTATCGCAATGGCGGTACGATCACTATGCTTTGGGCTGGTCTTGCAAAGTACATGCAGATTCATAATTACGAATACATGATTGGTTGTGGCAGTGTGAGCATGTCTGATGGCGGACACAGTGCAGCGAGCCTTTACAATAAACTGCGTGATGAATACCTGTCACCTTTAGAGTATCGTGTATTTGCACGCAATCCACTACCAATACAAGCGCTGCACAATAACCTACAAGTCGCATGCCCTCCGCTTATTAAAGGTTACTTACGTCTAGGCGCTTATATCTGTGGCGAACCAGCATGGGATCCCTACTTTAATACAGCAGATATGCTAGTCATGTTACCGTTATCTAGAATCAACCCAAGATATGCCGCACACTTCTTAAAATAAGCGGAACGGCCAAAAACGTTATATTCATGACATGTAATTAACTAATGCGAAGTCTATAGCGCCATATTCACTCATGTAACTCAACACAACTGATGTAAAATAAAGTCGACTCATTGACTAGCGCATTTACTTTGCAAACGACAGCACCTAACCTCAATTCAACCAACGCTATTACTCGCTATTTTAGAGTAACGCGTGTTTTGTTACACACACTGGTTGGTTTGGTAATTGCCTCTACTTTATTTCCACTCACGGGTAATCAAATAAAGGCAAAACTCATTCAATGGTGGTGCGCTAAATTACTGACCACATTTAACATTCGCGTGAAAGTAGTGGGAAACCCTCCCACAAGCTCCTCTTTCTCTTCTAACACGATGTTAGTCGCCAACCATATTTCATGGTCTGACATTCACGCACTCAACAGCCTAGTGCCATTACGTTTTATTGCAAAATCTGAAATTAAAAACTGGCCAATTTTTGGTTATCTGGTCAGTAAAGCCAATACACTCTTTATTGACCGCAGTCGGCGACAGGATGCTAAACGTACCATTGATACGGCTTATGCCAGCCTGCAAAATGGCGATAACTTATGTTTCTTTCCAGAAGGCACTACAACGGATGGCACTGAAATGAAACCGTTTAAAAGTAGCCTGATACAAGCTGCTATTCTGGCGAAGTCTTCTATTTGGCCAGTGGCTATCCACTACCCTAATACAGATGGCAGCATCAACACCAAAGTAGCTTACGCTGGGGAAACCACACTAGTTGAATCCATGCGCAATATGTTGTTGCAACAAAGCCCAGTCGTCGTACTGCATTTTCTAACACCAATTTCACCATCAGACTATGCAACGATGGATAGGCGTTCACTCACACTGCATATTGAAAGCCTGATTCGCAAACAATTAAGGCTATGACTTTTTAATTTGAATTGGGCGGTCTAAAGGGTGAGAGTCAACCTGCACAATCACCTTTGTATTTAAATCCATCGCCGTTAACTTACCACCCCAAAGGCAACCTGTATCCAAAGCAAATACATTAGCTCTTTGCTGCAAACCCAATGCAGACCAGTGCCCAAAAATCACCTGCACATCTTTAGTGACTCTAGTGGGAACATCAAACCACGGCATATAGCCATTAGGGATATCGTGCAACTCTCCCTTAAATTTAAACTCCATTTCACCTTCTGCCGTACATATACGTAACCTAGTCGCCGCATTAGTGATTACACGTAATCGATCCACTCCAGTTAAATCAGAATCCCAACGACTGGGCAAATTGCCATACATGTGCGTAAGAAAATGCAGGTAGTCTTTACCACGTAATGCAGACTCAACCTCTGCCGCATAAGTCAGCGCCTGCTCAGCAGTCCATTGTGGCAACAAGCCCGCATGCACCATTAAATAACCAGCCTCCTGATAAATTAAAGGCTGGTGGCGCAACCAACTCAGCAGAACATCACAATCCTCTGCTGCCATCAAAGCATCCAGCGTATCGCCTTTATGCGCAGACACTATACCCTCGGCCACAACCAATGCATGTAAGTCATGGTTACCTAACACAATGCGTAAACTGTTCTGATTCGCATAGCACCAGCGCAATACCTCTAATGTGCCACTGCCGCGATTAATTAAATCACCTACCAGCCAAAGCTGATCTTTATCTTGGTTAAAGCCAATACGCGCTAACAATGCTTGAAAAGCATGATAACAACCCTGTATATCCCCTATTGCATAAGTAGCCACAGCCCAACACCACCTTTATGATTAAAATAGTTTGCCAATAAAAAAGCCACTTATAGGATAAGTGGCTTTTAGTGTACTACTTTAAACTAGAAATCTAATTAAAACCCTGCACCCGCAGCATTTGCCATATGTTTTACTGCTGCCGCAACTTCTGCATCTGATAATGCTGGGTTACCACCTTTAGCTGGCATCATACGCACACCTTTAACTGCATGGCTAACCAAGGTATCGTAACCTTGTGCAATACGAGGTGCCCATTGTTCTTTATCGCCGAATTTTGGCGCATTCATCAAACCAGCTCCGTGACACATTAAACAAACAGCTTTATAAACTTCTTCACCGCTTTTGCCTGCCGCTACTGGTGCAGAGGCTGCCGCTGCGGCAACAAGATCCGTTGCCTTTGCTGGCTCAGCAGCTTTAGTAGGTTCAGTCGCTACAGGTGCTGCTTCGGCAGTTTTTGCAGCGGGCGCTGCTTCAGCTGCTTTTGGTGTAGGTGCTGTAAATTTAGCGCCTGATGCATTGGCCATTTCAGCCACTGCGCTAGCCACTTCTTCGTCTGTTAATGCTGGGTTACCACCACGCGCAGGCATGCTACGAATACCTTCAATTGCGTGCTTCACCAAAGTTTCATAGCCTTGTGCAATACGAGGTGCCCATTGACCATTATCACCAATTTTTGGTGCGCTCATTAAACCAGCTGCGTGACACATTGAACAGACTGCCTTCACTACTTCAGCACCGCTCTTACCGACCGGCGCACCAGAAACCTCTTCAGCAACTTCAACAACCGCAACAGGTTTAATGTTTTCTTCAAGCTTAGCAACTACTGCCACAGGCTCATCAACTTCAACTGGATCTGTCACACCAAAAATTTTGGCGACAATAACCACAAATGCAACAATACCAACGACACCAGCAAGAACTGCAAGCAAAATCTGCCCTAGTGAGTAGCCATTAGCTTCATTATCTACATTGCTCATTACGTTTGTTCCCGAAAATTATGGATAAAGGATTTATTATACCTACACTTTACCTTAAGGTAAAAAACACATAGACAAAAAATATCACGGCTTCATACAATCGCATGAAGTATAAGGCTACAAACAACATCTCAGTTTGTTATAATGCGAGGCTACTTATGCGCCCGTAGCTCATTTGGATAGAGTATCGGTTTCCGAAGCCGAGGGTAGTGGGTTCGAATCCCGCCGGGCGCGCCATCAGCTTAGCAAGACCATAATTCACAATGGTTCTTGATGCAAATCAACCACTTAAAATCTCAAAGTGTCACACATAGCCACCTCAAGCTGACACAGCTATTACAAAGCATCAGCGTTAATTGATAATGTATTCATAGTTACATAAATCTACTAAGGTGATTTGCATGTCTACAAAGAACAACCAAAAGTGGCATCAAACTCAATCATCAAGTGATACTATCGACTTCTCTAAAACCTTTTAGCAACATCATAGAGCTGATACAGCATCAGGAAATTTCTGGGCCAACAGGATAAAGTTTTCTTGTGCTTCACTTCACCAGCACCTAGTAGACATCGCAAATCATTTAAAACAGGAACATCAAATGAAAAAACTATTAGTAACAATCCAATTAGAGCTAGACATTCCCGACACATGGGATTTGGTAGAGCATCCCGACCAAGTACAAGCAATTAAGATGGATAATGGACAGTATATGCACATGAGTTTCTTGCCTATGATGACTACAGACTTTAAAGCAGGTGCTGAGTGGTCTAGCGAGTGTCCCGATGAGTTCACCGAGGAGGTTTTGGATATGGTTGCAGATGAAGAGGTTTTAATGAAATTGGAGCTTAATTAACCACTCAATCCAGTCACCCAGTTCTGAAACTGGTCTAGTCTGTTGCTTATGACCACGCATGATGAGTTTGTATAAAACTGACTCTGTTAACTTCAGAAAAGAGTTTTTTAAAGTATCTCTTGATTAAATTCAAGAGGCAGTTAAAGGGCTTACAGGAAGTGACGTTGATTTCAACTTTACAGTTAAAGCAAATGACTACTTTGAAAGTAGAAGATTACTATCTTCATAGTCTGGCATTTACTAAGTCAAATATGTTACACGCAAAATTACTTCAAGATATTAAGTTGTTGATTTGTATGACGCTGATACAGCCGCCAAACACTCGCGCCGGGCGCGCCAAGCAACAAATGCCTACAGTTTAACGACTGTCAGGGAAAGCATCACTTTTTTCTGTTCCTGACCAGATGGGCTTGATGCTCACACCCATTTGTAAATGCTGTGTGTCCGACTGGCATAATCTTTTAGCCGTATCTGCACTATATAGCCACGCTCAACCACTTATTTTACTGTTTCAGATCTAAATTCCTCAGTAGGTCGCTCCCTTGCCACCACCACCGTTATAGCTTAATAAACTATAACGGTGTCTATCAAAGTGTGGATAGTCCAGTTTTCCGATTAAAGACTGAGTCGAAGCCCTAATCTCACACTACGTGGCTCTAAGGGATGTATCAAACGTCCTTCGATACCTTCCCCACCACCGCAACCTGCGCCTTCGGCATTGGTGCAACTTGCGCCAAAATACTCGATATCATTAGCTGTGCTGTTAAAAATATTCAACACATCTAAACTTAACTGAATATGTTTATCGTAGCGATAGCCTAGCTTTAAGTTAGTCGCCCAAAACGCTTTAGATTTAAGCGCGCCAGTTTCTTCTAACGGATATGCACCAATGTAACGGGTGCGCACACCGCCAAACCACTGGCCGCCTGTATCGTGTGTAACAGCTAACGATGCAGTCACAGGGATAGCATTAGGGATTTTATCGCCACCATTACTAGGCACATTAAAGCGTGCATGTGAAATAGCGACATCGGCATCTAATATCAAACCATCATGGCTGTAGTAGTTAGACCACTCGATACCACGACGTTTAGAGCCGCCTTTAGGTTCAGTAACGCCTTCATCACCGATATATACCAGTTCTGAATCTAACGCTATTTGCCAAAAAGTTAAGCTGCTATGCCAATTTGGTAACAGTTGAGTACGAACACCAAGCTCACTGCCTACGGCTTTAGCAATCAACGGGATGCGCTCTAGTGATGAACCGTCTACTGCATTGGTAGTAGCCGTACTGCCTCGTCCGTCGTTACTATGGAAACCGTGCCCCCAGTTTGCGTAAAACTCGGTTTTATCAAACGGGCCAAACACGACGCCAAGTTTAGGGCTCACTTGATGGTCACGTCCTGTGCCTCCATTATTGATATTAAACTCGCCACCCTTGTTCTTAATTTCAGATTTGATACCATCCCAGCGCAAGCCAACATTGGTGCGTAGCCAATCATTCCATTGCGTATTTAGATTAGAAAAAATACCTATGCCAGTTTGATCGACTTCATCCTTACGCGTTGTGGTGTCTCGCACACGATTGGTCGTTTGATATAAGCCTAACTCTGACATGCGGTCATGTCTTAACTGTACGCCTACATCTAAGGTTGAGTTTTTACCCACTAAATTAATATCTTGCTCACGCGCTACCTGCCCACCCCATGTTAAACGTTTATCCGCTTGCTCATGCTGACCATCTAGCAAACCAGAAGGTGTAGAAAATAAATTCAGCTGGTAATCGATCAAATAGGCATTCGCTTTCCAGCGTCCTTTTTCATCAGATTTAGCCACTTCGCCATTTAGGCTGTAGCGATGCGTTTTACCACCATCAGTCGGTGCAAAAGTACCGTATTTACTGATTTCTCCATTTTCAATGGCACGGACCGGCACTTGCTCAGTGGCTGTCCAGTTGTTTTCGTAAGCCATGGCGGTTAATGAATAACCCTCATAGGCATTACCTGAAGAAACCCTGAACACACCATTACGCTTCACTAGGTTTTCAGATTGATCCCACGGGCCATCATTACCAACTAACTCAAGCGCGGCTAACACATTCACATCGCCAAACTTATGGCTTCCTGCACCTAAGAATCGCTTGTAGCCATACTCACCAAGTGTAAAGTCCAAAAACGGCGTGTCCAAAGATTTTACGTAATCAATACGCGCAGAACCCGCCACGGCAAAGTCTCCATCCTCTGCAGCGTAAACACCTTTACGGTAGCGCAAGTTTCCTATCAGTTCAGGGATGAGAAAATTTAAATCCATATAGCCTTGACCGTGTGCATGCGTTACCTGATTCACTGGCATGCCATTCACATAAGTCGAAAAGTCGCTGCCATGGTCTAGGTTATAACCGCGGAGAAAATACTGATTCGCCTTACCGCCGCCAGAGTGCTGCGTCACAATCATGCCAGGCACTGCTTCCATCACCTCAGCTGGGCGTAACAAGGGACGTGCTTTTAGTTGCTGCGCTGTGACCGTGCCTTCACTGGCACTATCTGCGATACCGATTAATACTTGGCTCTGTGGTCTTACCACAATGCTTTCTAAGGTTAGTTCATCAGTAGCTGGCAAGCCTGCTGCTTGCGCCACGGACACTGTCAAATTACTTAACACCATAAAGTGTAGTAGGTAGAAGAACCTAGGTGGTTGCTTAGCGACCCTAGATGCTTTTACGACACTTATTTTTTCTTTAAATCTCATACTTCACTCTCATATTTCGTTACGCTCACATACACCCCAATAAAGCCATAGGGGGTATACCTATAAAAGAGTTTACAGCATATTTCGTGTCAACAAAAAAGCATATATATTTCGAATGGTTAAAATGGAGTAAATTTTAGCTTGATGCTAAGCATGCAACAATTTGCTTCCAGACTGCGGCGAATGAAGCACATCTGGAAGCGCAGATTACGCAGAAAAGTGATTAAAGGTGAATGTCCAGAGAAGGATTACTTAAGGTAAGTTTTTAAAACATTAATCACTTCTTCTAAATCTTGTTGGCGCTCTTCACCAGGATGGCTGTTATCGCCTAAGTGTTCACGAATGTGACCTTCGAGCGCTTCAGACATTAAACCATCGATAGCGCCTCGCACCGAAGCAATCTGGTGCAGGAATACTGAACAAGCAACTCCATTTTTAAGTGCGTTATCAAGCGCCTCAATTTGCCCTTTGATACGGTTTAAGCGAGCGAATAATTTCGGGGAGTTTTGATTCACGTGAGACATAACATACCTTTTTAATGAGAGGCCTTCAAATTGACGTATAGGCTAATCCAGTGTGGATTAGCCTATATTATAGAGCCAATATTCAGCAGCATATAATGCTGATTGGGATTAATTCGCCTGATAATCTGATAGGACAACCGTAAGATTTAGTGCTTGGCTTCAGTATCTTTTTTGTCTTGTGCCAGTGCAGTTTTAAAGGCGTAGCCTAAAATTGAATCACCATCAGATTTAAGCAAGTAACCACTATTCGCAACGAGAGATCAATTGCGTAAAACCTTCGTACTATTGCGCTTATGCCCATGAATTATTTGGTAGAGCACAGGCAGCACGAGCAGCGTTAATATTGTCGATGACCAGATGCCTCCAATAACAACCGTTGCTAAAGGCCGTTGCACCTCTGCACCGGTTCCCGTTGCAATGGCCATAGGCACAAACCCAAAAGAAGCAACCAATGCAGTAATTAAAATTGGTCTCAAACGACTGATGCTTCCTTCTTGAATGGCGCTATCAATTGGCCTCCCAGCCGCAATTAAATGACGAATAAAACTAATCATCACTAACCCGTTTAGAACCGCCACACCAGATAGCGCAATAAACCCGACACCCGCTGATATCGAAAGTGGAATATCCCTAATCCATAGCATAAGCACACCGCCAGTCAGTGCAAATGGGATGCCAGTAAATACGATTAGGCCATCTTTAAAGTTATTAAACATAGCATAGAGTAAGATAAAAACGAGCAACAAAGCTAAGGGAACTACAATTTGCAAACGTTTGCTTGCAGACTGCAACTGCTCAAAAGTACCACCCCAATTCACCCAATATCCAGGCGGAATTTTTACTTCCTGCTGAATGCGTTGCTGTGCTTCAGTGACAAATGAGCCGATATCCCGATCACGCACATTTGCAGTGACAACTACGCTGCGCTTACCGTTTTCCCGACTAAACTGATTTGCCCCTGTTGCAATATCAATGGCTGCCACTTCTCCCAACTGAAGATAGACAGCTGGCTCTTGATTACCTATCTTAATTGGAAGACGCTTTAAATTATCCAAATCAGCTTTTACGTTGTCTTGTAACCTGACAACAATATCAAAGCGTCTATCACCTTGAAATAGCGTCCCAACCTCTTGACCATTCATCGCGATGGAAACGGCTTCCTGAACATCAGCAACGTTGACACCAAGCCGCGCTATCTTCTGGCGGTCGATATTCACGGTGAGTATTGGCAGGCCCGTTGTTTGCTCAACTTTCACATCCTCTCCGCCTTGAACACTAGCAAGTACTTTTGAAATATCCTCTGCAGAGGCATTCATGATGTCCATATCATCACCAAACACTTTCACAGCAACATCACTTCGCACCCCAGAAATTAACTCGTTGAAGCGCATCTGTATGGGCTGTGTGAACTCGTAATTGTTACCAGGCACATCACCCACTGCTTTTTGCATCTGTGCGATCAGTTCGTTTTTGCTTAAATTTGGATCAGGCCAAGCTGACTTAGGCTTCAGCATAATGAAATTATCAGCAACACTCGGCGGCATTGGGTCAGTGGCAATTTCAGCGGTACCTAACTTGGCAAAAACTCTATCCACTTGTGGAAACAGCCTAATCGTATGTTCCAGCTCTTTTTGCATCTCCACCGCCTGCGTGAGGCTCGTGCCAGGAATACGTAATGCATGAAGTGCGATATCACCCTCATTAAGACTTGGGATAAATTCAGTCCCCATTCGGCTGACCAACAGACTACTTAGCACAACCGATACGGCAGCAATCGTCAGCACCAAGGCTTTATTAAGCATAGCCCAGTTAAACACCAAGCCGTAATATCGCTTTATCCAGTGGATAGCGACATGTTCATCTTCTTTAACATGAGTACTAATAAACAGCGCAACCGCAGCAGGAATAAACGTCACCGATAGCAACATAGCCCCTGCTAATGCAATAACAACCGTAAAGGCCATCGGATGAAACATTTTCCCCTCAACCCCTGAGAGCGCGAAAATCGGCAAGTACACCGCCATGATAATCAGTTGACCATACAGCAGCGGTTTTCTTGTTTCCTTAGCAGCTTCGAACACTTCGTTAAAACGCTCAGTACGAGTCAGCGGTCTATTAAAAGCCATTTGGGCATGTGCAAGTCTACGCATGCAGTTTTCAACAATCACGACAGCACCATCGATAATAATGCCAAAATCCAGTGCGCCCAAACTCATTAAGTTGGCACTAATTTTTGCCGTTGCCATCCCTGTAAAAGTAAACAGCATTGCCAACGGTATCACCAGCATCGTAATAAGCGCTGCACGTATATTGCCCAAAAATATGAACAAGATAGCGATGACTAATATCGCGCCTTCCATTAAGTTGGTTTTTACCGTATTAATCGCGTTATCTATCAAAATAGTACGGTCATAAACTGTCCTTGCCACAATGCCAGCCGGTAACGTTTTGTTGATTTCCGTGAGCTGTTTTTCTACCGCGGCCGCCACGGTACGACTGTTCTCACCTGTCAGCATAAATACCGTGCCTAAGACCACCTCCTGGCCATTCTCTGTCGCTGCGCCAGTGCGAGACTCATGACCAATCAACACTTCGGCAACATCTTTGATTCGAACTGGCACGCCCAACTTATTCTCAATCACAATATTGCCAATATCATCAATATTGCTCACTTGCCCAGGCACTCGAATCAAATATTGCTCACCAGACTTCTCGATATATCCTGCGCCAATGTTAGCGTTGTTACTTTCCAAAGCCGCGACTAGATCATTTAAAGATAAGCCTCTCACCATTAATCTATCTAGATAAGGCGCCACTTGATACTGCTTAACGTAACCACCTACCGTGTTTATTTCATTCACACCAGGTACATTACGTAGCTGAGGTTTGATAATCCAATCCTGAATCTCACGTAAATCGAACGGTGTGTATGGCGTTCCATCAGGTTTTAATGCACCGTCTTTTGACTCAACAGTCCATGTAAATATTTCACCCAAACCCGTAGAAGTTGGCCCCATCATAGGGGCTACCCCTATAGGCAATTTATCTTTAGCTTGCTGGATACGTTCGTTCACCAATTGGCGTGCGAAATAAATATCCGTGCCTTCCTTAAACACAATCGTCACTTGTGAAAGACCATAACGCGATATCGACCTAGTTTGCTCTAGCCTTGGCAGGCCAGCCATTGCAGTTTCAATCGGATAAGTAATGCGCTGTTCAGTTTCTAGTGGTGCATATCCTGGCACAGACGTATTAATCTGAACTTGGATATTGGTGATGTCAGGCACCGCATCAATCGGTAATTTTTGATAACTAAATATCCCCAGTACGGCAATCCCCAGCGCAATGAGCATCACCAGCCATCGCTGGTCGATAGAGAATCTAATAAGTTTCTCAAACATCACGAGCCCCCTTAGCCATACAATTGAATCGAAGCAGCTTAATGGTCATGGGTTGCTCCTGCCTTACCAATATCCGCTTTGATTAAAAAGCTATTACCAGCCGCATATTTATCACCTGCGTTAAACCCTTGCAGCACCTCGGCGTGACTTTCATCACGACGGCCCAATAGGATAGGTCGCGCCTCAAAGAACTCACCGTAACGACCAAACACCACGGTCCAATCTCGCAATGTCTGAATGCCCTCAATAGAAACAGCCAACGGCACCTCAACCTCATCCGAGATTAAATCAATATTGACAGGCAAGCCTGGCAACCATGTACGGCTACTATTGTTTAAAACAACGCGCGCCATGGCAGTACGAGATTCAGCCCCCACAAACGCACCCATATAAGCAATAGTGCCGAGTGCTTTTGCATCAAACGCAGTTGCTTTAATCGTGACTTGTTGACCAACCTTCACAGTATTGATGTCTTTTGCATAGATATTCATCTCCACCCACACTGAAGATAAATCTGCGACTTCAAATATATTTTCGAACTCACTAACTACCTTACCTTGGCTAATGTTCTTACTCGTCACGACGCCATCAATGGGTGACCTGATTTCATATTTGGCTAAGCCTTTACTTGAAACCCCAGCCCCTAATGACCCAAGTTTCTGCTTGATACGGGCAGTGTTGATTTCAGCAGATTGCAAATCATTCTGTGCTTGTAAATAATCTTGCTCAGCGGATATTTTCTCCTCCCACAGCTGTTTTTCTCTTTTGTAGGTTGAGCGTGCCAATTCAACTCTTTTTTGTGCCGCCAGCAACTCACTTCTGATGTCTGCGATAGACTGACTGGAAATTGACGCAAGCACTTGTCCCTTATGCACTTTATCGCCTGCATTAGCAGCTACGGATTCAACAACGCCACCTACACGTGGCACAATATAAACACGTTTATCCGCATTTAATTTAACTTCACCTTGTAAATGTAAGGTGGTTTTAATCTTAGCTGGCCCTGCGGTAAGCACTTCTATGCTATTTAGTTTGAGCTGCTTATCCGTGATCTTTACACGTGCCTCAACTTGATCATAATTAAACTGATAAGTCTTATTCTTGTGTTTGGCAGTAATGTTCACCTCAAAAGAATGCGGCTCAACCACCACTGCATTACCCCTCAAATAATCATTCTCTTTGCTAAAGTTAAAGGTTTGGGGCTCACTGCCCAAGCGTTCTAATTGAATATGAATGCTTGATGCATCAGGGTCTAACGGACGGCCATCTTGGTAGGTATAAACTCTAAATTCTGGCGCTACATTTTGCTCAAATATGGTGACTTCAACGCCGTACCCATCCTGAGTAAATAACTTGCCACCATGCGGCCCCTTCACTAACTCTTTAGCTTGTGATGAATGCTGCTGCTCATGTGCATCCGTGACTAAAGGAAGATGATCTTTTTCATGATTATGACCTGCCTCTCCATGCTTAGGCCTTTCATCTGCTGCTGTCTCCATCGACGTTTCAGTATGCCCGGCATGATCTGCATGCTCACTTGCAAGATCGCTTGGCTTTTCGGTTTTAAGAATTAACACACCTAGTATTACCGCGATGCCAATCACCACCATGATCGCAATGCGTTGTTTATTTTTTATTTGCATAACTCGCTCCTAAGGCTTGCGATGGTGAGTAACGACATCACCAAGAATACGTTCAATTTCTGCCACTGCCTGATGTGCCTCTAGCAGCGCCTGTATATATTGTGACTTAGCTTGAACTAAGGTTCTTTGAGCATCTAACACATCCAGAAAGTCAAACTTACCCGCCGAAAACCCCTTATTGGCGGCATAAAAAGCACTTTCAGCACCGGGCAGTATTTCTGCTCTTAGTGTTTCTGCTGCCCCACGCGCTGCATTTAGCCTTTCGTATTGCCCTGCTAAATGAACACCCATTCTATTTTTGAGCGCCACCAGCTCATCTTCCGCTTTGTAGGTGCGGCTAATGGCCTCTTCCAGCCGGCCTTGGTTTCTGTCAAAAATTGGAATTGGTATCGACAACCCTAACAATGCTTGATTAAGTCCAAGCTCTTGATTATTAACCACACCTGCACTCACCGTAATATTAGGGGTAGATTTACTGCGCTCCACTTTAGTAAATGCTTCCCGCATGCTGATTTCTATTTTTCCCAACTTCACTGCTGGTGCATTATCTAAACCTGCCGATAACTCATGCAACGCAGAAACCTCAGGGATGGCGGTAATATCTCCATCGGCATATTCAAAAACCGGAGTCGAGCTACCCCACAGGCCAGACAAAAGTTTACGGCTAGCGCTGAGTTGTGTTTTTGCTTGGTTAAGCTCGACCTTGGCAGCCGACTCTGCAATTTTGGATTTAGTTTCTTCTACAGGTGAGCTCTTGCCAGCTTTTACACGCTTACTTGCAGCATCTAGCGCAAAGTTAGCAAGCTCTAAAGAGGTTTTTGCTAAACTCACACGCTCTTGAGCAGCAAGCACCCCATAAAATGCGGCAATCACATTGGCGTGGATTTCAGACTTTTTGTTTTCCAGCTCAACTTCGGCTTTGTTGTATAAAGTCTCTGCTGCCGCCATCCGAGCATCACGCTTATTACCAAGCTCAAACTCTTGGTTAATTTGAAGCGTTGTTTCCCTAGTTGCATTTCTAGTATCTTTCATAAAAGTAGATACAGAGGGATTAGGGCGAAGTGTCGCCTGCGTCTTTACGCCACTTACGGATTCTTGTTCACGCATAGCAACAGCGATGTCAGGGTTCGCTTTTAATGCCAGATTCAACGCATCGTGAAGGCTCAATCGAGCCGATGGTTCTACAAGTTCGGCCGCACTGGTCGCCGTGATAGACGCCATGGACAACAAGAATGAGATCAGTAAATGCTGAATACTTTTTTGGAAGTACTCAAATTTAAAGTACTCAAAATAGATAAATGGGAATTGCATAAAGCGCTCCTAATTTCAAATAGCACCTTGAGCATGGCAAGACCATACCCAAGGTAATCAACAATGAAATTAGAACTGCGGTGGTGCCCGAACGGACTGAGGTTGCCGCTTAAGTAGCTTAGTGTGCGTGAGCGTGAATTGCGGAAAGCGCGCTGTGACAGATTTAAATAAAATAGTCAGACATATAAAAAACAGAAAGAATGACACTGAGCTTGTGAATATTGCCATATCAACATCATGTTTAATGCCAGGATCAACCGATATCGTATGCTTAGCGTGAGGAGCACCCGAATGTGCTATTACGCTATCATCATGCGCGCTTAAAAGCTCTTCATGTTCAAGACCAACATGAATACCATCGTGCTGACTTTCATTGATATCAAAATGGGCATGAATAAACGGTTGCAATGCTTGCAGAAACGCAAAGCAAATCGCAATCAATAACATAAGCCATTTTGTCTTATTCAAATACATACGGCTAATCTATCAGAGTTCATTTTATATTACAAACAAATATAAAAATGCTATGGTTATAAAAAAACGTTAGATCATATTCAGATGACTGCAAAAATATCCATCCAAAAAGCAACTGCCGATGATTCCCATGAAGTAGCCGTAATGGTTGGTGAGTTGCTGAGTGAAATTATCAACGCTATAGGTGTTCAAGCATTTAACTTTGATTTAGATGAAACAACGAATAGGCTCAAAGATTTTCTTCATCGAGAAAAATATTTCGTATTTGTCGCCCGTAAAAGTGATGGAAATGCAGTTGGGTTCGTGGCGTTATATGAAAGCTATGCTCTTTACGCTGAAGGTTCTTTTGGCACCATACCAGAGCTCTATGTTCGTCCTGAATTTCGCTCAAACCGTGTAGGGCTCCGTCTGGTATCACAAGCAAAGTCTTTCGGCGCATCGCGAGGCTGGAAACGTCTAGAAGTCACTACGCCGCCAATGCCACAATTCGATAAAACATTGGCATTTTATGAGCGTGAAGGTTTTGCTATTGCAGGTGGTCACAAGTTAAAGGTAGTTCTATGAACGACCAGCATAACCCATCATTCAAGCGAGGCGCCTGGCACCCCTTAATTCAAACGATATGCATATCAAGGAATAAACGTTGAATTTTGATGAATTGTCCTTTGAAGAACTTGATCAACATGCAATGGAACGCCTTGTCTTCGATGATGAGGAGATTTCACCAATCCTCAAAGGTCATATATTCATTGAAAAAGTACTTGAAGTGCTAATTTCAAAAAACCTTTCCACTCCAGAAGCTTTCTTCAAACGCACACGGTCATTTGAACTAAAAACTGACTTAGCCTTAGCAATGGGTCTTATTGACGAAAAACACTACTCAGCTTTCAAAGCAATTAACAAAATAAGAAATAACTACGCCCACAAACATAACTATAAAGTTTCCATTGAGGATTTAAGTGGGTTTAAGTTCGAATGGGTTGAAATCCAAAACAAGGCATTTGAGGCAGCATGCACTAAAGGAGCTGGTGAGGCAGCTAGAATCTCAACCATATTCTTGTGCTGGAAAGCAATTCACCTCATAAGTGAGCAAAATGCATAACCCATCCATCAAGCGGGACTGGCGAAAGCGTTCTTCGATGATACAATTTTTAATAACGAGGGTTGAGGCACCGATGTCGCAAGCCCCTTATGTCAAACTATAGCCGACAAGCTAACAAGTTAAAAAAAGAAGACTAGGTTTATAATGGTGACGATGGTCTTATATTTCCTTCAAATGCGCCGAATGAACTTAAAGAGATAAAATAGCCTCTACATCTCCATGACTAGAATGAAATTACTTGTCTCTTTTGTATTAATCATGCTGCTGCCACTGCAAAGTCTGGCGGCTGGGTATCAGCTTGCGTGCTTTATGCAACAACATGTAGATGCAGGCAAGAGTGTCACCCCATCATGTCACGACCACATGATGATGCAGGACTCAGAGATGCAAAGCGCCGAGATGCAAGATGCTGAGCAGCAAAAATCGTCAGAGAAAAAGTCTGATCACGCCTATAAATCTAAATGTATATCGGTATGCGCACAAGCCAATATGGCAGCACTGCCTAGCAATGTCAGCCTAAATACTATCGAGTTAGTGTTTAATGATTACCCGCCATTAAAAAAGCACTATGTCTCAATAACGCTACCCGCTTTCCAAAGACCTCCCATCAGCCTCTCATAAATTTAAAGGCCATTCGGCCATCTTTTAAATTTAGAAAAAGAGGAATTCTATGTATATCTTTTTACAGAAAAGGTTAATCCTGTTCGGATTAATGCTTTTCATTAACCCATCAGCATACGCTGCGCCTCTGGGTTACCAAGGCTCAGTGATGACCATGCTTGATTATAGTCAGAATTGGCGTGAAGCGTCTTTTAACTACGCCGTTACCAACCGCGATGCTTTTGGTTTGACTCACTTAGAAATAAGAAGTGATGACCACCAGAAAAAACGAACCATAGATGAATTTACCTACACAAAACTTTTGTCTAGGTGGAACCAACCTAGCTCACAAAGTAATTTGTGGCTATTTCTGGGAGTCGGCTCTTTACGTGGTGAAGACAAGTTAGGGCTGATGAAAGATAGTTTCGACAAAGTCCTAGTTAACCCAGGGATGCAGTTTGACTATGAAACCACACGCGTCTATTTTGCGGCGACACATAAGCTATATCGGGCTACAGACATTAATCATGACTTTAGTTCAGTGCGAGCGGGCTTTTCATTTTACGAAACAGACTATGAAAAGACTCAGCCATGGTTCATTGTGGAAGCTCGCTATACCAACCACTTATCTGACAAAGTAGAAATTACGCCCATGCTCAGATTAATCAATAAAAGCTTTTTTGTTGAGGGTGGCATCAATAATGACGCGCAACCTCGCCTCAATTTTATGTACACATTTTAAAGACATTTCTTAAGGAAAATCAATCATGAAAAAATTAATTACAATTTTATTTTTAGCACTATCAATCAACAGCGTAAGCGCTTTCGCCACGCCTACATTAAAAGTATCAGTCAATGGCATGGTGTGTGCATTTTGCGCACAAGGTATTGAGAAAAAGGTGAAAGCCTTAGCCGAAACCAAAGAGGTATACGTCAACTTAAAAGCACATTTAGTGGCGATTGAATTAAAAGAGGGGCAAAAGCTCTCAAACGAGACAATCACAAAAATCATAAAGGATGCAGGCTATGACGTGACAAATATAGAAGAAAGTGAGCACCCACTAGCGCACATCAAAGCAGGGATGGATAAATAATGGGCGCTCACCAACTACACCCTCAACTCAAAAAAACAAAACATCTGTCACTACTCACACTATTTGCATCTGGTGGCACGTTGATTTGCTGTGCTTTGCCTGCACTGTTAGTAGGTCTTGGCGCAGGTGCGGTGATGGCTTCTATCGTGAGTAATGTGCCACAGATGGTTTGGTTTTCTGAGCATAAACTTGAGGTGTTTTTGTTTGCTGGTTTAATGCTGCTGATTTCTGGTGTCATGCAATGGCGGGCAAGGTCGTTACCATGCCCAAGTGACATCACATTAGCAGCATTATGCTTAAAAACCCGTAAAAATGCTTTTAGGATTTATTTGTTCTCACTCACGATATACTTGATAGGTGGATTCTTTGCATTTTTAGCACCTAGTCTATTTATTTAATCTATTAAGCAATCAGCGGTGGGTAAACCCGTAAGGCTACGCACCGCTGACATTGCTTATATCACTAGAAACATGCTTCTGATACCTCCAGCTAGTTCCAGCCACTTAATACAATTTTGCCGATGACTGCACCAGCCTCAATACGCGCATGCGCCTGACGCAGATTGGCCGCATTAATTGGTGATAGCGTTTCATTGAGCGTAGTTCTTATCTGCCCGTCATCCACCAACTTGGCAATGCGCTCCAGAATGTGATGCTGCTCTATCATGTCTGCCGTCTGATACATAGAACGTGTATACATCAGCTCCCACACAAAGGTGGCACTTTTATTTTTGAGCAGATTTAGCGCAACCGGCTTCTCTGTTTCCACAATAGCGCATATACGCCCTTGTGGCTTAATCAGCTCAGCCATCACCGGGAAGTAGGTGTCAGTGTCATTACAGCAGAAAATATAATCTGTCTGCGCAATATCAATGTCTGCCATTTGCTTTACTAGGTCTTGCCTATGGTCAATCACATGATGCGCCCCTAAATCACGTACCCATTGGCTAGTTTCTGGTCTAGACGCCGTTGCCACCACGGTCAACCCAGTCAGTTTACTGGCAAGCTGTATTGCAATAGAACCTACACCACCCGCACCACCAATAATCAGTAGACTTCTTCCATGATTAGACATAGATTGTTTAGACACTGACTGTAATAAAATTTCTAATCTTTCAAACAAAGCCTCCCAAGCGGTGACTGACGTTAAGGGCAATGCCGCCGCTTGCTCAAAGCTTAAACTTTCAGGCATATGGCCAACAATACGCTCATCAATCAACTGATATTCAGCATTAGACCCAGCGCGCGTAATATCACCGGCATAAAACACTTTGTCGCCAAGCTTAAACAAGGTGCAATCCGGCCCAGTTTTCACCACTTCACCCGCAGCATCCCAACCTAACACTTTTGGCTGCGGCTCAATTTTATCTTTAGGCTTGCGCACCTTGGTATCCACTGGATTTACGGCAACTGCCCGCACGCGCACTAGCAAATCTTTTCCGCTCACTTCAGGAATAGGCAGTTCATAATCCAATAATGACTCAGGATGATCAATACTTAAGTATCGGGTAAGTCCTACGGCTTTCATCTCAATTCCTTTCACTAAACAAACAATGGCAGACACAATACTGGCAATATTTTCACTCACTAAACAGAAGCCTCATGCAGTTGGCAACTGATTTCAATCAACACATGACAACATGACGCTCACTTGCAACCTTCTACAACTTAGTCATTACGTACGCAATATAGTAGAATCGTGCATCTAAAAAATAGGTATCCGTAACCATACATACTCATGTTCATGTTCAAATTAGATTACTCCAATAAAAAACGACCTCGCCATTATCGCTTTATATTAGCGGTACTCCTATTCACGCTAGCACTTATTCTGCGCTTCACACTATTGCCTCAAAGCGGTGGGGGGCCATTTGTCACGTTTTATCCAGCAATCATACTGAGCTTTTATTTCTGTGGTGCCTATCTCGGCTTATCTGTCGCCTTAGCTTCTGGGCTAGCGGGGGCATATTACTTTATCCCCCCTTACAATCAGTTTTCTATAAACGCTAGCACATCTTCTTCAATCATATTTTTCACGATTACCTCAAGCCTTATCGGCTTCTTCATTTCCAGACTACACAGACACATTGAGCAAATCAGTATCATCTTGGATAACGAAATGATAGGCAGCATGATGCTAAAAGACAGAAAAATTATATGGTGTAATAAAGCAATGCGTAGGATTCTTGGCTACTCGCGATCACGCCTTGTCGGCTCTTCAACCAAGATGCTGTTTGCCGATGAGGCTGTATTTAATATGGTGGGGCGCGAAGCATATCCGTTAAAAGTGGGTAAGCCATACCGTACACAATTTCAAATGATAAAAGCAGATGGCACTAAGATTTGGGTTGATATCAGCGGCGCCGCCATCTCGTATGACAAAAACTTATCGCTTTGGTTACTGAACGACATTTCAAAACAAAAAGTGCTAGAAGATGAGCTAAAACACAAGGTTAATCATGACTTTTTAACTGGATTAGACAGTAGAGACTGGTTTATGAGCCAAGCGCTGACAGAGTTAAATCGTGCCACCCGCTCTAATAGCCCGCTATCTCTACTCATGCTAGATATCGATTTCTTTAAAAAAGTGAACGACACCTATGGGCATCAAGTGGGTGATATTGTGCTGAAAAGTGTTGCCAACATCGCTAAAAGCACCCTACGTGATTTTGATATATGTGGGCGACTTGGCGGAGAGGAGTTTGCGGTTTTACTGCCGGAGGCAAATCAAGACCAAGCGCGTGAGGTAGCCGAGCGTTTAAGGCTAGCCATCGCAAATGCTCAAATCGCACTCCCTACGGGTGGGCTACCAATTCACATCACCATTTCAATAGGTGTATCTTCCGTGATGTCTAAAGAGGACAATATCGATGTGCTGATTAGCAAAGCTGATAAAGCACTCTATGAGGCTAAAAATAGAGGACGTAATCGAGTCTGTACCTCATAACCATTAGGTTAGCCGCTTAAAAAATCATTTAATCTGAGTAAACAATACGTGCTGACAACAGCATGGATATAACGCCAAACCACGCTCACCCCGAGAAAAATGTAAGGCGATTACGTCCTGCATTTTTAGATTGATACATCGCAATATCTGCTTGTTTCAATACTTCATCAACGCTATTGGTATGCTTGCTAAAGATAGCCACCCCCATACTTGGGGTACTGGTGTGCAAGTACCCATCAAAATCAAACGTATTATTTAAGGCCTGTAATATTTTTTGACCTATCGCCTCTACATAAGACTTTGCTTGCTCCAGCTCTACCGATAAATCTTCAACCAAAATAACAAACTCGTCACCGCCCAGCCTGGCAACGGTATCATGATCTCTGACACATTTTTTCAATCTTTGCGCCACTTCCTGAAGCAAAGCATCCCCTTTATCATGGCCTAAAGTATCATTCAGCTGTTTAAAGTTATCTAAATCTATAAAAACCACAGCGCCAAACTGTGCTTTTCTGCGAGCAGAAGATAATGCTTGCTCGATACGATCTAGCAATAACCTTCGATTGGGCAGAGCGGTCAACGCGTCATAAAACGCAAGCTTACGCACTTCCTCTTCTGCATTGATACGCATCGTGATATCTGAGTTAATGGAAAATATTGACTTTGGCTTACCATTCGCATCGCGCATCAATGTCCAGTGACTTTCAATAATCAGTTTATTGCCACCTTTATGCCGCTCGGTCACTTCACCTTTCCACTCCCCTTTTTCCAGCAAAACTTCCAATGCATTTTTAAGGATATTTTGGTCTTGGTGTAAAAGTTTATGAATCGGATGATTCACTATTTCTTCCGAACTCCACCCATACAGCGCTTCTGCGCCTTTATTCCAGTACTTCACCATCAGATTCATATCATGAATCACAATAGCATCATTTGTTCTATCAAGTAACGATGCCTGCTCTTGAATGATTAGGTCATCATTGAGCCGCTCTAGTTCGCTCGCGGTGCGTGCTGCAAAAATCTTAAGAATAGACTTAATCAAGTCTTCGGATTGCGCTTGTATCGCTTGCTTAAAAAATACAAACAACAACCCGATATCGTTTCCTTTTGAGTCATACAAACACAAGCCTGCAAAGGCATGAAACGGATGAAATCTCATTAGGCTTAAATTGGGGAAATCTTTATCCGCATGATTTTTTATAATAATCAAATCGCTATCACCAAAGAAAGTTTTGGCAACCGCATCTGGGACGTCATACTCAAAATTCTCTTTAAATTCCTGCCCTACTGATACAGCCAACATGCTCGCTTTTAATGGCTTTCTTGATTGCAATTGAGCAATATACCCTGCATCTGCACCCAAAGTTTCTGTCATGCTCGCAACAAGTTTTTTAAAGAAATCAGAACTAATGCTACTAGTAACAGTGATTGCAACCTTGATCATGGCATCACTTAAACGCTGGCGTTGCCGTTCTGCCCGAATATTGCTGATTCCTGTGCCTAAGTTATCAGTAAGCTCTTGTAGCAACTCGACCTCACCGTCCGAAAACCTTCGCACCTCAGTCGAATATAACGCCAACATCCCAATTGTTTCCTGCCTATCTTTGAGTGGCAGTACAACAAGTCCTCGGTAGCCATGTTGCTTAGCTAATACTTTAAAGTGAAACGACTCATCTAACAGCAAATCTTCAGCCACATACGGCTTGCCAGTTCTGATCACTTTGCCGGCAGGCCCTTGATGAGTAGACCCATCATCTGCCCAACTTAAGTTAATCGTTTCAAGATAACTTTTGCCTGAGTCTCCAAAAAACGCTTGAGGACTGATACTCTTAGATTCGTCATGCTCAGCATAACCAACCCATGCCATGCCATAACCGCCCATCTCTACCGCAATCCGGCAGATCTCAATCATGAGCCTTTTCTCATCATTAATCTGAGTAATTGCATGATTGGCTTTACTTAACATGAGCAAGGCTCGATTAAGCCATGCCAAGTCTAGCTCAAATTTTTTACGTGAGGTGATGTCTTGGAGTGCGCCAATCAGCTTGACAACTCGACCATCAACCATGACGGGGGAGCCTTGAGACCTTACCCAAAGTGGCTTATTCTTCGCAGTAATAAATGGCAACTCTAGATCCCATGTCGACCCATTGTCTATACTATCTTTAACGGCGGCAAGAATAGTGGCCCTAGCCTCCGATGGATAAAATGCAATCGCCTGCTCTAGTGGCGGGGGCGCCATCGTATCTAACTCATGAATCTTAAAAACCTCTTTAGTCCATTTAATTTGATTGTTATGCAGATCCAGCTGCCATCCGCCTACTTTGGCCATTTCACCTGTTATCTCTAAAATAGACGTTAGGTTTCTTAGGGAGTTTTGTGTCTCAATCTCAGAGGTAATGTCACGTGCAACCCCCATGTAGCCAAGCAACACGCCAGAATCATCAATAAGCGCAGTCACTGAGAGATTGACTGTTATTTTGAGTCCATCCTTACGAATATAAGTCCATCTTCTACTATCACAATAGCCACGCTTAGCTCTCAACACAAACACTTCAAAGCCAGGTTCAATCGTTTCACCAAATTCATGACTCAGTGTTTTAGCATATTCAATAACCTCAGTATGCTCGTGAAAAATTTCAGGCGTGGACTTTCCTACCATTTCATCAGCACGGTACCCAAGCATCTTTTCAGCACCCTGATTAAAGCTTGTAATCACGCCATCAGGCGTGGTTGAAATAATTGACTCATCAGCACTATTCAAAAGTGCATCGTAGAAGATGGTTGAGTTGGCAAGTTTTTTAGAAATATCTGCTGTTTCGAGTAGCACTTTTCGATGCTCTAATTCAGACATCACTTGCTTTGCAATTCGCTTGAGAGATGTACGTTGGCTCTGATCCAACTTTCGTGGGACATTATCAATAACGCATAACGTACCCAATTTACTGCCATTATTTGCCGTTAAGGGAAAGCCTGCATAAAAGCGAATGTGAGGATCGCTAGTGACCAGTGGATTATCTTTAAAACGCTCATCTTGATGCGCGTCTCTGACTTCAAATAAGGCATCGTCTAATATGGCATGACCACAAAATGAGACATCACGACTGGTCTCAGTGGATGCCAGCCCATACGAACTCTTGAACCATTGCCTTGATGAATCAACAAAGGTAATCAGTGATATTGGTGTTCCACATATCTCCGAAGCAAGCTTTGTTAAATTATCAAAGACTTCCTCAGGTGCCGAATCCAGTATCTGATAATCGGTTAACGTTTGGAGTCTGGTTAATTCATCTATTGTAACTTTGGGGCTTATCAATTCTCTTCCTCGTTTTAAGAAAGTAATTATTGCCTTAGCAATAGACCATCATGAATCTAAATGTACTGATTAATACAAATTTAGCCATATTGCTTAATTATATTGCTTATACGATGACTTTTGATATTGAAAGTATAGTAAATTTAGTCAACCATATTAAAACTATTATCAACTAAACAAATTGCGTGGTTAAATCTATTTAAATAGTCATAAAAATGTCATCAAGCTACTTTGTATTTTTGGGTATATTTTAACGAAACATCTCGGGGATATTAATTATGTTGCTTAATCTATTTGGTAATAACAATAAACGTACCACCAAAGTCACAATAGAAGAACTCACCTCATTAAGAGGGCAGGTAGAAGCAATTAATAAATCCCAAGGCGTCATAGAATTCAATTTGGATGGTACTGTTACCTACGCCAATCAGAACTTTCTAAACGTGATTGGCTACAGTGCCGATGAGGCCATAGGCAAACACCACAGCACATTTGTAGAAGACTCCACTAAGAACAGCCAGGAATACAAAAGATTCTGGGCAAAACTCAATCGTGGAGAATTCGATACCGGCATCTATAAGCGCATTGCAAAAGATGGCCGTGAAATATGGATTCAAGCAAGTTACAACCCTATTCTTGACGACACAGGTAACCCATATAAAGTGGTTAAATTTGCCACTGAGATTACTGCACAGATCATAAAAGATGCCGATGCCGCTGGGCAAATAAATGCGATTAACAAAACGCAAGGGGTGATTGAGTTTACGCTAGACGGCCACATCTTGAACGTGAATGAGAATTTTGCTGATGTCACCGGCTATGCACCCGCCGAAATTGTAGGTAAACACCACAGTATGTTTGTCGATGCTGCCTACAAACAAAGTCCAGAATATAAATCATTCTGGAAAAAACTAAGTGAAGGAAAATCCAGTTCTGGCCAATACAAGCGTATTGATAAAAAAGGTAATCAAGTTTGGCTACAGGCTTCATATAATCCAATCTTCGACCTTAATGGTAAACCTTACAAGGTGGTTAAATACGCAGTAGATATCAGCACTCAAAAAGATACTGAAGCGTTAATAGAAGGTGAATTAGAAGCAATCGGGCATTCATTAGGGGTTATTGCTTTTACGCCTGACGGTCATGTTACTGAAGTCAATCAGTCGTTTCTAAACACACTAGGCTACACTGAACAAGAGGCGATTGGTCAACATCATCGTTTGTTCGTAGATGAAACCTACGCACGTAGCGATGAGTACCGTGAGTTCTGGGCAAAACTCAACCGTGGTGAATACGAACATAACATCTATAAACGCTTTGGTAAGCAAAAAAAGGAAGTCTGGATCCAGGCTTCTTACAACCCCATTAAAGATGTAAACGGCAAAGTAGTGAAAGTGGTCAAGTTCGCTGTAGATATTACTTCAGAAAAGACAAAGCTAGTCGATTTGCAAGGTCAGATGGATGCGATTAATAACAATCAAGGCGTGATTGAATTCTCGTTAGATGCCAAAGTGGTTTCAGTTAACCAAAACTTTCTCGACATCATGGGCTACACCGAAACAGAGGCAATTGGCAAACCCCATAGTACGTTTGTTGACCCAATCACCGCAGCAAGTGAAGAGTATCGGGAGTTCTGGGCAAAACTTAGACGTGGAGAGTTTGATAGCAACCAATACAAACGTGTTGGCAAGGGTGGTAAAGAAGTATGGCTACAAGCAAGTTACAACCCTATCCGTAATATGAATGGAAAAGTAATTAAAGTGGTTAAATTTGCCACCGATGTAACTGAGTCTGCCAAAATTAATGAAAGCCTCGCAAAGGCTGTCAAAGAAATTAATCATGTCGTAGAGCTCACCAAACACAATGACCTATCAGAGCGCGTTAGCTTATCCGGAAAAACTGGCAATATGCTGAACTTAAGTGAAGGCATCAATGCCTTGATAGACGGTATGGTCGACATTGTGATGCATGTTAAAGAAGCCGGAGAAACCATTAACACCGCCGCTGGTGAAATTGCAGCAGGCAATTCTGATTTATCACAGCGTACCGAAGAACAGGCGTCCTCTTTAGAAGAGACCGCAGCGAGCATGGAGCAACTGGCATCGACGGTTAAAGCCAGTGCTGAAAACTCAAAAATCGCTAACAGTCTCGCTAACTCAGCCTCTAGCGTTGCACTGCAAGGTGGGCAGGTAGTGGCTGATGTTGTCACCACCATGAATTCAATTAGCAACAGTGCTTCTAAGATTCATGACATTATCAGCGTGATTGATGGCATCGCGTTTCAAACCAACATCTTGGCATTAAATGCTGCGGTAGAAGCAGCACGTGCTGGTGAACAAGGACGTGGATTCGCGGTCGTCGCGGCAGAAGTGCGCAACTTAGCCCAGCGCTCTGCGGTTGCCGCTAAAGAAATTAAAGAGCTAATTACCAATTCAGTTAATCAAGTATCTGATGGTACAAAACTCGTTGAAAAAGCTGGCCATACGATGGATGAAATTGTTACTTCAGTTAAAAAAGTAACTGACATCATCAGTGAAATTTCGCAAGCAACCCAAGAGCAAAGCACAGGGATTGATCAAGTTAACGAAGCCGTGACGCAAATGGATGAAGTGACTCAGCAAAACGCGGCATTGGTCGAACAAGCGGCAGCGGCGGCAGAATCATTACTTGGGCAATCAAACAGTTTAATGGAGGCCGTCAATATATACAGATTAGCCGCTAGCCACCAAACTCAAATACTTAGACTAACTTAAAAACGTGCTAACTCATTAAGGTAGATTAATGCATTAAGTGTTGCGGCTCGTTTTTTGGATAGACGCGCACCAATAAAATACGTGGCCCAGCCATTTTTTTGATCACGACAACAAATTGATCAAACTCAATGCGCTGGCCCTCTTTCGGCAACTCTGTCAGCTTCCACAATACTAGACCTGCCACAGTATCTGCTTCGGCTGACTCAATATCAATGCCAAGCGTTCGCTCTAGCGTGTTAATCGGAATAGTACCCTTACCGAGTAAAGAACCATCATCAAGCTTTGTCCACTCGCTTTGTGATGGTCTAAACTCATCACGAATATCACCTACTAGAGCCGAGAGTAGATTATCTAAAGTAATAAATCCAATAGGTGGTTTATTTTCATAAGCCACAACCGTTAAATGTGGTGCGCCTTGTTGCAGTTGCCTAAATAACTCAGTAGCGAAGATATCTGGAGAAACTAATTTCACAGGACGGAGTAAACTTTGTATGTCAGTAAAGTCAGCATCCTTACTTAAGGCGATAAAGAGATCCTTAATATGAACAATCCCTTTTACTTGCCCATCATTTGTCATAAATGGATAACGACTATAACGATGCTGTGCAATACGAGCTAGATTAACCTTAAAAGACTCTTTTTCTAATAGCACTGCAGCATCTTGGAATGGATGCATTAAATCAGACACCTTTAGTTCTCTGAAATCAATCGCCTGCGCTAGCACTTTCCATTCAGACGAGTTAAATTGCTCACTGGGGCGTGAGCTCCTAAGAATCAGCTTTAACTCATCAGGTGAATACTGTGCATCATGCCCGTCTTTAGTGCTAAGTTTTAAAGTGCTAATCACCACACCAGCGCTTTTGTTCAGCAACCAAATAGCAGGAAACATAAACCAATAGAATGCGTACAAAGCTGGCGCAGTCCATAGACCAACACGCTCGGCCATGCGAATAGCCAATGTTTTGGGGACTAACTCACCTAACACAATGTGAAGATATGAAATGGTAAAAAAGGCAATCACAAAAGCAATCCCATGGATCAGTTTCTGACTTGCAATGCCAACCTGGACCAATGCTGGCTCAATTAATGCGGCGAATGCTGGCTCACCAACCCAACCAAGACCTAGCGACGCTAGTGTAATACCAAGCTGACAGGCGGAGAGATACTCGTCCAAACTACCATGCACTTTGGCCAGCATGCGCCCGCGCCAACCCAAGCTTTTGGCAATGGCTCGAACACGCGTGCTGCGTAACTTAACCAAGCCAAATTCGGCTGCTACAAAAAAACCATTAAGAAGAACTAAAAGAAACGCGACAAAAACTAAAAATAAGTTACTGCTCATATGTGGCCAAGTACTGGCTTTTACCTAGATATAAAACTAGGTGTAAGTTTGCACTATTTTTGGTGTTTCACCTATTTTTATAAAAAGTGATTCTGTAACTCACCATTTTTCAGCAAGTTACAACTCCCATTGAGGGTTTGAACTAGATTTATTGTTTGAATCAGGCTTATTGTTTGACTAGTTTTTTTATCCAGCTACTTGAAGGCTCAGGCTTGCTATACAAATAACCTTGGTGAATAACCTCTGCTCTTGCATTCAAAAAGTCTGCCTGCTCTTTGGTTTCAACCCCTTCAGCCACCACATTTAGCTTCATGTGTTTAGCAATCGCCAATACAGACTCCACTAAAGCCGCATCATCTGGGTCATTTGGCGCATCCTGAACAAAGGTTTTATCTATTTTCAACTCATGAATAGGCAGTCGCTTTAAATGGCTCAGTGAAGAATAACCTGTACCAAAATCATCAAGAGCGAAGTGAATCCCCAGTAAAGTAAGTTCCGTCATTTTGGCAATCACTTCACTAATATTATCTATCACCAAGCCCTCGGTCACTTCGAGCGTCAAGTGCGTTGGGTCAGCGCCAGTATCAGCAAGAATCTTTTTAATGCTGGTCACAAAACCACGCTGACGAAAATGTCTTGGGCTAATATTAACGGAGACTCTAAGCGGCAAACTGTAGACATCTTGCCCTGCCAAGATTCGGCAGGCTTGCGTCAGCACCCACACATCAACATCAACAATCAAGTCGGTTTCTTCAGCTACAGGAATAAATAAAGAAGGTGGCACTAGCCCTCGCTCCGGATGCTGCCACCTAACCAATGCCTCCGCACCTACAACCATGCCTGCAGCATTCACTTGCGACTGCAGGTATAACATGAGCTCACCAGCAGGTATCGCCATCCGTAGCTCACGCTCAATCTTAAAGCGTTGCTCAGCCACACTGGCCATAGATTGCTCAAACAGAATGCTCTGATTTCCGCCATTCTGTTTAGCACGATG
The DNA here is from genome assembly GCF_000744605.1 of Methylotenera sp. L2L1. Taxonomy (NCBI): domain Bacteria; kingdom Pseudomonadati; phylum Pseudomonadota; class Betaproteobacteria; order Nitrosomonadales; family Methylophilaceae; genus Methylotenera; species Methylotenera sp. L2L1. The sequence goes on from NZ_JQMG01000001.1 coordinate 404,175, forward strand.
CATTGCCGTATCTGCGCGGCGAAATACATCACCGGCTTTATCTTCTGCATTGACTGGAAAAGTCGTAATACCGATACTGCTTGAAACTGCGACCTCATCTTCATCCAGTTGCATCGGAAATTTTAGCGCGATTCTAATCCGGTCTGCCAGCTGATACGCAGCGGAATCAATATCGACGGTATTACTTGAATGATTGTTGATTAACACAGCGAACTCATCGGCAGACATTCTGGCGAATGCACCCTCAGCTTCGATAAGTGGCTTGAGCCTATCCGCCACTAAACACAACAACATGTCACCAACAGCATGCCCGCGCGCATCGTTCAACGTTTTAAAGCGATCCAAGTTCAACAAGATAAGCGCGCCTTTATCTCCACTACTTTTACATAACGATAAAGCATGATTAAGACGATCAATCTGCAGCGAACGATTTGGTAGCCCAGTTAATGAGTCATAGTATGCCAAGCGGTGCAACTCACCACGGCTAACTTCTTTTTCTTCATAGTCCTGAAAAAGCAGGCAAACCAACATCGTTGCAACTGGATAAAACAACATGATGGTTGGCCCCAGTTCTTTATCGACCTGAACACCAATGCCACCTGGCAGGTACAAGAACAACAGCAACATGATGGCATGTACCAAGAAGCCAGCCCCCATCAACGGAAGAACCTTCAGCGAGCCACCAACGCTTTTTCGATAATAGTAAAAGGCAACGCCTATTAACGTGGAGACAATGACAACAGCCACCCCTACATAAACGCCAGCGCCGCCTAGCCATATTCTATATGCACCAATCATCAAGGCACTAATCAATCCAGCAATGGGACCGCCAAACATACCGACAACAAACAAAATGATTGAGCGACCATCAAAAATCAAGCCATTACTGTATTGCACAGGCGTCATCATCCCAACGACACCGGCAATGCCGAATAAGAATCCAAAAAGTAAGGTGTGCGTTAATGGATTCTTTTCATGACGAGACAATGTGATTTGGTAAACCGTCGTGAGCGCGACTAACAAGGCGGTGTTATGAATCAGCTCAATAAAATGCATTACTCCCCCTTAAAGGCACACCAGACAAAATGAGAGGGCATATTAACGTATATGGCCATCTACGGATAAGCTGTTTATTAAAAATTTACTACTGCGCCTAATAAGCGCAAACTCAATATAAGCGTACAAGCTCGATTAAATTTAAATTATTTGATGCACATGCGCATCAATGAAGTCCTTGGTTATACAGAAGTTAAATCAAATACCATCAAAATAACAAAGCATGTTGCTGGCTGGCATTTAAAAATGTCCAGGCAACGATACGGCTTTTCTTTTGGCCTTGCGACATTTCAATCGTACTGACCTCTAACGCATTTACTTTCTTAAGTGCTCGATAAACGCTGGGCAGATTAGCTGCTTTTGAGATGAGCGTAGTAAACCACACACATTGTTTTGCATAGTGCTGGCTTTCATTAATCATGGCGGTCACAAAGGCTTCTTCACCACCGTCGCAATATAACTCTGCGTTTTGTCCGCCAAAATTCAATACGGAAGACTTGTGACTCGAACGATGCTTAGCAAGCTCTTTGCCTAAACCGCGCCACTTGCGCTCTGTGCCAGCTTGCGCTTCTTCTAAGGATCCATGAAAAGGTGGATTGCACATTGTCAGTGCAAACTTATCTCCTTGTCTGATGATGCCGTTAAAGATAGACGTTGGTGCCGTCTGCAACCGTAGCTCAATGTGGCTAGAAAGCGCATTCCCATCCACAATCCGTTGCGCGTTATCTAAAGCCTTAGCATCTATATCAGCCCCTACAAACTGCCACCCATATTCACGTGTACCTAGCAGCGGGTAAATCATGTTGGCGCCCACCCCAATATCTAACACACAAACGGATTGACCTTGCGGCACAACACCGGCATTCAATCTGCTTAGTAAATCGGCAATGTAATGTAAGTAATCCGCACGACCAGGAATCGGTGGGCAAAGATACTGCTTGGGAATATCCCAAACAAGCACCTCGTAAAACTGTTTGAGCAATGCCTGATTAAGTGCCTTAACCGCCTGAGCATTAGAAAAGTCGATAGAAGCATCGCCATATTTGTTCAGCTTTACATAAGGAGCCAATGCTGAACTAGCCTGAACAAGCTGATCAAAGTCGTAGCGTGCACGATGGCGATTACGCGGATGTAGCTCAGATTTCGTATTATCAGGTTTCACTAATGTTGAGCAACCAAATTAAAAACTGTAGGGACTAGATAATGATATTCAATGAAACGTTAATACAAAAGAAAAAGGCTTAATCATTTCTGATTAAGCCTTATATATCTTGGTAGGGTGTGCGGGGATCGAACCCACGACAAACGGATTAAAAGTCCGCTGCTCTACCAGCTGAGCTAACACCCCATTCATTTCGTAATTAATTTTGTTACTTACGAAAGGTCGCCATTATATAGAAACTATCAGGCTGGTCAATGAAAAATTCACAAATAACTTAATTATTTTGTAAAAAAATCTACGACTTTTCGTAAGAGACTGTTTTAACAAGGCTTAGCAAATTCGCGCCGATTCACCCAAGCTAACACATTAACGCATTCCTGGCAGTTTACCGCCCATTAAGCTACCCATGCTACGCATCATTTTTGCCATGCCGCCCTTGCTAAACATTTTCATCATCTTCTGTGTTTCTTCAAACTGCTTCAATAAACGGTTCACTTCTTGTACTTGTACGCCAGAACCATCTGCAATACGTTTTTTACGTGTTGCTTTAATCAGTTCAGGTTTACGACGCTCAAGCGGGGTCATGCTATTAATAATACCTTCAATACGACGGATGCTTTTATCAGCATCATCTGGGTTCACTTTGGCCGCCATGCCTGCAATTTGTGATGGCATCTTATCCATCAATGCACCCATGCCACCCATTTTGCGCATTTGTAACATTTGCGCCTTAAAATCATCTAAATCAAAGTTTTTACCAGATTTAACCTTATCAGCCAGTTTCTGTGCTTCAGCCAAATCAACATTTTTATGCGCCTGCTCAATCAAGCCTAGCACATCGCCCATGCCCAAAATACGCGATGCCATACGATCTGGGTAAAATGGCTCAAGACCATCCACTTTTTCACTGACACCAATATATTTAATTGGCTTACCGGTCACATGGCGCACTGACAATGCCGCACCACCGCGTGAGTCACCGTCCAGCTTCGTTAGAATAACGCCAGTTAACGGTAAAGTATCGCCAAAAGCCTTCGCCGTATTAATCGCATCCTGCCCCTGCATCGCATCGACCACAAACAAGGTTTCAATCGGGTTTAAAAAGGTGTGCAATGCTTTAATCTCAGCCATCATGGCTTCATCGATACCTAAACGACCCGCCGTATCGAAAATCACCACATCATAATAGCCACGCTTTGCGAAATCCAAGGTGGCAGTGGCAATATCAATTGGCGCTTGATTAGCGTTACTATCAAAACACTCGATCTCCAGCTGTTTCGCCAATGTTTTAAGTTGCTCAATCGCTGCTGGTCTGTACACATCAGCGCTGGCTAACAACACTTTCTTTTTTTGCTCTTTTAATAACTTTGCCAGCTTTGCGGACGTTGTAGTTTTACCTGAGCCTTGTAAGCCTGCCATCAAAATAATCGCGGGGGGCACTGCGGCTAAATTCAAACCCTCATTCGCTTTACCCATGAGCGACGTCAATTCATCACTCACAACTTCAATCACGGCCTGACCAGGGGTTAAGCTTTGCAAGACCTCTTTACCCTGTGCACGCAATTTAACGGCGGCAATAAAGTCTTTTACTACAGGCAAAGCAACGTCAGCCTCTAGCAAAGCCATGCGCACTTCACGCATCGCATCTGCTATATTTTCTTCAGTTAAGCGCGCTTGCCCACGTAAATTTTTAATGACGCCTTGCAAGCGCCCAGTCAAATTTTCTAGCATGTTTATACTCTTACTAATAATCTAAGGTTTAATTTTACATCAAGCGATAGGCCTGTCCTATCAATACATTTTTTAAATCAAAGACGCAGGCAAATACTCACTCACAGTAGCCCTATGGTCACTACGTATATCATAGGCTGAACACTTAAATTCATCCACCATGACACAAAGCATATATTTATTAAAATCAGCTATTATATTTACATCCTAATTGCGCCATAATTGCACTATGCAAAAACTAATCCCTTACTTTATCGTTGCTTTCATCTACATGGCCGTTGCTATTGACTTTTGGCGCGAGGCCAAAGCGCCGGCGAGCAATGCTGTCATCAGGCTTAATGCGCTAAAGCTGCATTCTGCGATGATTGCTTTAGGATTGCTGATTCATGGGTGGTTACTCCATCAAAGTATTTTTTCAGTAGGGTTTAATTTAGGATTTTATCAGTCAATTTCGGCAATTCTATGGCTAACCGTGTTGGTGTACTGGGTCACAGACCGCAACTATCAACTTTATAGTCTTCAGGCATTTGTGCTTCCGCCTGCCGCGCTATTCTCTTTATTGCCTGCGTTTTTCACAGAAACGCACTTCCTGCCAGAGTCAGACAACCATCTTTTTCTCGCCCACATTTGGCTAGCGATGATTGCCTACAGCTTGTTCACATTCGCAGCGCTTCATGCATTATTAATGGCAATAGCTGAACGCAATCTGCACCATAAAACCACCTTGATTAAACTACCAAACTTTCCGCCATTAATGGTGATGGAAAGTCTATTATTTAAAATGATTGGTGTTGGATTTATTCTACTCACCGTCACGTTGGCGAGCGGCATGTGGTTTTCTGAGGAGTTATTTCACAAGCCAATGCAGTTTAACCACAAGTCTATTTTCTCAATTGCCAGCTGGTTTATTTATGCAGGCTTGCTATTTGGCAGATATCAATATGGATGGCGCGGGCTCAAAGCTATTCGCTGGACCTTAGCTGGGTTTATCTTACTGTTACTGGCCTATATCGGCAGTAAATTTGTTTCACAGATACTGCTAGGTCACTAGTCCGTTTAAAGCCGTATTGATACACGGCTTTAAACGCAAGTGCTTACACCCCAGCAAAGCTAATCTCCAATAGATCTAGATACAAAACTAGAGATTCTGGTGCAACTAGTTACGTAAACTAATATGAGGCCACTGGTGTTGTACCGCATAGGCTGTAAGCGTAGGGTCTGCATCAACTGCCACTGGATTAGTCACCAACTTCATCAATGGCAAATCATTGTGTGAATCGCTATAAAAGTAACTTTTACTAAAATCACCTAATTGCTGACCACGTGCTTTTAACCAGTCGTTAATGCGTGTTACCTTACCCTGCTGAAAACTCGGCACACCTTGCACTCCACCTGTGTATTGACCATCTACCATCTCTGGATCTGTACCGATTAAATGCTCAATACCATACGCAGTCGCAATTGGCTTGGTGACAAAACTATTAGTTGCCGTAATTACAACACACAAATCCCCTGCTGCTTTATGTGTATCCACTAAGTCTTGTGCTTTCTTAGTCATCATTGGACGAATGACTTTTTCCATGTATTTCAGATGCAAGGTATCTAGAAATGCCTTTGAATGCTCACTTAATGGCTTCAATTGAAACTCAAGAAATTTATAAATATCTAAATTACCGTTTTTATAATCTTGATAAAACTGATCATTACGTTCCTGGTGTGCTTTGCCATCCAACAGGCCTTCGTTAATCAGAAACATGCCCCAGTTATAATCACTATCACCAGCAAGCAAAGTATTATCCAAATCAAACAGTGCTAAATTTTGTTTAGAATCTAGGTCTTGCTTCGAGTCTACATCTTGTTTCATATTAAATATCTTTATTGTTCGTTACAGAAAGTACTAAGAAAACACCTACTAAAATCACACCTAGTGCAATCATTTCAATCATGGTCACATGCTCAGAAGCAAACCATATCCCTACAGCAAACGCCACGATTGGGTTCACAAAGGTATTGCTGCTAGCCACTAATGGGCGCACGGTTTTAAGCAAGTATTGGTATGCGCTGTATGCAATAAGCGAGCCCAATACGATTAAAAACACTAAAGCCCCCCAAGACCTTGGCGACACCTCTGCCGGCCAAGATTCGCCAGCGTAAGCGCTTACTATCAGCAATGCCAATCCACCTACAAGCATCTGACAAGCCGCCCCCATCAAGCCTTCCGGCATCGATAAATGCTTACCCCACACCGAACCAAATGACCAACTTGCGGCAGCAAATATCAACAGAAATGCACTCATAAAATCGCCATCGAAACTGCCACCTAAATTCAGCAACACAATGCCAACTAGACCGATAGCGATACCTAGCCACTCTTTAGGGATAATTTTATGCCCCCAAATAGAGGAAAAAATTGCCATCCAAATAGGCGCAGTTGCAATAGACAATGCAGCAACACTTGAAGACACCGTCTGTTGTACATAACACACCGTACCGTTACCCAATGCGGGCAACAACAAACCAACCACACCAGCGCCAAGCCATTCACGTGCAGATGGCATCGCTGCGCCTAAATAACGCATCACCACAAATAAAACGACGCCTGCGACAGTAAAGCGTACACCACCCATCAAAAATGGCGGGAAACTCTCTATCCCAAAGCGAATGGCCAAGTACGTTGAGCCCCAAATAAAATAGGTACAAAACAACGCCAATACAATCATCAGTGATTGTCGACTCATATTTAAATGCATATTTTTACGCTGCTAGAATTTAGCGATCTTCCAAAAAAGTTGTCCTGCCAAAGTAGCAATCTAAAAAGTGCACCAGTACTCATAAATGAACCCTGACCATTTCAGCCTAGACAACATAGAGATACTTAGCAATGAATCATATGAGTAGAATAATGCTCCATACACTCACACGCTTTAAAGAATCTAGCAGATCACTAAGCCCCTCTTCAAGCCTTGCTTAAGATAAAGCGGGCGACTCAGCACTATTAGTTTAGCTGGCGTTTAATCTGCCAAAACCACGTCTGCTCATTCGCCCGAATTAAGACAAAACTATACTTGTGGGTGCGCACGCTCTGACTTGCTATGCAACTTATTTAAGCCATTCAAATAAGCTTTCGCAGAGGCCACAACGATATCAGTATCCGCACCTTGCCCGTTCACGATACGCCCGCCTTTTGAAAGGCGCACGGTCACTTCACCTTGGGCATCGGTACCGCTAGTAATATTATTGACTGAGTAAAGTAACAATTCAGCGCCGCTATTTACAATTAGCTCAATCGCCTTAAACGACGCGTCCACAGGGCCACCGCCATCAGCTTCAGCCTTTTTCTCGCTACCGTTATCGCTCACGGTGATCAAGGCATGCGGCACCTCTCCAGTTTGCGATGCGACTTGTAAATACACCAACTTATAATTCTCTGTGGCTTCTGAAACAAACTCATCACTCACCAAGGCATGCAAATCCTCATCAAAGATTTCAGATTTTTTGTCTGCCAAATCTTTAAAGCGTGCAAACGCTGCATTTAACAAATCTTCGGTTTCAAGCTCAATGCCCAACTCTTTCAAGCGCGTTCTAAATGCATTACGGCCAGACAATTTACCTAAGGTTAATTTGTTTGCGTTCCAACCAACATCTTCAGCACGCATAATTTCATAAGTCTCACGGTGCTTCAACACGCCATCCTGATGAATTCCAGACTCATGCGCAAAGGCATTTGCACCCACAATCGCCTTGTTAGGCTGTACAGGATACCCAGTAATAGAAGAAACCAATTTGCTGGTTGGTACGATTTGCGTCGTATCAATACTTGTCGTTAAATTGAAAATGTCACTGCGTGTTTTCACCGCCATGACCACCTCTTCCAAGCTTGCATTACCTGCGCGCTCACCCAAGCCATTTATCGTACATTCAACTTGACGCGCACCGCCCATGACCGCAGCCAATGAGTTCGCAACTGCCATGCCAAGATCATTATGGCAGTGTGTTGACCACACCACTTTATTACTATTAGGCACGCGAGCTATCAACTCACGCATACGCTCGCCCCATGGCGCAGGAATAGAATAGCCTACGGTATCTGGCACATTAATCGTTTTTGCACCGGCTTGAATCACAGCATCAAACACACGAATCAAGAAATCCATGTCTGAACGTACTGCATCTTCGGCTGAAAACTCAACATCATCTGTATATTCCAATGCCCATTTCACAGCCTGCACAGCACGCTCAACCACTTGGTCTTCTGTCATACGGAGTTTATTTTCCATATGGATTTTGCTGGTGGCAATAAAGGTATGAATACGTCCCTTTGCCGCAGGCTTAATCGCCTCACCAGCACGACGCACGTCATTTTCGCTAGCACGTGCTAATGAGCAGACTGTTGAATTTTTAATGATTTTTGCAATTTCGTGAATCGCATCAAAATCACCTGGACTCGCCGCAGCAAAACCAGCCTCAATCACGTTAACGCCCAATTTCTCAAGCTGGCGTGCAATACGGATTTTTTCCTCTTTAGTCATTGCTGCGCCTGGGCTCTGCTCGCCATCACGCAATGTCGTATCAAAAATTATAATTTGGTCTTGTGTCATGATAATTACCTTAGTTTTATTTTATTTCAGCCTATCACCGCTTTAAATAACAGGCTAGTAGCTGGCAACTCACCTAATAGTGGATGCGCGAAGTAATACTTAAATTTTGAGTGTGTTTAGTCTGCGCACTAGCGCAGGAAACTAAGAAGACGTAACGCAGATAAATTGCGTAGCAGATCCGCACTTGCATGAAGATGAAGTGCGTATTGAGTAAATGTAATATTTAAATTGAACATAGTACTAGCAATATAATGTTTTTTAAGGCGTTTCGCAAGTGCTTAAGTATTTGAATTTATTTATCATGATGATAAATAAATCTTACGTAACATGACCAATTACTTGGGCACTGTCATTGACGTAAACTTGCCTCGTAACCACATTGCATATCCAGAGAGCGCATACACGGCCATAATCAAAAACAACACTTCTGGCGGGCTGTATGAAATAAGTACAAACGCTAACATAATGCCTAAAATCACAAAAAACGGCACGCTAGCTTTTAAGTTAATATCTTTACCGCTGTAATAGCGCAAGTCACTCACCATAGAAGCGCCAGCAAACACAGTGATGCACCATGCCATCCACTTCATTTTAAGCACACCAAAAAACACATCGCGACCACTCACACCATACTCATAAGATACCCATACAAACCCTGCAAGTAAAGCCGCAGCAGCAGGGCTAGGTAAACCTTGGAAATAGCGCTTATCTTGATTGACATCATCCAGCTTAGTGTTAAATCTCGCCAATCTAAGTGCAGCACATGCGCAATAGATAAAAGCAGCAAGCCAACCAAGCTTACCTAAAGGCTTAAGCGCCCAAACGTACAAAATAAGCGCAGGCGCCACACCAAATGAGACCATATCAGACAGGCTATCGTATTCCGCACCAAAAGCGCTCTGTGTATTCGTCATACGTGCGACACGACCATCCAGACCATCCATCACCATCGCAATGAAAATAGCAATTGCGGCAAGCTCAAAGTTGCCATTCATGGCCTGCACAATCGCATAAAAACCAGCAAATAACGCAGCCGTAGTGAATAAATTGGGTAATAAATAAATGCCACGCTCACGCAAAGATGGCGATTCTGGATTACGACGAGATGGTTTTTGCTTATATTCAATCATGTTTTGTATCATACCTTTATATATGATAATTTTTTAATTTTGATTAGTATAACAAAGCCTACGGTGATACTTAAAATCAAATTTCGGGGCTTACTGGTTTAAGCCTTGAATAATTTACACCTTTAATAAACTCACTTTTAACTTTATCGTCAGTATTCACTCGCCAATAAAAATAAAGCCGACATATTTGTCGGCTTTATTTAGCACTTCAATTTAGTACTTCAATAATTAATCTTTAATCAACAAATTAAATTAACTGTTAATTAGCTGGCTCTGCGACAAAAATCTCTACGCGACGATTTTTCGCTCGGTTCGCAGCCGTGTCATTAGCTACTAAAGGCTCACGAGAGCCCCTGCCATCAATCGCAATTCGGCTAGACTGTACACCACGTGCTGCAACGTAATCACGAACACTCGCTGCACGATTTAACGATAACGGATTATTAACAGCGTCACTACCAGTGCTATCCGTATGACCGATGACGGTCACGTTGCTCGCTGGATTCTTCACCAAACTAGCAGCAAAAGTATCAAGCACAGCTCTAAAGTTTGCCTTAATATCTGCACGGCCCACGTCGAAAGAAATATCGCTAGGAATGTCCAATTTCAGACGATTATCCGCAGTCTGCGTCACGCCTACACCAGTACCAGCTGTGGCTTCTTCCATTTGCCTTTTTTGTTCTTCCTGACGCTTGGTCCATACGTTACCCGCTACCGCACCCACACCAGCACCTACTGCAGCACCAATCGCAGCACCTTTGCCTTTGCCCGCAATCGCGCCGACCACAGCACCGGCGCCAGCGCCAATCGCAGCACCCTTAGCAGTACCTTTTTGCGTCTCAGTCATATTGGCGCATCCGCCAAGAACAAACGCCAGCAAGCATGAACCTAAAATCATCGTATTTTTCATATTATCCTCCGTTATTAATTTTGCACTTAACCTTTGAGTATATTCTATGAAAATAGTTTTCACTAAGACTCAAATAGTTAAGCTTGTATAAGCATACGCAAACAGTCCACCCTACAAACTAAACATATTATGTTAGTATCGCGACATTCAAAATATTTTAGCTCCACCATGCAATTTACCTTACACAAACAAGATGGTCTCGCACGCCGAGGCACTTTAGAATTAGCGCACGGCAAAGTTGAAACCCCTGCGTTCATGCCAGTTGGCACGTATGGCACAGTCAAAGCGATGTCGCCGTTAGAACTCACAGAAATCGATGCACACATCGTACTAGGCAACACTTTTCACCTATGGTTACGCCCAGGGCTAGAGGTCATTGCGGCCCATGGTGGCCTTCATAAATTTATGGGATGGGACAAACCGATACTCACAGACTCTGGCGGTTTTCAGGTTTGGAGCCTAGGCGATTTACGCAAGATATCAGAAGAAGGTGTTAAGTTCCGCTCGCCTATCAATGGCGACTCATGCTTTCTGACGCCAGAAGAGTCCATGAAGATTCAGCGTGTATTAAATTCCGATATCGTCATGATTTTTGACGAGTGCACACCCTACCCAGCTACCCTTAAAGAAGCCGATATCTCTATGCAACTTTCGTTAAGATGGGCAAAGCGCAGTAAACAAGCGCACGAAGGCAACCCGAATGCGTTGTTTGGCATCATACAAGGTGGCATGCATGAAGAGTTACGTGATGTTTCGCGTGAAGGCTTAGAGCAAATCGGATTTGATGGTTATGCGATTGGCGGCCTTTCAGTTGGTGAACCCAAAGAAGACATGCTGCGCATTTTGGCACATACCGCACCTAAAATGCCGCAAGACAAGCCTCGTTATTTAATGGGCGTAGGTACTCCTGAAGATCTAGTCGCAGCTGTATCGCAAGGCGTTGACATGTTCGACTGCGTAATGCCTACTCGTAACGCACGCAATGGCTGGCTATTTACCCAATATGGCGACGTTAAGATTAAAAATGCGAGCTATAAAAACGATACTAACCCACTTGATGCAGACTGCGCATGCTATACCTGCCGCAATTTCACCCGAGCATACTTGCATCACCTGCATAGAATCGGTGAAATTTTAGGCTCACGTCTAAACACCATACACAACCTGCACTACTATCAGCAACTCATGGGCGGCATGCGTGGGGCGATTGAAAGTGGAACGTTTGAAACCTTTAAACAAGAGTTTGCTGTAAAGCGTAGAAGTTTGTCCTGATTTCACTGAACTCAAATCTGCACCATCTACATTCAAATGGAGTATGTGCTAGAATTAAAGGCTAATTTTTACACTATTCCTAAGTTTATTCATTTTTAAATTTATTTTTTAAGAGAGTTATATCGTGTTTATTTCAAATGCTTATGCTGCAACAGCGCCTGCCACAGACTTCACCAGCTTCTTACCGCTGGTCGTGATTTTCTTGCTGTTCTTCTTCATGATTATTCGTCCTCAAATGAAACAAGCTAAAGAGCAACGTAATATGATTGCCGCCTTGCAAAAAGGTGATGAAGTGGTTACTTCTGGTGGCATTGTTGGCAAAATCACTAAAGTTACCGACACTTTTGTCACTGTTGAAATTGCACCGAATACTGAAATTACCGTTCAGAAGCATGCAATACAAAGCGCATTACCAAAAGGTACGATTAAAAGTATTTAATTAAAAGTATTTATCTACAAATATATTAAACAATTTGCACCCTACTAAAAGTAATGCAAACCGTTGACTAGAGCCTGACTATGAACCGCTACCCGCTGTGGAAAAACATTTTTGTTGTCTTCATGATTCTGATGGGGCTGATTTACACCATCCCTAACATGTTTGGGGAGTCGCCTGCTATTCAAGTCACGCCTGCAAAAAGTACAAGTAAAGTTGACCCTGCTTTACTAGCGCAAGTAGAGCAGATTCTTAAGCAAGAAAAAATTGCTTACGATGGCATTTATTTAGATGCACGCGGCGTAAAAGCTCGCTTTGCAAATACCGACACGCAAATCAAAGCCAAAGACCTATTGCAAGCAAACTTGAGCAGTGACTACACGGTGGCGCTAAACTTATTATCTCGCTCACCAGAATGGCTACGTAGCATTGGCGCAAGACCAATGTACTTAGGCCTAGATTTACGTGGTGGGGTGCACTTTCTTTTGCAAGTGGATATGAAAGCTGCTTTAGACAAAGCTGCTGAACGTTTTGTGGGTGACTTTAGAACCGCTTTACGTAAAGAGCGTATTTCTTACGCGGGCGTAACGCGTGAAGGCCAAACGGTACAGATTCGCTTCACCAGCGCTTCTGAACTTACTAAAGCAAAGAAAATCATCAGTAACCAATATCCTGACCTTACACTTAAAGATAGTATCAATGGTGAGGACATGCTATTGAGCGCTTCACTCAACGCCATTGAGCAAAAACGTATTCAGGAGTTTGCACTAAAACAAAATATTCAAACATTGCACAACCGTATTAACGAGCTAGGTGTTGCAGAGCCAATCATTCAACAACAAGGTGCAGACCGCGTAGTGGTTCAATTACCTGGTGTACAAGATACAGCGAAAGCGAAAGAGATTTTAGGTCGTACCGCTACGCTTGAAATCCGTTTAGTTGATGAAGAAAAATCTGACGCCATGACCTTAGAAAAAGCAGCACAAGGTCAAGCGCCTATTGGTACAGATGCCTTTAAAGACCGCGAAGGTAGTGTCATACTAGTGAAAAAGAACGTTGTGCTCACTGGCGATTACATCACCGATGCAGGTCCTGGCGTTAACAACCAAACTGGGCAATCTGTCGTTAATGTGACGCTAGATGCTCGCGGTGCTCGTGTGTTCCAACAAGTGACACGTGAAAACGTGGGTAAACGCATGGCCATTTTACTGATTGAAAAAGGCAACACTGAAGTAGTGACAGCACCTGTCATTAATGAAGAAATCGGTGGCGGCCGCGTACAGATTTCAGGCATGGCGAACACTCAAGAAGCCACGGACATCTCTTTACTATTACGTGCTGGCGCGCTGGCTGCACCAATGGATATTATTGAAGAGCGTACTGTTGGTCCTAGCATGGGTGAAGAAAACATCAAACGCGGCATGCACTCTACTTTATGGGGCTTTGCAGCGATTGCTGTATTCATGATCATTTACTATGTGGCATTTGGTGGTTTTTCAGTATTAGCACTGGGCATCAACTTACTATTGTTGGTTGCTGTATTGTCAATGTTGCAAGCAACACTCACTTTACCTGGTTTAGCGGCTGTAGCCTTAACCCTAGGGATGGCGATTGATGCTAACGTATTGATCAACGAACGTATTCGAGAAGAGTTGCGCAGCGGCAATACGCCTCAAGCATCAATCCATATTGGTTATGATCGCGCTTGGGATACGATTCTAGACTCCAACGTGACCACAATGATTGCTGGCATTGCGCTGTTCTTATTTGGCTCAGGCCCAGTTAAAGGCTTTGCCGTAGTGCATGTACTTGGGATTCTGACTTCTATGTTCAGTGCCGTGGTCGTTTCACGTGCGATTGTTAACTGGGTCTATGGTAGCCGTCGCAAAACAACACACCTTTCAATTGGTTAAGCGCTCCAGTTAACTAGCGCCCTCAGTCAAAAAATAGAGCAAACACTATGGAATTTTTTAGAGTAAAAAAAGACATCCCGTTCATGAGTTATGGCCGCCTAACGACAGCCATCTCAATGATTACATTCGTCCTTGCCATCTTTTTCCTGGCAACAAAAGGTTTGAATTTTGGCGTAGACTTCACTGGCGGCACCATGATTGAAGTGAACTATCCGCACGCCGCAGATTTAAATAAGATTCGCACAACGATTGACGGCATCGGATTAAAAGACGCTACAGTACAAAATTTCGGTACTAGTCGTGATGTACTGATTCGCTTACCGGTAAGAGCAGGCCTCACAGGCTCACAACTTTCAGATCAAGTGATTGGTTCACTAAAGGCCGTAGATAGCACAGTACAGATGAGCCGGATTGAGTTTGTGGGTCCGCAAGTAGGTGATGAACTATATGAAAAAGGCTCACTAGCTTTACTCTTGGTTATCGCTGGTATCATGATTTATCTGGCTATGCGTTTTGAATGGCGCTTTGCCGTTGCAGCTATTATCGCAAATATGCATGATGTGATTATCATCTTAGGTTTTTTCGCATTCTTCCAATGGGAATTTAACCTGACAGTACTGGCCGCGGTACTCGCAGTATTAGGTTACTCTGTGAACGAATCTGTGGTGGTATTTGACCGAGTACGTGAGAACTTTCGTAAAATGCGTAAAGCTAGCGTGACTCAAGTGATTGATAACGCCATTACGCGCACCATGTCGCGCACTATCATTACCCACTTTTCAACACAGCTCATGGTATTGTCTATGTTGCTATTTGGTGGTGAAGTACTACATAACTTTGCATTGGCACTTACTATTGGTATTTTGTTTGGTATTTATTCTTCAGTATTAGTAGCTTGCCCAATCGCCATGTGGTTAGGTATCAGCCGTGCCAACTTAATGAGCGATGTTGAAAAGAAAGAAGGCGAGAAGAAAGAGCCTACCGCTGAACCAGACCCATCAGAATTTGCTTAAACCAACCGCAATGACCGCTACAGCGACTTATATTTCTGAAATATGATGTTGTAGCGGTTTAAATCACCTACCCCAACGTTTTATCGAATCAGCAACAACATCAAAACAACAGCAACATTAGATTATGCGACGCTACGCTAATTACCAAGCCGTCGACTAAGCCCCTGAAAAATCACAACACTTGCCTCTAGCACCCCATCACGTATACACTACATCTTCGTAGTAACAATCAAATAATACTTTGAACAACATACCTATTTCATGGCAGCTTGGCGCGCTTGCCGTTCTGCTTTTAATTTCTGGATTTTTCTCACTGGCTGAAACCAGCCTGATGTCTGTGAATCGCTATCGTTTAAAACATTTAGCGAACCAAGGACATAGAGGCGCTCGACTCGCAACATTTTTGCTACTAAAGACTGATAAGTTGTTAGGTGTTATTCTGTTGTGCAATAACTTTGCCAATGCTGCGTCTGCCACCTTAGTCACGATTATC
This sequence comes from Methylotenera sp. L2L1, assembly GCF_000744605.1. Classification (NCBI taxonomy): domain Bacteria; kingdom Pseudomonadati; phylum Pseudomonadota; class Betaproteobacteria; order Nitrosomonadales; family Methylophilaceae; genus Methylotenera; species Methylotenera sp. L2L1. Next base: position 419,889 of record NZ_JQMG01000001.1, read on the forward strand.
GTTGTAGAACTGTTTGGTGAGGGGGAGTGGACACTCATGTTTGGCACGATGACGGTGACATTTGCCATTTTAGTGTTTAGTGAAATCTCACCAAAAGTAATTGCAGCAGCATACCCAGAGAAGCTTGCGTTCTTTTGCAGCTATATTTTGTACCCATTGCTTAAAGCGCTGTACCCTATTGTATGGTTTGTTAACTTATTCGTGGTTGGCTTATTACGCGTCCTTAGAGTCAAAGTTAACTTTGATGCGCCAACCCAGTCGCTCACCATGGATGAACTGCGCAGCATAGTGACAGATGCGGGGCACTTTATGCCGAAGAAGCACCGCACAATTTTATTAAACTTATTTGAGCTAGAAAAAATCACGGTAGACGATGTCATGACGGCTCACACCATGATTGAAAGCATTAATTTTGACGCATCAATCGATGATATTTTGAATCACATCACCAATACGCAGCACACGCGCTTACCTGTGCGACAAGGCGAGTCGGAAGAGATCATTGGTATTTTGCAAGTGCGTAAGGTAATCAACCAGCTACGTGAACATCATCAAAGAGATGATTTTGATAAGGCAGCATTACTTGAGATAATTGATGACTCTTACTTCATACCATCTGGCACACCTCTATTTACGCAAATTCAGCAGTTCCAAGAAAATCACGAACGTATTGCACTAGTGGTTGATGAATACGGTGAGTTAAAGGGCTTAGTCACGCTGGAAGATATTTTAGAGGAGGTTATTGGCGACTTTAGCACACAGCTACCTTCAAGACGCAGTGGCTACCATCAAGAAGAAGATGGCAGCTGGCTGGCAGATGGCACCAGCACATTGCGTGACCTCAATAAAAAATTAAATCTTGATTTACCTTTGGATGGTCCGCGTACGCTCAATGGTTTGATTCTTGAACATTTTGAAGACATTCCTGAGCCTAACACTAGCTTTAAAATTGGCTCACACCGACTCGAAATACTGCAAACTCAAGACAGAATTGTGAAAAGCGTCAAAATATTCCCTTAGTCTCTACAATTGACTATTACAGCAACGTAGTACGATCACATCAAGATACATCAAATTACACTTGAATTTTTTACAGTTTGGCTCAAAATAGATTCATACTATGGCAAATAAACCGCACGAAAGTAACACAGCACTTAAGCCTGAAGCTGCAAAACCAAAATTGCCCCCCATGTTTAAAGTGCTACTGCTGAATGACGATTACACACCGATGGAGTTCGTTGTTGAGGTCATTGAGCATTTTTTTAACAAAAGCCGTGAACAAGCAACACAAATTATGCTCAAAGTACATACTGAGGGCGCTGGTGTATGTGGTGTATATCCACAGGACATCGCAGAAACAAAGATGAATCAAGTCGTTAGCCATGCAAGAAAGTCGCAACATCCATTACAGTGCATCATTGAAATGGCATAAATGTAAGAGAGATACATAAAAGAAAGTTAGGTACCGAGATGATAGCGCAGGAATTAGAAGTTAGTTTGCACATGGCGTTTATGGACGCAAGACAAAAGCGTCACGAGCTCATCACGGTTGAGCATTTGCTACTGGCAATGATTGATAACCCAACCGCGGCGGAAGTTCTGCGTGCGTGTGGGGCAAAATTAGAAACATTACGTACCGAATTAAATCAATACATTGAAGAACACACCCCAACTGTGATTGGGCAAGATGATGTTGATACACAACCTACGCTAGGGTTTCAGCGCGTCATTCAACGCGCCATGCTGCATGTTCAGTCTTCTGGCAAAAAAGAAGTCACTGGTGCCAATGTGCTAGTCGCTATTTTTGGTGAAAAAGATTCTCATGCCGTGTTTTTCTTGCATCAACAAGGCATCACCCGCCTAGACATTGTTAACTTTATTTCGCACGGCGTTTCAAAAATTGGTGAAACAGCGAAACCTGAGGGTAGCGAGCAAGAGGCTGACGCAGAAGCCGCACCGAATGGCGCACTTGAGAACTACACACTCAATCTGAATTTACAAGTGGCAGCAGGTAAGATTGACCCGCTCATCGGTCGTGCATCAGAGCTGGAGCGTGTCGTACAAACTTTATGCCGTCGCCGTAAAAACAACCCACTGCTTGTAGGTGAAGCTGGCGTTGGTAAAACTGCGATTGCTGAAGGTTTAGCTCGCCGTATTGTAGAAAAAGACATTCCTGATGTGCTTGCCAATGCAGTGGTGTACTCACTTGATATGGGCGCATTACTAGCTGGTACAAAGTATCGTGGCGACTTTGAGCAACGTCTAAAAGCGGTGATGAAACAATTAGAAGAGAAGCCTGAGGCTATTCTATTCATCGATGAAATTCATACGCTAATTGGTGCAGGCTCAGCTAGTGGCGGCACACTGGATGCAAGTAATTTATTGAAGCCAGCATTATCTAACGGCTCACTCAAGTGCATAGGCGCAACCACCTACCAAGAGTATCGTGGCATCTTTGAAAAAGACCACGCGCTATCTCGTCGCTTCCAAAAAGTAGATGTCGTTGAACCTAGCGTTGCTGAGACCATCGAGATTCTTAAAGGACTGAAATCACGCTTTGAGTCACATCATAGCGTGAAATACACGGCTGCTGCGTTAAGCACTGCAGCTGAACTATCAGCCAAATACATCAACGACCGTCACCTGCCAGACAAAGCGATTGATGTGATTGATGAAGCTGGTGCTGCGCAACGTATTTTGCCGAAATCTAAACAGAAAAAAGTGATTGGCAACAAGGAAATTGAAGACATTATTGCCAAGATTGCGCGTATTCCGCCCAAAAATATCTCTTCAGATGATCGCAATGCGCTGAAAACACTAGAGCGCGACCTGAAAGCCGTGGTATTTGGCCAAGACAAAGCCATCGATGCGCTGTCTTCTGCCGTTAAAATGGCACGCAGTGGCTTGGGGCAAAACAACAAGCCGATTGGTAGCTTCTTGTTCAGCGGCCCTACCGGTGTGGGTAAAACCGAAGTCGCAAAACAACTGGCTTACATTATGGGCATTGAGCTGATTCGCTTTGATATGAGTGAATACATGGAGCGCCATGCAGTTTCACGCCTAATTGGTGCGCCTCCAGGCTATGTAGGTTTTGAGCAAGGCGGTTTAATGACCGAAGCGATTACCAAACATCCATACTGCGTATTGTTATTGGATGAAATTGAGAAAGCACACCCAGACATTTTCAATATCTTATTGCAAGTGATGGATCACGGCACGCTGACAGATAATAATGGCCGCAAAGCAGACTTTAGAAATGTGACGATCATCATGACCACCAATGCTGGTGCTGAAGGTCTTTCTAAATCGAATATGGGCTTTACAACTGCGAAACAAGCTGGAGATGAGCAAGCAGATATCAAACGCTTATTCTCACCAGAGTTCCGTAACAGACTAGATGCTACAGTCTCGTTCACCGCGTTGTCACAAGACATTATTATTCGTGTCGTTGATAAGTTCTTGATTCAGCTTGAAGACCAATTGCATGAGAAAAAAGTTGAAGCCACATTCAGTGAGGCACTAAAAGCACACCTCGGCAAAAAAGGCTTTGACCCACTCATGGGAGCACGCCCAATGGCAAGGTTGATTCAAGACACTATTCGCAAGGCGCTTGCTGACGAGTTGCTGTTTGGCAAACTAGCGAACGGCGGTAACGTACATGTTGATATTGATGACAAAGATGAAGTGAAACTGATTTTTGAAGAAAACAATCAGGACGAAGCTAAGGACTTAGCAACGACTTAATCTGACAAGCTGCGCCGTTACAAGCTGTATCGTCTAATAATTCACGATACAGCTTGGTTTATTCATCTGTTGGTTTATTGGTAGTAAGCACAGCTACCACTTGCTATTAAGGTATTCCATCTATGGTTGATGTCGGGGCATCTACATTACAAGTGGTGATTGAAATTTGTGCAACATCGGCGTTTGCACTTTCTGGGCTGATTGCAGGCGCTAGAAAAAAGTTAGACGCCTTTGGTGTGTTTGTCGTGACTGGTGCGGCCGCATTCGGTGGCGGGACATTGCGAGATGTATTGCTTGATCGACGCCCATTCTTTTGGGTGGACCATGCCAACTGGATATGGCTCATGCTGTTTTTATGCATGCTCGCTATGCTATTCATGCGCAATAAACATATTCAGCTCACAGAGCGCGCTATTCTTATCCCTGACGCACTTGGCTTAGGCCTATATGCCGCATTAGGCACCCAAATCGCCTTACAACAACAATTGCCTGTTATCGTCTGCACATTAATGGGAGTGATGACTGCGGTATTTGGCGGCGTGCTGAGAGATATCTTTTGCAATGAAATCCCCAAAGCATTCAGTGATTACCAGCCGTATGCAGTCATTGCATTTTTAGGTGGCTTGCTGGTGTTGTTACTTAACCAATTTAACCTTGCAACCTGGATTTGTATCTTTATCCCAGCATCACTCATGACATTACTGCGGATATTAGCGATTTACTTCGAGTGGCGTCTGCCCGGCTGGAAGATTGAATCTAATTAACAGCATCTAAATACACTGGGTACTTGCCCATAATGCTATTAAACAAACCAGACTCAACCATCAAGCTCAACCAAGCTTTCAGCCTGATATATGGCATTGATTCAAACCAATCAGTATCCACAGCAGAAAATTGGCGAATAAAAGGAAATATTGCAATATCTGCCATATTGACTTGCTCACCCATCAAAAAGCTTGCCTGAGTCAGCCGCTGTTCCAGCTTAGCCAAAAAAACTTCACCTTGTGACCGATAATCTTCCATTGATTGCTCAGGAAATCGAATCGCATATTTGTAACGGTCTAAAGCATGTTTAAAACTCGTATCATTTTCTGCAATGAGTTGCTGTGTTTGTTCACGATCAGCCAATAGCCATCCGTCAATGTCACGCTGCTGTAAAGCCCAATGCATAATGTCTAGGCTTTGCTCAAGGACTGTGCCATCTGGTAACACTAGTACAGGCACGGTACCTTTAGGGGATACTTGTAATAAATGTGCTGGCTTATCTCGTAATGAGATTTCACGTATTTCTATTGCAATACCAGCATACTTCAATGCCATACGCGCACGCATGGCATAAGGGCAACGGCGATAGGAATATAAAATCGGTAATATCATGTTAAAACAGAAGCTAAATCACTAACCAAGCGCCTGTGCTACATCACGAATCAACTGAGGGCCCTTGTAGATTAGTCCACTATATAACTGCACCAAGCTGGCGCCAGCTGCAATTTTCTCTATGGCATCAGTACCGCTCAAAATACCGCCCACACCGATAATGGGTAAAGCGCCTTGCAGACGCTGTGATAATTGCTGAATCACTACAGTCGATTTATCTCGCACTGGCGCACCAGACAATCCACCTGTTTCCGCAGCATTTGCTAGCCCTTGTACAGCCTCACGAGACAGTGTTGTATTGGTTGCAATGACCGCATCAATTTTATGCGCCATCAACAAATCTGCAATTTCATTCACCTGTGCTAGTTCTAAATCTGGTGCAATTTTTAAAGCAACAGGCACGTAACGGCCAAATTGTTCAGCCAATTTCAATTGCTCGGCTTTTAATGTACCAAGCAAATCGGACAGCGCCTCTTTTTCTTGCAAAGCGCGTAAGTTTTTAGTGTTAGGTGAGGAGATATTGACAGTAATATAACTCGCATATGCGTACACTTTACGCATGCAAATCAAATAATCATCCACTGCTTTTTCATTTGGCGTATCAAAGTTTTTACCGATATTAATGCCAAGCACACCTTTATATTTAGCCGCTTTAACATTTTCTATCAGGTTATCTACACCCAAGTTATTAAAACCAAAGCGGTTAACAATGCCTTGCGCTTTTTCCACGCGAAATAAACGTGGCTTAGGGTTACCTGGTTGTGGCCTAGGCGTGACAGTACCCACCTCAATAAAACCAAAGCCCAATGCCGCCATCCCATCAATCACCGCAGCATTTTTATCTAACCCAGCCGCCAAACCAACCGCATTAGGAAACGTAATCCCCATCACCATGCGAGGCTGACAAATAGGCGGAGATGCACACAACTTTAAAGCCCCTAACCGCTCAGCAGTTTTTAAGCTTTTAAAAGTAAAGTCGTGAACAGATTCAGCATCAAACTGAAATAATAAAGGACGTGCGAGAGAGTAAATATTCATAACGTGATTTTACTGCATTACCCGCTATCTCCAAAGTTCATCAAAGCCACTGGATTCCCGCCTACGCGGGAATGACGGAACTGAGAGAGCTATAAATATAACAAACAACGATGAAGCATCACTTGATTTTGACGTTACCCCCTTGCTACCGCGCCGAGGAGAACATACTTAACAGGAGCTTTAGGCAAGCGGCTGTTTGAGCCAATAGTTTTTATTGGCGAGTTTCCGCTTGCCCCTGTTAAATATGTGATGCGAGGGAACAAGTGGTAGAGGGTAGCCTTTTCTTTGGCTTCTTTCTTTTGGCTAAGCAAAAGAAAGAAACTCGCTAGTCGCGCGAGAGCGACGATTAACCAAGGTCACTAATACTTAATCAGTATCTGCATCAAATCTTTATTCAAAACTTTTCCTGCCACACAGGTGGACATTTATAAAATTTCTATACCTAAGCATTCGCATAGCAAAATTTCATAAAAATAAGAAAATAATCTTCTAATTCTTTTAAAAAGAGGCAGTTGAACTGCCTCTTTTTAAATACTACGCTAGCACCACCTCCACCAAATTATCACTAAACGTTGTCGAGTGCCCCATATCCCCAAACTCCGCCGAACTAATACAATTCACCGTACCATTATTCAACTGCCGCCAATAACCAAGCGTCGCCACCACAATCCCTGCATTCACATCATCAGATATTCTCGCTACGCCTTCAAACGCACCGCGGTCATTGAACACCTTCACCACATCACCCTGTTTAATATTACGCGCTGTGGCATCTAGCTGATTAATCATCACAAACTGCTCGCCTTGACCCTTAATTTTTTCTGTGACGTTGGCATAGCATGAGTTTAAAAAGCCATGACTCTTAGGTGAAATAATATTCAAAGGGTACTTAGCTGCGAGTTCAGGATTAGTTGCCGGCGTTTCACGTGAGGGCACGTAATCTGGCAAGCTATCTAAATCTTCACCCGGTTGAAAACCATCATACATTTGGCGGAAAGGCCCTGCCACAAAGTTTTTTGCACCTTCCACTAAAAAGTGACACTTGCCAGTAGGGGTAGGAAACTCACCTTTGGCATGACGTGCGCGTGTGTCTTTATCACCGAAAGCTTTTAATCGTGCAAAACCATGCTGGCGTAAATAGTCCAAATCGATACCATCACAGGTAGGTGAACTCCAATCTACATAATTCTCTAAGCACTCGGTATCATTCCACTGGAAATTATCATCGGTATAGCCCATGCGCTTGGCTAATTGTCTAAAAATCTCGTTATTCGGAATCGCTTCACCTGGTGGGTCTATACATTTTTCATTGTAGGTCAGGTACAAATGCCCCCATGAGAGCACCATGTCCTCCATCTCTGCACCCATCGCGGCTGGCAATAGAATATCTGCGTAAGCCGCGGTGTCCGACATAAAGTGCTCAGCAACGACCAAGAATAGATCTTCGCGCTCTAATCCTTTGACTATTTTGTCGGTTTCCGGTGCTTGCGTGAGCGGATTGGTATTCCATACCATCATCGATTTAATCGGTGTTTTAAGGTCTAACTCACCTGTAAGTGCGCGACCTAATTGCAGGTTATTCACCACGGGCGTTCCTTCAGGAATTAAATCTGGACGTGAAATCACGTCAAATTTATAAGGATGCTCCCAAACTGGAAACTGTAATGCTCCGCCACCTACATGACGCCATGCACCAATTAGCGCAGGCAAACTTGTCACAGCACGAATCGCTTGGCTACCACCGTAACTTCGTTCTAGTGCAACGCCTAGGCGGATTGCGGCTGGCGGTGTGGTTGCGTATTCACGTGCAAATTTCCGAATATCATCCGCTGGAATGCCGGTAATTTCTGCTGCCCATTCTGGCGTTCTAGTTTTAGCACGCTCGGCCAGCTCTTGATAGCCTACGGTGTACTGATCAACATAGTCTTTGTCGACTAAACCCTCACTAATAATCACATTCATCATCGCCATGGCTAACGCACCATCGGTACCTGGTTTAGGCGCAATATGCCAATCGGCTTCTTTGGCAGTTTTAGACGCATAAGAATCCACCACCACAACTTTTGCACCTCGTTTTTGCGCCTCATGGATGATGTGCCAATGATGTAAGTTAGTGCTCACTGAGTTACACGCCCAAATGACAATATACTTAGCGTGCGCGAAGCTTTCCGGGTCTACCCCCGCGGTCGGGCCTACTGTCAGCAACCATGCGGTACAAGAACCTTCACCACAGAACGTGCGTTCACACACAGTTGCACCCATACGGTTAAAAAATGCATCTCCGCCATTTAGCCCATGCACCAACCCTTGATTGCCCAAGTAACTATTCGGCATAATGGCATGCGGCCCATCTGTATCAATAATCGTTTTCCACTTAATCGTAATCTCATCTAGCGCCTCATCCCAAGAGATGCGCTTAAACTGCTTACTACCCTTAGCACCAGTGCGTTTTAACGGATAAAGCAAACGGTCTGGGTGATAGTGGCGCTTTTCGTAATCTTTTAATTTCACACACAAGCCGCCACGCGTCATCGGGTGAGATTTATTACCTGTCACTGAAATTAGCTTTTTATCTTTAACCGTGTACACCATTGAGCAGGTGTCTGGGCAATCATGCGGGCATCCACCATGAAATGTTTGAACAGAAGAGTCAGCAGGAGCGTTCATCATTAATAATCCTTAAAAATAATATAGCGATGATTCGAGATACTAGATTGCAACAGATTGGTTTATTTTTACATTTTTTTACTAATATATACTCACCTGTATAGTAATGCAATGGCATAATTATCGACTGAGTTTTTAATTAAATCCGCACATGAACAATCACAACCAACCTCTACAAATACTTGGCGGCATCACAGCGACTGAGTTTTTAACGCACTACTGGCATAAAAAACCTTTACTGATTAAGAATGCTATTCCAAACTTTAAAGGCCTATTAAGCCCGGAAGAGCTTGCTGGTTTAGCATGTGAAGAGGAAGTGCAATCACGCATCGTAGAAGAAATTAAAGGGAAATGGCACGCAACGCATGGCCCATTTGATGAGGATGACTTCGCAAACTTACCTGAAAAATCAGACCAAAAGCACCGTTGGACCTTGCTGGTACAGAGTGTGAACCATCACTTACCTGAAGCCGCCGAACTGCTAAGCCAGTTCAATTTTATTCCACATGCGCGACTAGATGACCTCATGGTAAGTTACGCACCAGATGGCGGTGGCGTAGGTCCACACTTTGATAGTTACGATGTCTTTTTGTTACAGGGCCAAGGTAAAAGATTGTGGCGCATCAGTGAGCAAACCGATTTAAGCTTGGTAGAAGATGCTCCACTACGCATTTTAAAAAACTTTGACACAGCCCAAGAGTGGCTAGTTGAAGCTGGTGACTTACTTTATCTGCCTCCGCACTTAGCGCATTGGGGGATTGCCGTATCTGATGATGGCATAGACTGCATGACTTATTCTATTGGCTTTCGTGCGCCTAAAGTGCAAGAGCTAGCCACAGAGTTTCTGGGCTTTATGCAAGACAACTTGAATAAAGAGGACAATGCTTTACCAGGCATCTATCAAGATGCAGATCTCAGCCTGCAAATGCATCCTGCTGAAATTAGCAACAGCATGATTAGCAAAGTAGCCAACATATTAAAAACGATTCAATGGTCAGAGCAACATGTGGCAGCATTTTTGGGCACCTATTTATCCGAACCCAAAGCAGACGTTATTTTTAATCCTAATAAAAAAATATCTCTGCCAAAATTTAATGAGAACCTGATGCAGTATGGCATTAGCTTGGACTTAAAAAGCCAAATGCTATTCACTGACCACTATTTTTATTTAAATGGTGAGTCTATCACCTCCTCAGCCAAATGGACGCCATTACTAACAGCACTGGCGGATGACCGCAAAGTAACCGCAGCAGAGATTAAACAGTTTGGCGAGATTGATAAAACATTGATAGCGCAACTGCATGATTGGTACATGGCTGGCTATCTTTACTTTAACAAAGCATAGCGATTACTATTGAAACTATGGACGAGACCCAAACACTGACGCCTAATCAAATCATCGTTGGGGAACATTTGTATAATGAGGCAATCAATCTCATTATACAAAGTGCCGAACACGAGCTTTTAATTTTCGACCAAGACTTAGGTCACGGCGACTTCTCAAGCATAGCCAGATATGAGTTATTACAAAAATTCCTAAGTCAACATATCGCAAGCCGCCTAACAATTATCTTGCAAGATACCACCCATTTACAACATCAATGCCCAAGGCTTCTTAATCTACTTAAAACCTTTGGGCACAAGATGAGCGTACACGTTACCAATCAATCAGCCAAGCACGCAAAAGACTGTTTTATCCTTGCTGATGGCAAACACTACATTAAGCGCATTCATATCGACCAAGCGCGTTTTAAATACGCCTATGACGATGTTGCATCTGTTAAGGCTTTAACAACAAGATTTGATGAATTAAAAGAAGCGATTGAAGACATCGTTAGCATTACTCCATTGGGCTTGTGAGGCAGTTCTGTAAGGACATCAACATGATATCGAAATTCACTTTCAAGCAACTATTATGGGCAGTCATTGCGCTCGGTATTTCACTGGTGAGTATTGCCGCATCAGAGTTTAAAATATTCACGCTACAGCATCGCTTTGCCGAGGATATATTACCTAGCATTGAGGTTATTGTAGGCAACAATGGCACGACCTCTGCCATACAAAACCAGCTCATCGTCCGTACCGATAGTAAAACCATGGCTGAGGTTGAACAAATAATCGCGACACTTGACACCGCACGTGAAAATTTAAAGATTAGGGTTAAACGTCAAAACAACATAACAGGGACAAGCAACAATACTTCTGTCAGAGGGCGCACCCGCATCGGTAACGTAGCAATAGAAACGGGTAATGATGCGAGGCGTAGCAGAGACGGCGTCAACATCAATTTAGAAAACAATCAAACCAGATCACAGCAAAGTAGCGAACAGTTTATTCAGGTGACAGATGGCGCACCAGCTTATATCAGCGTAGGTGAATCTATTCCATATACCAGCGAGTGGGTGTTACTTACTCAGCGCTATGCTATAGCCCAAACCAACACTGAATTTATAGAAATAGGGACAGGATTCACAGTGCGGGCACGCAGCATAGGAAAGCAAGTGGAGCTTGAGATTACCCCCACATTTTCAAGACTTAAACAACATGGCAGATTAGAGTTCGAACAGCTCACAACGACAGTGCTGGTGTATCGTAACGAATGGGTCAACATCGGGGGTATCATGCAAGAAAAAGATGAAGTAAGTCGGTCAATTTTAAGCAGTGGCAGTGGGCGCTCTTCCGAAAATAATCAAATTTTAATTCGTGTGGAATAATCATTTTTTGAAAACATCAACAAAAGCAGGAACTTTTTTACTATATTTAACGTTAATCTTTGAAATGTAGTGTTTTTTTTTTTAATTCCTGCTAGAATTTGCGCCACTCGATATAGCTAATTAGTCAATTTTTGAGTAGTATCGAAAACAGTTTTTTAACCAGTTAAACTCTTAAGGAAATTTAAAATGACACGTTCTATTTTATTAGCTGCATTGTTGGCTCTTGCTGTTACTGCTTGTGGTGAAAAAGCTGCTGAAGCTCCTGCTGTTGAAGCACCAGCTGTTGAAGCTCCTGCTGCTGAAGCTGCTCCAGTTGAAGCACCTGCTGCTGAAGCTGCACCTGCTGCTGAAGCTGCTCCTGCTGAAGCTGCACCTGCTGCTGAAGCTGCTCCTGCTGCTGCACAATAATTTATTGTTTAATCAATAATTATTAAAAATGCCGACGTAAGTCGGCTTTTTTATGCCTGCTATTTATGCAATCTCAACTACCGGCATCAACCTCACATGACAAGCCCAATATAAAAATCTAGCTATACAAATAACTAGTTAATCTGGTATCTAGCTAATCTGTCGCCAATCAAACCCCAGCACCTGATCCGCCACGCCAATCCAATCAAGCTCACACCCAGCAACATTAGCCAACGCTGACTTTGCCAGTAACGGCGTATTATTTTTTGCACTTAAATGTGCAGCAATCAGATGCTGCAATCTAGAGCGATCCAACTTGGTGAGTAAATCGGCAGCGGCTGCATTTTCTAAATGCCCCCACTCACCACCTACACGCTTCTTTAAAGACGCGGCATAAGGCCCGTTACGCAACATATTGCCATCATGATTACACTCCAGCACCAGCGCATCACATCCGCTAAGCTGCTGCTCAATATGTGCCGTTGTGCGCCCTACATCCGTCAGCACACCTAAACGATGCTGACCATCACTAAATACAAACTGCACGGGCTCTCGTGCATCATGTGGTACGGGATATGGCTGCACTTGAACATCAACCACACTAAACAAAGTATGGCTATCAATCACGTTAAGTTGCAGATTGTGTTGATTAGGAAAGTAACGCTCGGCCATTTTGAGCGTACCATAAGTTAACCAAACGGGGATATTATGCTTTGCAGCAAACTTGAAAGCGCCTCCAGCGTGATCATCATGCTCATGTGTGACCACAACACCAGCAATATCTTCTGGGCTTAAATTTAAACGGGCAAGGCGGCTGGTTGCTTCTTTAATACTAAACCCGCAATCCAGCATCAACCGCGTATTGTTCACTTCCACGACTAGCGCATTGCCAGCGCTACCACTACCGAGCGAAGCAAAGCGCATTTTTAGACTTTCTTAAATAAACTCACGCATCAATAAAAACAGATAGGTGAAGAGCAGGACAGATAAAACACGAAAAGGCAGCAAGAAGGCTACTCTTTCGTAGGCTTCTTTAATAACATGACTGAAATAAAGAAAGGCGGCCTATTAAAGCCGCCCAGATCTTACTTATCGCAACTGCTCATACATCAATGCAATAATTCTGTTTGCCGTTGTGGTGCGTACGCGCGCACCGTCTTTATCTACAACGGTGACAACTGAGCCAGACTCAGCTTCACTCACTTTAATGCGATATTGACGATCAGGGTTAGTTTTTTGTTTGTCATCACTGCCCCAGAACTTTAAGCTATCAACAACGCTCTTATCTTCTTTTTTAGCAGCTGTCTCAGGCTCTTTCGAGTCATCATCACCCCAGAATTTAAGCGTTTCAAATAAACCTTTCTTCTTCTTAGGTGTATCATCAATATCAACATCTGCATATCGCACAAAGAACAGCCCATTTGAGCGATCTCTATCTTCAATGACAAAACCAACGCGATCAAGCGCCAAGCCCACACGACGCCATGCGCGGTCAAACTGATCAGTGAGCAATAGCCTTGCGCTACCATCTGCCTCCTTAACGACTTCTGCGTGTTTAGTCGTAGCAGCATCGGCTAGAATCGTTTGAGATTTCTGCTCCTCAACGCCTAACTTCACCATTAAGCGACGCAATAGTTCAGCATCTAACTCCGCATCAAAGGCATCACCTCTAGGGTTAGTCGCAGTATCTGCTTTATAGCCGGTTTCAATTTCACCTAATTGTGTTCTGATCCGATTTTTTCCATCGTCAGGCGCACCAACCACTGAGCGATGCGTCATGAAAATCTCTGTTGTGCCTGTATTAGCACCATGCTCTAATCGGGTACGGAATTTTTTCTTATCAGCAAAGCCTGATAACTTATCTAGCCATTTATCAAACTTATCAAGCGTACCAATCGTCTCATTCTTTTTGATCGCGTCAGAATCAATCCACTCAGTTTCCATCACGCCGATTTGTGGGTTTTCTACACGAACAGCAAAGCCCATTTCTGTCCAAAAATCACGAATAACCGGCCATATTTTTTCTGCTGGTGCATTGACGACCAACCAGCGCTGCGTGCCTGATTTTTCCATACGCACACCCTCTGGCGACTGTAATACTTTTTCAACGCCAGCTTCCTGCCCGTCTTGCGCCTGGCTGTAGCTTGAGTAGCTCGCACTGCCAGGAACAGCATAAGCATCACTCACTGGGCTTGCGGTTAAATCTGGCGGCACCTCTAGCGGACGTGAACGACCAGCACCTTTATAATCTGATGTGGTATCTATAAAAGGAATAGAATCACAAGCGCTTAAACTTACCATTAAAAATAAAGGCAAGACGACAGACTTTGCTTTACGCACTACACTTAGACGATCAGCGCCCGAGTTAAAATTAACTTGTTTCATTCAAACCTCGTTTTAAAACTCTATTGTTCGTTATAAAATTTGTGCAGGCTCACATGCCTTACGCAAAACTTCATGATATTGGGCTGATAAAGTTACCATTGGTAATCGAATGCCAGTTTTAATCATACCCATCTCTGACAAGACCCATTTAACCGGGATTGGGTTTGCCTCAACAAATAATTTTTGATGCAGACCAAAGAGTTTGGCATTAATTTCACGTGCTACTTTTACGTCACCAGCTAATGCAGACACACACATTTCATGCATCAATTTAGGCGCTACGTTGGCGGTCACTGAAATCACGCCATGCCCACCTAACAACATCAAGGACAATGCAGTTGCATCATCGCCACTGTAAATTGCGAACTCTTTTGGAGCTCGCAATAGCAAATCAGTTCCACGCTCAATACCGCCGGTAGCGTCTTTGATGCCAACAATGTTGGCATGTGTCGCTAAACGTAACACAGTATCATTACTGATATCACAGCCAGTACGCCCTGGCACATTATAAAGAATTTGTGGGATAGCTACGGCATCGGCAACGGCTTTAAAATGCTGATACAAACCCTCTTGTGTAGGTTTGTTGTAATAAGGCGCAACCAAAAGACAAGCATTTGCGCCTAACTCTTTGGCTTTTTGAGTCAGTACGATAGCCTCTTTTGTTGAATTAGCACCAGTACCTGCTATGACTGGTACGCGGCCATTTACTTGTGTGACGGCTGTTTGAATAAGCAAGCAGTGCTCTTCAAAATCTACAGTAGGAGACTCCCCTGTAGTGCCAACAATTACAATACCATCTGTCCCTTGATCAATATGATAATCAATCAATGTTTTTAAAGATGGGATATCTAAACGCCCGTCTTCAAACATGGGCGAAACAATAGCAACTAAACTGCCTTGCAACATAGGAAATCTACCTGATTCATAATGTTATATTTTAACCTGAATGTTCTACAATTTTCTTTATTTATTACGCACATTTTTGATTTGATGATGAATTGTCAGAAACATTTGTCCACTGTTATTTTAATCTTAAAGTTCAATCTTCATCATTTCAAGTCCGCACGATGCATCGTGAGGCCAAACAGAGATGCATCGCCGTATCGATTCACGCGACACCCTATACTGAAATCATGACAGATTTATTAAAAAACACTCTCATCAACAACCATCATTACACACTGGCCAGCATCGACAACTGCTAGTCAAAAAATGAAGTTAAAACTTATTGATATTTTTATGTATCCAACACATAGCTAGCGTGGCTTTAACTGCTTGCCTCAGTAGCAAACACGGTATAATCTCAGGAACTATCGTTGAAAGCCCATATTTAAAATATGTCCTTTGATTTTCATCACTATATTATGATTTTAGTCGGCACTGTATTTGTAAATAATATCGTGCTGGTGA
This sequence comes from Methylotenera sp. L2L1, assembly GCF_000744605.1. Lineage (NCBI taxonomy): Bacteria > Pseudomonadati > Pseudomonadota > Betaproteobacteria > Nitrosomonadales > Methylophilaceae > Methylotenera > Methylotenera sp. L2L1. Next base: position 435,632 of record NZ_JQMG01000001.1, read on the forward strand.
AAATTCTTGGCTTATGTCCATTCATGGGTGTTTCTAAAAAATTAGAAGCCTCTATCGGCATGGCTGGCGCGACGGCTCTGGTGTTAAGCATTGGCTCTATGACCAGCTGGGGAATTAATTACTACCTGTTAGAACCCAACGGACTATTTTACTTACGCACATTATCTTTTATTGTCATTATTGCCGGTGTAGTGCAGCTCACTGAAATGGTGATGGAAAAGAACTTTCCCACGCTGCATCAAGGCTTAGGTATTTTTCTACCGCTTATCACAACAAACTGTGCAGTCCTAGGTATTCCATTGCTGAACGCGCAGGCAAGCCATAGCTTTTTGGAATCTCTATTTTTTGGACTAGGCGGTGCTCTTGGTTTTTCATTAGTGCTGATTCTATTTGCTTCTATGCGCGAGCGATTAGAGGGTGCAGACGTGCCTGCTGCATTTAAAGGCTCTGCAATTGGGATGATTACTGCGGCGTTAATGAGTTTGGCATTTATGGGGTTTATGGGCTTAGATAAATACTAAACACTTGAATAAACAATCAAGTTTTGTATAAATTTTTGGTGCTAACCCAGCCACATTAATCAGCATGACTAGCCATTAAAATACAAGACAAAATATAAAGACAAAAATAAAAAACAAGTACAAGCCATTTAATTTAATCAATCATCAAAAAATAGCGATATGTTATTAACCTCCATCTACATCATGCTTGGACTGGCTTTAGTGCTCGGCATTTTGTTAGGCATTGCGGCACTACTTTTTAAAGTAGAGGGAGATCCGTTGGTCGCGCGTATTGATGCCATCCTACCCCAAACCCAATGCGGACAATGCGGTTACCCTGGTTGCAAACCTTACGCCACTGCGATTGCTAACGGTGAGGCCGACATTAATCAGTGCCCGCCCGGCGGCGATGCGGGCGTCCATGCACTGGCTGATTTGTTAGGTGTCGAATATAAGCCGCTTAATGCTGAACATGGCGTACCTAAACCAAAATCTGTGGCTTTTATTGATGAAGCCACCTGCATTGGTTGCACTTTATGCATACAGGCATGTCCGGTGGATGCAATTTTAGGGGCAGCTAAACATATGCATACCATTATTGCGTCAGAATGCACTGGTTGCGAATTATGTGTAGCACCGTGCCCGGTTGACTGCATTACGATGGAACCTGTAGCTGAAACACCTGATAACTGGAAATGGAAGTATCCAGTATTTCCAATCAAGGCTTTGCCTGCGAGTCATGGTAAGACATCATCATGAATAGCATCATTCAATTTGCCAGTAAGCTCATGAAAGGCCTCACTTCAGACCATGCAAGTTCAGGCAATGCTAGTGACGTCTATAAGTTTCATGGTGGCGTACACCCAGACGGACACAAACATGAATCAACAACGCGCCCGATTTCACAACTTGCGATTCCGGAAACACTGACCTTACCACTACGCCAACATGTAGGCTACATTCCTAAAATCAAAGTCAACATAGGTGATTATGTTTTAAAAGGAGAGATGATTGCCGAGGCAGAAGGTACGGTGTCCGCTGCCATCCATGCGCCGACGTCAGGTACGATTGCCGCGATTGATGAAGCCGTGATTCCGCACCCCTCTGGCCTGCCAGACATGTGCGTGACAATAACACCCGATGGTAAAGATCAATGGAAGCCATTAACGCCTATTGATTGGAAAAACACAGCCCTCGACGAGCTGATTACTAGTTTACGTTCATCTGGTATCGTAGGTTTAGGTGGTGCCACCTTCCCCACGCACATTAAACTACGTAAAGATGGTGCGTCAGCAATCCATACCTTAATCATTAATGCAGCAGAGTGCGAGCCTTACATCACTTGTGATGACATGCTGATGCGGGAGCGTGCAGATGAAATCATCAAAGGCGTTGAGATAGCACAGCACTTACTTGGTGCGGCTAAAGTGATGATTGGTATTGAAGATAACAAGCCTGACGCCACTAACGCGATGACCTCAGCCAGCCAGGTATTAGCCAATGCAACAGTAAAAACAGTACCAACGCTATACCCTAGTGGCGATGCACGCAGACTCATTCATCTATTATTAGGCGTTGAAGTACCGCACCACAAACGCTCCACTGAGGTGGGAATCCAAGTATTTAACGTGGCAACCGTATTGGCTATTTATCGTTATTTCACATTTGGTGAACCTAGTGTCAGCCGCGTAGTAACAGTAACAGGCAATGTTGAAACTCCTCAGAATTTTGAAGTATTGCTGGGCACCCCCATGCCGTTTTTGATTGCTGCTGCTGGCGGTGCCAAAACAGACACCACACATTTTGTGATGGGTGGCCCGATGATGGGTTTTGACTTACCAAGCATTGATGTGCCGGTCACCAAAGCGGCGAACTGCATCATTGCTGCTAGCCCAAGCTTATTTGCGCCTCCCCCGCCTGCCATGCCCTGCATACGTTGCACACGCTGCGCAGATGCTTGCCCAGTGAACCTGCAACCACAAGAGCTTTATTGGTTTGCTAAGTCAGATAATTTAGAAAAAGCGCGCGATTACCATTTATTTGATTGTATTGAATGCGGCTGCTGCACTTATGTGTGCCCAAGCAATATTCCATTAGTGCAATATTATCGTTATGCAAAAAGTGAGATTATCGCAGCAGATAAAGCACAAGAAGCAGCGGACTTAGCGCGTGAGCGTAATGACTTTAGATTAGCGCGTATAGAACGCGAAAAACTGGAACGTGCGCAAAAACATGCAGAGCGTGCCGCCGGCGCAAAAAATGATAGTGCCAAGGCCGAAAAAACAGATAAAGAAAGACCTGCAAGCAGCACTGAGGCAGATGATGCCAAAAAAGCAGCGATTGCGGCCGCCATAGAACGAGCAAAAGCACTTAAGTTAGCAGCTTCACAGACTAACGCAACAAAGACAAGCAGTGAAGAGAACCTCGAACCAGCACTTACTGAAAACAAACCTGAGCCTTCTGCACCTATCAGTGACGAACAGGCAAAAAAAGACAAGCAAGCATTGATTGCAGCCGCCATTGAGCGTGCCAAGGCTCAAAAGCTAGCAGCGGCTCAAGCAGGGGTTGCGCCAAAAAACACCGACAACCTCAGCCCTAAAGTTAAGGCTAAAATCACTGAGATTGAAACCATACGTGCGAAAGTAAAGCAGATGGTTGAAAATAAAGACACTGACTAATGGCTATACTTACTTTACTGTTATTAGGATAAAACGCTTGAATCGCTCACCATACATTACCGACGCACCTACTGTTAGCGTCATTATGCTAAAAGTATTGATTGCGCTTGTGCCGGGCATTATTGCTTACCTATGGGTCTATGGCGCTGGAGTTTTAGTGTCATTGTCGCTAGCCACAATCACGGCATTGGTGACTGAGGCTGCGATTCTAAAAATCAGGCAACGCCCTATCGCCCCTAGCCTTGCCGATTTAAGTGCGGTTGTCACAGCATGGCTACTGGCGCTGGCACTGCCGCCTCTTGCACCTTGGTGGCTAGTGGTTGTGGGTACATTTTTTGCCATCGCCATCGCCAAACAGCTGTATGGCGGATTAGGCTACAACCCATTTAATCCTGCAATGGTCGGCTATGCAGTGTTACTGATTTCTTTTCCAGTCATCATGACCAAATGGCCTGCGCCGTTGACGCTGGCTGATGCCCCGTTAAATGCGTTAGACCAAGTAAAGTTAATATTCAGCAATAGCTTACCGGCAGGCGTCCAGCTGGATGCGGTAACTTCAGCCACACCCTTAGATTATTTAAAAACACAACTGATGCTTAAACACGAAGTGACAGACATTGCGCAAGCACCTATTTTTGGTCAGTTTGGTGCAACAGGCGGAGAAATAGTCACTGGGAGCTATCTACTGGGTGGTCTATATTTAATGCAGCAACGGATTATTTCCTGGCATCTACCCACTGCATTTATTGGGGCGCTGGCTTTCATTTCCTTAATATTTAACATCATTGACCCTGCTCACTTCGCCAATCCCGCATTCCATCTCATGAGCGGTGCAACCATGCTTTGCGCTTTCTTTATCATTACCGATCCAGTGAGCGGCCCCACTACACCAAGAGGCAAACTCTACTTTGCAGCTGGTGTTGCTGTACTCACTTATTTAATTCGCGTATACGGAGGCTATCCAGACGGCGTTGCCTTTGCAGTATTAATCATGAATATGTGCGTACCGTTGATAGATGCTTACACACAACCACGTGTATTTGGACATAAGCACTAGGAACAACAATGGCAGACACGCTACTTAAACACACAATAAAAACAGCGAGCACGCTCGCTGCATTTACACTAGTGGGCACTGCGATACTGGCTTATATCTTCATGATTACGCGCGCACCGATTGAAGCGAGCGAAGCAGAGGCGCGCTTAGCACTTTTTTCACAAATATTGCCCCATCACGTATACGACAATGATTTATTGAAAACAGAACTGCTGATTCCTCCCAACCAGCTTCTGGGCAATCGAATCGCTAGCAAGGCTAACATCGCTAAATTAGGTAATGAGCCTGTGGGGGTCATTTTAGAAGCAATTGCGCATGACGGTTATGCAGGCGATATTAAATTGCTGATTGCAATTCGTGCTGACGGCTCTATTAGCGGAGTGCGCGTACTAGCGCATAAAGAAACGCCCGGCCTAGGGGATTACATTGATATCGAGCGGGACGACTGGATTACGCAATTCAGCAATGAATCTTTGGCTAAAACCGCTGCCAAAGATTGGGCAGTGGTAAAAGACGGCGGAAAGTTTGAATACATGGCGGGCGCAACCATCACCCCGCGTGCAATTGTAAAAGCCGTTGCTAAAGCACTACAGTTTTTTAATGAGAATAAAGCACGACTATTAGAAAACAACACTGCAGATAACACACTGCAAGGTAAGGATGGAACATGAGCATCTATAAAGAAATCACCCTCAACGGGATTTGGAAACAAAATCCTGGTGTTGTCCAGTTATTAGGCCTATGCCCAACTCTGGCAGTGACCACCTCGGTGGTAAACGGTGTTAGCCTTGGCTTAGCCACTGTATTAGTGATGGCGGCTGCCAATGGTGCTATCTCACCTGTGCGTAAATATGTACCGAATGAAATTCGGGTACCTGTCTTTATTTTGGTGATTGCAGCACTTGTCACCGTCATCGACTTATCTATCAATGCATTTGCACATCCATTACATAAAGTTTTAGGGATTTTCATCCCTTTAATCGTTGTTAATTGTATTGTGCTGGCACGTGTGGAATCATTTGCCGCTAAAAATGCGCCTATACCATCGATTTTAGATGGCTTCATGATGGGCATTGGATTAACGTTAGTATTGGCATTACTCAGTGGAATGCGTGAGCTTGTAGGCAAAGGGACCTTATTTTCCGGTTTAGATTTAGTGTTTGGTCCGTCAGCCAAGCAATTTGTGCTGACAGTTATTCCTGATTACCATGGATTTTTACTGGCGGTGCTTCCACCGGGAGCTTTTTTAGGCTTGGGCATGCTCATTGCGGCTCGTAACTGGATTGATATCAGAAATAAAGCAAAAGACAGTACACGTGAAGGTCATGCGACAACATCTGAACTTCAACCTGCGCTTAACGCTTAGTCTGTCAGGCGCACCCTATGAATGCAGAAAAACGCTTAGAGATTTTTAAACGCCTACAGATAGCGATTCCTAACCCCGCAACAGAGTTGAACTACAGTAGTCACTTTGAGCTGCTGATTGCCGTAATGCTCTCAGCCCAAGCGACCGACAAAAGTGTTAATCTCGCGACCGACAAACTTTTTGCTGTCGCTAACACACCAGAAAGCATTTTGGCACTTGGGTTAATCAACCTAGAAAGTTACATTAAAACCATCGGTCTGTATCACGCTAAAGCCAAGAACGTTTTAGCCACCTGTCAGATACTGATCAACCAACATCAATCTCAAGTGCCGCATTCCCGTGTTGCTTTAGAGGCATTGCCGGGCGTTGGCCGCAAAACAGCTAATGTCGTTTTAAATACGGCATTTGGCGAACCCACCATTGCAGTGGATACACATTTATTTAGGCTAGGTAACCGCATCAAGCTGGCTACAGGCAAAACTGTTCTAGACGTCGAAAAGAAATACATTAAAACGATTCCAGCAGAATTCATGCAGGATGCGCATCACCTGCTTATTCTGCATGGCCGTTACGTATGCACTGCGCGCAAACCAAAATGTGCCGAATGCTGCATAGAAGACCTATGTGAATATCAGGCAAAAGAGTATCACTTGCCACACACCGCAGAGCCCGCAAAAAGATGAAAGTCGCTACCAGCATTGTACTAGGCCGCCAAGCGTTACCAGCCTTGGCTAGTCAGGCTGTTAACAATGCAATGGGCAAAGCCGGCATCAGCACGGCAAATGGCGTGTTGCTGTTGCTAACCTCAGAATTTGCGAGCAACCCCCAAGCCGCCATTATGGCTGCGGCAAAAGCGGCTGGCTGTACGCAAGTGACTGGCTGCTCAGCTACCGGTATTTTTACTGAAGAAGACTGGGTACTTGATACGCCCGCTGCTGCTGCCATGGTGTTTGGGGGTGACATACAGTTAGCACTGGCTCAGCATAACGATGCCGGACAGCCGCTCCTTACCATGGCTGCCCCCAGCGCGATTAACAGCACATGGCTCAATCATCATATCCGTTATGGCGGGATATCTGGCGACGCAACAGGGCATGGCCCATTCTCCGTATGGCAAAATGCAAAAGGTGATGTAAAAGGCCACATCGAGATGTTTCTATCTGGCGTTAAAATGGCCACAAAAGCCTCTCACGGCTTAATGTTACTCAGCCAGCCCAAGCAAGTGCATGCAAGCAAGCAGTTTGACCTAGAAATATTAGGTAAACAAAAAGCGCTAAGAACATTACAAAAAGCTTGGAAGCATCATCACAAAACCGAAGAGCCATTTCCACTGCATTTATTGATGGCAGTTTATGCCGATAGTGCAGAGGCAATTTCTGAGGGAAAATACCACCAAACCTCCATCATTAGCTGTGATGAGAAAAATGGTAGCATTACGCTAGCACACGCCCTGCCTGTTGGTCATTATGTAAGCTGGGCACTACGCGATGCAAACACGGCTGAAACCGACATGGCACTAACAGCAGATACGCTGACAACAGAATTAGGCAGCACACCAGACTTTGGCTTGTTATTCTCTTGTCTAGGCCGAGGCCCATATCTGTATAACGGAGAAGATCTCGACCTTAGAGTCATTACGCAGCGGTTTCCAAATATGCCATTATTAGGCTTTTATGGTAACGGCGAGATTACCTGCATCGACGGGCAGAACCAACTACTGCCATACTCTACCGTTCTTTCATTATTTTCGGCGCTATAGGTATCTTATGAGTTTATACAACCCCAGCCGCGACCAGGCCAGACAGTTTTTGTTTGACGCGTGGGCTAAATTTAAACAGCACGCCCCACTTTCTGACTTAGAAAAAATCGCAGTTGAAGTCATGCAAATGCATCCTGAGTATCACACCATACTAGATGCGCCTGAACGCTATATGCAACAGCAATACTTTCCAGAACAAGGGGAAACAAACCCATTTCTGCATTTGAGCTTACACTTATCAGTCATTGAGCAAATATCGATTAACCAGCCAATTGGCATTAGCGAGATTTATGAAAAGTTAAAACTGAAACATGGTGATCAGCACATGGCACAACACGATATATTGGAATGCCTCGCGGAAACTATTTGGCAATCTCAACGCAACAACACACCGCTGGACTCAGCACACTACTTGGGTCTTTTACAACAAAAGGCGGCGACTTAATATGAGCAGCAATGTCAACGATTGGCTCAACGACCATGGTGACTACTTATATCGGTTTGCCCTAGCGCGTTTAAAAGATACCCACCAAGCAGAAGACGCTGTGCAGGAAACGATGTTGGCAGCCATCAAGAACAATAGCTTTGAAGGTGATTCATCGATACGCACATGGCTCACCGGCATACTCAAACATAAAATCATTGATATTCAGCGCAAACTCATACGCGAACAGCCCATCTCTGACATTATCGACTTAGATGCGTCTGATGAAAGCATGGACGACTTCTTTGATAAAACTGGCCATTGGCTAGATAAACCGCAATCCTTTGACATGCCCGACCATGCGTTAGAACAAAGTCAATTTCTAAGCGTATTGGATGCATGCATGCAAAAGCTACCTAAGAAGCTGAAAGCTATTTTCATGTTACGCGACGTGCATGAAATGGAGAATGAAAATATTTGTAAGGAGCTGGATATTACCCCGACCAATGCTTGGGTAATGTTATATAGAGCTAGGATGGGATTAAGAAAATGTTTAGAGATGAATTGGGTTAAAGGTTAGGTTTATCATATGCTTACCTGCAAACAAGCCAGTCAACTTATCTCTCAGTCTTTAGACCGTCCTTTGTCTTGGTATGAACTTATGCAACTCAGACTGCATCTTATGATGTGCGGTGCATGCAATCGATTCAGGAAGCAGCTGAATTTATTATTGATTGGGCTGCGTAAGATTAGAACTAACATAGAAAATAATAGCGCTATACATCTCCCATTAGATGCAAAAGCGAGAATCGTTGAAAAGGTAAGGTCTGATCAACAGTCTCAGTAACGTTCGTTGGTTGAAACACAGTTGGTAATTATTTAATCTAAAGGAAACGATAATGAACAAAACACACAAAACACTTTCTCTTGCTATTGGTAGCGCACTAGCCCTTTCTGTTGCAGCTACCACAGTCAATGCGGCAGAAAATCCGTTTGCATTAAAATCACTCGCAAGCGGCTACCAAGTTGCTGACGCGCATGATGCAAAAGCAGCCGATGGCAAATGCGGTACTGGCAAATGTGGCACCGAGGAAAAAGCTAAAGCAATGAAAATGAAAGACGGCAAATGCGGCACCGGCAAGTGTGGTAGCGCAGAAAAAGTGAAAGAAGGCTCCTGTGGTGGTGAAAAAGCTAAAGAAGGTTCATGTGGTGGTGAAAAGAAATAAGCACCGCTAAATCTGAATATTGCGAATGCTCAATCGTAGTCAAATTCATGGCGCTGGTCTGGGGTTAAAGCGAGAGCTGATACCCCAGATTCAATCCCTTTATCATCAAACATTAATCTCTAATATCCAATTTATTGAAATAGCACCAGAAAACTGGATTGAAGCTGGCAACAAAGCAACCAAGCAGTTAGATTGGTTTGCGGCACGCTACCCTATCGTATGTCACGGCCTGTGTTTATCCCTAGGTGGCATCAGCCCGCTGAATATTAATTTTTTACATCAGGTTAAGCAGTTCCTAGACCACTACAACATCGACATTTACACTGAACACTTAAGTTATTGCACGGATGCCTACCAAGGTAAGCAGGGTTATTTATATGACCTGTTACCCATCCCGTTTACCGAAGAAGCGGTACACTACGTTGCAAAACGCATCCGTCAAACGCAAGAGATACTTGGTCGCCGCATTGGCATAGAGAACGCCTCGTTCTATGCTGCCGCCCCCATCTCAGAAATGAGCGAACTGACTTTTCTTAACGCAGTATTAAGCGAAGCTGATTGTCTTTTACACTTAGACATTAACAACATTTACGTTAACAGCGTGAACTTCAACTTTGACCCGCTTTCATTCCTGCGCGAAATACCGCAGGAACGTATTGTGTATAGCCATATCGCAGGGCATTATCAACAATCACCAGATTTACTCATTGATACACATGGCGAAAATGTCATCGACCCAGTTTGGGCGCTACTTGAAAATGCCTATGATTTATTTGGCGTGTTTCCTACACTATTGGAACGCGACAGCAACATTCCTGCCTTAGAGGTATTGATGAAAGAAGTAGACAAGATTGCAGACTTACAACATCAGGCCATTAAAGGCACAGTCAGAGCTAACCCGCAAACATTAGCACAGCTTACACTTTGAATGTGATTGGCACCTTGCAATGACAGATAATCTACTAAACTTCCAATGCTATCAGCAAGCCTTCACCGCACGCATACGTGACCCACGACATCAGCCGATTCCTGCTGGCGTGGCACCCGAGCGCATGGCGGTGTATGACGAAATTGTATTCAACAACCTGTTTGAGTCTGTTTCTGCATGCTTTCCTGTTGCACGCAAAACAGTTGGCAAACGCATTTGGTTAACACTAGTACAAACTTTTTTGAAAGATTACGCCGCAGATACTCCACTCTTTCGCAAGATTCCACAAGAGTTTTTAAGCTTTTTGAAACAGAAAAACCTGACTTCATTTAAGCCACCTCCTGTTTACTTAGAGGCACTATGCCATTACGAATGGATAGAACTGTATCTCAGTACTTTACCGAACATGGTAGACGAGGCTATCAATATAGATTCAAATGGCGACCTAGCTAAGCACAAGATTGTATTTACCAATGCCATGCAACTATTGGAATATGATTATGCGGTGCACAAGATTTCTCCAAAGCACAAACCTAATGCTAAAGAGCCTACGCAGCTGTTAGTGTATCGAAACATCGAGGACGATATTAAATTTATAGAACTAAACCCGATAACATTTAGATTACTGACATTATGTCAGCAAGAAGGCATGGTAGCAGAGCAAGCGCTTAAACTGCTTGCAGAGGAGTTAAAGCATCCCCAACCACAACTCATCATACAATTTGGATTGGGGATTTTAGAAGACTTAAGGGATCAAGGGGTGATTCTTGGTACAAAACTTTAATCAGAAAGCCAGCTCGAAGGTTTGAATTAAGGAACACCGTTAGACGTCCCACTTGAATGATGGGTTAGCCCTAGGGTACAGACAGGATGCTTTCATACGCACTTAGCATTGCATGAACTTCGGGCCACTTGTTATCAAGTGTGAGTAAAGCTTCAAGAGGATGAGCTCCCTTTCGTTCGGACTTTGCTATTGCCCATAATAGGTAATCAAGAGTTACTGGAGTGTTTCCAACCTCGAACGCATGCGTGAAATTGATTGGTGCATGAAATGGAAACTTTTTATTTGCAGCAGCAATTGTATCAATAAGCTTTTCACTTTTGCCTCGAAGAGCAAGCGTTTCGTGTACATGCAATGCTGCCTCATGCTCTGTGACAGCGGCTTTAGCTGCACTAAGTTGAGCTCTTAATTGGGTGAGTTCATCAATAGGTGGACTTAATGAAGCTGCTGTCGAGCCAAGCTTACGAAGCAGCAACTCAAACACCTCATCGTAGTGCGACATGTCAGTGAAGTCACCATAGAACTTGCCTTTTAGAAAACCAGGAAGTTCTACGTACTCAACCAATAGAGGCAATACCACAATCCGGTTTTCTTCAATTTCTCTATTTGATGCAATATCGAGCTCACGTGTTACCCACTTACTGGTAACAGAAGCTGCAGTGATTATTGCTGCGACAAAATCGACTTGATCGAGACCCTCACGAATTTTCTCGATCAGTGAGTCACCTATGTTAATTTCAGCCTCATCTATCCATACGGCGTGCCCTGCTTTGCGGAGATCAGCGGCAAGTCGTCTAGCAAACGGCTTGTCTGCATGGGAGTGACTGAGAAATATGGTGCTCAATTATGATATCTCATGAAAGGGCTAACTCTACTTAGTCATCAAAACTAACTGTCTCACTTTGTCGCGTTTCAATCACTGATAGCAGGTTTTTTTGTTCGGTTGGCGCCATGTTCCACCAACCTTTAATTTCTTCTCTCGTGCGATAACAGCCATGGCAAAAACCTGTCGCATCATCGATGCTACATACCCCAATACAAGGGGATTGAATTTCTTCTGTATTTTCTGACATGTCTAACCCTATTCTTAACTTAATACGCCGTGGCACTGTTTGTATTTTTTGCCAGATCCGCAAGGGCATGGGTCATTACGCCCCACTTTAACGCCATCACGCACATTCGGCTGCTGCGATGCTTCAGCATCATCTGTAGGCACTTCAGTAGCAAGTGCTTCATGATAATCTGCGTGCTGATACTGTACATTCTCAACTTCGACTGGTTTTTCTACTGCCTCTACATCAGCCTCAGTTTTCACCTGTACCAACATAGTGACTTTAGTGACTTCTGATTTAATGGTATTTAACAAACCTTCAAACAGCTCAAATGCCTCGCGTTTGTATTCTTGCTTAGGGTTCTTTTGCGCATAAGAGCGTAAATGAATCCCTTGGCGCAGATGATCTAACGCGGCTAAATGCTCACGCCAGTGGTTATCCAAGCTTTGCAACATCACTGAGCGCTCAAACTGGCGTAAGATATCTGGGCTAGCAAGCTCTTCTTTTGCTTGGTAAGCCTCATTTGCCGCGGCAAATATACGCTCACGCAATGTTTCCTCATGTAGGTCTGGGTTTTCTTCCAGCATTTTTTGCAATGCTATCTCTAAACCAAGATCAGCTTTTAACTCACGCTCCAACGCAGGCACATCCCATAGCTCTTCAACGCTATCTGGTGGAATGTGGGTAGAAATCGTCGCGGCAAGCACATCTTCACGCATCGCTTTAATCGTATCACCGACATCAACCGCTTCAAGCAATTCGTTACGTTGCTCATAAATCACTTTACGCTGGTCGTTAGACACATCATCAAATTCAAGTAATTGCTTACGAATATCAAAGTTACGGCCTTCAACCTTACGTTGTGCATTTTCAATCGCACGCGTGACCCATGGGTGCTCAATCGCCTCACCATCTGGCATATTAAGTTTACCCATAATCGCTGAAACGCGGTCTGAGGCGAAAATTCTTAACAATTGGTCTTCTAAAGATAAATAGAAGCGGCTAGAACCTGCATCACCTTGACGACCTGAACGACCACGTAACTGATTGTCGACGCGGCGTGATTCATGACGCTCTGTACCTACAATATGTAAACCACCTGAAGCTAACACAGCATCATGCACCACTTGCCAAGCAGCTTTGATTTCACCCACTTTGCTCGCTTTTTGTGCATCAGATAATGTTTCATCTGCATGGATTGCTGAAATTTCAGGCTCAGGATTACCGCCCAACACAATATCCGTACCACGACCAGCCATATTGGTCGCGATGGTAATCACGCCTGGACGACCAGCCTGCACAATAATGTGTGCCTCGCGCTCATGCTGCTTCGCATTCAATACCTGATGTTCTAGCTTCGCCTCGGTCAACAAATTAGAAATCAACTCTGAGTTCTCAATTGACGTGGTACCCACCAACACTGGTTGTCCGCGACTTTGGCAATCTTTAATATCTAAAATCACTGCCTCGTATTTTTCGCGAGACGTTCTATACACCTTATCCATTGCATCTTTACGTTGCATTGGACGATGTGTTGGGATGACAACGGTTTCTAAACCGTAAATTTGGTTAAACTCATAAGCTTCAGTATCTGCGGTACCTGTCATACCAGACAGTTTGTTGTACATACGGAAGTAGTTTTGGAAAGTAATTGAAGCCAACGTCTGATTTTCTTTTTGAATCTCAACGCCTTCTTTGGCCTCTACTGCTTGGTGCAAACCATCAGACCAACGGCGGCCAGACATCATACGGCCAGTGAACTCATCCACAATCACGATTTCACCGTCACGCACCACATAGTGTTGGTCACGATGGTAAAGGTTACGCGCACGTAGTGAAGCGTATAAATGATGCACTAACGTGATGTTAGAAGCCTCATACAAACTTGAGCCCTCAGCCAACAAACCAGCCTCAGCCAATATCGCCTCAGCGTGCTCATGGCCTTGCTCAGACATCACTACATTCTGTGCTTTTTCATCTACCCAGAAGTCACCTTCGCCCTCTTCTTCTGTTTGTGGAATCAGTTTGGCAGCAACATCGTTGATTTGTTTATACAAGGCAACACTGTCATCCGCCTGGCCTGAAATAATCAACGGTGTACGCGCTTCATCGATCAAAATCGAATCCACCTCATCAATCAACGCATAATTCAAACCACGTTGTACGCGCTCTTCACGGCTGTACACCATGTTGTCGCGCAGGTAGTCAAAACCGAACTCATTATTAGTACCGTAAGTAATGTCTGCGGCATAAGCATCACGCTTTGCATCATGCGGCATCTGCGATAAATTAATACCGATTGATAAGCCTAAAAAGTTATATAGCTTACCCATCCATTCCGCATCGCGTTTTGCAAGGTAATCATTCACAGTAATGACGTGTACGCCCTTACCTGTGATAGCGTTTAGGTAGGTAGGCAAGGTCGCCACCAAGGTTTTACCCTCACCCGTACGCATCTCTGAGATTTTTCCTGCATTCAGCACCATGCCGCCGATGAGCTGCACATCAAAGTGACGCATGCCCAAGGCACGGCGCCCACCTTCGCGCACGACAGCAAACGCTTCTGGAAGAAGCTTCTCTAAAGACTCGCCATTGGTATAACGTTGCTTAAACTCTTCTGTTTTCGCGCGTAGCTCATCATCACTTAATGCCTGCATCACCGGCTCTAATGCATTAATTTGCTCTACTTTCTGTGCATATTGCTTAACCAGCCTATCGTTACGGCTACCGAATAATTTTTTGAACAACGTAGATATCATGAAATGAAAGACTTTCCGCTAGAGGATAAACAACTTTAATTGAGTAATAATTGAAATTAAGAGTGTGATTGTAAACTTGAAATGGCTGCGAGGTAATAAGTCATAAAGAATTTAATGGGGTTTATTTTTATTATTTCAAGGGCTCATCATTAGCGCGATGCACTAAGATATTTTCTTGGGTCCAGAGGGTTACCGTTTAATCTGATTTCATAATGCAAATGTGGCCCTGTAGATCGACCGGTACTACCAACTTCTGCAATCTTTTGCCCTTTTGCCACGCGCTGACCCACTTTAACCAACAATGTTGACGCGTGTGCATAACGTGTTTCTAGGCCAGACCCGTGATCAATCTTAACGATTTTACCATAATCAGGCGTTTGCTCTGACGTTGATACAATGCCGCCCGCTGCCGCGTAAATCGCAGTCCCTGTGGACGCAGTAAAGTCTAATCCTTCATGAAACGCCCGATGCCCATTAAAAGGATCCAGCCGCCAGCCAAAACTAGAGGAATTAAACGCAGCATCCACCGGGCTACTATTAGGCAACGTGTTTTTTAACACACTCTGTTGTAGCAGTTTTGCTTCTATCTCACTTAAATATTCTGTTTTAAACTCAATTTGTGCCATTAAATCGGCAATCTGATTTTGTAGCTCAACCTCAGTCAGCGGTGCACTTTGCACCAATGGCCCACCCTGATTGGCACCTGTTGTCACATTAAGGATAGGCGCAGCGAGTGCAGGCTCTAGGCTTGATGTTGGGCCATAATTTGGCTTAGGCGTTGTGGAAGGCTCTGCCTTGTTATTTCGGATGTTCTTTTTGTCGCCAGCAAGCTTGGCTAAGCGCTCACTTTGCGCATCTAAGCGCATCATGCGTGCTTGCATTTCGCCCAACTGCACTGCATAGGCATCAAGATGCTTTTGTGGGTTGTTAAAAGAAAAACGCAAATGATGTGGGATCAATGACTTAACACCCTTTTGCGGCGCTGACTCCTGTGGCACAATGAACATAAGCACAGTGAGCACTGGCAACATTACCAGTGCAAACACGATCATACCGACTTGCAGTATTGAGAGCGTTCTGGCTTTTGCCATATTATTTGAGACCAAAATGATATTCATACTACCCCTAATCCCTGCAAGCACTTTACAATCGCACTATGCAAAGATTTAATACATTACTTAAGCAACCCGAGTTAAATGAGCTCAATCAACGAACTCTGGAATCACAGGCGGCCCAAAAACTTTGGGCGGAAATCGCACCTGAGAACATGGCACAATTTAGCCATATCAGCAGCATCAAGAACAATCAATTCACAGTATATGCAAACAACAACGCGGTTGCTGCAAAAATTAAACTTTTAATCCCTAGCTTATTGATTAGGCTAGAAAAGCAAGGGTACGAAGTTACTGCAATTCGGGTAAAAGTGCAAGCAAAATCTAGCCCGCTCCCTGTCCCTAAATCCACAAAATCGCTCAGCCCCGAGGCCATTAATCAGCTACATAAACTAGAGGTGAAACTCTCTGGTACAACGCTGGGCGACTCATTAGCTAAATTACTCAAAAACGCAGGCAAGTAGCTTGTTCTTATCAAGATAGAAGTTATCGGCTAGCGCTATTGTTCGCCTAGCCTAATAATGCAATAATGAGGTTAAGTTACAATTTATTTACAAATTTCAAGGAGCATTAAACCTCAACTTAAGCTTTACCTGCAACAGATGTTTAGCACTTGGTTTCGTTTTCACACTAGTTTTATTTTGTAGTTTTAATAAAAATTTAGATAGGGAGAAGTCATGTCAGTCGAACTAATGATTGCCATAGGCGCCGCGATATTGGCGGTACTGTATGGTGCAGTAATGAGTAAGTGGATTTCAGGTTTACCAGCAGGCAATGCACGTATGCAAGAAATTGCAAGTGCAATTCAACAAGGGGCTGCCGCATACTTGGCCCGTCAATACAAAACCATCACCATCGTTGGCGTAATACTAGCCATTTTAATCGGTACGTTTCTAAACCTCCCCACGGCGATTGGCTTCGTTTTAGGTGCAGTGCTATCTGGCGCGTGTGGCTTTATTGGCATGAACGTTTCTGTGAAGGCAAACGTCCGCACCGCCCAAGCTGCCACCAAAGGCATTGCTCCCGCACTTGATGTGGCTTTTAAAGGCGGTGCGATTACAGGCATGCTAGTTGTAGGTTTAGGCTTATTAGGTGTGACGAGCTTTTACGCCTATTTAGGTGGTGAAAATGCAACCGACTTAGATCCTTTGATTGGCCTTGCATTTGGCTCATCTCTTATTTCCATATTTGCGCGTTTAGGTGGCGGTATTTTTACTAAAGGCGCCGATGTAGGCGCTGACCTAGTAGGCAAAGTTGAGGCTGGCATCCCAGAAGATGACCCACGCAACCCGGCCGTCATTGCAGACAATGTAGGCGATAACGTGGGTGACTGTGCCGGCATGGCAGCAGACTTATTTGAAACCTACGCAGTGACGATTATTGCGACGATGGTATTAGGTAGCTTACTCATTACTACTGAGGGTGCAAGCGGTGTGCTTTACCCGCTTATGTTAGGCGCCGTTTCTATTGTTGCCTCTATCATTGGTTGCTTCTTTGTGAAAGCATCTCCGGGCATGAAAAACGTAATGCCTGCCTTATACAAAGGACTAGCTGTTGCAGGCCTGCTATCTTTAGGCGCATTTTACTTTGTAACGACTAAGATGTTCCCTAATGGGTTAACTGCAGGTGACTTAGTTATTTCTGCCAACCAACTATTTGGCGCATGCGCGGTAGGCTTGGTGTTAACCGCAGCCTTGGTTTGGATTACAGAATATTACACAGGTACAGACTACGCACCAGTAAGACACGTGGCACAAGCTTCCACCACTGGACACGCGACTAACATTATTGCAGGTATTGGCATTTCCATGAAGTCTACCGCTTGGCCAGTGATATCAGTCTGTATTGCCATTTGGTCTGCGTATCATTTAGGTGGCCTATACGGCATTGCGATTGCGGCAACTTCGATGTTGAGTATGGCAGGTATCGTCGTGGCTTTAGATGCTTATGGCCCGATTACTGACAACGCAGGTGGCATTGCTGAAATGGCAGAGTTACCAAGCAGCGTGCGAGAAGTCACCGACCCATTGGACGCTGTTGGCAACACGACTAAAGCAGTCACTAAAGGATATGCGATTGGCTCAGCGGGTTTAGCCGCTTTAGTGTTATTTGCAGACTACACGCACAAACTTGAAGGTGCGGGTATTGATGTTAAGTTTGATTTAAGTGACCCAATGGTAATTATTGGCTTATTTATTGGCGGCTTAATTCCATTTTTATTCGCTGCCATGGCAATGGAAGCAGTTGGCCGTGCCGCTGGTGCAGTGGTTGAAGAAGTTCGCCGTCAGTTCCGTGATATCAAAGGCATTATGGAGGGCACAGCAAAACCAGAGTACGGCAAAGCGGTGGATATGCTCACTACCGCGGCCATTAAAGAAATGATGATTCCATCACTCTTACCAGTGGCAGCACCTGTTGCCGTTGGCCTGCTATTAGGCCCGGTAGCACTTGGCGGCCTGTTGATGGGGACGATTGTCACAGGGCTATTTGTCGCTATCTCAATGTGTACCGGCGGCGGCGCTTGGGATAACGCTAAGAAATACATCGAAGATGGCAACCACGGCGGCAAAGGGTCTGATGCGCATAAAGCCGCGGTGACTGGCGACACGGTGGGTGACCCGTACAAAGATACTGCCGGCCCTGCGGTAAACCCGCTCATTAAAATTATTAATATTGTAGCTTTACTGATAGTACCACTACTGTAAGTGCCATTATTATAAGCACTTACTCACAAAAGGCGACTTAGGTCGCCTTTTTGCATCGTTAAATTAAACCTCATCATTCAATCATATTTTTATGATGATTAAGAACCGCTAGCACAAAGGATGCATTTAAATAATTCCAGCATTCGTGTAATGCAGTAACATTACGTTTAACTTCACTTTACATGCAGGTTCTCATGCGGCACTCTGAATTTCATCGCTCACATCGTATTGGCTGGCTACGTGCAGCAGTGCTGGGTGCCAATGATGGCATTATTTCTACAGCCAGCCTTATCATCGGCGTTGCCGCTGCTGGTGCAGCTAATGACAGCATACTGATGACTGGTGTTGCTTGCTTAGTTTCAGGCTCCATGTCGATGGCAGCCGGTGAATATGTTTCGGTTAGCTCACAGGCTGATACTGAAACAGCAGACCTCGCGCGCGAACGCTTGGAGCTGGCAAATGACCACGAGAGCGAACTGAAAGAATTAACTGGCATTTATATGCAGCGCGGCCTAACGGCAGAGCTAGCGCACGAAGTCGCTGTTCAGCTCACAGCGCATGATGCACTTGGTGCTCATGCCAGAGACGAGCTTGGCATTACAGAAACCATGAACGCTCGACCAACACAAGCGGCACTTGCCTCTGCAGCCACCTTTGCGGTGGGTGCAACATTGCCGCTATTGGTCACATACTTTGCGCCAGAGTCTAATACAGCCACTTACGTGGCCACCACATCACTTGGCTTTTTAGCAGCACTTGGTGGGCTTGCCGCAAAAGCTGGCGGAGCAAATATGACTGTTGGTATTGCACGCGTGGCATCCTGGGGCGTAATCGCCATGGCTGCGACTGCAGGCGTAGGCAAATTATTTGGTGTTGTCACCGCTTAATCTCTGTTAGACGCAAAAAAGGCAGCCTAAGCTGCCTTTTTATTTGTCCGGCCAGTGCTATATTACCCAGTACTATATTACTTAGAACGCTGGTTTAACTTGTGCATTATTGTAATTCTCTACACTGTTTAAGATTTCTTGTTTAGCTGCTTCGATATCACCCCAGCCATTGATCTTAACCCATTTGCCTTTATCTAAATCTTTGTAATGCTCAAAGAAGTGGGCAATCATGTTCAAGCGCCATTCTGACACATCAGTATGTGCTTTCAAGTGACCATATAAACCACACACTTTATCAACAGGCACAGCCAACACTTTTGCATCTAGGCCAGCTTCATCTTCCATCAATAGCACGCCTAGTGGGCGGCAACGCACAACCACACCAGGAATCAACGGCACTGGTGTCATCACCAATACATCAACAGGGTCGCCATCATCCGATAATGTGTGTGGCACGTAACCGTAATTGGTTGGGTATTGCATTGCAGTACCCATGAAGCGGTCAACAAAAATTGCGCCGCTCTCTTTATCTACTTCATATTTTACTGGGTCACCCTGCATTGGAATCTCAATAATCACATTGAAATCGTTAGGGACATCTTTACCGGTTGGCACTTGGTTTAATGACATGGTCTATTCCTAAATATAAATACTACTAATGAATTTTGAGGCGCAATTATAGCAAGCCCACAAAGAACGCACAGAAAAAAGTCGTAACAAAGTGTAGGATGCCTAAATATTTCCTGATACGTCAGCTTGTTGCACTTGTTCGCGGCAATCTTGAATCACTGCTTTAGGAATTAACAACAGTGCACAATAAAGTAGTGCTGGAATAATAATCACCTCATCTAGCTGACCTAATATTGGAATAAAGTCAGGGATAAGATCAAACGGGAGCAATAAATAACCCACAGCCAGCCATAACAGGCATTTAGCCAACCATGGTGTTTGTGGGTGTTTTAACACTAATCGATAGACAGCAAGCTCTTTTTTGAGCTGCTTAGCCAATGATTTCAGTTTATTTAGCACGGCTAATGCACCAATCGTTTCATTCAGCGCTTACTCAAGCGTTAATGGCTGTCCTGTTAGTCGTTCAAAAGCTTCCATGTACTTTTCGCTGGTTTTGCTAGCAACGTCTGCTGGCAAAACTGGTGCAGGCGGCGTTTTATTCCAGCCACTAGCTTCTAACCAATCACGCACATACTGTTTATCGTAGCTTGGTGGATTTTTACCCACGACATAGCTCTCAGCAGGCCAAAAACGTGATGAGTCTGGCGTTAACACCTCATCCATCACATGCAACACGCCATTTTCATCCAAACCAAACTCAAACTTAGTATCAGCAATAATAATACCGCGTGTAAGTGCATATTCAGCAGCTTGCGTGTAAAGCGCTATCGCGGCTTTTGCCACCTGCTCAGCCATGTCAGTACCAATTAGTTCAGCACATTGCGCTAAACTGATATTTTCATCATGTTCACCCACTGCGGCTTTGCTAGATGGCGTAAATAAAGGTGCTGGTAATTTTGATGCCTCTTGCAAACCGTCTGGCAGCGGGATATCACAGACCGTACCTTTGGCTTTGTATTCTTTCCAACCGCTACCGACCAAGTAGCCACGCACAATCGCCTCTATCGGTAATGCTTTTAACTTTTTAACCACCACTGAGCGATTTGCTAACTGTGCTTTTTCCGCAGGGTCACTCACCACGCTAGCAGGTGCAATACCAGTTAAATGGTTAGGCACCACGTTTTGCAGCTTATCAAACCAGAAGTTTGCCATCTGCGTGAGCATTGCACCCTTGTTTGCAATACCTGTAGGCAAAATTACGTCAAATGCAGAGAGCCTGTCGGTACTCACTAACAACATGGTATTAGCATCGATGTCATAAATATCACGTACTTTACCTTGGTGTATACGTTTTAGACTTTTAATGCTGGTTTCTAATAATGGATTATTCATGTGTAATGATGACTATATTAATGAGTAAGTTGAGCTAAGCACGTATTATAAACGCACTTTAATTTTGATGAATTCTAAAAAGGCCGATTGATCGTAAAAAGTTGAAATAAATCAGTCAATACCGACATCAAACTACTTCATGTAATCGCTGGTTAATTAACGTGCTGATTAAGTGAGATTGGCATCATGTGTCTTTTCTATGTTCGCCGATCTTAATGATTTTCAATGTGTTGGTGCCCCCAGGATGCCCAATAGGTTCACCAAAAGTTAACAACACCGTATCACCGTCACTCACGACGCACTGCCTGAGTAGCACCTGCTCCATCTCAGCAATGATTTCATCCCTATTTTTACCTGCTTGCTCAATAGGGTATGGATAGACGCCACGGTGTAGTGTTAATTTTCTACGTGCTAATTTATCTGGCGATAAGGCATAAATGGGCACTTCTGCATCGGCTCGTGATAGCCATTGCGCTGCGTTGCCAGACTGCGTGAGCGCGGCTATTGCCTTTACTTTTAAGTGTTGTGCCGTATAAATAGCAGCAGCAGCAACAGCTTCATCCGTTTTAATAAACACCTGGTCAAGCTTTTGTGCATGATGCTGACTAAAATACTCCTTCTCCGCCTCAATGGCCACTCGATGTACCGCCTCTACCGTTTCTAAAGGGTATTGCCCTGATGCAGTCTCAGCAGAAAGCATCACTGCATCAGTGCCATCCAGCACAGCATTGGCCACATCAGAAACTTCAGCACGCGTCGGGATGGGGCTGGTAATCATAGACTCCATCATCTGCGTCGCCGTGATGACCAATTTATTTTGCGCGCGTGCCATACGGATCATACGCTTTTGCAAACCAGGGACTGCGGCATCACCCACCTCAACCCCCAAATCACCCCGTGCCACCATGATGGCGTCAGAAGCATCAATAATTGCCTCTAAATCATTAATGGCCTCTGCGCGTTCAATTTTCGCAATGATACTGGCTGTGCCACCAGCCTTACGCACTAGGGTTCTTGCAAGCTCAACATCTAAGGCAGACTTCGGAAATGAGATCGCAATATAATCCGCCTCTAGTGCAACCGCAGTTTTGATGTCTTCCCTATCTTTTTTAGTTAGAGCCTCTGCTGACAAGCCCCCGCCTTGACGGTTAATCCCCTTATTATTAGATAAAACACCACCGCTCAGCACGACACAATGGATCTGATTACCTTTGATTCTATCCACCTGCATGGTAATGCGGCCATCATCTAACAACAATATCGCGTTCTCTGACACCTCTTGCGGGAGGGTTTTGTAGTCTAAACCAACGTGATACTGATCACCGAGTTCGCAATCTGCATCTAATATAAAGATATCGCCCGTTTTTAGGGTGACTTTACCAAGCTCGAATTTGCCAATTCGAATCTTAGGGCCTTGTAAGTCGCACAGCACACCAACAGGACGACCGAGTTTGACGGCGATATTACGTACAATTTGTGCACGTTTAATATGATCTTCTACACTACCGTGTGAGAAATTTAAACGTACAACATTAACGCCTGCGGTAATCATACGTGCCAACATCTCCTCGCTAGTGGAGGATGGGCCTAGTGTTGCCACAATTTTTGTTTTACGTAATGTCAAACTTTTACCTTTATTTCTGAAAGAATAACGCATTCAAAATAAAAATGGGGCGAATAGCCCCATTTTTAAAGTATTACTTTTATCACTAAAGGTTCGGGCTAGTTAACTTTTAGCACGTAATTCCAAAATCTCAACTGCTGGTAACTTCTTACCCTCTAAGAACTCTAAAAATGCACCACCCGCAGTTGAAATGTAATCTACTTTACTTTCAATGCCGTATTTTTGAATAGCTGCAATCGTGTCGCCACCACCCGCTAAAGTAAATGCTTTTGTATTAGCAATGGCATCAGCGATTGTTTTAGTGCCTTCGCCAAACTGATCAAATTCAAACACACCGACTGGGCCATTCCAAACCACAGTCCCTGCGTTTTTAATGATCTCTACTAATTCATTAGCAGATTTCGCGCCAATATCAAAAATCATATCATCTGCAGCTACATCAGCCACGTCTTTCTTGATTGCTGGCTCATTTGCATCAAATTTCTTAGCACAGACCACATCAACCGCAACGGGTACCGCTGCGCCTCTTTGGGACATTTTGTCCATTAAGGTGCGCGCCACAGGCACTAAGTCATCTTCACACAATGATTTACCAACTTCAAAACCAGAAGCTTTTAGGAAGGTATTGGCAATACCACCACCCACCACCATCTGATCTACTTTTTCAGACAAACTCTCCAGCACTGTCAGCTTGGTTGACACTTTGCTACCGCCAACAATCGCCACCATTGGACGCGCTGGGCTCAACAAAGCTTTAGTCAACGCTTCTAACTCGTTCACTAATAATATGCCTGCTGCTGCCACTGGTGCAAATTTTGCAACACCATGTGTGCTTGCTTCAGCACGATGCGCAGTACCAAAAGCATCCATCACGAAAACATCACATAGTTTCGCATATTTTTGTGACAGTTCATCGCTACTTTTCTTCTCGCCTTTGTTAAAGCGGCAGTTTTCTAACACCACCAATTCGCCAGCAGCCACATCAAAGCCACCGTCAACCCAATCTTTAATCAGGCGCACAGGTTTAGCCAGTTTTGCTGAAATCACATCAACCACTGGCTGCAATGAGTTTTCTTCTGAGTAAACACCCTCTTCAGGACGGCCCAGATGTGAGGTCACCATCACTTTAGCACCGGCTTTAATGGCAAACTCGATTGTCGCCATTGAAGCGGTAATACGCGCATCTGAGGTCACTTTACCATCAGCCACAGGCACGTTAAGATCTGCGCGAATTAACACACGCTTACCGTTTAAATCCAGATCTGTCATTTTGATCACGTTCATGACAAATCTCCTTATTCAGCAGCCATCATAGCTGTTACGTTATCTAACATACGGCAGCTAAAGCCCCACTCGTTGTCATACCATGCACACACTTTAACTAACATGCCATCTTTGGTTACCTTAGTTAAGGTTGCGTCAAAATTGGATGAGAAGTTGGTGTGGTTGTAATCTACAGAAACTAACGGCGCCTCGTTGTAAGATAAAATGCCTTTAAGCGCGCCGCTATTAGCCGCTTCATGCATGATATGGTTTACTTCTTCCTTAGTCGTCGGGCGTGATGGTGTAAATGTTAAGTCAACAATCGACACATTGATAGTTGGTACGCGAATCGCGAATCCATCTAGCTTGCCATTCAACTCTGGCAACACCAAACCAACTGCTGCTGCTGCACCAGTCTTAGTAGGAATCAATGAGGTTGTGGCAGAGCGTGCGCGACGCATATCTGAGTGATGTGAGTCTGTTAACACTTGGTCATTGGTGTATGAGTGTATCGTGTTCATCAGACCATTAACGATACCAATTTTGTCATTCAAAGGTTTTACCATCGGCGCAAGACCATTGGTGGTGCATGAAGCATTGGAAACGACAGTATGGCTTGCTTTAATCACATCATGGTTCACACCATATACCACGGTTGCATCAACATCTTTATCACCTGGTGCTGATAACAATACTTTTTTTGCACCTGCATCAATATGCACTTGTGCTTTAGCTTTACTATTAAATGCACCTGTACACTCTAGTACAACATCAATACCTAGGTCACGCCATGGCAGTTCAGCTGGGTTACGCGTTGAAAATGTTTTAATTTTCTGGCTATTGATAATCATGTCATCGCCATCGACGCCTACATCAAATGGGAATCTGCCGTGTGCACTGTCGTAACGCGTTAAGTGTGCATTACTTTCGGCATCACCGCCTGTGCTATTAATCGCAACTATTTCAATATCTTTACGACCTAACTCATACACTGCACGCAACACCATGCGTCCAATACGACCATAACCATTAATTGCCACTCGAATTGCCATGATAATTCCTAAATATTTTCAATTAACTGCAAGCCAGTTAAAGCATACATAGCTTAAATTCATCTACCACTTAAAGCTAGACATCCGCTATAAAAACTAGCGCTATAAAAAATTAAGGCACCCCAATGTTGAGGTGCCTTTTTATACTAACTGACCAAACTTACAAACTGATACCGCTTGGTCACACTAGCGAATTAAAGCACCGATTTAACAGTTGCAACTACGTTTTCAACTGTAAAGCCAAAGTGCTTCATTAATGTACCGCCAGGTGCAGATTCACCAAATGTATCGATACCAACTACAGCGCCTTCAAGACCTACATATTTACGCCAGAAGTCTGAGTGAGCAGCTTCAACCGCTACACGTTTAACACCTGGAGTTAACACGCTGTCTTTGTATGCTTTGTCTTGACGGTCAAATACGTTTGTTGATGGCATTGAAACTACACGTACTTTAGTACCAGCAGCATTCAATTCAGCAGCCGCTTTAACAGCCAACTCTAACTCTGAACCGTTAGCGATGATGATAACGTCTGCTTTACCAGCTACGTCAGAGAACACATAAGCACCCTTACGCATTAAATCTAACTGCGCTGCATCATGTTTGATACCAGCAACGTTTTGACGGCTTAATACCAAGCTAGATGGACCATTTTTACGCTCAACCGCAGCTACCCAAGCAACAGCAGTTTCTGTTGAACTACCTGGACGCCATACATCCATGTTAGGAATGTAACGTAAACCTGATGTGTTTTCAATTGGTTGGTGAGTAGGACCATCTTCACCTTGGCCGATAGAGTCATGTGATAAAACAGCGATCGTACGTTGTTTCATCAATGCAGCCATACGCAATGCGCTCTTAGCGTAGTCTGAGAACATGTGGAATGTACCGCCGAATGGTAATAGACCACCGTGCAATGCCATACCGTTCATGATTGCAAACATACCGAACTCACGTACACCGTAAGAGATGTAGTTACCTGGCTCTTTACCAGATACGTGTTTGAAACTTGCAGCTGCAGTCAGGTTAGATCCTGTTAAGTCAGCAGAACCGCCTAAGAACTCTGGCAATACTGGTGCTAGTGCAGTAATAGCATTTTGTGAAGCTTTACGAGTTGCAACACCTTCTGCTTTTTCGTTAGTTGCAGTGATGAATGCATCAGTTGCTTCTTTCCAGTTAGCTGGTAAGTCACCTGCCATACGGCGCTTGAACTCTGCAGCTTCAGCTGGGAATGCAGCAGCGTATGCAGCAAATTTTTCGTTCCAAGCTGCTTCTGATGAAGCGCCTTTAGCTTTTTGATCCCAGCCAGCGTAAACGTCAGCAGGAATAACAAATGGCTCATGTGGCCAGCCGATGTTAGCGCGAGTAGCAGCAACTTCTTCCAAACCTAATGCAGAACCGTGGCAATCATGTGAACCAGATTTGTTTGGTGAACCCATGCCGATGATTGTTTTACAGCAGATCAATGATGGTTTGTCTGTAACTGCTTTAGCCGCTTTAACTGCTGCATCGATCGCGTCAGAATCATGACCGTCTACTGATTGAACGTGCCAGCCGTAAGCTTCAAAGCGTTTAACTGTGTCGTCTGTGTACCAGCCTTCAATGTGACCATCGATAGAGATACCGTTGTCGTCCCAGAATGCAACCAATTTACCTAAGCCCCATGTACCAGCTAAAGCACAAGCTTCGTGTGATACACCTTCCATCATACAGCCGTCACCTAAGAAGCAGTATGTGTAGTGGTCAACGATATCGTGACCTGGTTTGTTGAATTGGTTAGCCATTAACTTTTCAGCCATTGCAAAACCAACTGCGTTGGTGATACCTTGACCTAATGGACCTGTTGTTGTTTCAATGCCCGGTGCATAGCTGTACTCTGGGTGACCAGCACATTTTGAATGCAATTGACGGAATGTTTTGATTTCATCCATAGGCAAGTCGTAGCCTGTTAGATGCAACAATGAGTAGATCAACATTGAGCCATGGCCGTTAGAGAGCACAAAGCGGTCACGATCAGCCCAGTTTGGATTTGTTGGATTGTGACGCAAGTGGTGATTCCACAATACCTCTGCGATTTCAGCCATACCCATAGGCGCACCTGGGTGGCCTGAGTTAGCTTTTTGCACTGCATCCATAGATAACGCACGAATTGCATTAGCTAGGTCTTTACGTGTTGCCATTGTTTTCTCCCTAATGATTAATACTTGAGGACTTATAAAGATAGCGTTTTGCGCAAAACCTCATAAACCTTAATTGAAGTTTTCAAAAATACAGTAAATTTAACTGCTTTTACGTGAAAGCTAAATTATTGCTTAGATAGCGCTTTTCGGCAAGTACAACGTAAGAAAAGTGGTGACTTTCAACAAAGCCCCACTTTCAAAATGCTGACGAAAAACAAGCGCTAGATTTAACCGATTTTCACTAGATGCTGATTCGCAACAGACTGCAGCGCTGCCTCTATCGCCTGACAGTTTGCTTTAGCATCAGAAAAAGTTAAATGCGTTGGCTTATTGTTCAACACACAATCGCTAAAGTGTTCAATTTCCAGATTAAAGTGGTTACTTGGTGCAAAGCGTTCTTCGGCATATTTTCCATCTTCTGTTGCCCATGAAATAACCGGCACATCATTCTGAAACACCCATGCGGCGTGGCATTTCACCCAGCCTTTAGTGCCGATGATTTCATACTCTGATTTACGCGAGCGCTCGAAACTCACATCAAAATGACCGAATAGTGCACGCCCTTCTGCGTCGCAACCAAAATCCAGCACGCCGCTAGTCACAATATCCGCACCCACCTCATTTAATTTAGCATGTGCCATCACTGATTTTGGCTCTACCGGCTTCGCACTATTTACACCAACACCCAACCCCATCACCCAACGTAAAGAGTGGATTGCATAAGGGCCAATATCCCACATCGCGCCGCCGCCTTGCGCCACACCACTGGCAATGCGGTACATACGCGCTGGACGCATTAAAAATGAATAGCTGGCGCGTGTGGATAGCACATCACCGATGAGGCCTGATGCAACAATCTCTTGGATACGCGCATGTTGTGGATGGAAGCGATACATAAAGCCTTCCATCACTTTTACATTATTCTTTAGCGCTGCTTGTTCAATTCTCTCAATATCAGCGACAGTAAGCGCCATAGGCTTTTCAATCAACACATGCTTGCCGGCATTGATTGCCTTGAGTGCCCACTCGGCATGCTCATTATTGGCCATGGGACAGTAAACTGCCTCTACATTAGCATCATTAATCAGTGCGTCCATCTCGTCATAACATTGCACTTCACCCGCATGACACGGTGCGTATTTTTGCAAGGTAGCCTTAGCCGCACCCACGCGGCGGCTGGCAATCGCCACCAACTGGGCATTAGATGCTTCGGTAATCGCCGGTAGCAAACGCTCATTAACGCGCGCAGCCCCTAATATACCCCAACGTAATTTTCTCTGTTCAGTCACGGTCTGCGTCACAACTTATCCTTTACTCTCATCAAATCAACTTAAAATTCGCGCCCCTAGCCTACTGCCATGCGCACTATAAAGCATATCTCCACTTACATACCTTCGCTTGCCCAAGCAAAGCTTGCAATTAAAACTTAAAGCCTTGGTAGAGCTTTTCATACTGCGTAGCATACTGCTGCAAAACAAGGTGCCGCTTAACTTTCAAGGTGGGCGTAAGTAGGCCATTCTCTATGCTCCACGGAGTAGACAGCAAAACAATCTTTCTCACTTTGGCATAACCGGGAAATGACTTCATCTGCGCCGCCACCCGCGCAAGAGCCAAAGCACTTGCCTGACGCTCATCCAACCCTTCCGGCCAGGCACCAGGTAAATTATGCTTTTGCGCCAACTCCAGCCATCTATCCTGATTCACCACCGCCAGCAAACCTAAATACGGCCTACCCTCACCAACCAACATCACCTGCTCAAACAAGGGGTCTGCCATTATTGCAGCTTCAATATCGGTAGGCGGCACTTTCTCGCCATTGGACAATACGATAATTTCTTTAATGCGGCCAGTAATGGTAATGCGGCCAGTCGGGTCAATGTTTGCCACATCCCCAGTTTTTAGCCAGCCATCAGTGGTAAATGTAGCGTTGCTTGCATCCGGGTTATTCCAATAACCTTGCATCACGTTAGGGCCGCGCACTTCTAAACCACCGGACGCATCCAAACGCACCTGCACACTGGGTAAAGCATGCCCCACGCTGCTAGGCACATTACTCTCGGCCTTATTTACGCTAATCACCGGGCTAGTTTCAGTCAGCCCATAACCCTGAACGATGGGCACACCCAAACCAATAAAAGTGCGCGCACTATCGGCCGATAACGCGGCACCGCCCGCCACCGCCAAGCGCAAGCGTCCACCTAAACGCGCCTGCAATTTACTGGCAACCAAGCGCTTTAAGATTGACCATAACAAATGTCGCCATTTCCACTTGGCCCGCCCCTGCGTGTACTCAAAGCGGCTATAGCCCACATCCACCGCCAACGCAAACAAACGCACCGCAAAAGCCGGCCCAGCTTCCAACTTACTGCGTAACCCAAGCTGAATCCGCTCAAAGATACGCGGCACGGTAACGATAATGGTGGGGCGTACGTTAAGCAAATCATCCTGCAACTGCTGCACAGAGCGCGCAAACGCTACGCTAGCGCCAGACATCATCGGCAAACAATATCCCGCCATCCGCTCCAGCGCATGCGACAACGGCAAAAACGAGAGAAACACATCATGCGGGTAAACAGCGAAGTAGTGTAACGAGTCCCAAGCATTCTGCATGAGGTTACGGTGCGTGAGCATCACACCCTTAGGCTTACCGGTTGTGCCTGATGTGTAAATGATGGTTGCTAGCGCGTTCGCGTCCGATACGCGGTGCTGAAACTCATTCTGCGCATCGGCAACCGGCAGCCATGCGCCTAGACTACGTATGCGCTGATCGCCATCGCCTGGCACAGGCTTGCAGACAACCACGCGCTGCAAGCTTTTGAAATCAACACCCAGTGCATGAACCGCCTGCCAATCACTGGCGCTATTTACCAGCAATAATTTAGCACCAGAGTCTTGCAGCACATGTGCGATATTTTCCGCCCGGTCGGAAACATAAAGTGGAACCGTGACCAAACCCAGCCCCAAGGCAGCTTGGTCAAACATCACCCAACTCGGGCAATTTTTAAGCATAATGGCAACGCGGTCGCCAATCGCCAAGCTCTCGCCTAACAACGCCTGCTGCCAGCTAACTGCCTGCTGCATGGCGGATAACCAGGCTATCTCGCGCCAATCGCCCGCCTCATCATCAAAATAGCGATACGCGATATGGTACGGCGAGCGCCTAATCCGCTCATGAAACAAGCCGTCTAGTGTGAATACAGCCTCAGGTGAAATGTAATCCACAACGCACTGATTCATGCCGGCTTTTAAATGGACTCCTGCGGGAACCACTTAATACTGCAGCCGATACTTGCTATTTGCTCTTTAGGGCCCTCTCCGGTTTCAGCAATCAGCTTCATTGCGTTAAATAAATCCCTCGGGTGATTTTCATCTGACTGACGGCGACCAGCTGCATCAAACCGCCCACGATACTGCAACTCCAGGTCTGCATTAAAACCAAAGAAATCCGGAGTACACACCGCACCATAGGCTTTAGCCACTTCCTGCGTCTCATCCAACACATAAGGGAACGGAAAGTTGAATAATTTAGCCTCTTCCATCATGCGTTCGTAAGAGTCTTCAGGATAGTTTTCGGTATCATTACTTTGTATCGCAATAGTGTTAATACCATACTTTAACAGTTCACGGCAATCATCAACCAAGCGTGTTTTGATTGCTTTAACATAAGGGCAGTGGTTACAGATAAACATCACTAACAATCCATTTTTACCTGCACTATTTGCCAGCGTGTATCGCTTACCGTCTACACCCAATAAATTAAAATCCACAGCAGGCTGACCAAAATTACATACGGGGGGATTTAAGCTGACCATCTTATTCTCCTTATTTCGTTATACTTATTACTCTGACAACGTTAATGTTTATATTATCACTTTTGTTTTATTTCTTGCTTTACTTTTGGAGTCACCCGCTTTATGGCTAATTTGCGCTTTTACACCAACTCGCCTTTGGTACTCAACGAGACTGTTCAACTTTCAGAAAGTGCTGCCGCCCACGCAACGCGTGCGCTACGTCTGGCTGAAGGAGACCATGCGATTTTGTTTAACGGTGATGGGCGTAATTACGACTGCACATTGACTACCGTTAAGAAAAATAGCGTAAGCGCCATTATTACCCATGCAAATGAAGTGCATAACGAATCCCCACTCAAAATCACTTTACTACAGGCGATTTCCAGCGGAGATAGGATGGACTTTACCATTCAAAAAGCGGTGGAGCTTGGCGTGAAAAATATTCAACCTATCACCAGTAAGCGTAGCGTAGTAAAGCTATCTGCCGAACGTGCGGAAAAACGCACCGAACATTGGCAAAACATTGCAATTTCCGCATGTGAGCAATCTGGACGCGCCTATGTGCCCCAAGTATTGACGCCGATGTCACTCGAAAATTGGTTTAGTCAAAACCCAAGCACAAGTAAAGGTACAGACACTACACGCATCTTACTTAATCCGATTGGTGCAAAACGTTTAACGGAGATTCAACAACCAAATGGTGAGATACAGTTGCTGATTGGGGCGGAAGGAGGCCTGAGCCAAGAAGAGATAGCCCTTGCAACGTCGCATCATTTTCAATCCATCGTACTTGGCCCGCGAATTTTACGTACAGAAACTGCTGCTTTAACGGCGATTGCCGCCATGCAACTGGTATGGGGTGACTTTTAGCAAGCCATCACGATTGATTATGGCGACTGCTAGCGACTGCATATTACGTTGGCTTTCACTTCACCGATGCTATAAGGCACCACCGCCGACCATGCAGTTTCTGCTTCTGGTAAGTGATAATTGGCCAAAATGCTGCCTTTTGCCATATTTTCCGCATAGTATTTAATGGAGAGTGCTTTGAACTGCTTGTTTCTACAATCGTGTAACTCCAGCCATTCAGATGACATCTCACCTTTTGGCTGCTGCACATAATAGTCATTTAAGGTTGAAACTGTGATTAAATTTTCGTCTTTCTGAAGTGTCTCGAAATCAATCAACATATTGCCATTTTCGTTTGTTTGAATCATTGTCCACTCAGCAAAAGCTTTGCCTGAGATAAGCGCTAACACTAAAATCATTAAAAATTTATTCATTGTTTACCCTAAGCATGATGTAGATTGCAATTTTGCCACTAGAGTTTATCGGATAAACACTGTTCACTGCATCACATTTATACTAAACAACACGTAAAGCTTAATTAAGCGACACCTCATCACTTAAGGCTCAACATGCAAGAAAATCCTTCGCCATGGATCATGAAGTTTGCACCACTCATTAAAAGCAACGGTCGCGTGCTAGACCTCGCATGCGGTAAAGGACGTCATGCCATTTGGCTGGCACAGCAAGGTTATCAAGTTGATGCAATAGACCGCGACCCAATCGCAACTTCACACATGAAAGATATCGAGAATATCAACGTTTTGATGCTTGATCTTGAAACTGGCGAACTGCCAAAATTCACACACACTTACGATGGCATTATCGTTAGTCGCTACCTGCACAGACCACTACTGAAACTGCTAGCTGACTTACTCAACTCTGGCGGCATACTCATCTACGAAACATTCATGAGCGGCAATGAGCGCTACGGCAAACCGAGCAACCCAGACTTTCTTTTATTGCCAGATGAGCTACTTAACACTTACACACCGTTGCTCAGTATTATTGATTTTGAACAAGGTGAAGAGCAGGAACCAAGACCAGCAGTGATACAACGTATTTGTGCGAAAAGGGATTCTTAACTATGTAACAATTACCAGCTACGATATGACTTACGCATTAAACACACGTTTAAATTGTATTAATTACAATTTTAATCTATATTAATGTAAACATTACAAATTAACTGGTGTTTAATCATGTCACTTGGTCATTGCATTCGCAGCAAACGCAAATCACTCAACTTAACACTACAACAACTTGCCTCCAAAATTGATGCCGATGCTGGCAATCTGTCTCGTATCGAGCGCGGCGAACTAGGCGTTTCAGAGTCATTGCTACGCAAAATCGCATCAGCGCTAGAAACAACACCTGCGAATCTTTACGCAGAGAGCGATGCCACGACAACACCACACCTCACCAATAAAAACCAAGTCAATGAGCAACCCTCCACGTACTTAGCCAAACAAGCGGAATCCGTTAACAGCGCCAGCGCTAAAGATTTTGTGCAGTGGTTTC
The DNA here is from genome assembly GCF_000744605.1 of Methylotenera sp. L2L1. Taxonomy (NCBI): domain Bacteria; kingdom Pseudomonadati; phylum Pseudomonadota; class Betaproteobacteria; order Nitrosomonadales; family Methylophilaceae; genus Methylotenera; species Methylotenera sp. L2L1. The sequence goes on from NZ_JQMG01000001.1 coordinate 469,105, forward strand.
GCTCAGCTACGCCATACATCCATGCCTTTGGAGGACGGACATTTGTGATTGCCTTTGGTGGTGAGGTGGTGAGTGACCAACAGTTTATTTCACTCTCACATGACCTAAACTTATTAGCCAGCCTAGAAGTGAGATTAGTGCTTGTACATGGCTCGCGCCCGCAAATTGAGCAGCGGCTTAAGCGTGACAGCATCGCCCCACTATTTCACAACGGATTACGCGTGACGGATGATGCTGCGATGGAAGCAGTAAAAGAAGCCAATGGTGCAATTCGTGTAGAGATTGAAGCCTTACTATCAATGGGCATTGCCAACTCGCCAATGGCAGGCGCAGACATCCGCGTGGCGAGCGGCAACTTTGTCACAGCAAAACCACTGGGCGTGCATGATGGTGTAGACCTTCAGCACACAGGCGAAGTGCGTAAAGTAGATGCGATTGGTATTCAAAAACGCTTAGACGACAACGAGATGGTATTACTATCGCCACTTGGCTATTCACCCACAGGTGAGGCATTCAATTTAAGCTTAGAAGACGTAGCAGTGAGTACCGCGATTGCGCTAGATGCAGATAAGCTCATTTTCTTAATGGACTCAGAAGGTGTGCATAATTTACGCGGCGAGCTACTGCGCGAGATGACAGCAGAGAAAGCTAAAAATCTATTAAGAAATGTACGAGAAACTGAGCAAGCGATCAACATCTCTGAAGACGTAACCTATTATCTACCCGCAGCGGTACGCGCCTGTGAACAGGGGGTCGCAAGAACTCATATGATTAGCCGCCACATTGATGGCGCCATTATTCAAGAGCTGTTTACACTTGACGGTATCGGCACCATGGTGACCGAACTCAGCTTAGAAAGTATGCGCCAAGCCAACATTGATGATGTAGGCGGCATCCTAAAGTTAATTGAACCCCTAGAGAACGATGGTATTTTAGTACGTCGCGGTCGTGAGCGGCTAGAAATGGAAATTGACCATTTTCATATCATGGAGCACGACAACCGCATTATTGGTTGCGCAGCACTTTACCCGTTTGAATCAGAAAAGACCGCTGAATTTGCATGCCTAGCCATAGACCCTGCATACCGTGGTGGTGGCCGCGGTGATAAGTTATTTTATTACTGCGCCAATGTAGCCAAACAGTGCGGACTTGAAAGTTTATTCTGCCTCACCACACGTACTGAACATTGGTTTTTGGAACGCGGCTTCACTGAACAAGGCGTTGAAAAACTGCCAGCGGAAAAACAAAAACTTTACAATTACCAACGTAAATCTAAGGTGTTTAGCAAAACATTGTAAACAAATTTTGGTTACAATGACGGAAACTAAATTGACCAAAATTTAAGCTCACGGGAAACTCATGCTAAACCAATCAACTGCTGCAAAAAAAGCAAAGACGCTAGCTGAAGCGTTACCTTACATCAAACGTTTTTTTGACAAAACCATTGTCATTAAATACGGTGGCAACGCGATGACAGATGAGCACTTAAAAGAGTGCTTTGCCAAAGACGTAGTACTGCTAAAACTAGTGGGCATGAACCCTGTTGTAGTGCATGGCGGCGGCCCACAAATTAATGAAATGCTAGATAAACTAGGCAAAAAAGGTGAGTTTATCCAAGGCATGCGCGTTACCGATGAAGAAACCATGGATGTGGTTGAAATGGTGCTTGGTGGACAAGTAAATAAAGAGATTGTGAATTTAATTAACCGCAACGGTGGTAAAGCAGTCGGTTTAACTGGGCAAGATGGTAATTTCATTCATGCACACAAGCTCTTAATTGCAGATAAAGATGACGCCACCAAAATGATTGATATTGGGCAAGTGGGCGAAATTTCAGCCATTGACCCTAGCATCATCAACTTCTTAGACACTGGTGACTTTATCCCTGTGGTTGCGCCGATTGGCGTAGGAGTTGATGGCGAAACTTACAACATCAATGCAGACGTAGTAGCAGGCAAGCTTGCAGAAATACTTAATGCCGAGAAATTGATTCTGCTCACGAATACCCCAGGCGTGCTAGATAAAAATGGTGAACTACTCACTGGCTTAACCCCAAGGCAAATTGACGACATGGTGGCAGATGGCACGCTATCAGGCGGCATGTTACCTAAAATCAGCTCTGCGTTAGATGCAGCGCGCAGCGGTGTAAAAGCCGTACATATTATTGATGGCCGTGTTGAGCATGCCTTACTGTTAGAAGTATTAACAGACGAAGGTGTGGGCACGCTGATCAAAGCAAAATAAAATCAGGCACAGATCAATAACTCAAGCACTTAACCTTGAGCATGCGTGGCGCATAAAGATACCGCCACGCGATCTGTGCCGATTCACATAAGCGATTAGCGCCAAGCATGAGTAGAATCTGGATTTTTGACCTAGACGACACACTGCACAATGCCAGTGCGCATATCTTCCCTGTCATGAACCGCAGCATGACACAGTACATCATGGATGAACTTTCCATGAGCGAACCCGAGGCGCATGCGTTGCGCCAACATTACTGGCGCATTTACGGCGCCACCCTCAAGGGTCTCATGCGGCACCATGGGACAAACCCGCATCATTTTTTACATGAAACACACCGCTTGACCACCTTACCCGACATGGTGGTTCAAACCAAGCGACTGAAACACATGTTAAATTCGCTCTCCGGCCGTAAGTTAGTATTTACTAATGCACCACGAAGTTATGCGATTCGGGTACTTGAGCTACTAGGGATTGCAGATGTGTTTGAGATTGTTTTTAGTGTGGAATCTACGCAATTTCATGCAAAACCATCCGCCCGAGGCTTTCAACGCTTACTCAAAACCATTAACGCCAAAGCGAGCGACTGCGTGATGTTAGAAGACAGCCTCCCTGCACTCATGACCGCCAAACGCCTAGGCATGAAAACAATTTGGATATCTAAAAAGCTACATAAACCAAATTTTGTAGATTATCGACTACCCTCAGTGTTAGCACTTACTCACATTAAGCTATAATTAAAAAAATCATTTGTTAGGAAAATCACATGGCAGGCGAACGTAAACAACAAATTTTAGAAACTTTGGCAAAGATGCTGGAATCTCCTAAAAGAGAGAAAATCACCACCGCATCATTAGCATCAAAATTAGAAGTGAGCGAAGCTGCACTGTACCGCCACTTTGCTAATAAGGCACAAATGTTTGAAGGTTTGATTCTGTTTATTGAAGAAACCATTTTTGGCCTGATTAATAAAATTAGTGCTGAAGAGCCTGAAGGCCTCAGACAAATACAACGCATTGTGACCATGCTCATGGTATTTGCAGAAAAAAACTCAGGCATGACGCGCGTGCTGATTGGTGATGCATTAGTCAATGAAGATGACAAACTACAACTGCGCATCAACCAACTTTATGACCGCATTGAAGTCACACTGAAGCAATGTTTACGCATTGCTGAAACGCAAACTGGCCACAAGCACGATGCAGAGGCACAAGCAAATTTAATTATTTGTTACATTATTGGCCGCTGGAACCAATATGCGAAGAGTGGCTTCAAACGTAAACCTACAGAATTTATTGAGCAGCAGTTACCTAATCTATTGTAGGTAGTAAGTAAATGGCAGAACAACTCAAAAAGAATTATGTACTTATCGATTACGAGAATGTACAAATAAAGTCTCTTTCACTTTTGTCTAACGAGCAGTTTGAAGTGACAGTATTTCTAGGTGTGAATAATACAAAACTATCTACTGAGTTTGTTTTGTCAAAAGAAAAATTAGGCCCTCGAGCTAAATACGTAAGGTTAGAGAAGGCAGGGGGAAATGCATTAGATTTCCATATTGCGTTCTACTTAGGAAAGATTGTTGCGCATGACCCAAATGGCTTTTTCCATATAATCTCTAAAGATAAGGGTTTTGACACATTAATTACGCATTTGAAATCAATAAAAACCCTATCAGCACGCTCTGAGTCAATAGAAGCAATGCCTTGCTTTGCAGTTACCTCTAAATCAACCAACAAAGTTGCTGATGCAAAGCCTTTGAGTGAAAATGGAAAGTTAGCGATTAAGCACTTAATCGGCCTAAAAGCCTCCAAACCAAGAAAACTAAAAACGCTAACCACGACACTCCAAGCTAAGCTTGGTAAAAATATATCTAAAAAAACTGTTGAAAACACTATCAACGAATTGTTAACCATGAAATATTTAACTATTGAAGACCAAAATGCTAGCTACAACCTGCCTTCATCGGTTAATTGCAAAAATTAGGAGTACACATTGGAAGGTACAATTTTTGGTTTTACTGAAGCGCAAATCACCGAATTCGGCATGACATTTGGTGTAGGTGGTTTAATGCTGCTGATGCTGTTTATTGTTGGGCATTTGGCTTGGGAGTCAAAAGCAGGTAAGTTTGGTGCATTTGTTTTATTTCTTGGCTTAACTTTCGGGCTGGTTGGTTACGTAGCTAAATACTTTATCCAAAACACGCTTGGTATTTAATTCTTAAATAACCATCATGTTCTGACCAAAAAAATAGTGACGAGCTTAACTTCTAGCATCAGCCATATGTATTAGCAACAAAGCTAGATGTAGCTTTAAAGTACGCGCTTTATCGCCTCAACCCTTGCCTCAAAAATCGCAAGCTTGATTTTCTCCACGCCACTTTGCTTACTGGCGATGGCACCCGCGTCAATACTTAATGCGGCATCTAATACTTTGCGCATTAAATCTGCTGCTGGCGCGGGGCAGTTCTCAAACCCAGTTCTGCCACGCGAATCTGCCTCACAGGCTAGTAGAAACTCATTGAATCTTTCTGGTTGTCTAATTGCATCTAACTGGACTAAAAACTCTAACAAGGTACTAGGGCGCATTTCTAATGACTGGTATAACTTGCCGTGGAACTTAGCCACCATCACTGCTAGCTCTTTACAGTCATTCGGCACCCGTAAGCGTTTACATACATCTTTCACCAAATGCGCCCCGCGCTCTTCATGCCCAATATGGCGCGGTAGAATTTCTTTAGGGGTAGTTCCTTTGCCAAGGTCGTGCATTAAGGCAGCAAAACGCACTGGCAGCGAAAAGGCTTGCTGTGCTGCATAATCAAGCACCAGCATGACATGGACGCCCGTATCAACCTCAGGGTGATACTGAGGTGGCTGTGGAACTCCCCAAAGCCTATCCAACTCTGGAATAATCCTCTTTAAGGCACCGCACGCACGCAGCACTTCAAACATACGTGCAGGCTTTTTTTCCATTAAGCCTTTAGCCAGCTCTTGCCATACACGCTCTGCCACTAGGGCATCCACCTCACCAGCCGCTACCATCTGCTGCATTAGGCTTAGGGTTTCTGGTGCAATCATAAAATCTGCCAAACGTGCAGAAAATCGTGCAATACGCAGGATACGTACCGGATCTTCCACAAAAGCATCACTGACGTGACGTAATGTTTTTGACTTAATATCATCGAGACCATGAAACGGGTCGACAAGCTCTCCCGCCTCATTTTTTGCGATAGCATTCACCGTTAAGTCACGTCTTCCCAGATCTTGCTCTAATGTGATTTCTGGCGATGCATGTACGACAAACCCTTTATAGCCTTTTGCAGTTTTACGCTCAGTGCGTGCCAGTGCGTATTCCGCCTGTGTTTTAGGGTGTAAAAACACAGGGAAATCCTTACCGACAGGCCTAAAGCCTGCGGCCACCATTTGCTCAGGCGTACTACCGACAACGACATAGTCTTTATCTTTGATAGGATAGCCTAGCAACTCGTCACGGACTGCACCACCAACAATGTAGGTTTGCATTACTTTGTCCATTACTTTACCTAAGTTAACGGGCCCAAGTTAATAAGCCTAAGTTAACGTGCCGCTGCGCTACGGAAACGGTCATACGCACCACGCGCGGTGCGATCTACCAAGTATTCTGGTAACACCGCCTCTAGCGCACTTGGCTCTACTGCTAAAATCGCAGGCAGTGGAGACTGACTAACACTATCCACTTCCATTGACTTGATATTGTCACGTGACATTAACTTAATCGGTAGAAACTCCATCATTAAAGCCTGTAAATACGAAAGTGTATTATTTAAACCAATGATAGGTCGCTTAACTGATAAGGCTTGCATGATTTGCTGCAGTAGCTCCCGGAATGTATATACTTTTGGGCCAGCCAACTCATAAGTTTGACCATAGGTATGCGTATTTTCTAAGCTATTCACAAAACAGCTGGCAACATCCTCTACCCAAATAGGCTGAAACTTAGCATTCGGTTTTGCTAGTAACACCACTGGTAGTAATTTAATCAGCGTTGCAAACAGATTAGTAAATTTGTCACCACGCCCAAAAATAATAGAAGGCCTGAATATGGTGATATTGATTTTATCGTGTAGCGCGTTCAACGCCGCTTCACCTGCCGCTTTGGAGCGCAAATATTGACTTGGTGCATGTTCATCCGCACGTAAGCTACTCATCTGAATAAGACGTTTGATGCCTAAATCAGCACATATCTTTGCGAGCTGTGCTGGTAACTGATGATGGATAGTATTAAAGCTTAAACGACGGCTCTGATGCAAAATGCCAATCAAGTTAATGACGGCATCGACACCTCTCAACACAGTATTAAGCGCATGATAATCCAACACATTACACTCAACCACATTCACATTAGGTAACAAAAATAGATGCTTGGCAGACTCTCTTCTGCGCGTTAACACTGTTACCTCATATCCTGCCGCGTCCAACTTAGCGATGATAGCGCTACCGACAAACCCAGAACCACCCAACACACATATTCTTTTTAATTGCATGACTACCCTTTTAACTTCCCGATTTCACACTAAAACATCGCCATTGACCCGCTAAATCCTGATGATATAGCAATGGCTTGATTATTAGCTAACTCTAACACTCATCCAAATTAACGGCACACCGATCATGTGCTTAATCCCTACTCGACATCTGCCAAAATCACTTCCGACTTGATGCGCCCAGGCACCGTGCCCATTCTTGCTTTTAAACTTTGTACAGGGAGACCTAACCTTGGTGCGTAGATCTGCGCGTTTGCCATCACTTTTTGTACATAGCTTCTGGTTTCACCAAAAGGGATAGTTTCAACGTAAATAGCAGCCTCTAATGGCTCATCTGCTACCCAGCGCCGCGCACGACTCGGGCCGGCGTTATAAGCTGCCGTTGCCATTACCGCCTGACCATTCATCACCTCTAGGGTATAACGCATGTAGTAAGTGCCAATGCCAACGTTAAACTTTAAATCGTGAATCATCTCATGACTGTAATCACTTAAACCCATACGTTGAGCTGCCCATTTGGCAGTCGCTGGCATTAGTTGCATTAAACCAGAGGCACCTACGCCAGATTTTGCATAATGCATGAATCTGCTTTCTTGGCGGGTTAAGCCATAAATCCAAGCTTCATCTACATTTTCGTTCACAGCGGCTGCTCGAAATAAATCACGATATGGTATTGGATAACGTAAATTAAAGTCATGCAACTGCTTAGTATTGTCTGCAGTACTGATTGCCACATCGTACCATTTCTGACGCTGCGCATATTCTGCCGCAGCCAGCAGCTGCTTATCGTCAAAATCACGGGTTGCCCACACCCACTCCGCTTTAGCCTCCCAACGCATATCCAGTTTTTGCAACTCAAATGCTCGCTTAATCGCTGGCTGGCTGGCGATGGCAGTCACCTCTAGTTCAGTTGGGGTATATTGCAGTTGTGGGCTGTTCACCACACTGCCCAACTCCTCTAGCGCAAGCCATCCATAATAGTGCCGCTCGGTAGATAGTGGGCCCAAGATTTTATTAGCCTCAACCAATACAGCCTTTTCCTTTAAGGCACGCCCCTTCCAATAACGCCAAGCACCTTCCTGCTGTTGCTCTGCGCTCATTCGGCCAATCGCATCTAACAATACGTCCCAGTTTTGGGCACGCATAGCCGCGCGTGCCATCCATGCCAACTGTTCTTTATCTAACGAAACTTCATGTGCCTTTGCATAATACTCAAGCGCTTGGGGATGATGGTTACGCGCGGCATGGTAAGCAATTCGCCCCCATGCAAACGCAGCATCAGGCGCAGACCATTGCTGCTGAATTTGTAAATTAACCGCCACAGCATCATCGATATTGCTACGCGCTAACACATCAAGTGCATACAGGTTAACTTCTATGTCATCTTTTGCCTTAAACGAAGGCGTCTTTAAAACAGCTTTCTTGTTGTTAATTTTCACATTCACTGTTTTATTGGTAAGCAACAGCTTAGGTGTTTGATTTGCTACATCCAACAGTTCGAGATTATTCTTATCAAATGATGGCAAGCGAGCAATAATGCTCTTAGCAACATTTAACTTCCCATCATGCAAGGCTAGCCTTAACCTTGCCCAGATATCGCTATTGCTCAACGCACCAGCCTGCTGCATTGCATCAAACAATGGTGTACAACTACTTGGTAGGTCTGCAGAGCTTAACCAGATTCTTTTAACTTGCGCTGCCACATCCTGATGCTCAAGCTGACTTTTCCCATACAAGGCATAGCACTCAACTGCGGTATCAGCACGCTTGAAGTGTGGGTAATGCTCCAGAAATAATGTCCACTCCTGCTTTTTACCTAATTTTTTTAGCCACTCACCACGCAAACGATCCACAAAAGCCATATCGGCATATTGCGTAATAAACGCGTCTACTTCCGCACTATCAGCTTGGTCCAACCTAAGTAACATTAGCCAGTAAGCCGCATAAGGCGCCAATATATACTGCTGGTCATTAAGCTGGCTTACATCTTCTGCCAATGCTAGTTCATTTCTTTTAGCGTAGGCGTCACGTGCGTGCTCGAACAAGTCTTGGTCTGACATTGCAGCGACATTACCTGACAGCAACAACGCAGCTAACCAAAGCTGACGAATATACCGCGATGGAAATAGGTCTAATCGTTTTGTGAAGAAACTAAACATAAAGGATACGCCGCAGCACAAAGAATACAGCGGTAACGATGACCAAAAAGAACGTATATTTAATGGTTTGTTTGAAGTAATGCAGGTATTTCTTGTCGCTTGATAACAAATACAAGCCTAGTAACACCATGGCGGTAATCACTAATAGAACGAATATCAGGCGAATCATTAACATATACGCCTCCTCTTATTAATCACTAATCTTACTTAACTGCGTAAGCCGTGACTTTTGTTTAACTATTCTAATATATAGGGTTAGCCTGCAATTGTGCAGGCTGAGACAAGAAGGTAGCTGGCGCATCTTCTTGCTTCTCAAAAGTTGTATATTCCCATGCAGTTTCATCTTGCATGAGCGCGCGCAACAATTGATTATTTAATGAATGTCCTGACTTATAGGCATAAAAAGCCCCCAATATTGGATGACCCAACATGTATAAATCACCAATTGCGTCTAATACTTTATGTTTAACAAACTCATCGTCATAACGCAATCCATCTGCATTTAAAACACGGTACTCATCCAGCACAATCGCATTATCTAGACTACCGCCACGTGCTAAACCATTAGAACGTAAATACTCAACCTCGTGCATAAAGCCAAATGTACGTGCACGACTGATTTCTTTAATATAAGAATCGGCAGCAAAATCTATTTTGACATTGTTGCCAGAATGCTCGAATACTGGATGATTAAAATTAATGGTAAAGTCAATTTTAAAGCCGTGATAAGGCTCAAATCTGACCCATTTATCACCTTCTTTAACTTCTACTGTCTTTTTGATCCGTATGAATTTTTTAGCAGCCGCTTGTTCAACCACACCCGCTTCTTGCAATAAAAATACAAAAGGACCTGAGCTTCCATCCATAATTGGGATTTCAGAAGCATCAACCTCGACATACACATTGTCTATACCCAAACCGGCAAGTGCAGACATCACATGCTCTACAGTAGCAACGCGCGCGCCATTGGACTCCAGCGCAGAGCACATTCTTGTGTCATGCACTACGCCAGGAGTGGCCAAGATTTCATTAGGTTGAGGCAGATCAACCCGTTTGAAAACAATACCAGTATCAGGTGCAGCTGGGCGGAGGGTAAGAGTAACCTTTTCGCCATTGTGCAACCCAACGCCTGTGGCGCTTATCGCTTTTTTAAGTGTACGTTGCTTTAACATGCCTAATCTATTTCCATTTTCTAAGTTCTAGTGCAGTAAGTTCCAGTGCAATAAATTGTAGGACAGTGTGCTTAAAAGCTACCAAAGCCTAGCCAACCATTAAAACTCAACTATTTGCCTTACGAATCAATTAAATAATAACATAATTCAAGGCGACAGCATTTCGCTGGCTATATTGCCTTATCTACTCCAACCCTTAGCGCAATGTCACTTAGTCAGCTTGTTTACGTAAAAATGCTGGGATATCGTATTCTTCAACCCCTGACATTTTCATCGCTTCAACTTGCGCACGACGGCTATTTGAGCCAAATACTGCTGGCGCTTCATCATCTGTAGCGATGTTTGCATTACCAACAAAAATCGGTTGGTTAGTGGTGCCATCACGCACGACTTGTTGTGGCATTACACGTAACTCAGGTTTTTGCTGACGGCGTTGCGCGCCAGTCAAGCCTGTTGCCACCATGGTGACACGCAAACCATCACCCATGCTGTCGTCAAACACGTTACCTACAATCACGGTTGCATCTTCAGCTGTGAATGCTTTAATCGTGTTCATCACATCATAGTATTCTTTCATTTTGAAAGCACTTGAAGTGGTGATATTCACTAAAACGCCACGTGCATTTGCTAAGTTGACATCTTCAAGCAACGGGCTTGCCACGGCTTGCTCAGCTGCAATACGTGCACGATCAGGGCCTGTTGCCAATGCTGAACCCATCATTGCCATGCCCATTTCAGACATCACAGTGCGTACATCAGCAAAGTCTACGTTCACCATACCTGCGCAATTGATGATTTCAGCAATGCCTGATACCGCATTGTGCAACACATCGTTAGCTGCTCTAAATGCTTCTAGGAACGGTACATCTTCGCCCAATACTTCCATCAATTTTTCGTTAGGAATCACAATCAGTGAATCCACATACTTTGATAATTCATCTAGACCATCAGATGCAACTTTAGTGCGTTTGCCTTCGAATGAAAAAGGCTTAGTCACTACTGCAACCGTTAAGATACCCATTTCTTTAGCGATTTGTGCAATCACTGGTGCAGCGCCGGTACCAGTACCGCCACCCATACCAGCAGTGATAAACAGCATATCCGCGCCATCAATCAATTCTGCAATTGCATCGCGGTCCTCTAATGCAGCTTCACGACCTACTTCAGGTTTTGCACCTGCGCCTAAACCACGGGTCATTGCCTCGCCAATTTGCAATACTGTTTTTGCTTGGCTCTTTTTCAAAGCTTGCATATCAGTATTTGCGCAAATGAATTCAACACCGCCCACATTTTTTTCAATCATGTGTGCAACTGCGTTGCCGCCGCAACCACCAACACCAATCACCTTAATCACGGCTTCTTGGGAATTTTTTTCCATAATCTCAAACATTTTATTGCCTCCTCTTTTTAGCGTTTACTTAACGATTACTTCTGCCTTACTACTTTTCACTGCTAAACACTTACCTACTACTTACCAATTACCTTTTAAAAGTTACCTTGGAACCAGCTTTTCATTCTTTCTAAAATGCGTCCGAATGAGCTTGATTCCATCTGTCCACTTATATGCCGCTCTAACTGCTGCTTGCCCATCAACACCAAACCTACGCCTGTGGCATAGCGTGGATTGCTTACGACTTCTGATAAACCGCCTACATAACGTGGCATGCCTAAACGTACTGGCATATGGAATATTTCTTCACCCAACTCCACCATGCCGCGCATCATGGCTGAACCGCCAGTGATCACGATGCCTGATGCAATCATGTCTTCCATACCGCTACGGCGTAGCTCATTTAGCACTAATTCATAAAGCTCAACCACGCGCGGCTCTAGTACCTCAGCCAGGGTTTGCACAGATAACTGACGTGGATCACGACCGTCTACACCCGGCACTTCAACCACTTCACGTGGGTCTGCTAGTTGGCGTAATGCACAACCGTGCTTAATCTTGATGTCTTCCGCTGACTGGGTTGGTGTGCGGAAAGCCACCGCCACGTCATTGGTCATCTGGTCACCAGCAATCGGCACTACCGCGGTATGACGAATGGCACCTTGCTTAAATACTGCGATATCGGTAGTACCGCCACCGATATCCACCAAGCACACGCCCAGCTCTTTCTCATCTTCGGTCAGTACCGCAAGGCTTGAAGCCAAAGGCTGCAAAATCAAATCGCTCACTTCAATACCGCAACGCTTAATGCATTTCACAATGTTCTGCGCAGCAGCAACTGCGCCTGTCACAATATGCACTTTCACCTCTAACTTCATACCGCTCATGCCTAATGGCTCGCGCACGTCTTCTTGACCGTCGATAATGAATTCTTGGGTAAGGATATGCAGAATCTGCTGGTCTGCTGGTAATGCAATGGCACGTGCAGTTTCAATCACACGGTCTACATCCATTTGTGAGACCTCAGCATCTTTAATCTTCACCATGCCGTGTGAGTTCAGGCTCTTGATATGGCTGCCAGCAATGCCGGTATAGACATTATTGATTTTGCAATCGGCCATCAACTCAGCTTCTTCCAATGCGCGCTGAATTGACTGCATGGTAGATTCGATATTCACCACCACGCCTTTTTTAAGACCGCGTGACACGTGCTGACCTAAACCAATCACCTTCAAGGTACCTTCTGGCTGTAACTCGGCAACAATCGCCACAATTTTAGATGTGCCGATATCCAAGCCTACAATCAAATTCTTATCTTCTTTAATTCTGCTCATTCTTCATCCCTTCCGTGAATTAGGTCACGGTTCCCGTGCGTTTTTTCATTGCTTCGCTTTTAATGCTTTTTGTGTCAGCTGGCTTTGTACTGGCGCCATCTGCCGCTTTATTGTCTTTTGCAATACTCGCAACTTTTTCTGTATTAATCGCCTCTGTAGGCCTACGCACCGCAAAACCACTTGGATAACGCAAATCTACATATGCAATTTTTTTATTCAAGCCAACCAATGTACTGCTATAAATATTGGCAAACTTCTCTAACCTTGCTTGCATTTCTACTCTGCCCAATTCCAGCACAATGCCGTTTGTCGTCGTAATCTGCCATGCGCGTCTAGGCGTCAACGCTAACGTAGCGACATCCAACTTAGCGGTTTTCAGTACTTGGCTTAAAGCATCGTATTGTGATGCCACTTCAATCACGCCATTGTCTGGTCCATAAAATACTGGCAAATCACTACTAGAGGCCGCATGAAACAGCTCTCCCTGCTTGTTCACCAATGCAGTGTTACCCCAACGCGCAAGCGCTTGATGCTCTTCAATCACCACTTCTAACTTATCTGGCCAGCGACGACGTACACTCACATTGCGGGCCCAAGGTAATTTTTCAAACGCATCACGTGCATTAATCAAATCCAGCGTAAAAAAATTACCTTTTAAATGCTTCGCTACAATCAGTTTCACCTGCTCACGGCTTACATGGTGCAACTCTCCATCCACCTTCACTTCACGCAGTGGAAAAATCGGTAAATGCACCACTACATACACCACTGCATACAACACCGCCACCATACTCAATGCGTACAGTAGGTTTGCTATCCAGTTGAGTAATGCAGGCCTATCCCACATGCGCTAACCTCAATATTTTCACCACTAACTCATCAAAGCTAATGCCTGCTGCTTTTGCTGCCATCGGCACCAAACTATGGTCTGTCATCCCTGGGCTAGTGTTGATCTCTAAAAAGTAATGGTTGCCAGCTTCATCCATTAAAAAATCTACACGACCCCAGCCTTGGCAACCTACCGTATTAAACGCAAGCAATGCCTCTTGCTGAATAAGCGCTTCTTTTTCTGCGCTCAAGCCAGATGGACATCTGTACTCGGTGTCATCACGCAAATATTTAGCTTCAAAATCATAAAACTCATTTTTTGGCACAATGCGCACAATCGGCAGTGCTTGATTGCCCAAAATGCCCACGGTGTATTCACCACCACCGACAAACTGCTCAGCAATCACTAACGGATCAGATTTAGCTGCCAACTCATATGCGGCTTTAAGCTCACCAGCTTGTTTTACTTTACTAATCCCAATACTGGAGCCTTCATTGGCTGGTTTTACAAACAAAGGTAAACCTAGTTTTTTCTCAATCGCATCAAAATCAGAGTCTGCAGTCACCACTTCAAATGCTGGCGTACTCACCCCGGCTGCTGACCACATCATTTTGGTGCGCCATTTATCCATACCAATCGCCGATGCCATCACACCACTGCCAGTGTATGGAATGCCTAATAGCTCTAAAGCGCCTTGCATTGCACCATCTTCACCAAAACGTCCATGTAATGAAATCATGGCTAAATCAAACGACTCCAAATCATGTAATGGACGTGTTGCTGGGTCAAACGCATGGGCATCAACACCTTGTCTTTGCAATGCGGCAAGCACAGCCGTGCCGCTTTTAAGCGAAACTTCACGTTCGCCAGATTTACCACCTAACAACACTGCTACTTTTCCAAAATCCTGCATTATTCTCTTACCTCTAATTCGCCTAGCACTTTAACTTCTTGTTGCAGTGCAACTCCATGTTTTTCCAATACTGTCTCTCGCATATGCTGGATTAGCAGTTCAATATCCAAGGCATTTGCCCCGCCTATATTGACAATAAAATTGGCATGCTTTTCTGACACTTGTGCCCCACCAATGATGTAGCCTTTTAAGCCGCTTGCTTCTATCAACCTTGCCGCAAAATCACCTGGTGGATTCCTGAAAGTGGAGCCAGCACTGGGTTGATTCAATGGCTGAGCAGCGAGACGTTTTGCCAGCAATGCTTTGATCTTCTGCGCCGACTCTTGCGCGTCTCCATGTTCTAATCTCAACCATGCCGCCACAAACCATTCATCAGATACCGGCATATCAATATGTCGATAGCTCGGAATAAACGCAGCTGCATCGCGAGTATTAAGCTCACCTCGTTTATTAATCGTCGTTACTCGCTTCACTACATTCCATGTTTCACTGCCATAACACCCTGCGTTCATGGCAAGTGCGCCACCTAAGGTGCCTGGAATCCCTGCAAAAAATTCAGCGCCTTGCCTAGCTTCTTTAGCGCAAAATTTTGCTAATTTGGCACAAGTCACACCAGCTTCTGCGTATACAGCCTCGCCATCCATTTGCAGTGCAGTTAACACGTTATGCATTAACACTACAGTGCCGCGCACACCACCATCTCGCACTAATAAATTCGAACCCAAGCCTATAAAATAAACAGGTTCAGCCTCATCCAGACTTTTTAAGAACTTACTTAAGTCTTCCAAATCTGCTGGAATATAAAATTGATCTGCACGGCCACCTACGCGCCAACTGGTATAGCGTGCCATAGGCTCGTTTAGAAGGAGTTTTCCCGTATGCTGAGTCATGCAGCAGCCACTCCTTTTGATTGCGATGCCTTACCCAACTGCAATTCTTTAGTCTTTAATGCAACCTGACCTATCGAGCCTGCACCCATCACAATCACTACATCATCAGCACGTGCAATATCTAAAATCGCCTGCGGCAATTCATCTGTTGTTTCTACAAACAAAGGCTCTACCTTGCCAGCAACACGAATCGCGCGTATCAGCGAACGTGTATCTGCAGCAACAATTGCGGCTTCACCCGCTGAGTACACCTCTGTTAGCAACACAACATCAGCGCTAGACAGTACTTTTACAAAGTCTTCAAAACAATCCCTAGTACGCGTATAACGATGTGGCTGGAATGCCATCACCAAACGTCTGTTTGGGAAGGCGCCGCGCGCAGCTGCTATCACGGCCTGCATTTCTACCGGATGGTGTCCATAATCATCAATCAAGGTAAATGTGCCATGGCTGGTTTCATTACGTGGTGTTGCTGGCACCTCGCCGTAGCGTTCAAAACGTCTACCCACACCCTTAAATTCTTTTAACGCTTTAATAATGGCGGCATCCGGCACATTCAATTCGCTTGCAATGGCAATCGCGGCCAACGCATTTAATACATAGTGATTGCCCGGTAAATTCAAGGTCACATCAAACTCTGTGGTCACACCGTTAATACGTTGTACGGTAAAGTGCATCTTGCCATCATCGGCACGTACATTCTTAGCGCGGATGCGCGCATCTTCGCTAAGACCATAGGTCATCACCGGCTTAGTCACGCGCGGCAATATCTCGCGAATATTGACATCATCTACACACACCACAGCCATGCCCCAAAACGGCAATTGCTGTAAAAACTCTACAAACGCACTTTTGAGTTTTTCAAAACTGTGTTCATAGGTATCCATATGGTCTTGGTCAATATTGGTGACCACCGCCATCACAGGTGTTAGGTGTAAGAATGAAGCGTCAGACTCATCCGCCTCAGCAACAATATATTCACCTGTGCCCAATTTGGCATTGGCATTGGCAGCTTCTAACTTGCCGCCAATCACAAACGTTGGGTCCATGCCCGCTTCTGCCAAAATACTGGCGATTAAACTAGTCGTTGTCGTTTTGCCATGCGTGCCAGCCACCGCAATACCCTGTTTAAAGCGCATCAGCTCAGCAAGCATCAGCGCACGTGGCACGACTGGAATCTTTTTCTCGCGTGCGGCTTTAACTTCAGGGTTAGCCTCATTTACCGCAGATGACACCACAACCACATCCGCATCTTTCACGTTTCCGGCTTCATGGCCTTGGTAAACGGTTGCGCCAAAGGTAGCCAAGCGCTTGGTCGTTGCATTGGAGGCCAAATCAGAACCACTGACGCTAAAGTCCAAGTTAATTAGAACTTCAGCAATCCCGCTCATGCCTGAGCCGCCTATCCCAACAAAATGGATATTCTTTACTTTATGTTTCATTTTGCACCTCCTAGCTCTGCCATTTGTACGCAAATTTTTGCAACATCGGCGGTGGCTTCTGGTTTGCCTAATGCGCGTGCTTTTTTAGCCATTTCCAGGCATTTTTCACGGTTCAGTTCTTTTAATAGCTTCGTCAACTTCTCTACACTCAATTCTTCTTGTTGCACCAATACCGTGGCGCCTGCATCTGCTAGGTATTGGGCGTTACCTGTTTGGTGGTCGTCTACCGCAAAAGGGAATGGCACCATCAATGAACCCAACCCTGCAGTGGAAACCTCAGCCACGGTTAACGCACCTGAACGGCAAATCACAAAATCTGCCCACGCATACATGGCTGCCATATCGTCGATATAAGCACGCGCATCAGCTTCTACGCCTGCTTGTTTATAATTATGTTGAAGCACTTCAATATGCTTCACGCCTGCTTGGTGTACGACTTGCGGACGCTGGTCTGCTGGTAGTTTTGCCAATGCTTGCGGAATCACCTCATTCAACGCTTGCGCACCTAAGCTACCGCCCACAATCAACAACCTCAACGCATCGACTCTGCTTGCAAAGCGTTGCGTTGGTGCGGCTATCGCAGCAATATCCGCACGCACTGGATTACCCACTAGTAATGCCTGGTCTCCAAACGCCGAAGGAAATGCAGCCAAAATCTTGGTAGCTACTTTTGCCAACACTTTATTCGTTAATCCAGCCACCGAGTTTTGCTCATGTATCACCAATGGCCGACCTTGCAATTTCGCCATCAATCCACCAGGAAACGCCGCAAAACCACCCATGCCTAGCACCACATCTGGCTGATACTGATTTAACGCCGTCAGGCTCTGTCTAAATGCTTTTACCAACTTCACTGGCAATAACAACCAGCCCAACAGGCCATTGCCACGCACACCTTGCATGGTAATCATGGCTTTATCGTAAGCTTTATCCGCAATCAGTTTATTTTCCATGCCACCTTGAGTGCATAGCCAAACAATGTTCCAGCCTTCGCTTTTCAAAGTATCAGCCACTGCCATAGCAGGATAGACATGTCCGCCAGTACCACCGGCCATTACCATCAAAGTTTTAGTTGTTGCCTTACTCATGCTGGCAGCCCTTTTTGTAGACGGCGGTTTTCAAAATCAATACGTAGCAATATGGCAAGGGCGATGCAATTAGCCAAAATGCCACTACCGCCAAACGACATTAAAGGCAGCGTCAAACCCTTGGTTGGCAATAGCCCCATGTTCACACCCATATTGATAATGCTTTGCACACCAATCCAAACGCCTAAACCCTGTGCCAACAAAGCTGAGAAGTAACGTTCATTTTCAATCGCTTCTTTAGCAATGCCAAACGCACGCATTAATATCCATACAAACAAACCAATCACTGTCAGCACACCAATAAAGCCTAACTCCTCAGCAATCACCGCTAATAAAAAGTCGGTATGCGCTTCTGGCAGATAAAGTAACTTCTCTACACTGGCACCCAAGCCCACGCCAAACCACTCACCGCGACCAAATGCGATCAATGCATGTGAGAGTTGGTATCCTTTACCATATGGGTCTGCCCATGGGTCCATAAAACCAATCACACGTTCTAAGCGATACGGTGAACTCCAAATCAGGAACACAAAGCCAACCACTAGTAACACAATCAAACCGCCAAAAATTCGTGCGTTAATACCGCCTAGCCACAAAATGGAAATTGAAATCGCGGCAATCACAGCAAACGCACCAAAGTCAGGCTCGTTTAGCAACAGGCCGCCAACCAGCAACATCACAAACAGCATTGGCATAAAGCCTTTGGTAAAGCTATCCATCACCGCAGCTTTACGTACGGTGTAATCTGCCACGTACATGGCGGCAAATAGCTTCATAAACTCAGAGGGCTGCAAGTTAATCACAAACAAAGATAACCAACGGCGACTGCCGCCTACCACCTTGCCAACACCTGGGATTAACACTAATACCAACAATGCCAGACCTAATAGAAATAAATACGGCGCCATTTTTTGCCACCAGGCCATCGGTACGTTAAATGCAACAAACCCCGCGGTTAAGCTCACGATCAAGAATATCGTTTGGCGCACCAAGTAATAGCTACTGTTATAGCCAAGCGCCTTATCTGATTCTGCAATCGCAATCGATGCTGAATACACCATCACTAAACCAATACCGAGCAAAATCAACGTCACCCATAGCAAACTTTGATCGTAGCTAGGGGAGTTAATACGGTCACGATTTAGCATAGTGGTGATCATGCGGCTTGCTCCATACGCTTCACTGCTGCAACAAATACTTCTGCGCGATGCACATAGTTTTTAAACATATCAAAGCTAGCACACGCTGGAGATAGCAGTACTGCATCGCCCACTTGCGCGAGTTTTCTTGCAATCGTCACCGCCTCAGGCAAATCTGCGGCATGGTACAACGGCACATTAGTCGACAACAGTTCAGCATCGATTAATGGCGCATCGCGACCAATCAACACCACAGCCCGTGCGTTAGCACTCACTGCCTCTTTAAGTGGCGAGAAATCTTGCCCCTTGCCATCACCACCTGCAATCAACACGACCTTTTGTGATAAGCCAGATAAAGCTGCGCAGGTTGCCCCTACGTTAGTGCCTTTGGAGTCATCGTAATAATCAACATCATCAATATTGGCAACCCACTCCACACGGTGCGGCAAACCTTTGAAGTTGTATAAAGTCTGAATAATTGGCGCAAAGTCCAAGCCAATACCACGGCAAAGTGCAATGGCAGCCAGCGCATTACTTGCATTGTGCAAACCAGCGATTTTTAGATCGCTTACGTTCATCAGGTCTTGCGTGCCATAGCTAAGCCAAGCTTCACCATCTACTTGTCTAATACCATAGCTTTGCTCATCGTCTGCTGCATCCAAGCCAAACGTCACTTGTGCCAACTTAGCGCGAGACATCATCATGCTCCATGCGTCATCACGATTGAGCACCTGCAATTTTGCATGGTAAAAAATATGCGCTTTAGCAACGGCATAGCTTTGCATGCTGTCGTATCTATCCATATGGTCTTCTGATAGATTCAACATGGTAGCGGCATCTGCCAGCAAACTGTTCGTTGTTTCCAACTGAAAGCTTGAAAGCTCCAGCACGTAAACATCTGGTGTTTCCATACTTAAAGTATCAAGTACTGGCAAACCGATGTTGCCTGCTACAATTGTTTGTAGCCCAGCAGCCTTGCACATTTCACCAACTAAGGTGGTCACTGTGGTTTTGCCATTAGCGCCGGTAATCGCAATCAGTTTGGCACTACCTGGGCGGTATTGTGCAAACAGCTCAACGTCGCCCACTACCGTCACACCACGACGAATTGCGGCCTGAATTTCAGGCTCACTCAACGCCACACCTGGGCTAATTACTACTAGATCAACAGCGTTAAACACTTCAGGCTTCAATGCACCGGTATAAACCACCGTTGCAGGCAGCTCTGTTTTTAATGCGTCAATACCCGGTGGCACTACGCGCGTGTCGGCCACAGACAAACGTGCGCCTTGGCTATGTAGCCAGCGCAATGCAGATAGCCCGGTATCCCCGAGGCCAAGCACTAATACATTTTTGTCTTTTAACGCAATTTGCATGTTCAACTTTACTAATTATCTAATTTCAGACTAATTACCTTATTTTCAGACTTGTTACCTAATTTTTAAACTAGCTAAGCCAATCAACACCAGCATCATGCTGATGATCCAGAAACGCACTACTACCTGTGTCTCTTTCCAGCCTTTTTGCTCATAATGATGATGCAATGGCGCCATCAAAAAGATGCGCTTACCAGTACCAGTTTTATGTTTGGTGTATTTAAAGTAAGTCACCTGTGCCGCTACCGATAAGGTTTCCATCACAAATACGCCGCCCATAATGAACAAAATGATTTCCTGACGTACCACTACCGCCACAATACCCAACGCTGCGCCTAACGCTAACGCACCTACATCACCCATAAATACTTCTGCTGGATAAGCGTTAAACCAAAGAAAGCCTAAGCCTGCGCCCACCATCGCAGCACAGAACACGGTCAATTCACCTGCGCCCGGTACGTAAGCAATGCTTAAGTATTTAGAAAAATATAAGTGACCAGTCACATACGCAAAAATCGCCAGCGCACCTGCCACCATCACCGTTGGCATAATCGCTAAACCATCAAGACCATCGGTGAGGTTTACTGCGTTACTGCTACCCACCACTACCAGGTAAGTCAGCACAATAAATGCTAAACCACTCAGCGGAATGGTTAGGCTCTTAAAGAATGGAATCAGCAACGTCGTTTCTGCTGGTGTAACAGCTGTTTGCTGTAAGAACACAGCAACACTTAAACCAACCACCGACTGCCAGAAATATTTTTCTTTAGCAGATAAGCCTTTAGGGTTGCGATGTACCACTTTGCGCCAGTCATCCACCCAGCCAATAATGCCAAAACCTAGTGTCGTAAATAGCACTACCCAAACAAATCGATTACTTAAATCAGCCCATAACAAGGTTGATATCGCTATCGACACCAATATCAATGCGCCACCCATGGTTGGCGTACCAGCTTTAATCAAATGTGTTTGTGGGCCATCATCACGCACGGCTTGCCCCACTTTATATTGGGTCAATTTACGAATTAAGGTTGGCCCTATCGTCAATGAAATCACTAAAGCAGTAAGCGTAGCCAAAACCGCACGCAAGGTAATGTAGTTAAATACATTAAATCCACGTATGTCTTGTGCTAACCATTGTGCTAGTTCGAGTAACATCCTTTATCTCCTAATTCGCCTACTTCTTGTTTTCTACTAACAAATTCACGACACGCTCCATTTGCATAAAACGCGAACCTTTTACCAACACAGTGGTACCTGTCTCAAGTTGTGGCAGTACAGCCTGGGCAATGTCTTGTGGTGAGCTAAAATGCTCGGCACCTTGTCCGAAGCTGCGCACGGTTGCGGCACTTAAATCACCTAAACAATAAAGTGTGGTTAAGCCTGCGGCCTTGGCATAAGCCCCAATTTCTGTATGCATCACTTCGGCATCTGGACCTAACTCCCCCATATCGCCCAGCACTAGTACCTTTTTGCCGCTAAGCATTGTAAGTACATTTATTGCAGCTTTCATCGAGTCAGGGTTGGCGTTATACGTATCATCAATCACGACAGCTCCGTTGGCTCCCGCCTTGCGCTCTAAACGGCCATACACACCGGCAAAACTTTCCAAACCACGCCCAATATCTTCAATTGAAATACCTAATGCATAAGCGGCTGCACTTGCTGCTAAGGCATTACTGATATTGTGTTCGCCTTGTACATTCAACTTAACGCTTAGTTCACCAACTGGCGTAAGTAGTGTCATCAAGCTAAAACCTTCACCTGCCTGATAGTGTGCACTTACATTTGCCTCTTTATTCAGGCCAAATGTCACTATTTTTCTTTGCGGATTAAGTGACTTCCAATACCCAGCATAGTCACTATCTGCATTAATCACAGCGACGCCGCCATGCTTTAATCCTGCAAAAATCTCACCCTTAGCCTTGGCGATATTGTCACGCGAGCCCAACTCACCAATATGTGCAATACCAGCGTTATTAATTAACGCCACATCAGGTTTGGCAATATGTGTTAAATAGTCAATTTCACCCAAATGATTCATGCCCATTTCCAGCACGGTACATTGATGACTTTGATTCATTTTGAGCAAAGTCAGCGGCAAACCAATATCGTTATTCAAGTTGCCATAGGTCGCATGTACATACTCTCGACCTTGGCTAGCGATGCTCAAAATAGCAGTCAGCATTTCCTTAGTGGTGGTCTTGCCGTTACTTCCGGTAACAGCAACAACAGGAACGTTAAACTTTCCACGCCAGTATTTAGCCAACTCTCCTAATGCCAACCTTGTATCTGCAACTACTAGCCGCGGTTCAGCTTTTACTGTCTCATCAGAAACCAACACTGCAACTGCACCTAGCTTTAAAGCCTCTTGTGCAAAGGTATTTCCATCAAAGTTCGCACCTTTAAGCGCCACAAATAACTGGCCAGCCACAATATTGCGGCTGTCACTACCCACAGAGGTAAATTGCACATCAGCGCCCACATGCTGTACGCCTAATGCCATTGCTGCTTCTGATAGCATCATCATTGACCCACCGCCATTGCCTGATTAGGCACCCAATGCAATAACGCAGCCTGTGCCACGGTGATATCGCTAAACGGCGTTCTTACACCGCCAATTTCCTGATAGTCCTCATGCCCTTTGCCCGCCAGCAACACAACATCATCTTTATTCGCAAACTTAATTGCCTGCTGAATCGCAATCGCACGGTCAGGTGCAATGCTTGGTAACACCGTCATACCGTTAACGACTTGCTCAATAATCAAGGCAGGGTTTTCATTGCGCGGATTGTCGCTAGTCACTACCACATGGTGCGCATATTTTTCGGCAATCGCACCCATCAACGGACGCTTACCTGTATCACGATCGCCACCGCAGCCAAATACGCAAATTAACTTGCCTTGTGCTTGCTCACGCAAGCTCACCAACACATTCTCCAGCGCATCAGGCGTATGTGCATAATCCACCACCACCAGCGGCTTATCATCACCGCCAAATTGCTGCATACGGCCAGCCACAGGTTTGATCTGCGCAATCGCAGCTACCGCATCATTTAACGGCACTTGGCGCGCCAATAAGGTTGCTAGCACTGCCAGCAAGTTATAGGCGTTAAAACGTCCCAGCACTGGTGCACTCAGCACTGCGGCGCCTTGAGGTGTAGTCACCTGCATGCTGATTCCGTTAGCGCCCAACGTCAGCGTGTCCGCACGCACATCACCATGCATCAAACCGTAAGTCAGCAATGACTTACTATTTACACGCAACGATTCCGCCATCTCTTTGCCAAAATCATCATCCGCATTCACAACTGCGGTATGTAAATTTGGCCAATCAAACAACTTCCGCTTCGCACTGGCATACGCATCCATAGTCACGTGATAATCCAAATGATCACGTGTCAGGTTAGTAAATACGGCATAATCAAATTCAATCGCACTCACACGGCCTTGATCTAATCCATGTGATGAAACCTCCATCGCCACTGCTTCTGCACCTTGATTGGCATAATCCGCCAACATTTTTTGCAGCAAAATCGCATCAGGTGTGGTGTTACTGGTTTCGACTAAGCCGTTACCACCGGCATCGGCAAAGCCACTGCCAATAGTGCCGATGACTGCTGTTTTCTTACCCAAAGCCTGCATTGCCTGAGCAATCCATTGGCTCACTGAGGTTTTACCATTGGTACCGGTCACGCCTATCACATCCAAATTGCGCGATGGATATTGATAAAACTCAGCAGCAATCTGTGCCACTTGTTTTTTCAATTGACTCACACCAAGGTTAGCCACCTTGATTGCCGCATCCCAGACAAAATCTTGGTTTTCCCAAAGTACAGCACTAGCACCCGCGGCAACCGCCTGTGCAATATATTTGCGGCCATCACTATGCACACCCGGATACGCCAAAAATAAAGCGCCAGGCACAACTTGTCGGCTATCTGCGGTCACTAAGGTAAATGACTGATTAAATGATGTGAGTAAGGTCATATGCTTTCCTTCACATCTTCAACACCACTAGGAATCACTACGTTGTTATTAGGCGCATCCTGTGGCACAGATAACATACGTAGCGCATCTGCCATCACCGCACTAAACACTGGTGCTGCAACCGTGCCGCCAAAATACTCACCGCTACTTGGATCATCAATCATTACCGCCATAATCAAACGCGGGTTAGACGCTGGCGCCATCCCTACAAACGAACCTACATACTTATTCTTTTCATAGCCATGATCGCCAAGCTTATGCGTAGTACCAGTTTTGCCCGCCACACGATAGCCTAGGACCTGTGCCCTCAGTGCTGTGCCCCCTGGCAAAACAACCAACTCCAGCATATCTTTCACTTCATTTGCAGTTTTTGCACTAAACACCTGCGTACCCACCGGCGCATCTTTTAATTTCAATAAAGAAACCGGCTTCAACTCTCCGTCATTTGCAAACACGGTATACGCCCGTGCCATTTGCAACAACGTCACACTGATACCATGACCGTAAGACATCGTCGCCTGCTCAATAGGTCGCCAAATTTTGTAATCACGTAACTTTCCAGAAACCTCTCCCGGAAAACCAATACGCGTTTTTGAACCAAAGCCGATTAAATTAAACACACCCCATAGATACTGAGGCTCAAGCGAAAGCGCCATTTTCACAGCACCAACGTTTGAAGATTTCTGAATCACTTCCGACACCGTCATCGCGCCATGTGGATGTGCATCATGTATTGTTGCGGGACCTATACTCATATAACCAGGTGCAGTCTGAATCACAGTATCCGGGGTAAATTTTCCAGCCTCTAATGCAGCCGCAGCAGTCACAGTTTTCATGGTTGAGCCCGGCTCAAAAATGTCAGTAATCGCACGATTACGTGTTTTACCTTGAATGTTCACAGGGTTATTTGGGTTATATGTCGGCACATTCACCATTGCCAACACTTCACCTGTTTTCGCGTCCAGCACAATCGCCGCGCCTGCATTTGCTTTAAACTTATCAACCGCTTTTGTCAGCTCACGATGTGCTAAATACTGAATTCTGCGATCAATCGATAAAGTGATATCAGCGCCATCTTGTGGCACCTTAACTGCCTCTAAATCCTCAATGATGCGACCGGCACGGTCTTTAATCACTTTGCGGCTACCGTTTTTGCCTGACAGCGCATCATTCATTGCCAGTTCAAAGCCCTCTTGGCCTTTATCATCAATATCCGTAAAGCCCACTAAATGAGCAGTCACATCACCCGCAGGGTAATAACGTTTATATTCACGTTGCAGATACACGCCAGAAATACCAAGCTGCATGATCTCAGCGGCCAACTCCGGTGAAACGCGGCGCTTTAAATACACAAACTCACGCGTATTGTTGGCCAACTTCTTATCTACAGACGCTTTTTTTAAACCTAACAAATCAGCTAATTTTTTGGTTTGGCTTGCAGTAATTTGCACATCTGATGGATTCGCCCACACCGACTCTACTGGAGAGCTAATTGCCAACAGCTCACCGTAACGATCCGTAATCTTTCCGCGCTGAGAAGGCAACACTAAAGTACGGCTATAACGTGCATCGCCTTTTTCTTGCAAAAAGCGCTTATGAAAGCTTTGCAAATACACACCTCTGCCCAGCAACGCGGCAAACCCTAGCAACACGAGCACCAGCAATAGGCGACGACGCCATGCTGGCAGCTTCACAATCACTAAAGGTGCGTGCATAGACATTAAGGCGCCACCTCATTTTTCAGATTAGTAGACTGAATTAACGGCAATCGCGCGACCAAACTCACCACTTGTATCCTTTTCGCATCAGGCACCTGCATTTGCAATTGCTGCGCTGCAATTTGCTCAATGCGTGAATGCATCGCCCAAGTGCTCTGCTCCAATTGCAACTGGCCATACTCTTGGTTGTACTGTTTTTCAGTTTGGTTCAAATGCTCCAACTCTATGTACAATTTACGCGCTTGGTGCTGCGCATTAACCAGCCCCAATGACGAAAACATTAAAGCAAAAAATAAAATGAGATTAAGGCGCGTCATACAACCGACGTCCTCTCCGCCACACGTAGCACTGCACTGCGTGAACGAGGATTAGCCTTCACCTCAGCATCACTAGGCTTCACTGCTTTCCCCACACTTTTCAATCTAGGTTGAGGCAAGTCAGCAGCACGCACTGGAAAGTTTGCTGGTAAGTCATCACGATCTTCCTGACCGCGAATAAACTGCTTTACCATACGATCTTCAAGCGAGTGAAAACTAATTACCGCAAGCCTACCCTGTGGCGCCAGCAAGTTAATGCATTGCGGCATGGTTAACGATAATTCCTCAAGCTCCTTATTGACGAAAATCCGTAAAGCTTGAAATGTGCGCGTTGCAGGGTTCTGCCCTGGCTCGAAGCGCGTGACTGCACCTGCCACGATCTGGGTAAGCTGCCCAGTAGTGGTGATGGGACGCCCGTCATTGCGCTCCGCAATAATCGCCCTTGCAATCGACTTAGCAAACCGTTCTTCACCATAATTTTTTATAACCTCCGCTAATTGCTGCTCTGTTGTACGGCCAAGAAATTCTGCCGCTGTTTCACCACTACTTTGATCCATGCGCATATCAAGCGGCGCATCGTACCTAAAACTAAATCCACGGTTAGCCTCATCAATTTGTGGCGACGAAATGCCAAGATCCAAAAGAATCCCATCCACATGATGCACACCCAATTCAGCTAAACGCGCTTGCATGGCGGCAAAGTGACTATGCACCAGCGTAAAACGCGGGTCATCAATTGCCTTACCTGACTCAATCGCACTTAAGTCACGGTCAAAGGCAATCAAACGTCCGCCATCAGTCAACTGCGCTAAAATTTTTCTGGAATGACCACCACGACCAAACGTTCCATCCACATAGATGCCATTTGGTTTAATGTCTAAAGCATGCACAGCCTCATTCAGCAACACAGTAATGTGTGCGCCTGCAGAAGAAGCCTCACCTCCCATGCTTTGATCTTGATTTGAATTTGATGCTGACACTTCTTGTGGGTACTTTTCTAACTTATCAGCGTTTTTTGAAGACGCTTTTTTTGAAGACAATGATGCTTTGGTGGGCGCGCTGTTCACGCCCTTAATCACAGCGAAAATCCCTCTAATTCTGCGGGCATTGCAAAACCATCACTTTGCATTACTTGCTCTAGCTGGGCACGCCAAGCGGTCATGCTCCATAATTCAAAATGACTACCTTGGCCAACCAACATCACTTCTTTATCTAAACCAGCAAAATCACGCAACACTGGCGACACCAGCAAACGGCCTGCACTATCCAAGCTAATGTCTTCAGCAAAACCGACTAACAACCTCTGTAAAGCACTAGATTGTTTATCAAACGATGATAACGCCATCATTTTCGCTTGAATTGGCTCCCAAGCTGGCTGCGGATATAACAACAAACAACGATGAGGGTGCGCAGTTAACACCAAATTGCCGGCACACTCAAGCTGCAATGCTTCTCTGTGCTTTGTTGGCACAGCGAGCCTGCTCTTGGCATCCAAACTTAATGATGTAGCACCACGAAACATACGCTTGTTATTTCCCTTAAAGCCCTATCGAGCCTAAACAAACAATTTCTAATATAAAAAATGGGGAACTGCCCAACCTCATCCAAACGCCTTACCAATCAAATAACCCTTAGTAGTTATCTAACGAGCTAATACTTACAACCCCATCCAACACCTCTTGTACAACGACAGACCAATGAGCAATTCCCCACAAAACCCCACTTTTCCCCACTAATATGCACTATAGATAAAAAAATTATGCAATGCAAGCGGTTTTTTGCTATTTTTTCTTTATAGGTCAATGACTTAGCGCATTTTTATGATAAAAATAAATTCGTTATAAATTAAGCACATACGAAACTGTGTGAATGTAGATTATTAGAATAGTTGCGAAAGCGTTTGAATTGTAATTAAGGCGTAAAAAATTGGGTACTTTGATTATAAATTAAGCAGATTTTGCACGAGGGCGGCAACAGACCAAGACCACAGCAACTCAGGGGGATAAATTTAAAGATAGAAATTATGACTCAGAACATGACACGCAGACCTGAAATACGCATTAAAAAATTGCACACCATGGAAAATATCAACAAATATGATGATGCAAAGTACATTTTAAAAATGCATTTGCTCAATGGAAATAAAAAATTGACTATCTTGATACAAAGCCTGTAAAGGGCATCACCACTCCACTAAATGGCTAAAGCCCTAAGCGGAAGCGCGAAAGCTCATTATTCACACGCGAAACAGTGAAGCTGGCCGATAAGCCGGGTTCTGTTTGCGTTTTACAACGCATGACAGTCATTCATCTAGGCGTACAATTACTTGCACGCTCAAGCAACCTACCCGCTGGCAGCGCGAGCCACGCCAATACCAGCCTATTTGGTCTTGCTGCGAATGGAGGTTACCGCGTTTCACCGTAACTTAATACGCTCGTCTCTGTGGCCCTATTCCTCGCCTTATACCTTGCGGCTTTCAGCGGACGGCCGTTAACCGTCATCCCGCTCTATGCAGCCCGGACTTTCCTCCCTCCACTAAGAGAGCCCACGAGGAGCGTCTCCATTCAACTAAGCCAGTAAACTGGCAAGTTAAATGTGAACGGCGACTGTCTAGCCAGCTTCAAATGTATTTTAACATGCTGCAAGCCACCTAGCCGAGTTTATTACAGGACAAAGCCAGCCCAAAAAAAGCCGAATAGTATTAGGCATAAGCAACGCAAAAGAGGATAAAAGTTTTGAAGTGTAATATTTGCACTTCAACCTTTAAAACATACTATTTGAAACTGCCATATTTAACAGCTGGTTTCTTATTTACAGACTGAATGAAGGTGCAGTGAAAACAACAGAATAAGCATAACCCAGGGGAGTTAGGTAAAAAAAGGCAAACCGACAGAAAAACTAAAAATTTTAGCTAAGCGAAAGTATCAATGACATTGCCAAGATTTGGCGGGTTATTAGGTAAAGATTGTGTGGCTGCTTGAATAAGCTGCAACGAGTTTTGAGCACTGATATCGATAGCCTTTTTAAACACGGCCAATTGCACATCGCTTGCTGTTTTGTACTGCGCAAGATTAGATGCTGCCGTTGCGATTCCTGATACATCCATACAAACCTCCGCACTTCAAACACAACAACCGAATGACCAATTAAGCACTAATATCAATAATAGTGCCCATCAACATATCATTATTAGACTTAAATACGGATAAATTAGTCATGTATGTATTTCTGGCTTTAATTTGCTCAACCATATCGGCTTCTAAATTATTGCCAGACTGCGCAGCATTTCTAACATCTGCAACTTTAGTACCGCCTTCAGACAGATCTGCCTGAACGACTTCTTTTCTTGTAAAGCCATCCGTACCGAGATTGGCAATATTGTTCGCAGCAACGTCTAAGCGAGTTTGCGCAGTATACATGCCAGATAATGAGGTGTTTACATTCATAATTTGAATTCAATTCAACAGATTAAGCCTACACTACCAAGTAGTTTTAACACTGTCAATCAATATACTTATACATAAATTTCGGTGAATAATGTTATAAACACACTTATGACAAACACTCAGCACAACAACCCATTACATGGCATCACTTTAGAAGCCATTGTGACGTACTTGGTAGATTATTATGGATGGGAGGGGCTTGCAGAACGCATTCAGGTGAATTGCTTTAGCAATGACCCCAGCATTAAATCAAGCCTGAAATTCTTACGCAAAACCCAATGGGCACGCGATAAAGTGGAAAGCCTCTACTTAGTGTCGATTCAAGATTCCAAATTACGCTAATCCAAAACCATCTGCATTCGTATCAAGAAATAGAATAGAAGCGGCGGCTAGTGAGACGAGCAATAAAGCTGACCATTAAAGACATATGAAATAAAAGTCATCAAGAAGTCGAATATTCTTGATGATTTTCAGATTTTTATAAGATATGTACTGATTAGCTATCACTCAAATAATTAGGCATCGTCCCTCAGTGATAGCCAAAGGTAAAAGAAGATGTTAGATCATCTTCCAAGCCAACATTTGATCCGCTTTCAATGGCACTAACACATCACCCTCATACGGCAAGCTACTTGGCACCTTCCAACTTTGTTTAACCAAGGTGACCTGCTCTGCATTACGAGCTAAACCATAAAAGTCCGCACCATAAAAGCTTGCAAAAGCCTCCAATTTATCTAAAGCGCCAGCTGCTTCAAACGCTTCTGCATATAGCTCCATTGCAGTATGTGCTGTATACATACCAGCACATCCACACGCAGCCTCTTTAGTATGTCTAGCATGCGGTGCACTATCTGTACCCAAGAAAAACTTAGGATTCCCTGAAGTCGCAGCTTTTACTAAAGCAACACGGTGTTCTTCTCGCTTCAAAATTGGTAAACAATAATGATGCGGCTGAATCCCACCTTTAAACATATCATTACGATTCATCAACAAATGGTGTGCGGTAATTGTTGCCGCCACATTGCTTGGTGCCTGCGATACAAAATCAGCGGCATCTTGAGTGGTAATATGCTCAAACACTACTCTTAAGTTCGGAAATCGATTAAGCAACGGAATCATATTGCGTTCAATAAACACACGCTCGCGATCAAACACATCAACATCACTATCGGTCACTTCAGCATGCGTCAGCAGAGGCATGCCAAGCTTCTCCATCGCCTCCAGCGCCTTAACACAGTGTCCCAAATTGGTCACACCAGAGTCACTGTTAGTAGTGGCACCAGCAGGGTAAAGTTTCACCCCATGCACGATACCACTGGCTTTAGCACGCTCAACTTCTTCGGCAGTCGTTTTATCGGTGAGATATAAGGTCATCAACGGTTCAAAGCTTGCCCCTACTGGTAGCGCATTTAAAATGCGCTCACGATACTCAATCGCCAGCGCAGTGGTTGTCACTGGTGGGCGCAAGTTAGGCATCACAATCGCACGCGCAAACTGTCTTGCCGTATCTGGCAACACCGCTTTGAGCGCGCCGCCGTCTCTTAAATGTAAGTGCCAATCATCTGGGCGTGCAATGGTAAGTGACTGCATAGGATTATTCATATTCAATAGCTCTGATTCAATAGTACGGATGGTTATTCAGATTGCTGTTTTAACTGTAGTGCAAAATCGTATAAAACATTCTTTTTTTCATGGGTAATTTCTGTGGCCAGCTTCACCGCCTGCTTAAGCGGCAATTCTGCCAACAACAACTTTAATATGCGCACAGCCTCTTCAGGCATTTCTTCCGCGTCTTTAGTGGCGGCAGCCTCTATTAGCAGCACAAACTCCCCGCGTTGCTGATTAGTATCAGCTTCCAGCCAAGCGACTGCATCTGAGAGTCCACAACTGTAAATCGTTTCAAACGTTTTAGTCAGCTCACGTGCGAAAGTAATGCGCCGCTCGCCACCCAACACCGCACACATATCGGTAATGCTATCTACAATGCGATGCGGTGCTTCATAAATGACCAATGTCACAGTTTGTGTTTTTAGTGCCTCTAACGCCTTACGCCGCGCGGCGCCGCTTGCAGGCAAAAAGCCATGAAACAAAAATCCATTTTGCACGATACCGCTAGCCGACAGCGCTGTAATCACGGCACTCACACCAGGCACTGGCACCACTTTCACCCCAGCTTTACGCACTAGGTCCACCACCACAGCACCTGGGTCGCTAATGCCAGGCGTGCCAGCATCGGTCACCAGCGCAATACTCTCACCAGCATTGAGTTGTGATAATAGTTTTTCTGCGGATTGGTGCTCGTTATGCTCATGCACTGCAATCAGCTTCTTGCTAATACCAAAATGGCTGAGCAAGCCAGAGGTATGGCGCGTGTCTTCCGCTGCAATCGCATCAACTGCCTTCAGTGTATCCAACGCTCGCAAGGTAATATCTTGCAGATTTCCAATTGGCGTTGCGACAACATATAATATGCCTATAGGATACAAAATTTAATGACCAATAATTTAATAAACATCATTTTAGCAACATGCCTGCTTTTTGGCAGTTTAAATTTAGCCGCAGGGCAAATCACTACATCCAGCAATAAAGCTGAAGTGCAGTTTTTAGCAGGCGAAACCTGCCTTAAACAGGCCAATACTGCATGCGCCATGGTTGCATTGGCAAAAATACCAAGCAGCTCGCCCTACGCCAAACTATTACAAGGTGAGATTGCCTATCACAAGCAAGCGCTAGACCAAGCGCTGCAGCTACTATTGCCCCTACAGTCCGAAACACAATTCACGGCAGAGGCAAAAATCAGCTTACATCAATACTTGGCAAATGCTTTTGCGCAATTACAAAATTCAGAGCAAACCTTAGTACATTTATTACAGGTTGATACCGCCCTATCAACAACACCAGCAACACTACAAAAAAATGCTATCGCTTTAAACCATGAGCAAATATGGGGCTTACTCACCAAACTCAATCAAAATGAGCTGCTAGCTATCCGCGGCAACAACACTGACGAACACTTTCAAGGCTGGGTTGATTTAGCCTTGGCCGCAAAACATCAAGATCTGAACAATAGCCTAAAAACCTGGCAAACCAGCTATCAAGATCATCCTGCCCTCACCTTCTCCAACACCTTGCAAATACAAAACGCAGTACAAACGCTCAAGCTACCATCAGCCGATGATATTGTAATTAGCTACAAGCCAGCTTCTGATGCAGATAGTGCCAGAGCTGAGGCATTTAAGTTAGGGCTACACTCAGCACTTTCACATCATGGACTAAACAACACTATTCATGTCCATGCATCGACCAATGATGAAACAGACCATACCGAACAAAACGTATCCGCCATCGAGGCAGAGACACCGCTAGTGAACCCTTACCTCATCGTGCTACAGTTTGAGCAAGACGCTGATGAAGCTGAACCAGTTAAACATCAAGCACGCACCCACCAAACGCTAACCCTAGGCCTGCACTTACACGACGAAGCCGAGCAAATTGTTAAATTTGCCTTTAACAATGGGATTAGCCGGGTTGCGATTCTTACAACTGAGGACGAAAGCTCAGCAGAACGACTCAAATACTTCAACAGTGCATGGCAAAAAGCATTTAACTTGAATGAAGATCACCGCACCTTCAATATCATCACATTGCCACAACACATCACAGCCAGCGACCCAAGCTTGCTTGATATCCAAACAAAAATCAGCGAAAAAACCAACGATATGGTACTTTTAGCGATGTCAGCCGCTGATGCACGCACCATCAAACCATACCTTAATGTAGGTACACCTACCGTCGCATTTTCCAACTTACATGAAACATCGCCTGACCCTGCATTAAATGCAGTACGCTTTGTAGAGATTCCATTTTTATTACAATCTAATGCAGAACTCTCCATGCACCAAGACATCATTGCTCAACTAAATTCGAACGATTTATTGCGCTGGTATGCATTAGGTGTGGACGCATTACCCATACTGATTGCCACGCAGCAGTCTCGCGAAAAAGAAGTTATTCTGAATGGACTAACTGGAAAAATCAGCGTGATGCATGGCAAAGTTACACGCCAGCCATCAATGGCCAGATTTAGCTATGAAGGCATTACGAAAGAGCAATAAAGCTAAGGTATGTCCGAAAAACCACAAGCAAAACATATTACAGAAGGTCAGGCAGCCGAACAACTAGCTGCAACTTTTCTGCAAAAGAACGGACTTACACTATTAGAAAAGAATTACCGCTGCGTACATGGTGAGATTGATCTCATCATGCGTGATGGAAAAACACTCGTGTTTATTGAGGTGCGCTTACGAAGCAATGCGAAATTTGGAGGTGCTGGCATGAGCATCACCCCCAGCAAACAACAAAAACTTAGTCGTACTGCAGAACTTTATTTACAAACACATGGCGATAGCGCATGTCGTTTTGACGCAATTTTAATGCATGCGCTCGATACAACCGCAGTAGAATGGATAAAAGATGCCTTCTAAACTACAGCTAAACTCTAATTTTAATCATCAATCCGAATTAAATCACCAATCCATCAAAGGACGTTCATTATGAAACTACCCATTAAACTATTTGCCGCACTAGCATTAGCCTCTCAAATCAGCGCTTGCGTACCGGTTATTGTGGGCGGCGCAGCAGCAACAGGTGTCATGGCAGCAGATAGACGCACTTCAGGCATTTATGTTGAAGATCAAAATATTGAACTAAAAACCGTTAAAAAAATTCACGATACCTTAGGTGAAGAGGCGCACGTCAATGTCACTAGCTTTAAAGGCAATGTACTGTTATCTGGTGAAGTGCCTAATGAAAATGCAAAAACGCAGGCTGGCAACATTATTCTAGCCACAGAGAGCGTACGTAGCCTAACCAATGAAGTAGTCATTGGGCCTAAAACATCATTAAGC
Organism: Methylotenera sp. L2L1; assembly: GCF_000744605.1. Taxonomy (NCBI): domain Bacteria; kingdom Pseudomonadati; phylum Pseudomonadota; class Betaproteobacteria; order Nitrosomonadales; family Methylophilaceae; genus Methylotenera; species Methylotenera sp. L2L1. The sequence goes on from NZ_JQMG01000001.1 coordinate 503,981, forward strand.
GCACGCGCAAATGACTCTTTCCTGACGTCAAAAATTAAAACACAATTTGTAACTGAGAATCGCTTTAGCGCCAATCACGTTAAAGTCGTGACTGAAAATAGCATTGTTTACCTACTAGGTTATGTCACACAAAAAGAAGCCGATGCTGCAGTAGAAATCGCACGCAATGTAAGCGGCGTGACTACCGTAGTAAAAGTATTCGAATACATGCCTTAAGCCATCGCAATAAACTTGGTGAGCAAGTGCACTCAACTGTGCAAGCTCACCATTACATCAAACTCGCCACTAAAATTATTTAATTTGGTTATTATTTAGTGGCGAATTTATCGATACATCCAATGATGAACACCCATCAGCAACTACAAAAGCCTCTCGATTATTCCCAAGCTTTTGAAACAAGTCGCATTTTCATCATGGCAGGCAATGTTATAATGTAAGTAATTATTACGCTGCGAATACAGCACAATCACTGGTAAATATTAAATGACTACAGAACACACAAATGCTCAAGAGCAACTTGAAGTTATCATCGAAGGTAACACGCGTGCAGGTAAACCATTCCGCCCTAGTGACTGGGTAGACCGCATGTGTAGCACCTACGCAACCTTTGGTGAAGATCGCAAGCTAAAATACTCACCATACTTAAAACCACGCGTAGTCAATGGTGTACGTTGCTTAGCTGTAGATTTAAAACTAAAAACAGTCAACCCAGAAGGTTACGCACAACTGATGCATTTTGCAGACGAAAACCAGCTAAACGTACTTGATAGCAATGGCAACAGTATCCCTGTGCCACACTAGCTAAAGATTACTCAGCACAAAACCTTGTGCACATCTCAATAAAAGTGTGCACAAGGTTATCACAACTTAGCAACCCTCAACGCGCGTTGCCAGACTTCATTAGATTTTCTACATACAACTTCGTCACAACACCGCGCTTTATTTTCACCAACTTGCCCTTCGGGTTGTAAATAAAAGTGGTTGGCATCACATCCGCCGCACCAATCTGCTCAATAACGCTATCATCACCCAGCACAATCGGATAAGACATCAGCATGTCGTCCACATACTCATTAACCTCTTTCACGTCTTTATAGTCAAACACCACACCTAACACGACAAGGTCCTTTTGTTGATGCTGGTCATACAAATTAACCAGATCAGGCACCTCTTCCAGACATGGCGGACACCACGTCGCCCAATAATTCACTAATACCCACTTCCCTTTGTACTGAGAAAGTTGATGTTGAACTCCCGCCATATCCTTAAGTAAAAAATTAGGTTTCGCAGCCACATCAGCATACGAGAAGCAACTCAGTAGCAACATCAACAAACCTAATAAAAACTTATTCATAAATCCACCATAAAAACAGCAACATACTATTTATCAATCAAGAATATACAAACTAGCAAAAACATTTTTTTAGATGTATGCTATTCGTAACGTATTGTTTATACTAATCTTCACATAAGCAATATCATACAATCATCCACACACATAAATTGATTGCAAAAAAAATAATATGGCATTAAACCTCAACATTCCAGTATTGCTAGAACATCCAGTATTTATTGCCGAAACACGCCCTCAGAAAATACACCAACTGTTACAAGAACTTAATACACAAGACCCCGTTGATATTGCCACGCATTTACACAATGAGTTGGAAACACTTAATCGTCAGAAAGTTTCTCCCAACCAAAGGATGCAAGCATTAGACTGCTATCGCACCCTAATCATCAACACAACAAACGCACTTGCATCAGACTACATCAATGCGACGCTACCTCTCGAAGACAAAGCAAAATCTGCCGCGCTGGCTTGTGAATCACTATGGTTAGAACTTGGCTACGGCTACAAACTTATATTAATCGACTTACAGAACCAACTCATCAAATTACGCACAGATAAAAACTCAGCTATCGCTATTCAGCGCGCCATGCATGCCATCGCGCAACACGCATTAGTTCACTATCAAACTTATCTGACCCCGCCCAATCATATTTGGAGCGACTTACATCAACTCTACTTTTGCGCCGCTAAACTTGGCATCATGCATACGAACATTCAAGATGATTCGGCTCAATTAAAAACTAAAACCTACGCACATTTACTGACTTCAATAGAAGACACTTACAAGCACACGCTACTCATGAGCTTGTCGCAGCCACATCACTTAATACAGCAAGACATCAGTGCAATTGCAGATTACTTAGCACACCATGTTAGCACCGCAAGAGTCACCGCTATCGAACCTTTAGAAAACAGCTCGGGTGCTTTCATTATCAATTTAACATCAGATGCTCCCCCAACCCCGTACAGCAAGCAGAAATCTGCACCTAATCCAGACTCAGAGCTACTGCTGCACACCATAGACCTTATTCGCGATATTCATGAAGACCTTAATAAGCTTCAAAATCGCACTATCCCTGTCAATGGCAGCATTAGTGCAGATGCAAACCATAATGACTATATGGAACTACTTGCATACCTCATTACAAACTGGGGCATCTCACCTAAACGTGTTTTTAGTCGCTCAGCTAAAAATGGCGACATTGAGCTCGTTGCAGGCATGGACGATATTCACAACATCATTAATGCTACGAAGGCTAGCACCGACAGCAGTAACTTAGCCCTTAACGCTACTCACGTCACACCGTCACGCTGGAAAATATTAAACATCAGCGCAACCGGCATATCGATTAGACGCTACCACAATGCCGAAAAAAACATTAAAGTTGGTGGGTTGGTTGCACTCAGAGGAAAGCACGAACAACAATGGTCAATAGGCTTTGTAAAATGGGCCAATTGTGGCACAAGAGATCGCCTAGATATCGGAATTCAGTTGATTGCACCTTATGCAGACAGTGCAATCGCAAAGATATTTCAGCACAGTACCAACAATAACATCCTAGTACTGCCAGAAATTACAGCCGTAAAACAAGCAGCAACGATCATTGCTCCAAGAGGCACTTATATCAACGGTCGCCAACTGACATTTACGTGCAATCAAAAAACTGAGCAGGTTGCGCTTAATAAGTTAATAGAAAGAACCCATGACGTTGAGCGCATTCAATTCAATGTCATTAAGTGAACGTAGGCTAACTGTAACAATCTATCTCATGATAGAAATGGTTTATGACATGCGATGAGTTGCGATTCAAATCACATTCAACCACTTACGGCACCTCTCAACATTTACTACACCACGAAATAATATAAAATTTAAATCTTACTGGGCATCATTTAGACTTCACTAAAACATTTTTTTTCGTTACGATACACATTTTCAAGTATTATTAGTCATATTCAATTTAAAGGTTTTTTCTATGAGCGAACACATCACACACCTTAGCGATGCAAGTTTTGAACAAGATGTTCTACAATCGCAAATTCCAGTGCTAGTAGACTACTGGGCAGAGTGGTGTGGCCCATGCAAAATGATTGCACCAATTCTTGATGAGATTTCAAAAGAATATGCTGGCCGTATCAAAGTTGCTAAACTAAACATTGATGACAACCAACAAACACCACCTAAATATGGCATTCGTGGTATTCCTACACTCATGTTATTTAAAAATGGTAACGTAGAAGCAACTAAAGTTGGTGCGCTATCTAAATCGCAACTAACAGCTTTTATTGACAGCAACATCTAAACCCATTACGCTTAGCATAAATCAAGCGCTTGGTTTTAAACACGTAAAGCTTTAAAACCAAGCACCACCCCCTTCAGGCAACAAAAACTTAGCCTCTGGCATTTAAATCTAAAGCCTTACATTATCTCTACACACATCTTGTTCTAGCGAGACCTCATGCATCTATCAGACCTCAAACATCTACCCGTTACAGAATTAGTAGAAATGGCCATTGCCAACGAAATCGACAATGCCAGCCGCATGCGAAAACAAGATTTAATTTTTGCCATTCTAAAAAATAAGGCAAAAAAGGGTGAAAGCATTTTTGGAGATGGCACTTTAGAAGTTTTACAAGATGGCTTTGGCTTTTTAAGATCACCAGACACCTCTTATTTAGCAGGTCCTGACGATATTTACGTCTCACCATCTCAGATTCGCCGCTTTAATTTACATACTGGCGACAGTATTCAAGGTGAAATTCGCATCCCTAAAGATGGCGAGCGTTACTTTGCTTTAGTTAAAGTGGACATGGTGAATGGCGAGGCGCCTGAAAACACCAAACATAAAATTCTGTTTGAAAACTTAACGCCTTTATTCCCTACCATTCCACTTACGCTAGAGCGTGATATCAAAGGTGCGGAAAACATTACTAGCCGCGTCATCGATATGATTGCGCCAATTGGTAAAGGTCAACGTGGCCTGCTGGTTGCCAGCCCGAAAAGCGGCAAAACGGTGATGATGCAAAACATTGCTCATGCCATTACCGCCAACCATCCTGATGTAATTTTAATCGTACTGCTCATCGATGAACGTCCTGAAGAAGTGACAGAAATGACACGCTCAGTCAAAGGCGAAGTGGTTGCTTCTACGTTTGACGAGCCAGCGACACGCCACGTGCAAGTTGCCGAAATGGTGCTGGAAAAAGCCAAACGTTTGGTTGAGCATAAAAAAGATGTAGTGATCTTACTAGACTCTATCACGCGCCTAGCGCGCGCATACAACACTGTCATCCCATCATCAGGCAAAGTGCTTACTGGTGGCGTGGATGCCAACGCATTGCAACGCCCTAAAAGATTCTTTGGTGCAGCTAGAAATGTTGAAGAAGGTGGCTCACTCACCATTATTGCTACTGCGCTGGTTGATACCGGCTCACGCATGGATGACGTTATCTATGAAGAGTTTAAAGGTACCGGCAACATGGAGATTCATCTTGATCGCCGCATGGCAGAAAAACGCCAGTACCCAGCAATCAACGTCAATAAATCTGGCACACGTCGTGAAGAGTTGCTAATCGAAAAAGATGTACTACAAAAAATCTGGGTATTACGCAAACTACTCTATCCGATGGATGACCTTGAAGCGATGGAGTTCTTGTTGGACAAAATCAAGTCAACTAAAAACAATGCGGATTTTTTTGACAGTATGCGTAGAGGCTAACTCCTTTACACCAAACAATTTTTCTTGCATAGCGTCAGCAATGTAAATATAATGCTGAGTTATCGCAAAAATTTGCAACATATGCCGTATCGTTCGGCAATCAATAAGAGGCTATTATTATGAAAGATGGAATTCATCCAGAATACCGTGAAGTTGTGTTTCAAGACATTGGTGCTGACTTTACTTTTTTAACTCGCTCTACTATCCACGCAAGAGACACAATTAAGTGGACTGATGGTAAAGAGTACCCATTGGTTAAAATTGAAGTATCTTCAAAATCACACCCGTTTTACACTGGTAAACAAATGATTCTTGATACGGCTGGCCGTGTTGATAAATTCCGTAAAAAATACGGTATGTAATCAAAAAGTTACGAACCTGCTTGCAGATTATCGTTCATCAAAAGGCAGCTTAGGCTGCCTTTTGTTTTAGTATGATGTTTATCCAACTCTCTTGCTCATATAAAATGAGCACACCTCAATGATGCAGATACCGAGCTAATCAATATGCGCTTCCAACTTGATCACGACTGGCAAGGCAATATGTCTACACCTCGCGCACGCATAGGTGAGAACGCAAAATCACAATTACTCATCCTCTTATCTATTATTTGGATTTTTCTTGGCCTTATCGGCCACACACCATGGAAGCCATTAGAAACGAGTAGCATCAGCATCGTTAAGGACATTCTAGACAACGGTCATTTAATTGCACCTTTAGCTGCCAACCAAACACTGTTAGATTTACCCCCGCTCTACCACCTCTCTGCTGCAGGTAGTGCCAAGCTATTCAGTCCATGGCTGGATATGCACGACGGTGCTCGCCTCATTAATGCATTCTGGATGTCTATTACATTATTGATGGTAGGCATGGCTGGTCGCGAACTGTGGACTCGCGGTGTAGGTCGCTACGCGACATTTATCATGATAGGGACTATCGGCCTTATTTTAAATGCTCACAGCCTCAATGCCGAAGTCGCTACGCTCACTAGCACTGCAACAGGTTTTTATGCATTTGCACTGTCAAAGCGCAGACCATGGAGGGCAAGTGTGCTGTTGGGCGCTGCAATTGCAGTGGGATTTTTGTCCAAAGGATTATTACCAGCACTTATTTTAATCGGTACAGGGGTATTGTTAGGACTGACCTTTAGTCACTGGCGCACAAAGAGTTTTGCAATATTTTTCAGCACTGCACTTTTGGTCGCAATTCCTTTTGTCGCTTTATGGCTAGTTCCTTTTATATTATATTTTCCTGGCTTATTTCACGCATGGCTTAAGGCTGAGTTAACCAACTTCAATCACTATAACTATGTTTACTTTTTTAAAATACTCATCTGGTATGCATGGCCTGCCTTACCCTTAGCATTGTGGAGTCTATGGCGCTACCGCCTGCAACTGCTCGGGAAACCAAGATTTCAGCTGATGCTTGTTTTCTTTATTTGCAGCTTAATTGCGCTAGGTGCAGGTGCCGATAATAGGGACATCAACGCACTAACCTTGCTATTACCACTAGTTGCACTTGGTGCTGGTAGCGTTGACCATCTGAAACGTGGCGCTGCATCAGCCCTAAACTGGTTTGGCATCTCTTTATTTGGTTTAGCAGGTGCACTCATCTGGCTTGGCTGGTTTGCAATGGTGGCGGGCTATCCTAGCAAAATCAAAGAGCGCATGCAGTTTTTATCTGGCTCCGACAATGCCGACCTAAGCATTATCAGCCTAACGCTTGCTATCACTATCACTAGCATCTGGATTTTCACATGTGTAAGAGCGAGACAAAGCAACCGTGCTGCGGTGACTAACTGGGCTGTAGGCATGACGTTTGGATGGGGCTTGCTGATGACGCTATGGCTACCATGGATCGATAGCGCGAAAAGCTATATGCCAGTATTTAAAAGCCTGCAGGAATCGATGCCGAGCAGCACCTCTTGCATTAACAGCCTTAATATTGGGCAGTCACAACGACTGCTATTACACTACTACACTAATCTTCAACTAGAGTCTCTCGGTAGCTCCCAATCGGCTAACTGTGACTTTTATCTGATTCAAGATGAAAGAGGCTTAACAAGAATGCAACCAGCGGACGAATGGAAGTTAATCTGGCAAGGAAAAAGATCTGCTGACAGAAAAGAAAGCTTTAGACTTTATCAGCGTCAGCAATAAAAAAGTCGACCTGTATTAGCTGCTTTCCTTATCCAAAAACTGCATCCTTATGTCAGCAGTTTTTGGATGAGCACCCAAGTCAATGCATACTAAAGTGTTTATAACTGCAAATGGGCTTAGGCTTACAACTGCAAGTGCGCTTTGATTGCGCTCTGAACTTTTAGATGCAACCCTACTCCACCCTGAACATTCACATACTCTGCAATTTGCTTACGCATCGGTAACGCCCAAAAGCGATTGAGATGCCCGGCAATGTCTTCCTGAGCATGACTCTGATTCGGATAAGACTCGTAAAAATCACCGATCTGATTCGCCATTGAAATTAAACGTTGGATATCCATATACTCTAACTTTTCTATCTCTTATTGTTTCAAAATTCTTTCGCCGTGACTATAAGCTACATACCTATTCTCGCGCGCAAAACCTAGTAAAGTTAAGCCACATTCTTTTGCTACACGTACAGCCAATCCTGTGGGCGCTGATACGGCAACCAACAAACTGACGCCAGCACTAGCTGTTTTCTGCACCATCTCAAAACTGGCACGACTCGTGGTGATAATAAAACCATCTCGAGCAAGCTCAGACTTGACACTACTTTTTTCAAGCGCACCAACAAGTTTATCAAGCGCGTTATGTCGACCAACATCTTCACGCACAATACTCAATGTGCCATCAGCCAACGCGTATGCGCTAGCATGCGTTGCGCCTGTTTGCTGCTGCAACACCTGCCTTGCTTGCATAGCGTGTAATGCGCGCATAATACTTTCCGCAGCAAATGCAGATTGAGACATTAAGCGCTGAGGGTAACGTACGGCCTGAGCCAAACTTTCTGCACCACACAAACCACAACCAGTCTTACCTGCTAATGTACGGCGCCGCTCTTTCAACTGCACAAAACGTTCGGTCGCAATCTCACAATGCAACTCAATACCATTATCTCGCACTTGAACATCGATATCGTATAACTCGCTAGCACTCTCGACAATGCCTTCAGATAGCGAAAAACCCAATGCAAAATCATCTAAGTCTTGGGCTGTTGCCAACATGACAGCATGAGAAACACCGTTATAAACTAATGCAACCGGCGTTTCTTCTGCCAAGCAATCCGAGGCTAGCTGTAGCTTTCCATCTTGCCACTGCTCAACCTCGAACTGACTGGTAGATGCATCTAATATTAAAGACAGCCTAAACTCCTAACTAACTTTTACTGCTTCTGCTTTTTTACCGGCAAAAGCAATTTGCGCTTCACTAAAGGTCTTGTAGTGTTTTTGCCAATCAGACAACTGACTAACACGTGACACTTGTACCGCGGTTACTTTAAACTCAGGACAGTTGGTTGCCCAGTCTGAGTTGTCAGTGGTAATCACGTTAGCGCCTGACTCAGGGTGGTGGAATGTTGTATAAACAACACCAACCTGTACACGCTCTGTAATTTTAGCGCGCAATACGGTTTCACCCGCACGGCTCGCAATACCGACCCAGTCACCCTCTTTCACACCGCGCTCTTCTGCGTCATGTGGGTGAATCTCAAGGATATCTTCAGGATGCCATGCAGTGTTTTGAGTTCTACGTGTTTGCGCACCTACGTTGTATTGAGACAAAATACGACCTGTCGTCAGAATCAATGGGAATTTAGCATTCACTTTTTCTGTCGTTGGCACGTATTGGGTAACAAAGAACTTACCTTTACCACGCACAAACTCGTCAATATGCATGATTGGTGTGCCGTCTGGATGCTCATCATCACATGGCCACTGTACGCTACCCACTTCATCCAGTTTCTTGAAGCTTACACCACGGAATGTAGGCGTTAACGCAGCAATCTCATCCATAATTTCTGAAGCGTGGTTGTATTGCATTGGGTAACCTAATGCTTCAGATAATTTAGTGGTCACTTCCCAATCTTCATAACCATTTTTTGGACGCATCACTCTACGCACCGGTGAAATACGGCGTTCAGCATTGGTAAATGTACCACTCTTCTCTAAGAATGAAGCCCCTGGGAAAAACACGTGCGCAAACATGGCTGTTTCGTTCAGGAACAAATCTTGAACAATCACGCACTCCATATTTTCTAAAGCGTGTGTGACGTGCTGGGTGTTCGGGTCTGACTGCACAATATCTTCACCAACACAATACAGCCCTTTGAAGTTACCTTCGCTAGCTTCGTCCAGCATGTTTGGAATACGTAAGCCTGGTTCTTTGCTTAAAGGCCTGCCCCAAGCTGATTCAAACAAGGCACGTGTCGCATCGTCTGCCACGTGACGGTAACCTGGGAACTCATGCGGCATAGAACCCATATCGCATGAACCTTGCACGTTATTTTGACCGCGCAATGGGTTAACACCCACACCTTCACGGCCGATATTAGCAGTTGCCATAGCCAAGTTAGCAATACCCATCACTGTGGTAGAACCTTGGCTATGCTCGGTCACACCTAGGCCATAGTAAATCGCAGCATCGCCACCTGTAGCATACATACGTGCTGCAGCACGTATGGTTTCAGCATCTACGCCCAACTCTTCAGCTAGCGCTTCAGGTGAGTTTTCTGGCTTAGCCACAAAATCACGCCACTCGACGAATGAATCCCACTCGCAACGCTCTTTCACAAACGCTTCTTGTACCAAGCCCTCAGTCACAATCACATGCGCCAATGCTGAAATCAAGGCAACGTTAGTACCTGGACGCAATTTGAGGTGGTAATCCGCACGGATGTGTGGGGAATTAGCCACCAAGTCAATTTCACGTGGGTCAGCAATAATGAGCTTCGCACCTTCACGTAAACGACGCTTCATTTGCGATGCAAATACAGGGTGGCCATCTGTTGGGTTAGCACCGATGATGAAAATCACATCAGAATGCATAACTGAATCAAACGTTTGTGTACCGGCTGATTCACCCAGTGTTTGTTTTAAACCATAGCCGGTTGGGCTGTGGCAAACACGCGCACACGTATCAACGTTGTTCACGCCAAATACCGCGCGAATCAACTTTTGCGTCACGTAAACTTCTTCATTAGTACAACGTGAAGAGGTAATACCGCCGATAGCATCGCTGCCATATTGTTTCTGAATACGGGTTAGCTCGCTCGCTGCGTAGTTAATCGCTGCGTCCCAGCCCACTTGTTGCCAAGGGTCTTTGATACTCTTACGAATCATCGGTGTGGTGATGCGGTCTTTATGCGTTGCATAACCCCATGCGAAACGGCCTTTTACACATGAGTGTCCATGGTTAGCACCGCCATCTTTGGTTGGCGTCATGCGAACAACTTCTTCGCCTTTCATTTCCGCGTCAAAGCTACAGCCCACACCGCAGTATGCACAGGTAGTCGTGACGCTATGCTCCGGCGTACCAGCTTCAATCACTGTTTTTTCTATCAAGGTTGCTGTTGGACAAGCTTGTACACAAGCGCCGCAAGAAACGCACTCTGAATCCAAGAAGTCTTTATTGCCGGCAGAAACTTTAGATTCAAAACCTCGGCCTGAAATTGTTAGCGCGAATGTACCTTGCGTTTCCTCACACGCACGTACGCAACGTGAACACACAATACATTTACTCGGGTCGAACGTGAAGTATGGGTTAGTTTCGTCTTTTACTGAATTGAGGTGATTTTCACCATCATAACCATAACGCACTTCACGCAAGCCTACCGCACCCGCCATGTCTTGTAATTCACAGTCACCGTTGGTTGCACAAGTGAGGCAATCTAAGGGATGGTCTGAAATGTAAAGCTCCATGGTGCCGCGACGAATGTCAGCAAGCTTTGGCGTCTGTGTATGCACTTTTAAGCCATCAGCAACTGGCGTGGTACATGATGCTGGGTAGCCACGGCGGCCTTCGATCTCCACCAAGCACAAACGGCATGAACCAAACGGCTCCAAGCTATCGGTTGCACATAATTTAGGCACCATTACGCCAGCCACTGCCGCTGCGTGCATGATAGAAACGCCATCAGGCACTGTAATTTCTCTGTCATCGATCGTCAGCGTCACTTGCTTAGCCGATTGACTTTTAGGGGTTCCGTAGTCGATGCTCGAATTGTATTTAATTTCGTCCATTGTTCTCTCCTAACCCGCTTGCGTTTCAGCAGGTAGTCCAAAGTCTTGCGGGAAGTGATTTAGTGCGCTAAGTACAGGATAAGGGGTCATGCCACCAAGTGCGCATAAAGAGCCATTCAGCATGGTGTCACTTAGATCGCGTACCAATTGAATATTTTTAGCGTGGTCTTTACCGGATCGAATTTTATCAATCACCTCAACGCCGCGGGTTGAACCAATACGGCAAGGGGTACATTTGCCACAAGACTCAACCGCACAGAACTCAAAGGCATAACGTGCCATTTTTGACATATCAACCGTATCGTCAAATGCAACAATACCGCCGTGACCAAGCACCGCCCAAATTTTAGTAAACTCTTCGTAGTCTAAAGGTGTATCAAACTGGCTCTCAGGCAAAAATGCGCCTAAAGGCCCGCCTACCTGCACGGCACGGATAGGCTTACCAGTCGCAGAGCCGCCGCCAAAGTCATACAGCAACTCACGCAAAGTTGCACCAAACGCTAACTCTACCAAGCCATTATGTTTAAGATTACCAGCCAGCTGAATTGGTAGCGTGCCACGTGAACGGCCCATGCCGTAATCAGCATAATATTGCGCGCCTTTATCTAAAATAATCGGCACTGAAGCCAGTGAAATCACATTATTAACAACCGTTGGCTTGCCAAACAAGCCTTCAATCGCAGGTAGTGGCGGTTTAAAGCGTACCAGACCACGTTTACCCTCCAAGCTCTCTAGCAATGAGGTTTCTTCACCACAGACATAAGCACCCGCAGCACGGCGCACTTCCAAGTGGAAAGCTTTACCGCTGCCTAAAACATCATCACCTAAATAACCCGCTTTATTTGCTACCTCAATTGCCTGATTCAAGGCTACCAATGCGTGAGGATACTCTGAACGCAGGTAAATATAGCCTTGTGTAGCGCCCACTGCGACACCGGCGATGGTCATCCCCTCGATCAACACGAACGGATCGCCTTCCATAATCATTCGGTCTGAGTATGTGCCTGAGTCACCCTCATCGGCATTACACACGACGTATTTCTGTTCTGACGCACAGCCCAGTACCGTGTTCCATTTAATCCCGGTAGGGAACGCTGCACCGCCGCGACCACGCAAACCTGAGTCAGTCACAGCTTTAACAATTTCTGCGCCGCTAAGTTTTAGTGCATTTTTCAGGCCTTTATAGCCATCATGTGCAATGTAATCATCCAGCGACACCGGGTTAGTCACACCTACACGTGCAAACGTCAAACGTTGCTGTTTTTTAATCCAGTCGATTTCTTCTGTTAAACCCAAACTTAAAGCGTGAGGTTTTGCATTGATAAAATCAGCGTCAAATAGTGAAGGTACGTCTTTTACTTTTACCGGACCATAAGCAACACGGCCTTTAGGAGTAGATACTTCCACCATGGTTTCCAGCCAATACAGGCCGCGAGAACCATTACGGATAATTTCTACATCCAAACCACGGCTTTTTGCTTCTGCGGCAATAGCAACTGCTACTTTTTCTGCACCCACTGACAAAGCACTTGAGTCGCGTGGAATATAAATCGTTGTTGTCATGCTTTTGCCTCCGCAATCAGTGCATCTAAATCAGACGGAGACACTCGTCCATAAATCTCATCGTTCATCATCACCGATGGCGACAATGCACAGTTTCCTAAACAGTACACGGCTTCTAGTGTAATTGCGTTATCGGCAGTGGTTTGGTGGTAATCAATATTCAGGCACTTCTTCGCATGCGCTTCTAATGCTTCACTACCCATAGACTGGCATGATTCAGCACGACAAATCTGCATTACATTGCGACCAGGCTTATGTGTTCTAAAGTGGTGGTAGAATGTAACCACGCCGTGCACTTCCGCTACGGATAAAGCCAATGCTTTTGATATCTGCGGATAGGCAGACTCAGGCACATAACCTAGATTGTCTTGAATCGCATGCAACAACGGTAACAATGCGCCAGGGCGATGTTGATGTTCGGTAATTAAGCGACTAATTAACGCATCAGCATCTACTAGTGGTGTATTTGAATCAAGCAAGCTAATATCTCCAAAGCAACTATTATGACGATACTACAATCCTACTATAATATTAATGTAAAATGTTACTGAAATGTAAAATCCTACTAGATACGACAACTCGTGACTTAAAAAGTGCCTGACTCAACATCCAATTATCCAGACAAGCTGATCGACCAATTTGGCCGTCAGGTTGACTATATTCGGCTTTCTATCACAGACCGCTGCGACTTTAGATGCACTTACTGTATGGCCGAAGAAATGACCTTTCTGCCGCGCGATGAAGTACTCAGTTTAGAAGAATGCCTGCGCCTGATAAAAGCATTTGTGCAGCTAGGCGTAACCAAGGTGCGCATCACAGGCGGCGAGCCGCTAGTACGTAAAAATGCACTCTGGCTATTTGAAGAAGTGGGCAAACTTGAAAAACTAAAAGAGTTAGTGCTTACTACCAATGGTAGCCAACTAGAGAAACAAGCTACCAGCTTAAAACAAGCGGGCGTTAAGCGTATTAACATCAGCCTGGATAGTTTAAACAGCGAGCGCTTTAAAAAAATCACCCGTACTGGCGAGCTCGATAAAGTACTGCGCGGCATACAAGCTGCCAAGCAAGCTGGTTTTGACAATATCAAACTCAACACAGTACTCATGCGCGGCACCAACGACGATGAAGCACAGGCCCTCGTTGACTTTGCCATTCAACAAGCTATAGATATTTCTTTTATTGAAGAAATGCCATTAGGTGAAGTTGACCATACACGGGAATCTACTTTCGTCAGCAATGCAGAAACCCTAAAAACCCTGCAAAGCAAGTACGCTCTGACCGCCAGTACGGTCAACACAGGCGGCCCTGCGCGTTACTGGCGGGTTACTGACAGCAACACGAAAATCGGCTTTATCTCACCACACTCACACAATTTCTGTGAGGCATGCAATCGCGTACGCATCACCTGCAAAGGCGAGCTATTTCTATGCCTGGGCCAAGAAGACAAAGTGGACCTAATGCCATTGCTACGCAACCATCCTGACGATGACCAGCCATTGATACATGCTATCCTTGATAGCATGTCCATTAAACCCAAAGGGCATGATTTCGATTTACGGCGCGCCAAGCCTGCGGTGGTAAGGTTCATGTCACATACCGGCGGCTAAGTGCCAGTCTCAGCGCTCATTCTTGCAGGCGGGCTAGCTACACGCATGGGTGGTGTGGACAAAGGGTTGGTGCAATTTCAATCCCAGCCTCTTATCCAGCATGTCATTGCCAGACTAACGCCACAAGTCGATGAAATTATGATTAATGCAAACCGAGAATTAGCGTATTACAACACGCTAGGCTACCGCGTACTGCAAGATGAAATCTCAGATTTTGCAGGCCCATTGGCGGGGATGCAACTAGGACTCAAGCATGCAAGCCATGATTTAGTGCTATTTGTGCCATGCGACTCGCCATTACTGCCTGCTAATTTGGTGCAGAAACTCAAAACAGGCTTATTGCAAGCCAATGCAGATATTGCCGTAGCCACTTGCGGTGGCAACAATCACCCTGTATTTTGTCTATGCAAGAAAACACTGCTCCCTAGCCTCGATTATTTTCTAGCTCAAGGCAACAGAAAAGTACATGCATGGCAAAAAAGTCAGCATTACGTAGAAGTGGACTTTGGAGATGACAATGACGCATTTGAAAATTTAAATAGCCCAGATGATATTATCAAACTAGAATCAAAGCTGGCGCAAAGCACCGCTCATTAGGGCAAGCACAATAAGATGCTACCGATTTGCGTGCAAGACCTAAGCCATCTCTTTTAACTTAGTAAACTAGACAATTAACGTTCAATACACATCAAATGACTAGCGACACCTCTCTCCAAACCTTAGCCAACAACCCTAGCTGCATGGATGATTACGATCCTAACGCCATGCACGTAGCCAAAGCCCGTGAGTATATTCAGCAATTTCTAAACCCGGTATCTGAAACGGAAACACTCGCATTACGTGATAGCTTAGGGCGCGTACTGGCAGCAGACATCATGTCACCGGCCAACGTACCCAACTATGATAATTCGGCAATGGATGGTTACGCACTAAAAGCCAGCGACCTTAAGACACAGCGCCTAAAAGTAGTGGGAACAGCGTTTGCCGGGAAAGCCTTTGATGACACAGTAAGCGATGGGCAATGCGTCAGAATCATGACCGGCGCTGCCATGCCAGCGGGTACCGATACCGTAGTGGTACAAGAAAAAACTGTCACTGATGGTGAGTTTATTAACATTAGTGAAGCGCCTAAACCGCAAGCAAATGTTCGCTATGCAGGAGAAGATTTAAAACTAGGGCAATCTGTTCTAACCAAAGGCCACCTGATGCGCCCCGCAGATTTAGGCTTAATCGCATCGCTAGGGATTGCAGAGGTGCAAGCCTATCGTAAGTTAAAAGTAGCATTCTTTTCTACTGGAGATGAACTAGTAGGTGTAGGGCAACCACTTAAAACTGGGCAAGTATACGATAGCAATCGTTACACACTTTTCGGCATGCTTACGCGGCTTGGTATTGAAGTGATCGACATGGGAGCCATTGCGGATAATCCTACGCTTCTTGAGGAAACTTTACTAAGCGCCTCAACTCAAGCCGATGTAGTCATCACGAGTGGTGGCGTCTCTGTGGGTGAAGCCGACTACATGAAACTGCTACTCGCCAAACATGGCCAGGTCATGTTTTGGAAAGTAGCAATGAAGCCGGGCAGGCCGCTTGCCTATGGCAAAGTGGGCAACGCACACTATTTTGGCTTGCCTGGTAATCCTGTTGCCGTCATGGTTACTTTTTATCAGTTCGTGCGTGATGCCCTACTAAGACTAATGGGACAGTCCAACCCTATACCATTAGCCATGTTTCAAGTACAGTGCTCGCAAGCAATTAAAAAACTATCAGGTCGCACAGAGTTTCAACGCGGCATACTATTTACTGATACGGATGGCACTTGGCGTGTAAAACCAACGGGGGCACAAGGCTCGGCTTTATTAAGCTCCATGTCCTTAGCGAACTGTTTTATCGTGCTAGATGATGCTGTTGGCAACTTAGATGCAGGAGCAATGGTACAAGTACAAGTGCTGGATGGAATTATTTAACCCACTGTTTTATTTAGATTAATAAGCACCAAATGCCTCATGAATAAAGTGAACCATCATCAAAATGTAATCAATCAAAACAGCACACTAGTAATCAGGGTTGCTTGTTGTATAATTTCGTGTCATTTTTAAATCAACCTCTATTCACTAGGTCTTTTTTCTCTTTGAATTCAGCTGTAATCCAACCCTCTCCAAAGGAATATACAATCGTATGGGCTATTGTTTGCTCAATACTGTTGCATGGCTTACTCGCGCTGATCATCCCGAATATGAAACTTGATGACGTCAAAGAGCCTGAGGTATTAGAGATAAGTTTAGCTAAAAAAGCAGAGGCACAACCTCCTGCAGAACCCGAACCAGTACAGCCCCCACCTGAAGTTATACAACCTCAAATTCAACCTAAATTAAAACCTGAGCCAAAACCTGTTATTAAAGAGAAGCCCAGCCCTATTGTTCAACAAACCCAGCCAGTCGTCGAAACACCAACAATTACAGCACCGCCAGAAGTGATTGCAGTAAAACCCGCACCAGAACGCATCGTGCCCACGCAGACAGTAGCTACGCCTGAACCCAAAGAACCTCCTCCGCCTAGCCAAGCAGAGATAGACAATGCCACTGGTCGATATGGCAACGCACTATGGAACGCAATCAGCAAGCATAAAAAGTATCCTAAAATTGCCCAAATGCGTGGCTGGCAGGGCGAGACTATTATTGAGCTTGAACTAGATGGTACTGGCAAGATTAAATCAAAAAAAATCACGCAATCCAGCGGTTATGAGGTGTTAGATAAACAAGCGCTTGAAATGGTAGAGAAAGCCTTACCATTCCCCACACCGCCAGAAGCATTGCGGAATAGTAACTTTACCATTACTGTTCCTGTACCATTTAAACTCGAATAATCATTCAACCTACTGCCGTGGCTAACAAAAAGACCTCTCTTAAAGACCTTTTACTCATCCATGAGCTTGCTTTTATCTTACTCATCTTTCTAGTAGCCTCAATTGGTGCAATCGGCATCCAACTTCAAGACCAGTCAAGCCAAGAATCCAACCGGATTAACTCACTTGTTCAAGAAATGCAGCAAACTCGCGGCGACCTATACCGCCAATTAAAAGAGCTGTTTGATGCTTATTTCCTAGACGACCCAGAAGCGCGAAGCGAATACAATCAATTTACACTTTCTGTGGAAGGCCATTTCAAGCAATTACAACTACTTGCAGTAGGTGAAGCTGAAAAAACTGCGATTGGTGACTTGCATGCTGGCTATCAGGCCTTTGTTTCTGAGACGTCCGCGTTATTTGATCAAGACGCACACCTCAGCAGCGACGACCTTAAGAAAATATTGAACACAGATTTAGAGGCTGGATTATTTAACCGCTATGAATCATTGCTCGCCAGCACCGAACAGCTACTAAACCAAAAACAAGCTGAATTAGATACGCAACTCAAAAACAGCAAACGTAAATCTAATTACTTACTATTTACACCACTTATACTGGCAATTCTACTTTTACTATTCTCACGGTTTTTCCTGAAACGCTCAATCGTCAGACCTATTGAAGGCTTACTGCACGCCACTACGGAAATCAGCGCTGGCAACCTAATGCACAAAGCGCCTGATGAAAATATTGAAGAGCTCGCCTCTTTATCTAAAGCAGTTAACGAAATGGCTGATAAGTTATTAACTAGCCAAGAGAACTTGATTCGTACCGAAAAACAAGCAGCTCAAGGCTTATTGGTGCCTATGCTCGCCCATAACATTCGTAACCCGCTTGCGAGCATCCGCGCAACAGCACAAGTGATGGATGACCCCAACAACAATGCCGAAACGCAAGAGTCAATTAACGGTATTATTAACACGGTTGATCGACTAGAGCGCTGGACCGGCGCATTACTGGCGTACTTGCACCCTTTAAAGCCACAGCCAACTTATACCAACATGCATGAAATTGTGAATGGTGCCCTAACACCATTACAGCAAAAAATCTCTGAGAAATCCATTCAGCTTTCATTACCAAGCTGGCCTAAACCTAACGCTAGCAATAATGACGAGATTTTTACTGACCATCATCTATTAGAACAAGTCATCTACAACTTACTACTAAATGCAATTGATGCATCAAGTAAAAACGCCCCCATAGAGGTTGCGCTCAAGATTGCACAGAATGAATTCCATTTATACTTAATGGATCGTGGCAGCGGCATGCCATTCACACCCGACCCCAGCGCAATGAGTGCCCCCACCACCAAACGATTTGGCACAGGCATAGGCATTCCTTTCGCGTTCAAAGTATGTGATGTATTAGGCGGCTCACTACAATTTACATCAAGACACGGCGGTGGCACCACGATTATTATTTCTCTTCCAAAAATGCTCAATACACATCACAACGCTGTATAAATAGAAAACCATGGAGCAAAAACCATGGAACACTAAACAAATATTTTTAATATTATTCGCATTTACATGACATATAGACTTGCCTTAATGGGGCTTTTTATCAACAATGTAGGTAAGTTTCATATCAGCGATCAATAACCTTATGCTTAATCAACCTGTACCTGATTTCCAATTACCTGCTACTAGTGGAAAAACATTCCAACGTTCGGATTTCATAGGTAAGTACCTCGTTATTTACTTTTACCCAAAAGACTCTACGCCAGGGTGTACAACGCAAGGTATGCAGTTCAGAGATGCCTATGCTGATTTCCAAATAAAAAATACTGAAATATTTGGCATCTCACGTGACAGCCTAAAGTCACATGAAAACTTTAAAGCGAAATTTGATTTCCCTTTTGAGTTGTTAGCCGATACCGAAGAAGTCGCTTGCACACTGTTTAATGTCATCAAAATGAAAAACATGTATGGCAAACAGGTACGAGGCATTGAACGTAGTACGTTTATCATCGACGTAAATGGCGTTTTAATTAAAGAATGGCGTGGTGTTAAGGTAGATGGCCATGCAGCAGAGGTGTTAAGCTTTATAGGGTCACTATAGTTTTAATAGCTGGTCAATCACGTAAGCAAATAGATTGATATGACACATAAAATTGAATATAAACATTTCAAAGCAACGTAATATGCATTTAGTAAGTTTTACTTAACCCAATTTTGCTTAACTTTAAGTATTTTGCTTAACTCAATTTTTGCTTAATTTTAGTTCAACTCCGTTACATTCATTACTATTAGAAAGTCTTTTATGGCTAAAAAAGATACTGGCATATCCAAACTATTTGTTCTTGATACGAATGTACTCATGCATGACCCTTCTTCAGTGTTTAGGTTTGAAGAGCACGACATTTACCTGCCTATGGTCACATTGGAAGAGCTAGACAACAACAAAAAAGGACTTACAGAAGTTGCACGTAATGCACGCCAAGTCAGCCGCAGTTTAGAAGAAATTGTTGGCACAGACTTAACTAACTTAGAACTAGGATGCCCTTTATCACGTAACGGTAACAAGCAAGCTACCGGCCGCCTGTTTCTACAAACAACGCAGCTACATTTGGATCTACCTGGGCTAGCTGGCAGCAAAGCAGATAACCAAATCATCAGTGTTGTCCTCTGCTTACAAAAACAGCACAGTAGTCGACAAGTCATACTAGTCAGTAAAGATATCAATGTTCGGATTAAAGCGCGCGCCATGGGCGTATTGGCCGAAGACTACTTTAACGACAAAGTTTTAGAAGATACCGACATTCTCTACAGTGGCATGAAAGAGTTGCCTGCGGACTTTTGGGATAAGCACAGTAAAGCAATGGAGTCGTGGCAAGAGTCTGGCCGCATGTTTTATAGACTCACTGGCCCACTGTGCAAAACATTTTTAGTAAATGAGTTTGTTTATTACGAGTTTGAAAAACCATTCCATGCTATTGTGCGCAACATTGAGAAAGACACTGCGGTATTAGAGGTTGTTAAAGACCACCTTATACCAAAACATAATGTATGGGGTATCACCGCGCGTAACCGCGAGCAAAATTTTGCATTAAACCTACTCATGGATCCAGAAGTAGACTTTGTCTCTTTACTAGGACAAGCAGGTACAGGTAAAACACTGTTAACATTAGCGGCAGCACTTACCCAAGTATTGGATAAAAAAATCTACTCTGAAATCATTATGACGCGCGTTACTGTCCCCGTTGGTGAAGACATCGGCTTCTTACCTGGTACAGAAGAGGAAAAAATGACGCCATGGATGGGTGCTTTAGAAGACAACTTGGATGTACTGAACAAAAGCGATGAAGAGGCTGGTGATTGGGGTCGCGCTGCAACCCAAGACTTGATTCGCACACGCATCAAGATTAAATCATTAAACTTCATGCGTGGCCGTACTTTCTTAAATAAGTTTTTAATTATTGATGAAGCGCAAAACTTGACGCCAAAACAAATGAAAACCCTGATTACCCGCGCAGGGCCTGGTACAAAAGTAGTTTGTTTGGGCAATATTGCACAAATCGACACCCCTTACTTAACCGAAGGTAGCTCAGGCCTCACGTATGTGGTTGATCGTTTTAAAGGCTGGAACCACAACGGTCATATCACATTACAGCGTGGTGAGCGCTCGCGTCTGGCTGACTTTGCTGCGGAAATTTTATAGGCTTATCCATGATGTGTAATTTTATGCTTGACGAACTGTACGTACGTTTCACTAAAGGTAACTTCTAATGCATATGTGTAAAGGTTTTTACACCTTACTCACCGCACAGTTTTTATCCGCTCTGGCTGACAACGCACTGCTGTTCGCGGCTATCGCACTACTTGCCCAAATAAACTCACCCGATTGGCATACGCCATTGCTACAGCAGTTTTTTGTGATTTCCTACATTGTGCTTGCACCCTTTGTAGGCTCATTTGCTGATGCATTGCCTAAAGGCCGGGTGATGTTTATTGCCAATGCCATTAAATTCATCGGCAGTCTTGCCATGTTGGTAGGCATGCCGCCGCTGTATGCTTATGGCATTGTGGGTATTGGTGCAGCTGCATACTCACCAGCTAAATATGGCATATTGACAGAGCTACTTCCCCCCGAAAAGTTAGTCAGCGCTAATGGCTGGATGGAAGGCTCTACTGTCATTGCAATCATTTTAGGCGCGTTGCTAGGTGGTAGCATGGCAAGTCACGACCCTTCTTTTGCAATGATTATCATCACCTTACTGTATATGGTCGCGTCAGTATTTAATATTTACATCCCTAAACTGCCAATCGATCACAAACTACCAAAGAAAAATCCTGTATTCATGCTTTACGATTTCTGGCAATCATTCAAAGCTTTATGGGTAGATACGCGCGGACAGGTCTCGCTTGCAGTCACAACATTATTTTGGGGTGCTGGCGCTACATTACGGCTCGTTGTCATTGCCTGGGCGGCAAGCGCCCTTAATTTTGGCCTAGAACAAGCCACTCAACTGATGGCGATACTAGCTGTTGGCATTGCGGCAGGCTCTGTCGTTGCTGCACGCTATATTAAATTAGAAGAATCAACCAAAGTACTTCCTGCCGGCATCGTCATGGGCTTACTGGTTGTCGCCATGGCTTTTGTACAGCATTGGCAGCTAGCTGTCATATTGCTGTTTGTCATCGGTGCGCTTGCAGGGTTCTTTGTAGTACCATTAAATGCATTACTACAGCATCGTGGGCATGAGCTGATTGGTGCTGGCCACTCAATTGCCGTTCAGAACTTCAACGAACACATCGGCATCTTACTCATGTTAGGTGCTTACTTGTTGATGGTAAAGGCTAACCTACACATAAATATTATCGTGATTATATTTGGTGTATTTGTGAGCTTATGTATGATGGCCATCAACAAACGCTACAAGTATCTCAATTAATAATCAAACAATCGCCTGCGATACACTTGCCGTACAAATAAAAACGGATGAGCGCAATATCCGCCCATCCGTTTTATCAATGCATTACTTATTGCAGCATAATTAATGCAGTTTTACATGCGCCTCTGTGCGCCTTGCTATCATTCTCGCAAGCGTCTGTAATGCCATGCTCCAAAATCCGTGCAAAGCCATCAAATGTAGCTTATAGAGTGATTGATACATCGTACGTGCTATCAATCCTTCAATAAACAAGCTGCCACCTGACAACGCGCCCATCAAATTACCAACGGTAGTATAGTTGCCTAAATTAACGAGTGACCCATAGTCCCGGTAAGCGAACTCCGGTAAATCTGTTTTTCCCGCGACCCGGTATTTTAATGTTTTAACTAACATGCTCGCCTGCTGATGTGCAGATTGCGCACGTGGCGGCACTGTCACATCCTGACCATGTCCTACCCAAGGACATGCAGCACAATCACCAAAAGCAAATATATTGTCATCTAATGTGGTTTGTAAACTAGGTTTAACGATTAACTGGTTAATCCGATTAGTTGCCAAACCATCAATTTCACGCAAGAAATCAGGCGCTTTAATACCAGCAGCCCAAACTACCAACGCTGATGGAATGAAGCGGCCACTATGCGTTTGCACGCCTTTGCTGGTCACTTCAGTCACGCGCTCACCCATATATAAGTGCACGCGTAATTTTCTTAATTCAACATCAACAGAGTTAGAAAGCTTAGCCGGCAGCGCTGGCAATACACGATCGCTAGCTTCAATTAAAGAGATTTTCACATCACGGTCTGGATCAATCTTATCAAGACCGTAAGCGGCTAATTCTCGCGTTGTATTATGCAACTCCGCAGAGAGCTCAACCCCAGTTGCACCAGCACCAACAATCACCACTTCTAATTGCCCAGCCTGTACCGGCTCCGCCTGAGTCTGCGCCCGCAATAATGCGTTGTGTAAGCGCCTATGGAATTTTTCAGCCTGGTCTTGAGTATCAAGGGCGATAGAGTGCTCACGCGC
This sequence comes from Methylotenera sp. L2L1, assembly GCF_000744605.1. Taxonomy (NCBI): domain Bacteria; kingdom Pseudomonadati; phylum Pseudomonadota; class Betaproteobacteria; order Nitrosomonadales; family Methylophilaceae; genus Methylotenera; species Methylotenera sp. L2L1. The sequence continues at coordinate 527,269 of NZ_JQMG01000001.1, forward strand.
ACCTTTCACGCCAAAATCGTTGGTAGTACTACCTACGGCAATCACCAAAGTATCATACGGAATCGTGCGACGTGGGATAACCTCAACACCATCCTCGTCATAGTTAGGCGCGATTGTAATTTCCTTGTTAGCTCTATCTAGACTGTCCATGCTGCCAAGTCGGAATTTAAAATGATGCCAATGGGCCTGAGCGATATAGACCAGCTCATGCTTTTCTGGGTTCATACTTCCTGCCGCAATTTCATGCAACAATGGCTTCCAGACATGCGTCTTTGATTTATCAACCAAAGTAATCTCTGCTTTACCTTTGCGTCCCAAACTATCACCTAATTTGGTCGCCAACTCCAAACCGCCTGCTCCACCACCTACGATGACGATTCGATGCAGCTGCTCTGTTCCCACTTTACCCATTGCGCACTCCCTACACTCACTTTTATTAAACACTGAAAACAAAAAAACGCTTACTGAATATCAGTAAGCGTTTTTATATCTTAATATAACTTACTCGTTTCCAGTGATCGCTGAATTACTACGAATCCATGCAATAACTTTTAATACTTCATCTGGCTTTAAACCATCAGGTGGATCAGCCTGCATCAGGCCAAAACCTTTTGCACCCATGCCACCGTTAGTGCCATGCCAAATGGTTTCAAACATACCTTTATTGGTCGCATTTTTTGCATACTTAAAGTTTGGACCCTGCAAGCCTGGCGCAACAGCACCTTCGCCGTGGCCACCATGACATGCTACGCATGAATATAAGTTAAACTTCTTTTTACCCGCTTGTATTTCTGCTTCAACACCAATATAAGGATTCTTACCAGTGGCAATAAACTCTTTTGCTGCAGGTGTATCAAACAACTTGGCGTCAATTTTTAATGGTGAACCGTCTTGGGTTGTGACTAAATCAATCATCTTGATTTCTGCATCAGATCCCGCAGAAGCACCAGCCCCTTTAGATCCAGAGTCTTGGCCACATGCGGCTAGCATTGCAATGAACGCAACTAAAAATAAATGTTTATTCATCATTCACTCTATCTATTATAAAAAGTTTAATAATAACGCATTTATGCTGTAATAAAAAACGGTCGCGATTGCGACCGTTTTTTATTAGATAAACACAACTAATTATTCATTACCGTTAATTTTGCTATTGCTACGAATAAACGCAATCACTTTTAATAAATCATCAGGTTTCAAACCTTCAGTTGGATCTTCCGGAACCATTAAGCCTAGACCTTTAGCACCCATACCGCCGTTAGTGCCATGCCAAATCGTTTCAAACATACCTTTGTTTGTTAGATTTTTAGCATATTTCATTGTAGCGCCTGTCAAACCTGGGGCAATAGCACCTTCACCATGGCCACCATGACATGCATTACATGAGTATAGGTTGAATTTCTTTTTACCAGCTTTAATAGCAGCTTCATTACCAATGTATGGGTTTTTGCCAGTTGCTAAGAATTGCTTAGCTTCTGGGGTATCAAATAATTCTTTTTTAATATTTAAAGGTGCGCCATCTTGCGTTGCTACTAGGTTAATGTCTGCAGCTTGCACATTTACAGATACTAAACCTGTTAATGCCAACATAGAAACTAATAATGTTGACGCTAAAGTTTTATTGCCTAACATGTTATCTCCTAATTTAATTCACATGAAATGAGTTACGTCTTATTCATGCTAAGCGCATTCGTCAACGTACGATCATTTAACGTAGTTATTTATATATCGGTTGACTTAACAACGCAAAATAAGCGCGTATTTTACTCTGTTTTTGGGATTGCGTCACCGCGAGTTTCTTTATTAACTTCTTTTCCTTTGCGATAAACTTTCATAATGCTATCGCCATCAACAACAGCCATATGTGGAATACCGTAATCATCTAGAATCTTGTTAATTTTATCTTTGTTTCTTTCCAGTGCGCCTTCAATCATCGCTAAGCGCTCTTTATCAGACTTACGTACACCGATTGAAATATTCCAGTTAGTTTTACCCTTAGCGTTGACCAACTCGTAGTCAGGCACCATCACAACCTCTAACGGCTCTTTTGATTGTTTAGCGAAATAGCCCCCAATTGGACCCCACATAATGGCTACGTCGATTTCACCCGCTAACAAATCATCAATCAAATAACTTGGTGGCAAGTTTAAATCACGCTGCATGCGATATGGTCTTGCATTAGGCATCAAGCCATAATCATTCAATGCAATCGTCGCTGGACTTTGGCCAACGATACCAATCGTTGCTTTTTTAAGATCAGGACTATCCCAGCCTGTAATTTTCATACCGCTGCTTTTTTTGTAAATAAACACATGACCTGCGCGGTAATAAGGTTTTGATGTTCTCAATGCATCGTAATCTGAGGTTGTGCCCATAATCACATCGCATTTTTTTGCACTTAAGGTGTTTCTAATAAAACCCATTCTGTCGTACCAGAAGGTATAAGCCAGTTTTTTATTTAAATCTTGCGCCAACACTTCAGCAATCTTATTTTCAAACCCTTCTAATTTGCTATTTGAATAGGGTAAGTTATCTTGGTCTGCACAGACTTTAAATTCGGTGCCATCATCTACACGTTGTACTTCACCAGCCCTGCCTGAAGAGTAATAATCTTCAGCTTGTACATTACCTACTGTAAGAAAACCTATGAAAAGACCAAGCAATTTCATTCTTTTAAACATTTTTATTCCTTATCATAAAAATGCGGCCTCTACTTCACCGCGCTTAGTAATAGAGTATTAACTTAATTAAAAGTTCTACCTATTAAGACCCACAAAACCGACATACGACTATACAGGATAGCCTGACCATGAAACAGCAGATTTTCATGAATTTGACACAAATCATGACCGATTTTCATCGCCATCCTCACCTGCTAACAAAGTGACAAACCAACCAAGTAAGCTTAGTTAAATTAAGCCGCTTACGCTGTGAAATCGAAACATTCTTAATCGAAAAACGAACGCTTGGACCTATTGAACGTTCGTTGATAGTTACTAATAAGATTTATATCTGAACGCTTGCTCAATAAAAAAACACCCCGACAAGTCGGGGTGTTTTTATTTACTACGTTTAGTACTAGCTTACGTTATTAGCTAATAATTTTATTGTTTTTCAACAATTAATTATAGGCTGAACACGTTCAATGCACCGCCGCCAGGAGCAGCGTTGTATTTAACTAGTTCTGCATAACCACCAGCAGCACCTAAAGCGTCTGTTGGAGTAGTCATACCAAGGTTCATCGCTACACCAGCCCAGCCACCGATACCTGATAGCACGCCAACGTGTTGTTTACCTTTGTGACCGTATGTGAATGCATTACCAATCACGCCAGAACCAACTTGGAATTTCCAAAGTTCTTTACCTGATTTAGCATCAACAGCTTTGAACCAACGATCTAAAGTACCGTAGAACACTAAGTCAGTAGCAGTAGTTAAAGCACCACCCCAAGCTGAGAATTTCTCTTTGTTGTACCATACTTTTTTGTTTGTCATTGGATCATAAGCAGCGAAACCACCCATAACACCGTCAGGACCTGGGAACATTGTTAATGTTGCACCAACCCATGGTTGACCAGCAACGTATTTAGACTCAACTGGCTCGTATGTCATACATACGTGGTTCAATGGAGAATATACTAAACCAGTTTTTGGTGAGTATGCAGCTGGTTGTTGGTCTTTTGTACCCAATGCAGCTGGGCAGATGCCTTTAGCATTGTAGTCTTGGTGAGTAGAAGCTGATGCCAATTTGTTTGGTACACCAGTTTTCATGTCAACATCAGTTGCCCAGTTTACGAATGGGTGAACTTTTTGTGCAGCTTGTAATTTACCGTTGTGTGCATTCCATGTGTAAGCGAAGCCGTTACGGTCATGGTGCCAAGCGTATGTTTTGCCACCTTTGTCGAACAAGATAACTTCGTTAATACCGTCGTAATCCCACTCGTCATGTGGAGTCATTTGCATGCCCCATTTTGCAACACCAGTGTCTAAGTCACGTGCGAATACAGTCATTGACCATTTGTTGTCGCCTGGACGTACATCTGGGTTCCAAACTGATGGGTTACCTGTACCGTAGTAAACTAAGTTTGTACGTGCATCATACGGCCACCAGCCCCATACAGAACCACCACCATGTTGCCAACCATCTTTAACTGCTTGTGGTTTCAACCATGTACGTGTACCTAGTTCTTTTTCGCCAATTTTCAATTGGTCGTTAGGAAGTTTTTTGAAAGAACCGCCTTCTTTGTTGCCGCCGTTTACGTCTTGGTAAACTGACAATGCACTGTACTCAGGTGTATCTTTGTTGAAGTCTGAACCGATTAACATTTCAGCGTCAGGACCTGTTGAGTATGCTTTCCATGCCAAAGAACCGTCTTTGATGTTGTATGCAGCGATAAAGCAACGTACGCCGAATTCAGCACCTGAACAACCTGTTAATACTTTGTCTTTGATTACGTGTGGAGCGTTAGTGTTTGTCGCGCCAACTTTTGGATCGTTGATCAATGTTGACCATACTTTAGCACCAGTTTTAGCGTCTAAAGCTACCAAGTTACCATCGTTTTGTTGTAGATAGATTTTACCGTCGCCATAGCCTAAACCACGTGAAACGTTATCGCAACATAGTACAGCTTGTACTGATGGATCTTGTTTTGGGAAATATGACCAAACGATTTTTTGGTTGTTATCTAAATCTAAAGCGTATACGTTGTTTGGGAATGCTGTATGTACATACATCATGTTACCAACAACAACTGGTGAACCTTCGTGACCACGGTTTACACCAGTAGCGAATGTCCAAGCTGCTTTAAGATTTTTTACGTTACCTTTGTTAACTTGTGCTAATGCACTGTAACCTTGGTTGTTGTGCTGACCACGTGGGTGAGCCCAGTTGTTCGCGTCTTTCATTGCTGCTTCTTGATCTGCGGCTGCTGATGCTACTAAAGGCATCGCCATACCTGCTACCAAGCCAAGTGCTAACTTGATTTTGTTGATTTGCATATTAATCTCCAAAGTTAAACTACTAAGGTTTAAATAAATAGATTCATAAACAAAACTAATAAATTTTTGATGTTCCTCAAAATTTTTACTAGCTTTTATGAAACTATTTGTAGCACACTAAATGTGCTTGAACAGAACTATAAACCAGTGAATCATGAATTGCAATACATTATTTACAATTTATTTACAATTAACTTAACATAGTCACACTTATTACTTAAAATCCCTAGTCAGCACCACACCGCTTGACACTTACATCTTAAAATATCATTTAAAATCAAATAGAAAGAAAAAATCATCCATGCAAACCAATCTCTACAACTTGTATCCAGAGCTTGATACATTTAAACAAAGTATGATTAAAGTTGATGACTTGCATGAGGTTTACTACGAAGTTTGCGGAAACCCTGATGGTGTGCCTGTTGTGTTCCTACACGGCGGCCCAGGCAGCGGATGTAATCCAACACAACGCCGTTTCTTTGACCCAAGCTACTATAAGATTATCCTGATTGATCAGCGCGGCTGTGGCCGCAGCAAACCATTAGGGTCTATCGTTAACAATACAATTGATGACTTAATTAATGACATTGATTTAATAAGAAAAAATCTTGGCATTGATCAATGGCTAGTATTTGGTGGCTCATGGGGCAGCACACTTGGGCTTGCTTACGCATTAAAGTATACGCAACATGTAACAGGATTAATTTTGCGCGGTATCTTTTTAAGTCGCACAACTGAGCTCAATTGGTTTTTGAACGATGTAAAAGCTTTTTATCCAGAACCTTGGGAAACTTTGTGTGATTTTTTACCTATTGGATCAAGAAACAATCCTATTAATGCTTACGAAAAACTCATTTTCTCAGACGATACCGCCATTAGCATCCCTGCTGCCATTCAATGGAATCAATTTGAAAGTAGCATAATGACTTTACTGCCAAGACCAAGCAGTGAGCAAGCCATAAACGGTGCTGTTGAACTTGCACGCGCACGCGTACAGATTCACTACATCCAACATCAGTGTTTTGTCAGTGAACGTGATTTACTGGCTGAGGCAAGCAGTAAATTATCTCACCTTCCAACTGTCATCGTTCAAGGTCGTTATGACATGGTATGCCCGCCAATCACAGCATGGGAGCTGAAGCGAGCAATGCCGCAAGCAGAGCTCTACCTAGTTGACGATGCAGGGCACTCAGCAATGGAGTCAGGTACAACCTCCGCATTGGTCGCGGCGACCGAAAAGTTCAAAAATTTAAGCTAACCCTTGCATCACTATGAGGAAGTATAGTGCTAAGATTATTACCAGCTATTTTACTTATACTTTCTCAATATTAAGCATATTAGAGGTTGCCATAACCCAATGCCAGCAATTAGAAATTTGAATATGATCTCCATCCGCAGGGCTTTGATCTTAAGTATCACCGTATGAAGAAAATCACTTTCAGTCCAAAATCTAACTTAGCCTTGCGCGATAATTTGCGTAAGGCTATCAGCATGCCTAGCGAGGTTTACGCTAATCAGAGATACAACACACCATTATTTGTATTTCATGAAATGTTTAAAGCTTTTCAGCGGCACAATGCACTCGGCTTATCTGCCTCGTTATCTTTTTATGCGATGTTTGCATTGATTCCTTTAGTATTACTCATGTTTTTTTTGTTTAGCCAGCTCATTTTCAGTTCTGACTATGCAATTGTTAAGCTCGCTATTATTACTAGCAATTTGGTTCCTCAATTAAGTAATTCCATCATGACGGAAGTGTATAGCACGGCAAAACATCAAGCCGCATGGGGGGCAGTCGGGCTTTTTGTACTCCTTTGGACAGTCACGCCCTTAGCGGGCGCTATGCGCGCAGCTTTCTACAGCATTGCTAGCCTAGTCGAAGCGCCATCGTTTATTAAAAGGAAAGTGAAAGACATTTTTGCCATTGTCGGCATGCTACTACTATTCTTTTTATTTACATTTGCAGGGCTAATGCTAGAAAAAGTGATTGTTTTTTTAGGGGCAAGTAGCAGATTCTTACAATATGAGATGCTAGCAACATTAACATCACTAGGACTCACCACCCTCTTGATCAGTGCTTTTTACTTTGTGTTCTTTCCTGCACGCTTATATATCAAGCATATTTTAATTGGCGCTTTATTTACAGCCATACTTTGGCTACTGATGCGACCAGCCTTTACCTTGTTTTTATCCATGAACGAATCCTATGGCTCAGTTTTTGGAAGCATGAAGAATCTTTTCATTTCGATTACCTGGCTGTATGTAAATTTTGCAGTATTTTTGCTCGGGACAGAGCTCATTGCAACATTAAGAAAAAAAGATGTCTTATTACTCAAGGGACTTTTTGACGAGTCATCAGAACCTAGTGTTGCGACAGAATCTCACTACGTGAAAAAACTGATGCAGCGTTACGGAAAGGTGTATGAGAAAAATGACATTATCTTTAAGCATGGCGAAGCCACTAACCATCTGTACTACTTAGTGGCAGGTGAGGTGCAAATCGTTAAACATAGCAAGATATTACGCACCGTTCATGCTGGCGAATACTTTGGCGAAATGGCAATGTTGTCGAATACTCCAACCATTGCTGAAGCCAGAGTGGGATCCATCAATGCAGAGGTCATTACAATGGATACCGACAATATTGAAACGTTGCTACTAGACGAACCTAAGGTAGCCATGAAGTTTCTGAGAAAAATGGCAGCTCGCCTACAACAGCAAGACGAATAATCTTACACTCACCACCACACACGGGTTTTGATATACATTTAGGACGAATCATGGCAAAGCAAGCATCTTTCTCACCCCAACCCAGCCAATTGGAAATGCAACCTGTCCTGCAATTATTTAACTCAGGAAAACTAGCAGAAGCCGAACAGGCCGCAAAAAAACTGGTGGTGCGCTACCCTAACACTTTTATCTTGTATCAAATTTTAGGTATTTCCCAAGACGGTTTATCTAAGCCCGAAGCCGCCATCGACAGCTATAAAAAGGCACTATCAATCCAACCGAACACGCCCGACCTACATTTCAACTTAGGTATTGCACTTTCAAACCTTGGTAATCTAGAAGCAGCCAGCCGTCATTATAAGCAGGCCATTGCACTGCAATCCAACTTCTTTGAGGCATATGGCAACTTAGGTACGCTATTACAAAAACAGGGCTTACTAGAAGACGCTATCAAGAACTATCAGACTGCATTAGATATTCACGAAGATGCACGCGGTCACTTCAATATAGGAACAGCGCTACGTGACCAAGGCAAACTGGATGAGGCAATTAAGCACTTTAAACATGCGATTCGCTTATTCCCTAACTATGCTGACGCACATAATTATCTTGGCGAGTGCTTACGTGACCAAGGCAATATGGAAGATGCCGTGAAAAGTTACTTAGACACGCTAAAGCTCAACACAGACCATGCTGGCGCCAATTACAATATGGGCGAGTTTCTATACCTTGCTAACCGTTTTGATGAAGCCATTGATTATTTTGAACGATCGCATTTAGATGATTGGCAAGAGCGTGCTTTATATTGCACCTATAAAGCAGAACATTTTGATGCTTTTAAAACAAAATTAGATGAAATTGTGCGTACGCACAAAAAACATGACGCCCCATTTTTAGCCACATTATCCTCACACTACGCACGCAACTTTGGTGTAGAAGACCATTATAATTTTTGTAAAAACGGCTTTGATTTTGTTTATCAAAATAGCATCTCAGAACTTGCCGAACCGAATAGCCAATTTCTAAAAGACCTACTCAACGATATAGACAATACTGCGATTGAAGTGCGCGCACAGGGTATGATTATTAATGGCAAACAATCTGCTGGCAATTTATTTAAGCGCCCAGAGGCATCTTTCAGAAAGCTGGGGGAATTAGTTAAACAAGAATTTATTAACTACAAAAACCGCTTTGCCGGCGCCGACTGCGAGCTGATTAAGTCATTTCCTGACGAGCTGGAATTTACCAGCTCTTGGTATGTACGCTTACGTCGTGCCGGTTATGTAGATCGCCATATCCATGAAGTGGGCTGGATTAGTGGCGCGGTGTATCTAGTATTGCCTAAAGATCGAAAAGACCCGCTAGAGGGCTGTTTTGAATACGGCTTGCACGGTGACAATTACCCACAGAAACACGATGATTTTCCAGTAGGGGTTGCATCACCTAATGTGGGTGACATCGTACTGTTCCCATCATCGCTATTTCATCGCACCATTCCGTTCAACTCAAATGAAGAACGAATTTGCATTGCCTTTGATTTAAAGCCACAAGGTGAGATTTTTAGACGATCAAACTACTAACGCTTTTAAATAAAGCCTACACACTTTCGCCGACTCAACACCACTAGTTTAATCACACCTCAAGTTAGCGAAAGTATGTACTTACTTACCGTTTAAATTAATCCTCATCTGTTTCAACGAGCTTACGAGCATCTTCAATCATAAACTCTAAACGCGCTTCAGCAATGTCCACCTGTGTATCCATAATCGGGTCAATACACTTGCTGCCAAAGATAATCTTACCTTCTAAATTCGCCTGACTAGTCAGCCGTGTGTAATCTTCCACGATACAGTTTTTAATCACCGCGCCAGTTTCAACCACGCAACTTGCGCCCAATACAGCGGGGCCCACAATCGTTGCGCCAGCTTCAATTTTCGTACTGCCGCCTATATAAACCGGCGGCGTAATATTCACCTGATCAAAATCAACACTTAAATTAATACCCACATGCACGCCCGGCCTAACTTCTCGACCAGGCATCTTAAAGCCCTTCACTTCACCATTTAATATCTGGCTGGTCACTGTCCACACATCCTGCACATTACCAATATCTAACCATTGAAACGGCAAGTTTATACCGATAAAAGGCAGGTGCGCTTGTGCCAGTTTAGGGAACAACTCGCCACCAATATCATAAGCAACACCAGAAGGAATATAGTCAAAGATTTCCGGTTCAAAGATATAAATACCGGTATTGGCCAGATTGGAAATTGCGTCTTTAGGATCCGGCTTTTCTTGGAACTGTAAGATACGATCATCTTCATCAAGGGCTACGATGCCGTATTTAAACACCTCATCATTTGGCACTTCACGGATAATAATGCTGGCAATCGCTTTCTTCTGGCGATGAATCTCTAGCGCTTTGCTAATATCCAAATCAATCCAGGCATCACCACAGAGCACAATAAATGTCTCATCAAAAAAACCTGAGAAATCCTGAATCTTTTTCATGCCACCGGCAGAACCCACTGGCGAACTGATAGCAACACCAGACTCTACATATCCTTCGTAAGAGTAGGCCATGCTTACACCGAACTGCTCGCCATCTCTAAAGTAATTCTCAATAATGGGCGCCAAGTGGCTAGTGTTTACCATAATCTGATCAACCCCATGCTTCTTAAGCAACTCAATCAGATATTCCATCACTGGCTTCCTCACCAAGGGAATCATTGGCTTCGGAATTTCATGTGTGATCGGCTGGACTCTTGTGCCCTTACCAGCGCCTAGTATCATTGCTTTCATATTTCTCTTACATTCAGCTTAATTATTCAACAGGCGCTATTATGCCTAAAAAACAACAGCGTAGCATGATTTGATTATCGATAATTGCCACCGACTAAACAACACCCCGCAAGCTTGAGAGTTCTTGACATAAGCACACGAGAATCAATGAAATAATAGAATTAAAACCGGGTTATACTGAGCAAATAAGAAAACATTATGTCATTTACTGGTGATGCATTGCCTTCTGCTGATACATTGCAGCATCGGCCGATTTCAGCAATTGATTGATAGTTTTTTCACTGCCTTTAAACAACGTGATACCAATACTAACGGTCACTTGATAGTCAAACAATTGAAGCCGACAAGGTTGCTCTACCATCATCTGGATTTTATCTGCAACCTGATTAGCTGCGGCATTTGACTCAGCGAACTCCGTACCTAACTCACTTAAAATTACAATAAACTCATCCCCGCCTAAACGAGCCACCGTATCAACATCGCGAATACAATGCTTAATCCGCTTAGCAACTTCAATCAGTAGCAAATCCCCAGCGTCATGCCCTTTAGTATCATTTAGTACTTTAAAATCATCGATATCTAAAAAAATCACCGCACCGTACTGGCCATTTCGGTCACTAACCGCTAAAGCTTGCTCTAGGCGATCTAACATCAGCATACGGTTAGGAATTCCAGTGAGTCCATCTTGATTAGCAAGTTTCCATAACAGATTTTGATGACTAATATGCTCAAGTCGACCACGTTGAATTGAACACAAATAAATATACAAAATTGCCGAAGACACCATCGACAACAGCGCCATCAATCCAATCAGCTTTAAACTCAGGTCAGTCCAACCAGCCTGCCTAGTCATTAAAATTAAAAAAGGCTCCCCCATGGTGGCTAATGATTTTTGGTGCTTAAATACTGGGAAAATTTTCACTTCAATGGCACTTCTAGCGCGTCCAGACACTGAAAACAAATGACCCTTAGGGTCTTGTATAGTAAAGTCCGTATGATAAACAACTGCGCTAAAGCCATCGCGCATCAAATTATCACTTGGCCTCTGCAACCTACTTGCATCAATAATCATATCAACAATCATGTTGTCTTCTGACTTTATCGGGCAAAACACTACATAGGCAAGATTTCCTTGAATCAATCGGAATGGATGGCTTGCCACAGGACGCCGAAGGGTAATTGCCTGAGTCACGGCACTTTCAAGGAAGGGGACGCTAGACACATCTAAACCAAGAATCTCTTTCGAGCTTGATGACAGCGATTCCATATATATGACAGGATAATAAAACGGCTTATCTTGGGGCGGCATCCATCCCCTGTGTTCACCAAAAGAAAATGATTTAACCGTAAAATCGACATTTCCACCAAGCCGCCTGCTGACAATAAAATCTTGCAGCTGTTTTTTCGCAACCTTTTGTATGATTTCTAACGCAAAAATCTGATCATTCGTATCAATCACACTTTTAACGTATACCGATACTTTTTCAGGGTTAGTATTGCCAATCGCGGCAAACAGCGCAGAAAAACCTTTCAAGACGGTTTCGCTACTCACCATACTTCTATTAAGCTTATCTACATAATCCTCACCATGTTCAGTGAAGTTTCTTTCTGCATCTCGGAGATTGAGATTAACTACTGCAAGCAGTGCTATCAAGCAAAGTGACGCCCATACCGCAAGCGCTATCAAGATAGCTAGGGTTGAGATCGGTTTAATTGAATTTACCTTAGCGATCATTATATCCCGCTAAAAAAACCAACATTAAGACAAGGTTAACTAATATATCAACATTGCCTATGGGCGCTATTCATGACAAATCACAAACACAGCATATACACTCTTCTCAAATAAAACTAAAAAGTGCACATTCAATACTACGTCAAACACTCGGTTACGTACAGCTCCTGCAAACAAGTATCCGCGCGGTAATATAGTTTTGCAATCACCCTAAGGTGTGCATCCATCCATTTCTGACAAACCACAGTAAAAAGTACTGCTGACTCAATAAGCCATTACTAATTAAACACTCACCCAATACAATACGCAACAAGTACAGACTCGCTCATATATCAATGACTAAATCGCTTACTCAATAGAAATTTTTCCATTCAATATCAATAAGTTATAATTTTATTGTCACCTGATAGCGCATTATAAGCACGAATAACTACTGTGAAATTGACTTGCTCACAAACATCAAGCAATTCGTATTGGATGCCTCATACACCTCATTACATGGCAGCCGCCTACTTTTAAAACTTAATGCTCGGCATCCATAAGGAAAGCGTGGTTCATAGGTAATAAAATAATGAACGCATTGCAGGCACTGCTTAGCATCGGGCTGATTAGAATGATTAACCATAGGCTTTAATATATAAAAAAATAGCTACCTTTCGGTAGCCAAGACCTCAAATAGGTCAACATCATCATTACTGTGCCTAGCAAACCACACTAACACACAGCTATCACAATTGTAGACACCCAACGTATCCTGCAAGCAATATAACACAAGCATGAAATCCAATCACTGCCATTCAGAAGTTCATCCACTCAGCCGCTTCAAGCACATCTATGACAATTAAGCACGACGTCTAAAGTCATAAGCTGCTTTTTGATAATCATGCGCCGCTAATGGATGATGCGCCACGCCATCTTGCATAATGACCTCTTCGGGCAAAGGTAGCTCGTTTATTGCGCGCTTAAGAGCAAGTTTAGTCGCTTCGTAATTCCAGTCTTGGATTTTAGTATCATCAGCAGCATCCCAATGAATAAACACCCCTACACAAATGAACAAATCATTTGCTTCATCAAGCGGAATCAACCCTTCTTTAACACTATCAGCTACGGCTTTTGCAACGCCACACTGAGCTGGGCCGAACATCTGCAGAGCCTGCTTAGCATTTTTAATATCTACTTTATTAAACATCACTGTCGCTGGCTTCGCCATCATATTAGGCGCAAGTACAGCTAATAGACCATTAACACCGCGTTTTTGATTGGTGAGTGTATTACAGAAAGCCACTTCGGCCGGACTACCGCGCGGACCAATAATTAAGTCGACATGGGCAACCTCATTGCCTTCACCATACAAGGCCTCGCCGACAAATACCTTGTTTATTTTCATCGTGTTCATGATAAACCTCTCTCACATCTGCTATCAGTAAGCACATTGAAAGATTTATCAATTAATTATCGTTAGCTACAGTTGGTATTACAGTCAGGAGCATTCGGGTAGCTATCGACTAAATTCAATCACTTACCTCAAGCTATCTCCTTACCAATAAGACTGACCTAAAATAAGATAGTTCTAAATGTCTACATAGCAAAATAGCTTTGTGGCCGACACCACATCAAAGGAATAAGTCATAGCGAGCACAGGGTCTTGATAAGAAAAAAGGACTCAGATTTCTCTAAGTCCTTTTGTTTTGGTGGCCCCTCTGTGAGTCGAACACAGTACCAACGGATTATGAGTCCGCTGCTCTAACCAAGCATGAGCTAAGGGGCCTAAACTTTTGAAGTCGTTATTTTAAACTAATCTTGTCCAGTTTCTAAGAAGCTTCTTAATCTTTCTGAACGAGTTGGATGACGCAACTTACGTAGCGCCTTCGCTTCAATTTGTCTAATACGCTCACGCGTTACATCAAATTGCTTACCTACTTCTTCTAGCGTATGGTCTGTGTTCATTTCAATACCAAAACGCATACGCAACACTTTTGCTTCACGCGGTGTCAATGATTCCAGCACTTCACTTGTTGCATCGCGCAAGCTTGCATAAACTGCTGCATCCACTGGTGCCAAGGTCGTACTGTCTTCAATAAAGTCACCCAAGTGAGAATCTTCATCATCACCAATTGGCGTTTCCATTGAAATTGGCTCTTTGCTGATTTTCAAGATTTTACGAATCTTGTCTTCAGGCATTTCCATTTTCTCAGCCAGCAATGCTGGATCTGGCTCGATACCAGTTTCCTGCAGAATTTGGCGGCTGATACGATTCATTTTATTAATCGTTTCAATCATATGCACAGGGATACGGATGGTACGCGCCTGGTCAGCGATAGAACGCGTAATCGCCTGACGAATCCACCATGTTGCATAGGTTGAGAATTTGAAACCACGGCGGTATTCAAATTTATCCACTGCTTTCATCAAACCGATATTACCTTCTTGAATCAAGTCCAAGAACTGCAAGCCACGGTTGGTGTATTTTTTAGCAATAGAAATCACCAAACGTAAGTTTGCTTCAATCATTTCACGCTTAGCACGACGCGCACGCGCCTCGCCTGTGGTCATTTGTTTATTGATTTCCTTCAGCTCTTTCGCTGAAATACCTACTTTGGTTTCCAAATCAATAATACGTTGCTGCTGATCTAAGATTGAGTGGTTGAAGCGCGCCAGTTTTTCATTGTATGGCTTGTCAGCTTTAAGCTCTTCTTCTAACCAAGCTAAGTTACTTTCATTACCAGGGAATGATTTAATGAAGTATGGACGTGGCATACCTGCTTTTTCAACGCAGAAGTCCAGCACTTTACGCTCATGACCACGTACCGTTTCAACTAGGCCACGCACTTGATCACATAGTGTTTCTACTTGTTTTGGTGAAAAACGGAATGCTGTTAATTCAACCAAAATTTCTGACAACAATGCTAGGTATTCAGGGTCTTGAGAGCCTTTAACCGGCAAGATCACTGTCATTTTTTGGTGTGCTGCACGCACTACTTGAAAACGTTTAAGCAGCTCTTCTTTCAGCTTAGCTAATGCCTCCGCAGAGATAGCAGCGGCTTTTGCACCATCTTCATCGCCGTCTTCATCGTCATCATCACTTTCAGGCTCTTCTTCCTCTGGTGATTCTTCTGTCATAGCATCGTCTAAACCGATGTCAGCATCAATTAAGCCATCGACTAAATCATCAACACTTAATTCATCTCGCTCAACTTTATCTACCATTTCCAACAAAGCGGCAATCGTCGTAGGACAAGCAGCAATCGCTTGCACCATATGCTTGAGGCCATCTTCAATACGGCGGGCAATCTCAATTTCGCTTTCGCGTGTAAGCAAATCAACTGTACCCATCTCACGCATATACATACGCACAGGGTCAGTAGTACGGCCAAACTCAGAGTCCACAGTCGCAAGCGCTTGCTCTGCCTCTTCAACCGCGTCATCATCAGTCACGGCTGGAGGTGCATCAGACATCAACAACGCTTCAGCATCAGGCGTTTCTTCGTATACCTGAATACCCATGTCGTTAATCATACCGATGATGCCGTCAATCTGCTCAGAGCCCTGAACGTCATCAGGCAAGTGATCGTTAATCTCAGCATAAGTCAGGTAGCCACGCTCCTTACCTAATACGATTAAACTTTTAAGACGAATGCGACGCTCTTCAGCACTGACCTCTTGCAGTTCTGGACGAACGTAGTCTTCTGCATTTTTTTCAGCTTGTTGATCACTTTTCTTTGGTCTTGCCATGTCTTACCTCTAAAATTTTAGCTCTACCATGACGCATACATCACACATGATAAATAAGATTACCGTAACCGCGCATTATAACAGAATATAGCCTTATTTTGGCTGGGGTTTACTACCAACAGATTTCAATAGCGCGATTTCATCGGGCGTTAAAGCACTCAATGGTTTTTCGCTAATGCGTGCCAATAATGACGCGCCTTGGCGCTGCGCATGTGCTGCCTGCAACTGCTGACGAGCACCTGCAACTTCTTGCGCCTGATCAAGCGTATCATCCAGCAGCGTTAACTCTCGCTGCAACTCTTGCAGAACGCCGGCATCGATTTTTCGTTCCAACTCGCGCAATAATACCGCAGGTTTAGAATGGGGATACATCAGGCAAATTTCAATCACCTGCCGCAATAAAGCATCTGCATCGTCCCGCTCATCAAGCAAATCCAAATCATCTTTTTGCGCTAGTGCTGGGTGCATCAACAACATTAAACCAAAGCGCTTTTGTAGTGACACCGTTGTACGCGTCAGTTTTGGCTTAGCTTGCACTGGTGCCTTATTCAAATTGGGCAACTTTAACAACACTTGCATTTCATCAGGCGACAACAGCGCTAACTCAGCAACCTTCTTACGCAAATACATTGCACTGCGCGGTGCATTAATCTGCTGCATGATAGGCTCAGCTTCATTTAGGAAGCGCACTCGATCTTCCTGACTTTGCAGGGCATTATTCTCACTTAAATGCTGCAGAATATACTGAGACAACGGCATTGCCGATTTAATTTCAGCTTCAAACTTTTCTTTACCAAACTCACGCACATAAGAGTCTGGGTCGTGCTCTTTTGGAAGAAATAAAAATGACAGCTTCAAGCCATCAGTCAACGCAGGCAGCGCGTTCATTGCTGCGCGCCATGCTGCGGTGCGGCCCGCATTGTCCCCATCAAAGCAAAATACTATTTCATCGGCCTGACGCATCAGTTTCGTAATATGGTAAGGCGTTGTCGCCGTACCAAGCGCAGCTACCGCATACTCAATGCCGTATTGCGCTAGCGCTACCACATCCATATAACCTTCTACCACTAAGGCTCTGCCTGCATCACGGATTGCTCTGCGCGCCAAAAACAAACCGTATAGCTCATGCCCTTTTTGAAACAAAGGCGTTTCTGGTGAATTGTAATATTTAGGCGTATCTTCTGGATTAATAACACGGCCGCCAAAGCCAATCACCTGCCCTTTTTGGTCATGAATCGGAAACATGATGCGGTCGCGGAACCGATCATAACGACGACCTTGCTCATTCTCCACAACCAAACCTGCTACCGTTAATGCCTCATTCTCATAATGCGGAAAAACGCTTTGTAAATTTTGCCAGCCAGCGGGCGCATATCCTACCTGAAACTTAGCGGCGACCTGACCACTTAGACCGCGCGCCTTTAAGTACTCAATAGCACGCGGGGATTTTTTTAGCTCGGCTTTATAAAAATTGGCCGCCTGTTGTAACGCATCTTGCAAGCCAACGACCACTTTAGGCGCCGGCTTGTCGTTATCGCGCACCTCTTGCGGCACGGTCATGCCCGCCATTTTGGCTAGATCATGAATCGCATCAACAAAACTAAGGCCTTGATACTCCATCACAAAACCAATGGAAGTGCCATGTGCACCACAGCCAAAACAATGATAAAACTGCTTGGTAGGGCTTACGGTAAAACTAGGAGATTTTTCGTTATGAAACGGGCAGCAGGCAGAATAATTGGCGCCTGCCTTTTTTAGCGGCACACTTTTATCAATCACATCGACAATATCAACGCGATTGAGCAACTCTTGAATAAAACTTTCAGGTATCAAAGTGTCAGCTTTAGCTAAAAATAACTACGTTAATAGAATTTGCTAGCAATTCTAGCGTAATTTTAAAACAAAAAAGGAGCATATCGCTCCTTGTAATGTCTACTTGCATTTATCGCTACGGGTTAACCTAGACGAGTTTTAATCAATCCGGATATTTTACCCATATCAGCACGGCCTGCGACCAATGGCTTAATTTCAGCCATCACCTTGCCCATGTCTTTAATACCAGCAGCGCCTGACTCAACCACAACTTTTTCCAAGATGGCTTTAATCTCATCTTCAGTCAGTTGCTGTGGCAAGTAAGTTTGCAGCACGGTGACTTCAAACTTTTCTACATCAGCTAAATCATGACGATTAGCTGACTCATACGCTGCTATAGAATCCCGACGCTGTTTGAGCATTTTTTCAATCACAGCAATCACATTACTGTCATCTAATTCAATACGCTCATCCACTTCACGCTGTTTAATAGCCGCTTGTAATAAACGTATTGCACCCAAACGCACGCTATCTTTAGCGCGCATCGCGGTTTTCATGTCCTCAGATATCTGAGCTTTTAACGACATGAAAGCTTCTTAGTACAATTTTGCTGGTAAAGTTTGCTTCATCAAGCGACGATATTGACGCTTAACAGCAGCAGCAGCTTTACGTTTACGTTCCCAAGTTGGCTTCTCGTAAAATTCGCGAGCGCGAAGATCATTCAATAAACCAGTTTTTTCAATTAGGCGCTTAAAGCGACGTAGAGCAACGTCAAACGGCTCATTTTCTTTTACGCGTACACTAGACATTTATTCTCTCTTATCTGCAACAATTTAATTAGGTGATGCTCAAGTCCGCCAAACAAAGGCTCATAAACTTGAGAAAAGTCCACCATTTTAATCGTATAATTACTTTTATTCAATTACTTTTATAGCTTTGTGTTATAAAAATGCACTTTAAGACAAAAATGGACCCAAATAAATGTTAGTTTTAGGCATTGAATCATCGTGTGACGAAACAGGCATCGCCTTATACGACACGGACAATGGCTTATTATCTCACGCACTACACTCACAAGTGGAAATGCATGCAGAATATGGTGGCGTAGTGCCTGAGCTTGCATCACGCGACCATATTCGCCGCGTACTGCCACTGACAGAACTTGCGCTTAAAGACGCCAACAAAACATTACAAGATATTGACGCAATTGCCTACACACAAGGCCCAGGACTGTCTGGCGCACTACTCGTGGGCACAAGTTTTGCTGAGTCACTTGCGTTTAGCCTACAAATCCCTACTATTAACGTACACCATCTAGAAGGCCATTTATTAGCGCCTTTATTAGAAGACAACCCTCCAGCGTTCCCATTTGTTGCTTTACTGGTTTCTGGTGGGCATAGCCAGTTGATGCGAGTTGATGGGATAGGCCAATATGAACTGCTTGGCGACACGTTGGATGATGCCGCAGGTGAGGCATTTGATAAAACTGCAAAATTATTAGGGCTGGGCTACCCGGGCGGCCCAGCCCTATCGAACCTAGCAAAAACTGGTAAACCTCGCTTTAAATTGCCTCGCCCACTACTCAACAGCGGCGATTTAAACTTTAGCTTTAGCGGCTTAAAAACCTCAGTACTAACATTGGTGAACCAACACCAACCGCTGGATGCAGAAACCAAGGCGGATATCGCTTACGAGTTCCAAGAAGCAGTGACAGAAGTGCTTACTATCAAGTGTATGAGTGCATTACGAGAAACCGGCTTAGACAATTTAATTGTTTCTGGCGGTGTCGGGGCAAACGCAAAGCTAAGAGAAAAACTAAACGCAGCCACTAAGCGAAAACTATGCAAAGTAAGCTACCCACGCTTAGAGTTTTGTACCGACAATGGCGCGATGATTGCATTTGCAGGTGCGATGCGCCTGAAAGCTATGCAAGATAATGAAGATAAAAATTATAGCTTTAGCGTAAAGCCACGTTGGAATTTGAGTGAGCTACAAGCGCCTTAGTCATCACG
The DNA here is from genome assembly GCF_000744605.1 of Methylotenera sp. L2L1. NCBI lineage: Bacteria > Pseudomonadati > Pseudomonadota > Betaproteobacteria > Nitrosomonadales > Methylophilaceae > Methylotenera > Methylotenera sp. L2L1. The sequence goes on from NZ_JQMG01000001.1 coordinate 547,089, forward strand.
CCCTTAACCAGAGAATGATGACTGAGGGTGCGATAGCTAAGTGATAATGACTTTTCTGCGTGATTATTTTATTTCTTTTTACCAAACCCTGATTCAGTACCATCCAACAACTTTTTGATGTTACTTCTGTGGCGCCATATCAAGAAAATAGACATCACCAATACCATCAGCACGTAATCAGAAACGCCAATCGCATTATCTGCATTTGCCAATAAGAACCAAGCATAGACAGGCGCCAACGCCGCCGCCGCCAAAGCAGCAAGTGATGAATAGCGCGAGACGGCAAACACAACCACCCAAGTTAGCAATGCCGCCAAAGCAAGCATAGGCGAGATAGCCAGCATGACACCTAATGCAGTTGCAACACCTTTACCACCTTTAAAACCATGATAAATCGGGTACAAATGGCCAAAAAACACAGCCAAACCTACAAGACTCACCACGCACATCGTCATGCCAGACTGCAATGCCAGCCACACAGGAAACCACCCTTTAAACACATCTCCCAATAAAGTCAGAATAGCTGCCGATTTCTTACCGCTACGCGCCACATTTGTAGCGCCAATATTACCGCTACCAACCGTACGCGGATCTGGCAAACCAAATAACTTACTGACTAAAATCCCAAATGCAATTGAGCCAAGCAGATAAGCTGCAACAACCCAAACAACTGGCACTAGTGTGACAGGAATAAAACCTAATTCATTCATTTAAACTCTCTCTACTATCATTCACGCCTACCAGTACTTGGCATCCCCATAGAATATATGCACTGAAGCACATTATTCATACATGAAAGGCGCGAATCTATCTGTGACACCACAACTACGAATAAATTGTGGTTTAATATTCAAGATATTACTGGATTCCCGCCTTCGCGGGAATGACGACAAGAAAATAAGGCTTTATGGACATCATTTTTTTAAGCGAAGTTAAAGTACAAACCAAACTAGGCGTACCAGAGTGGGAACGCATGACCCCGCAGACCATTATCCTAGATATAGAAATCGGCTACGACCTCAGCAACGCCTGCCAAAGTGACGACGTAAACGACACCATCGACTACGGCGCAGTAGTCAGCCGTATACGTGAAACCCTACAAGAAAACAGCTTCCAGCTGGTAGAAAAACTTGCGGAGCACCTATGCCAATTGATATTGAAAGAATTTAACGCATTTAACGTGAAGATTAAAGTGGCTAAACCTACGATATTGCCAGGCTTGAAGGCGCTGGGGGTAGTGATTGAACGAAAGTTGGGTTAATTAAAATTGCCCCGTTTATTTAAATACATGCCTGAGAAATACTTAAATGGCTTTTTAAAAAATGGTGAATTGCTATTTCGCTCCTTATCGTACTTTCATGCTTATGAAGATACAAACCGGGGAGATATGTTTGAAGGAGCGAGACTGTATAAGCCCACAACTGGTTTAGAGATTACTAAGTCTGAGACAGGTGAAAAAGTTTTGTTACCAGAAGCCACCTTTAAATCACATACAAATACCGATGATATTTTCATATTTTGCACCAGCAATAAACTCAGCAGTGAATTGGCGACTAACTTCAAAAGCAACGTATGCGTTGAGATAACCAACATTGCGAAATTTATATCAGGCATTCGAGGAGCGCTATCGATACGCCCAAGCATTAAAGACAAACAACTTATTTTTGGCGATATTAACTACTACTCAATCAACAACCCTCCAATTATCGATTGGGCACTACCAGAAAAAATTGCCCTCTCGAAACTTGATAGCTATCAAAATCAAAGTGAATATAGATTTGCTTTTGCAATTAACAATGCTTGGCATATGAGCAATACAAAACAAGCTATTGATTTCGGTGGTAATCGAATTAGTCAAATCAGAGATAAATACCCTGAAAAAAAGTTAAAAATTGGAAATATATCAAAATTCTGCAAAATTCATAGGTTTGACATTACGTAACCGATCTATCCCCTTGCGCCACGCTGAGCAACGCTGACATAAAGGGAGTTTCCAGCAACAGGCTGTTTGAGCCCAAACATTTTGTTGGGCGAATTTCCTATTGCTGCCCTTTGTGTTGAGTAGCACAAGGAAGGCGTAGCCCGTGGTGTGGGGTGCCGTTTTCTTTGGTTACTTTCTTTTCAGGCAGTTAAAAGAAAGTAACTAGCTGTCGGGCTACCCCCGACATTTTTCAAATTCCGCCGTCTTACCCTCTCCCTTAAATTGAAAGGGCGTAAAGCTTTGCTTTTATGTGTCTAAAAGAAATTATCGATAAATTTCTCACAACTTCACTCCCATGAAAACTTTCCCCTTGGATGGTGAACACTATGCAACCGCTTCAACCGCTCCCGCGCCACATGCGTATAGATCTGCGTCGTAGAAATATCTGAATGACCTAACAGCATCTGCACCACCCTTAAATCAGCCCCATGATTGAGCAAATGCGTGGCAAATGCATGGCGCAACACGTGTGGTGACATATGCTTGGTAATACCAGCCAACAAGGCATAACGTTTAATCATGTACCAAAAAGCCTGACGCGTCATTGCATCGCCACGATTGGTAACAAACAATGCATCACATAAACGGTTTTGCATAATTTCACGCCTCGCATCTTTTAGATACCGCGAGATCCACTCTACTGCGTTTTCACCCATCGGCACCAACCGTGTTTTACTGCCTTTACCTGTCACACGCACCACACTATCACTAAGACTCACTTCCGTTGTTTTAATTGAAACCAGCTCCGACACACGCAAGCCACAGGCATAAAGCAACTCCAACATTGCTTTATCTCGCAGCCCCGCTGGCTCACTCAGGTTTGGCGCATTAAGTAAGGCCTCCACCTCTTCTTCATTCAGGCTTTTTGGCAAGCTACGCGGTAACTTAGGTGACTCAATTTGTACGGTAGGGTCATCACTGATTGTATTTTCGCGTAAGCAGTGGCGATAAAAGCGTCTTAAACTGGCGATTAGGCGACTAATACTGCGCGGTTTACTTAGTGGAAATCTAACCGCTAGATATTGCTGAACATCTGCTTTATCTACAGTTAACAACTGTTTATTTTGTGTGAATACCCAACCCGCAAACGAAGTGAGGTCTAGCCGATAGCTTTCCAGTGTATTTTTAGACAAACCATCTTCCAACCAGAGATGGTCAATAAAAACATCAATTTGCGCTGCATCATCAGGCGCAAGCGTGCGCTCACTCATTTACAACCTCTGAATGACTGTACACCCTCATGCCGCAACAGCCACTGCTTAATCAGCAAGCCATTACGCTTACCTTGCATAAAGCCACCTAAGCCACTTTTGGCGACCACCCGATGACATGGTACAAGCAAAGGTAACTGATTGGCGCCACAAGCGTTTGCAACTGCACGCGGGCCTGAGCCAATTTGTTGAGCTAACTCCGTGTAAGTACGAGTCTGCCCACAGGGGATGGCGGATATTGCTTGCCAGACGCGCTGTTGGAATGCAGTACCCTGCTGGTTAGCAGGTAAGCCGAACGCTACACTAGCTTGCTGTAAATATTGCATCACCTGCTGGCAAGCTATGTTCACAAGTGGGTGTGTTGATGTTTTTTCTAGCGTCACCTTGTCATGGTCAGGCAACTGCTGCGCATTGGCCGACAGTGGGAGCAACTCAATCATTAACTGTTGCTGATGAACAGCAATATACACCTGACCAAACGGTGCATTAATGAGTGCATCATCATTTACATCAAGAGGATTGGTTTTCATCATGTTATGTTAAACCAAAGCTAGCCATATGCAAACCACACATAACGCATATGAATATGCATTGATAATAAGTAATTGGCTAAACTAGATTTACAGGCAACAAAAAACCCCAATGATTTTCATCGATTGGGGTTTTAATGTCTGTTACACACAGACTAAGTTTTACGCTTTTTCTACTGGCGCTAGAACTTCTCTGTCACGTGCTACTAATTTCTCTTTAATACGTGCTGACTTACCTGAACGCTCACGTAGGTAGTACAGTTTCGCACGACGTACATCACCGCGACGTTTCAATTCGATTGAAGCGATTAATGGTGAGTAAGTTTGGAATGTACGCTCAACGCCTTCACCTGAAGAGATTTTACGTACGATGAATGATGAGTTCAAACCACGGTTACGTTTAGCAATAACAACGCCTTCGTATGACTGTACACGTTTACGTGTACCTTCAACTACGTTTACGCCAACCACTACAGTGTCACCTGGAGCAAATTCAGGAATAGTTTTGCCTAAACGGGCAATTTCTTCCTCTTCCAACATTTTAATAATATCTGCCATCTTTATTTATCTCTTCCGGTTGCCCGTCGGAGTTCCTTTTAATTGTGAAGAAACTTGTTCCTACTTATCAGAACTCTACTCAAGTTCTTTTAGTAGCCGTGCTTCTTCTTTCGTCAACGGCCTTGCGGCCAATAAATCGGGACGTTGATCCCGAGTTCTATGCAATGACATTTTCAAACGCCACTGTTTAATCTTGGCATGATTACCTGACATTAAAACATCAGGCACTCGTCTGCCGTTATATTCTTCTGGCCTAGTGTAGTGTGGGCAGTCTAACAAGCCATCTACAAATGAATCTTCAATCGCAGAATCACTATCACCTAACGCACCTGGCAACTGGCGGATGATTGCATCCATCAATGCCATGGCGGGCAACTCGCCGCCACTTAATACATAATCCCCAATCGATATTTCTTCGTCTACTTCAGCATCGATTAAACGCTGATCGACACCTTCATATCGACTGGCAAGCAACACCAAGCCTTGCTTTTTGCTTAACTCCATCACTTTCTGATGGGTTAGCGGTTTTCCTGCGGGCGACAAATGCACGACCCAATGATCATCATCAGACGTCTGGGCTGCTTTTGCTGCACCAATCGCTTTTTCAAGCGGCTGTACCAGCATCACCATACCAGGACCACCACCGTAGGGCCTATCATCTACAGTTTTATGATTATCGCTAGTAAAATCACGCGGATTCCAAAAGCCAACATTATAAATGCCTTGCTGTAACGCCCGACTTGTAATGCCATGCTTAGTGATGGCATCAAACATTTCGGGAAACAAGGTCACAATATCAAATTTAAACGCCATGATTTAAATGGTTTAATTTTAACGAAACGACTAAAAGTCTTCGTCCCAATCAACCAACATCGTTTTAGCTTTTAAATCAACCTCCAACACGACTGTTGCTACAAATGGCAATAGCCTCTCTTGCGGCTTCTCTTTATCAGCATCTGCGCTCACTACATCCGGCTTTACCACATCTGGTTTTACCACAAGCACATCATTTGCACCGGTTTCAAACACTTCAATAATTAAACCAAAATCAACACCTTGGCTGTTTTTAACACGTAAGCCGATTAAGTCTGACCAGTAATATTCATTCTCGTCAGGCTCTGGCAATTGCGCTCTTGGCACGGCAATCTGCTTACCTTTGCATGCAAAAGCAGCATCGCGGTCGTCGATACCTTCTAACTTCACAACAATCACATCATTATGAAGTTTAGCAGTTTCCACCACCATCTCACGCCAGTCGTCGCCTTTACCTAGCCACCAAGTGTCATAATCAAACAGACCATCAATTGCTTCTGTATCTGGCAACACTTTAAGCCAACCATAAACGCCGTAGGGCGCAACAATGCGCCCCATTACAACCATGTTATTCACAGCCATTTTAATTGCTTAGGTAACTTACCTAAGCTTTTTAAATTAAGCGTCAGCAGCTGGTGTTTCAGCAGCGGCAGCCTCGGCAGCTTTAGCTGCGGCAGCAGCCTCTGCGGCTTGAGCGTCAGCTTCTGCCTTAGCAGCGTCAGCGGCTGCTTTTAATTTTGCAGCTTCTTCAGCAGCAGCTTTTGCTTTAGCAGCTTCAGCCTTAGCAGCGTCTTTTGCTTTAGCAGCAATAGCAGCTTCTGGACCTTTAGCGTGGAATTTAACTAAACGTGCAACTGTCTCAGACAATTGTGCGCCGTTATTTTGCCAATGCGTAACACGAGCTAAATCAATGCGTAAACCTTCAGCGTTTGCACTAGCTGATGGGTTGTAAAAACCAACACGCTCAATAAAGCGACCATCACGACGATTGCGTGAATCAGCTACAACCACGTTGTAGAAAGGAGTTTTTTTCGCGCCACCACGAGCTAAACGAATAATAACCATAATCTTTGTTCTCTTTTGAAAAATTTAAAGCAGAAAGGCGCGGATTTTACGTTATTTATGCACCACTTGGCAAGCTATTTATCTACATTTATTAATCAAGCGATGATTTATATCTAAATAGCTTACCAACTGGCTTTATAGATGCAATTTATAACGTGTAGGGTCCGCTAACCCTGCGGCTAAGAAGCCATCGCGACGCAAGCGGCACGAGTCACACAAACCACAGGCCTCACCTTCACTATCAGCCTGATAGCATGAAACCGTCATGGCGTAATCTACACCTAACGTTGTGCCTAGTTTAACGATTTGTGCCTTAGTCATATCAATTAAAGGGGCATGAATAGTAATGGTTTTACCCTCTACCGCACTTTTAGTGGCTAGATTAGCCATATCCTGAAACGCTTTAACGTACTCGCCACGGCAATCTGGATAACCTGAATAATCTAAAGCATTCACGCCAATAAAAATATCCTGCGCCTGCAACACCTCAGCCCAAGCCAGCGCTAGGGATAACATAATCGTATTGCGCGCTGGCACATAGGTAATAGGAATGCCTTCTGTCGCACTTTCTGGCACAGCAATCGCATCATCAGTCAGCGCCGACCCGCCAAATAGGGACAAATCTAACTGCGCAGTCTTATGTGCAGAGGCGCCCATCACTTTCGCGATATTTTTAGCTGCATATAATTCAGCAATATGACGTTGATGGTAGTCCAAACTTAAACAGTAACAATCGAAACCTTGATTTCGAGCATAAGCTAGCACTGTGGCTGAATCCAACCCGCCTGACAGGAGTACAACAGCTTTCTTTGTCATTTTCCAGGCACCTCGCCCCATAATATCTTGTGCAACTGCAACTGCATACGCACAGGAAGCTTATCTGCCAATACCCAATCAGCCAAGTCTGATGGCACTACTTGACTATAGACTGGTGAAAATAATACTGGGCATTTATCGGTTAGCCGCTCTTTCATCAAGAAGTCTTTAGCCCAATCATAATCAGCGCGGCTGCATAACACGAACTTCACCTCATCGGTCTTTTTAAGATGTGCGAGGTTGGTCCACAAATTATTTTTAAGCTCACCTGAATCTGGTGTTTTAATATCTAAGATGACTGACACACGAGCGTCAACGGGCCCAATATCAATAGCACCGCCAGTTTCTAAAGAAACACTGTAGCCTTGATCGCATAGCGCCTTGAGCAATACATGACAATCTTTTTGCGCCAGCGGCTCACCACCAGTCACTGTGACATATGGCGTGCCAAACTCAGCAACTTTAGTGAGAATGTCATCGATTTCCATATTACTACCGCCGCTAAAAGCATAGGCAGTATCACAATACACGCAACGCATTGGACACCCAGTAAGGCGCACAAATACGGTAGGCAAGCCCACACGCGAGGACTCACCTTGCAGCGAGTAAAAAATTTCGTGGATTTTAAGTTTCATCTAATACTTTGCACACTAACAATTAATAACGCAAAAAAATAGCGCCAATACAGAGATTGGCGCTATTTTAACTTAAAAGCTTTATTTGCCTAAATATAGGTGAACAAACAACTTTTTAGGTTACTTACCTATTTTAAATACTTATCTAATCGCCTCTAATGCTTTTAGACGTTTTTGTGCGGTTGGCGTCAACTCACTGTTTGGAAATTTAGCAACTAAATCACGCAATGTTTTTTTAGCACCTGGCACTAATCCGAGTTGAATCTGGCTATTTGCCAAATTGAACATCGCATCAGGTACTTTTGGGTTATCCGGGTAGGTATCCATCAGCTTTTGCTGCGTTGCAATAGATGACTTGTAATTCTTCAAAGCAAATTGCGAGTAACCCAAACCATACATCGCCTCAGGTGCAAGACTACTACCAGGGTAGTCTTTTAAGAACTTGTCATACTCTTTAAAAGCATCTTTATGCTTGGATTCTTTTGACAAGCCGTTTGCTAATTCAAGCAACTGGTATTCCTGTGTATTTTTTTCAGCAACAGCTGGTGGCGCTGCGACCTCAGCGACCGGAGCAGACTCTAGCTTACGTAAGCGCTCATCGATATCTGTATATAAATCTTTTTGGCGTTGAAGTGCGGTTTCAACTTTATGATTAGCGACTTCTAGCTCGCCTTTCAACCTTGCATTCTCTTGCTTTAATGCATCTAGCTGCGATTGCATATCAGCCAAACCATTTCTTGTGACGGTATCGCGCTGCTCATTTGATTGTTTTAAATCACGGAGCGCAGATTGCGTAGCCTGATTCTGGCTTTGCAAGTTTTTCTCAACTTCCAATATTTTCTTTCGCGCCTCATCGTCATCAAACAATGCCGAGTGGCCGCTCAAGGAAAATAATTGCGTTGCTAAAAACACGCTAGACAGAATCAGGTTTTTCATCATTTTTAAACTTAGTAATTTTAAAATTAGTAACTAAGAATTAGTCGTTTTCGTAAACAACATCAACACGGCGGTTCAATTGATGGCAAGCTTCATCAGCACAATTTGCTGATGCTTTTTCTTCACCAAAGCTCACTGTTTCGATTTGTTTGTCTTGAACACCTAACAAGTTAAATGATTTTTTAACTGATACTGCACGACGTTGACCCAATGAAACGTTGTACTCACGTGTACCGCGCTCATCAGCATTACCTTGCAATACTAATTTAGCATTACTGTTAGCAAGCAAGTATTTAGCATGCGCTTCGATTAACGGGCGGAATTCTGCACGTACTGTGTCGCTATCAAAGTCAAAATAGATATTTCTTTTTGACAAAATGTTGCTTGGATCTTTAAGTGGGTTATTACCATTGTTAGCATTGCTATCAATCACAACTTCTTTAACACCAGAAGTATCTGCTGAACCGTTAGCAGATTGTGATGAACCAGCTGGGCTTTTATCTTGCACGCCTGCAGGTTTATCTGTCATTGGTGTACTTTTACAAGCAGATAACATTGCTGCCAGCACTAAAGCACCTAAAACTTTTTTATTAAACATTCCCTTATTCATTACCTTCTCCTTTAGTAAAAACAAACTTTCTATATTGCATAACATTAATTCAGTAGCGGGCCCCATGCTGGCTCGCGAATATCGCCGCCTGACTCACTCAGACGCTGCCTCACGCGACCATCTGCAGACACCGCTGCAAGCGAGCCGCGACCTGCTGTTCTAGTGGCGTATAGTACCACACGCCCATTAGGTGCAAAACTTGGAGACTCATCTTGAGAGCCTTCGCTAACGATCTGTACCTGCCCTGTCGTTAGATTTTGTAAAGCGACGCGGAATTTCCCGCCATCGTTTCTAATCATCGCTAGCGACTTACCATCTGGCGAAAAACGTGGGCTTAAGTTGTAAGGACCATCAAAGGTGACGCGCTGTGCATCACCGCCAATCGATGATACTTTGTAAATTTGCGGACTACCGCCTCGATCAGAGCTAAAGTATATCCACCTAGCATCTGGCGACCAGACCGGCTCTGTATCAATTGCGCTGCTCTTAGTCAACTGCTTCAAACCACTGCCGTCAGCGTTAATCAGATACAGCTGTGAGTTGGCAGCATGGGTTAACACTATGGCGAGCTTACTGCCATCTGGCGACCATGCAGGCGCACTGTTATTACCCTTGAAGCTCGCCAGCGTCATGCGCTGACCTGTCATCAGTGATTGCACAAAAATAATCGGTTTTTTCTTTTCAAATGAGACGTATGCGATTTTGCTACCATCTGGCGACCATGCAGGCGAAATAATCGGCTCATTGGAAGAAACAACGGTTTGTGGGTTTACACCATCCGCATCCGCCACTTGCAATGCATAGCGACCTTTAGATTTATTGATGTAAGCAATGCGACTAGCAAAGATTGCTGACTCACCCGTAAGCTTTTGATAAATGACATCAGCTATTTTATGTGCAGTCATGCGCAATTGATTTGGTGCGATGTTGTAATCCATGCCAGCTAACTGGGTCTGTTTGAGCACATCTCCTAATTGAAAACTCACCTTAAGGCGGTTACCAGGCAAGGTTTCTATTTTACCAACAGCAATCGCCTGTGCCTGCAGCGCGGCCCAATCACTGTATTTAACCTGAGAAATAGCACTAGGCTTACTCGCAACGCCTGCGGTTTCCAACACCCTAAACATACCGCTACGGCGCAAATCTGCGCTAATAATATTAGCGAGGTTTTCTTGGTTTTTAACGTTATCCTGATTAAACGGCACAATTGCGATAGGCAATTGTTGCGCATTACCGCCGCTAATTTCAATTTCCAATGCGGCGTGACTAATAGATGGCATCATGGCAGATGTCATCATTGCGGCTGCAGACAACAACGTTGCCTGAAATAAATTAAGCAATTTTTTCATATAGCGTATGGTCAGTGAGGTCTTAAAAAGTTCATCAAATTTTACTGTAATCTGTAATAGATGCCAGAGCATTTACACTTGCTTACATTTTAGCCATTAAGTATTAATGGTCATTTGGACGAAAGGTCAGCTTTAATGTACGGAACTGTGAGAATAATGTTTTATCTTCAGGCAACGGTAACGGTTCTGACACTCGAATAGCTCGCTCAACCGCTTCGTCACATGTCGGATTGCCGCTAGACTTCGTGAGTTTAGGAGATGCCCCCAACTCCCCGGTAGGCAACAGTGCAATATCAAATTTTAATTCGAGGTTGCCATCACCGCATAGGGATTTATTCACGTTATTACGTATCTTGGCCTGTATTTTCGCTTTAAACTCATCCACTACGCCAGCTTTTGCCGCACTGCTCTTTTGCTCTCCCAATGCTTTTTCATCACTTAAGCTTTCTTGCTGCAGTTTTTTTAACACATCATTGACCGGCGGTTTGTTAGGCTTTTCTAAGGCATCTTGCATCAGTTGTTTTTGCAACTTAGCCAAAGGGTCTTCTTTTTCAATTTTTTTAGGCGGCTCTTTAGGTGGATCTTTTTTAACAGGCTTCTTTGGTGCTTCTTGCTTAATTGCGATTTCAGGCTCTGGTTTTGGCTCTGCTTTCAATTGGGGCTTAGGTTCAATTACCGGCTCTGGCTTGGGTTCAGGCTTTGGCGTTTCTTTTACAACAGGTTCTGGTGTAACCACCGGTTCGGGCTGTTTAGGCACATTGACCACTGGCAGACTATCCCACAGCTCAACCTCTGCAATACTGACGGGGTGCGTTGTTTTCCAATTAAACGAAATCAACAAGGCACCCAACAATATGGTGTGAACAGTAATCGATAAGATACCGGCTTTAAATGAGTCTGGATTTTCGCGCTGACGTAACATAGAGGTTAAATTAACTAAACACTTTAGATTGGCTTAAGTAACAAGCCAACTTTGTCTACCTTATTGGTTTTGAGCAGATCCATCACACCAATCACATCTTCATATTTAACGTTTTTATCAGCCGCGATCACCACTGTACGCTCAGGTGACTTTGTTAATGTGGTTTGTACCGCGACCAACATCTCATCACGTTGCATGGTTTTGCTATCCAGCTCTATGCTGCCGTTTTTCTTAACGGTAACAACGACTGGCGGCAACTTTGGCTGACTGAGGGCCTGACCAGCACCCGGTAACTCCACCACACCCGGGTTAGTCATGGGTGCTGTCACCATAAAAATAACCAACAAAACCAAGGTCACGTCGATATACGGCACAACATTGATTTGATTCATCATGCGGCGTTTACGAGTTCTGCTCATCGCGCAACTCCTATTAAAAACCGTTTTAGCATAATAACTAAGTGACTCATCATGTTAAGACTTACGTTGTAGGATATTAGTAAACTCTTCCATGAAGCTTTCGTAACGCACTGAAAGTCTATCCACTGAGCTTGCAAATCTGTTGTATGCAATCACAGCCGGAATCGCCGCAAACAAACCAATTGCAGTTGCCACCAACGCTTCAGCAATCCCTGGTGCTACTTGGGTGAGTGTTGCTTGCGCGACATTAGACAAGCCTCTAAATGCGTTCATAATGCCCCATACGGTGCCGAACAAGCCAATATATGGACTGACTGAGCCAACGGAGGCTAGAAATGGTAAGTGTGCATCAAGCTCATCCATCTCTCGGTTAAAAGCTGCGCGCATCGCACGGCGTGAGCCTTCCATCACATCAGAAACATCCATACGCGTTTGCTGTTTATGACGCGCGTATTCTTTAAACCCAGCTTCAAAGATACTTGCCATACCTTGTGGCTTACGACGATTAGCAGTAATCACGTCGTACAATTTATTAAGGTCACCACCGCTCCAGAAAGTATCCTCGAAATCTTCTGCGTCACGCTCTGCGCGCTTGACGGTAGCTACTTTAATAAAGATATACCACCATGAAAATAATGAGGTGATGATTAAAATCAGCATCACGAGCTGCACAGGCAAACTTGCGCCCGCGATCAAGCTAAAAAAGGACATATCACTACTTGCGTTCATAACTTCTCCACTTTTTATCTACTGCTTTTTTATGACGTACTGCAATGATGAACTGCACTACTCATGATTTTGAATAATCCAAATACTGCCAAATTAAATATGGCTAAACTTTTTCAAGCCTAACTTTTTTCAAGCATGGCTTGTTTTATGTGCGCTGGAATCCCGACAGGCTTAAAGGTTGCGGCGTTTACAAAGGCAGCCTTCACATGAGCACTAATCAACAATGCACCATCACGCATGATCGTTTGTGCCAGCTCAATACTGCCGTGACCGATTTTAACGATATCACAGTGGATTTCAAGCATGTCATTAAAATACGCTGGCTTTTTAAAGGTAATAGACAGGCTGTGCACAACGATAATAATACCGAGACCATCTTTCAATGTTGTTTGTTCAAATCCCAATGCACGCAACCACTCGGTTCTGGCGCGCTCCATGAAGTTTAAATAATTAGAGTGATAAACGACACCGCCAGCATCAGTGTCTTCATAATACACACGCACAGGCCAACTAAACTTACTTAAAGACATTGCTACTCCTGCCAAGACTCACCATTAGCGATAACGCCCGGCACTGGCAAACCAAAATGTTGATACGACTGACTGGTTGCCACCCGACCACGCGGGGTGCGCATTAAGAAGCCTTGCTGAATCAAATACGGCTCCAGTACATCTTCAATTGTGTCGCGCTCTTCGCCAATCGCGGCAGCCAAGTTATCCAAACCTACAGGCCCGCCACCAAATTTCTCCAGTACGGCTAGCAGTAATTTTCTATCCATTACATCAAAGCCAAGTTTATCGACATCCAGCATTTGAAGTGCAGCATCTGCAATACTGGCACTGACTTTACCATCCGCTTTGACTTGAGCGTAATCGCGTACACGACGCAATAAGCGGTTAGCAATACGTGGCGTACCACGTGAGCGTCTCGCAATTTCCAGTGCGCCTGTATCAACCATTTCCACATCAAGCAAGCCTGCGGAACGCTGTACGATACGACCCAACTCTTCAGAAGTATAAAACTCTAATCTCGACACGATGCCAAAGCGGTCACGCAGCGGATTGGTGAGCATACCGGCGCGTGTGGTTGCACCTACCAAGGTAAATGGTGGTAAATCTAATCTGACGCTACGTGCAGCAGGGCCTTCGCCTATCATGATATCAAGGCGGTAGTCTTCCATTGCCGGATATAAAATCTCCTCTACCACCGGGGATAGCCTGTGTATTTCATCAATGAACAGCACATCGTTTGGCTCTAGGTTGGTAAGCAGCGCAGCCAAGTCACCCGCACGCTCCAGCACAGGGCCAGAGGTTTGACGCATATTAACGCCCATTTCTTTGGCAATAATATGTGCCAGTGTTGTTTTGCCTAAACCTGGAGGTCCGAACAGCAATACATGATCCAGCGCTTCGCTACGTCCACGTGCTGCATTGATAAATATTTCTAGTTGCGCTCGCGCTTTTTCTTGCCCGATATACTCATCCAGCACCTTGGGGCGAAGTGCGCGCTCTAGCGCTTCCTCCTGCGGGCTGACAACATCCGGGGCGATTAAACGATCAGTTTCTATCATACTACTTCATCTGCTCTCTTATTTTGCAACGCTATCCAGTGTGAAACGAGTGTTAAACCAACCGCTAATAATGTTGGCCCTAAAAAAATGCCGATAAAACCAAACATCAGCACTCCGCCCAATACGCCCAATACAACAAGCAGTAGTGGCAAACGTGATGTGTGACTAATTAAAATTGGCTTAATAATATTATCCACGGTGCTAATCACAAGTAGGCCATAAATCAGTAAAAAGATTGCCCACCCTTGATCACCATGATTAAACAGCCATAGTGAAGCACCACCCCATACTAACGGCGGCCCGACTGGAATCACTGATAAGAAAAAGGTAGCTAGTGCCAACAACATCGGCATCGGCGCACCCGCCAGCCAAAACCCAAATAATGCAACACTGGCTTGTGCCAGCGCCGTACCAAAAACCCCCAGCATCACGCCTTTTACTGTACTGCACGACAAAGCTAACATTTCTTGCCCGAAATCACCGCCCAGTCTACGTACAATCGCTGTGATGATATTGGCTAGATACGCACCATCTCTATAAAAAAAGAAAGCAATAAACACGACGAGTATCAATTGCAAAAATCCGCCCATGAACAATTGCACTGCTTGCAATAAAAATGCTCGGATTGGTTCTGAATAGTGATCTAGCAAGCGCATGAGTTCTTCATGGCTAACAAGGGCACGTTGCCAAGATTGAGCCAATTGCTCTCCGATGATTGGCAGACTTTTTAGCCAATCTGGTGCCGTAGGTTGCAAACTCTGTAAAGCTGATTGTGCTTCATCAAGCAATACCGTGGCTGAGTCCGCCAAGTTTACGGCCAAATAAGCCATTGGCAAGATGAGTGCGAATAACAGTAACAATGTCATGGTGACAGCTGCAAGCGTATCTCGCTTACTTAATAAACGCCATATATGTTGGTATAACGGCCAAGTAAACACACAGATCACCGCAGCAAACAGCATCGCGGGCATAAACGGATAAAGCACGAAGGCACACCCTACGATGAGTAGCGATATCAACGTGATACGGGCTATTTGGTTTGTATTAATCATGTTGGATACTCAAAAAATATAGTGGGCATTTTGGCAAGTATCCACTAGTCAATATTTGCACTTGAACAGCACGCCCCTGCATCATCACGCATACTACTTTGAAAGTAACTTTAATGCTTGTTTAATCCCATCCGTCACACTCACTTCTTTATCCAACAATTTCACTGCAGCAACTGCCTCGCGCTCGTTATAGCCAAGTGCCAACAAAGCATTAAGCACATCGCTAGTAGCAGATTTCGGTTGATGCTCACTCATGGCGGCTACACCATCAATCGTAAACTTGTCTTTTAACTCTAACAACAAGCGCTCAGCTGTTTTTTTACCAACGCCCGGTACGCGTGTCAGCATACTTGGCTCTTGTAGCGCCACAGCTTGCACCAAGTCATCAATCGACAGCCCGCTTAAAATAGACAGTGCAGACTTAGCGCCAATTCCATTGACTTTGAGTAACTGCCTAAATGTGGCACGTTCTTGAGTGGTGCCAAAACCATATAATAACTGGGCATCTTCCCGCACCACAAAGTGGGTAAGCATGACCACTTTTTCACCAATCGCTGGCAAATTGTAAAAAGTGCTCATGGGCACTTCGCACTCATACCCCACGCCATTGCAATCAATTAAAACCAAAGGTGGTGTTTTTTCTAACAAGGTACCGCTTAATCGACCAATCATAGGGCATTCCGTAACTAAATAATAACAAACAATAACGCATGGCTGAACATCTCAGCAAGTGCAGATTTAATCTCTGGAAATGATGACTGACATTTTAATCCAGAGACAAACCATATTAACGGCAAGCGACCATATCACTAAACATGCTAAGCCAAAAAATTAAGCGGCTCGGGAGAAAGAGAAGTTGTTGTTTATCGAACAACAGAGAAAGGAGCGTTAGTAAATGTCGCTGAAAATGGCCGTAATGCCAGTGTGCTCACCCAACCAACCGACCGCCTCGTACACGGAAACCGGCAGTAGCCATCAAACCCAAGCCCTGACCGCCATGCGCGTGGCAAATTGCACAAGCAAGCGCATCAGCAGAGTCAGGCTTTGGTGCAGCGGGCAACTTGAGTAAGCGCTTCACCATCTCTTGCACTTGCTCTTTTTGCGCATGACCATTACCAACAACCGCCTGCTTCACTTGTAGCGCAGTGTATTCGGCAACGCTTAAATTGCGAATCACCGCAGCACTAATGGCAGCACCACGTGCCTGCCCAAGCAACAAAGTAGATTGCGGATTAACGTTCACAAACACTTTTTCAATCGCCACCTGATTAGGCTGATAAGTATCGATAACTTCGAACAATCCGTCTAAGATGATTTTAAGCCGTGCTGGCAACTCTTCACGTTCTGGGTCACCCTCTACCTTGCTTTTTTTAGCACTGGCGGTTTTGATGGTGCCGCTGGCAATGTAAGTGATTTTCTCACCTACTTTTTCAATCACGCCAAAGCCTGTCAGGCGCAAGCCTGGGTCGATACCGAGAATTCGGGTAACGCTCAAAGCCTGCCACCAGTTGTTTTAGTCATGCAGATTTATTCTTCAATCACAGCAGATGTGTAAACATCTTGCACATCATCTAAGTCTTCCAGTGCATCCAGAATTTTCTGCATTTTTACCGCATCGTCACCGGTAAAGACAACTTCAGCATCAGGTTTCATTGTCACTTCACCCATCACCGCCTTGAGACCCGCGGCCTCAAGTGCTTCTTTAATGGCCACAAAATCAGCTGGTGGTGTAATCACCTCAATACTGCCATCATCGTTAGTTACCACATCTTCAGCGCCAGCTTCCAGTGCGACTTCCATCACCTTATCTTCGGAGGTGCCTGGCTCATACACCAAGCTGCCGCAGTGCTTAAACATAAAAGCAACAGAACCATCGGTACCTAAATTACCGCCGTGTTTGCTCAAAGCATGACGCACATCCATCACCGCGCGTTGTTTATTATCAGTTAAGCAATCGATAATGATGGCGGCACCATTGATACCGTAACCTTCGTAGCGGATTTCTTCGTAGCTAACGCCCTCTAACTCACCCGTCCCTTTTTTAATCGCACGTGTAATGTTATCCGATGGCATGTTTTCTTCTTTTGCCAAGGCAACGGCCGCACGTAGCCGTGGGTTCATATTAGGATCACCGCCACCTAGACGTGCTGATACCGTGATTTCTTTGATGATTTTAGTAAAAATCTTACCGCGTTTTGCGTCTTGGCGACCTTTGCGGTGTTGAATATTTGCCCACTTACTGTGACCTGCCATGTTTAGATCCTAATTTCCAACTAAATAAGACAGATTTTATCACATGCGTTTACCCAAATTACAGGCTTTTAGATGAGGGAAAAGTGAAGGTCAACAGCTTGTATGTGCTAAACCCCTAGATTCTATTCACTCAACCCTACTCTTGCCCAATTGCGGGATCAACAGGGGCGTGTTTTTTAATGCTGACAAAAGAAATAATCACTAACGATAATGCGATTAATACCATGCCAATCAACTCCATACGATTGGGCACTTCATTTAACTGCACCCACGCCGCCAGCACACCAATCACTGGTGCCAGCATGGACGCCATGCTGGCCACACCAGCAGGTAATATCTGCAAGGCATACAGCCATAATAACCAAGCCAATGCACCACTCAAAAACACATTAAACAATACAGCGCCGATAAAGTAGCCTGTCCATTGAATGGGGGTAGCAGGTACGATAAACGCAACAACAACCATCGGAATAGAACCTAGCAACATAGGCCAAGCCGTCAGATTTAATAAATCCAGATGCGGGCTACGTCGATGTAGTTTTTTAGAAATAATGGCAGACAGCGCCCAAGACACACCTGAGACGATTGCCAAGAACATACTGAAGCCATCTGCTTTGATATGCAAAGGGTCAAAGATCAGCAGCATGCCGAACACAGCAGAGATCACTGCTAGCCACTGCCAGCCTTGCACTTTCTCGCCCAGCATCGGCCAAGCAAACAGCATCACCCAAAATGGCATAGTGTAAGTAAGTACGGCAGTTTTACCCGCGCCACCCTCTACCAATGCCCAAACCAATAAGCCTGTAAAGCCAACCGTCTGCAACAAACCCAATACCAGCATGGTAGGAAACTCTTTAAGACCCAAGGGTCGTTTGGTGGCATAGATCACAACAAATAATACAATTGCACCTAAAAAGACGCGTAAGGCAGCAAATTGAAATGGGCCTGCATATTGCAGGGCACTTTTCATCACTACCCAGTTGTAGCCCCAAATAATGGTGAGTACGATCAGCGCAACAAATGCACTAATGGTGTTTTTTGTACTATTTTCCATATATTTTCTACGCCTTATATTTTCGATGGCTTAATCGTTTACTTCCGCGAACTGCTTAGTTCCAAATATGCGTGACTGCTTTCCAGCCACCCTCAGTTTGTTTGCGATAAACCAAATGCACGTTACCACCAAAGGTTTGTTTTTCGCCTTGCTCATTAAGCATCGCACCTGCCCACTTACCACGCTGGTAAGCGAGATTGCCATCTTCAACGGCATCAAGCAAGGTTAGCTGATGCTCAATCACCCCAGCATCAATAAGCCCTTGGAAAAATGATTGAACTGCCGCAGCACCCACCACCGGCTCACCTGCTGGCGCTGGCATCACCACTGCACTTGCGTCGTATAAGGCACTAATAGCTGCTGAGTTTTTGGTATTAAATGCATGGTCGAAATTTTGATTGATTTCACTGATTTGTTGCTGAATATTGCTCATGATGACTCCTGATTATCAAATAAATTACTTTTGCTTGGTTAATTCTGGGATGCCTAGATTAATTAAATCTAACATCTGTTCTAATTGGATGCGTTGCGCTTCATTGAGACCTTTCATACACAGCCTCAATCTTTGGTAGTAATCTGGCATCACAGCATCCAGCTTGGCTTGTCCTGCGTCAGTGAGGTGAATCAACACACTGCGCCTATCACTTTTTGTAAATACACGCTCGACCAAACCGCCTTGCTCTAAACCATCGATTAAGCCCGTCATCGTGGCGCGCGTGACACCAGCTTTATTTGCAAGCACCGATGGTGTTGAGGTGTAAGAATCCTCACGCATCAGCAAAATAAGCACCCACCAGCGCCCCTGCAACAAACCATGCTTACTTAAACAAGTATCCAATGCGATGGACAAGTCGGTTGCAACGCGCAGCAAATGCAAAAAGCTCGACACTGCTGTGATATCCGCATCGGGATATCGTTCAGCAAATTTATGGAGCACGCCTGTCGTGGGTAAATCTTTAAGTTCTAGCATAATTAGGAACATTATAATTAGCTGGCTAACTATGTCAAGCCCCCTATTAAATAGATTTGTCTTAATGTAAGTGATGGATAGCTAGATTGGCGCTAACACCAACTCAGAAAAATCAAAATAAAATTCACAAAAATGTCACATTTAAGTCACATAAAGCCAATTTACGAACACATATCAATTAAACCCCTATTATTTATAGGATTTAGGTTGATTTGTTCTTTAGATTCATATTTGATAGGTGTAGTATGGCTAAAGAAGTAAAATAAAAAAACTCATCATGTCCAGCCTTAGCATTCTTCACCTTCGCTCTATTAAGACTAGGGTCACATTATTTACCATCACAATTTTTGTGATTGGCATATGGCTACTTTCGTTTCTAAATATACAAAAACTATATGAAGATTTGGAAAAAGAGCTGGGTTATCAGCAGTCGTCTGTTGCGTCTTTATTAGCAAGCCAGATTAACGAAGAATTGAGTAGTCGCGTAGCACTTTTAAATAAAATTGCTGAAATAGCCGCTCAAAAATCACTAAGCAACCAAACCGAACTTCAAACATTATTAGAAAACCAGGTAGCAATTGAAAGCAACTTCAATGCTGGCGCATTCATCCTTGATGCAAATGGTATCGCTATTGCCTCAGTCCCTTTGTCAGTTGATAGAATTGGCGTTAGCTACATTAAGAGAGCGTTTGTTGTAGCTGCTCTGAAAAGAGGAGAGTCCAGCATATCCAAACCTGTGATTGGCACTGTAATCAAAGAGCCACTATTTAATGTCGTGGTCCCGATTAAAAACAAAGACGGTAAAACAATAGGCGCTATTCTTGGCGTGACCACACTAGGAAAGCCAAATTTCTTAGATAAGATTTTCCAAAACAATTATGGCAAATCTGGATACTTACTGCTGGAAGATGCTAAAAACAGATTGGTGATTACAGGTACCGATAAGCGCCGTATTATGCAGCCACTACCCCAACATGGCGCTAATGCACTGACTGATCGACATGTAGCAGGCTTTGATGAAACCGATATCTCAATTAACCCATTAGGTGTGGAAGTACTGATCACATCGAAAAGAGTACCCATCTCTGATTGGTTCATTGTTGCCGGATTACCTACGCATGAAGCTTTTTCTGCCATTAGAAAACTAAAAGTGCATATCTTTTTGATTGCAACTTTCATTACCTTTATTGCGGCAGGTTTAACTTGGTGGATGTTAAGGCGTGAACTTGCACCAATGTTCGCCACAGTGAAAAAATTAACTGCACTATCAAAATCAGGCGGCTCGCACAAACCATTACCGATTGAAACGCACAATGAAATTGGCGAACTGATTGAGAGCTTTAACAACCTATTGGAAGCTCTGGAGAAAAGAGAAGCTCACTTATCAATTTTATTAAAGACTATTCCAGACCTCATCTGGCTAAAAGATATAAACGGTGTGTATATTTCTTGCAACACCATGGTTGAGCGCTTTTTTGGTACGACAGAAGCCAATATTATCGGCAAAACTGATTATGACTTTGTTGATAAGGATCTCGCTGATTTTTTCCGAGATCATGACCGTAAAGCCATGATAGCTGGCAAAACTACCGTCAATGAAGAATGGCTTACCTTTGCTGACGGAGGTTACCATGGCCTGTTTGAAACAAAAAAAGCACCTTTGATTGATAGCAATGGTCACCTAATTGGCATCTTTGGAATTGCTCATGACATTACGGCGCGCAAGAATAATGAACTTAAACTACGCCTATTATCCACAGCCATTGAGCAAAGCCCTACCTCTGTTGCGATTACCAATCTTGAGTCTAAAATCGAATATGTAAACCCAACCTTTACAAAAGAGGCTGGTTACAACCCAGATGAAGTGATTGGGAAGAACCCTAGAATTTTACAATCAGGGCTCACCGATAAATCAGTTTATGATGACATGTGGTCTAAACTGGCGCTAGGCCAAAACTGGACTGGTGAGTTTATTAACAAACGTAAAAATGGTGAAATTTATTACGAAGAAGCTTACATCTCACCAGTGCTTGATGATAGTGGCAAGACAACTCATTACGTCGCGCTAAAAGTAGACATTACAGAAAAGAAACAAGTACAGTCAGCACTTAAAAAATCAAATGAGCAGCTAAACAACCTACTACAGTCAATGGCAGAAGGCGCCTACGGCGTTGATGTTGACGGAAATTGCACGTTTGTGAACAACTCGTTCCTGACAATCCTTGGCTTTCAGCATGCCGATGAAATTATCGGCAAGCACATACACACACTGATTCACCATTCGCACATTGATGGCAGTGACTACCCAGCTGATACGTGTAAGGTTTATTCTGCTTATAAAAATAATATAGAGATTCATTGTGCTGATGAAGTATTTTGGCGTAAGGATGGCCAAGCCATCAGCGTTGAATATTGGTCTCGTCCTATTTTTGAAGAAGGAGTGATGGTAGGTGCTATTGCCACGTTCATTGACATTACAGAACGTAAGAAAATGGAAGAAAAAATTCAACAGCTTGCGCTACATGACATGCTAACGGACCTACCCAATCGCAGACTATTACTAGACCGTATGGACCAAATACTGATGGCAAGTAAGCGTAGCCATCTATACAGCGCATTGATTTACTTAGATTTAGATAACTTTAAACCGCTGAATGATACGCTGGGACATGAAGCCGGCGACCAATTATTGATTGAAGTATCCAATCGTTTAAAAAATTGCGTGCGTGAAATGGACACGGTGGCTCGCATGGGAGGCGATGAGTTTGTCGCGATTATTACAAAAATCAGTTCAAACCAAGTAAAAGCAAAATCTCAAGCAGCAATAGTTGCTGAAAAAATTCGTTCAAGCTTATCTGAGCCTTATTACATCAAAGTAATCAATGATGAAAACAAGGAAACCATCGCAGTGCATCACTGCACAGCCAGCATAGGTGTTGTATTATTTTCAGGGGAAAACAATACGAGCAAAGAGGCACTCATTAAAATAGCTGACGGGGCCATGTATCAAGCTAAAGAGTCCTCTCGAAACAATGTAGTATTTAGTGAAAATAATCAGTTATAGTGGACTGTGTTGCTATAGGTTTTTACTCATACTAATGATTAGATATCATCATTATCTCAATTTCCCGACATGAATTGTCATGATATTGATAGACAAAATATATCAGTATCGGATATATTAAACTTATAGAAGACTTGCAAAATAATAACAAGGTTAATTTCGATTATGTTTATCAAAATCAAAACCCTAGTGTTAGTTAAGAGCTAGAAGCATCATATGCGCGCTTAAAATCAGCAATGATCTTTAATAAAGCTCCTATCTTATCTATTTTGTTATTGATTAACGGTAGCGTTGCGGCAAGTGACGAGGATATCGTTTTAGCTGTTAATCAGAATATTGCAGACAACCATATCTCACGCAGTTTTTCCCGTCAAATATTCAGCATGAAAGCAAGACAATGGCCTGATGGCAGCCCAGTTGTTGTGTTTGTACTACCTGACAGAAGCGCACACCACCTCATTTTTGCAAAAGAAATTTTAGAGACCTTTCCCTATAAACTCCGTTCTGCTTGGGACCGTCAGGTTTATTCCGGCACTGGACAAGCGCCTCGCGAAGTGGCCAATATAGATCAAATGATGACCAATATTGCCAACACCCCAGGGGCGATTGGCTACCTACCAAAGGCTAAAATTGATGGTATCAAAATACGTATGGTTGAGGTGCGCTGATATGTTACGAATCTACGCTATTTGGATAGTGCTTATATTAGGCGCCATATGCTCAGCCCCTCTACGAGCCTTAGAGTTTGATAACGGCAAAGTACAAATTCACGGTTTTGCGACCCAAGGCATCGTGTCCACGACAGATAATAATTTTTATGGAGATAGCTCTAATAGCATCAGTTTCAACTTCCGTGAAATCGGCATCAACGCTTCATATAGACCCAGACCCGATTTGCAGTTTTCTTCACAGGTCATTCAATTAGACGCAGGGAATGTCAACGAAAAAGGTTTATTACTGGATTACGCTTTAGTGGATTACACAGCATATGCGAGTGAAACCACTCAGTTCGGCGTCAGGTTAGGACGCGTCAAGAATCCGTTTGGTCTTTATACGCCTACGCGTGACGTTGCATTTACACGCCCTAGCATTATATTGCCTCAATCTATTTACTTTGATAAAGCACGTAGCCTTGCACTTTCATCTGATGGGGTGGGCATCTATCTTAATCGCGAGGGCAGTTTAGGCGCCATCAATATTGATATGGTAGTAGGTAATGCCAACGTAGATAGAGGTAGTGAGGCGACATTTCTCAGAAAAGACGAACCGGGAAAGATGGAGTCTGACAAACCTTCTCGCTTAATACGTATCATGTACATTACACCGGATGACCGCTTACGACTGGCCTTTAGTGCTGCGAATTTAGATCTTAAATATAACGCAAGGTCGCATGAGGCTGACCCAAATTTGTTTGAGCACTTAGATCCAAAAATTATTTCTGCACAGTACAGTAATGAAAAATGGGAGCTGACAGCAGAGTATTCACAAATGAAGTCATCCATTACAAGAAATTTTGCACCAAACTTTAGCAATGTGATTGAGGGGTATTATGTTCAGGGTAGTTATCAACTGACTCCTTCTTTGCAAGCAGTGGCCCGCTATGATGCTAGCTTTAATAACAAAAGTGATCGCGATGGTAAAAAGCTCTCGGCCGCAACAGGCTTGCCTGCACATACGTTCTTTGCAAAAGACTGGATGCTTGGCCTACGTTATGATGTAACACCTACGTTTATGGTGAGGGGAGAGTGGCATCACATTGATGGAACGGGATGGCTATCAACGCTGGACAACACAAATCCACGCGCCATGGAACGTAAGTGGGATATGCTGATGTTGATGGGTTCTTGGCGGTTTTGATATACTGTGCAGACTCAAGTGACTCATCATATGCGCTTTCTCAGTTTACGCTGGAAACTACTGCTTATTCTGTTTAGCGTTTCTGCAATCCTTAGTATTGCCAGCTCATATTACTTTCAACACCAACTCCTACTTCAATTTGAGCAGACTCGAAAAGAAGCGCAAATCAAGCATGCTAAGCAAATTAATGGCTTAATTAGCATGAATGTTGAGCGGGTTCGGCAGTTGGCTGCCACGCTACCAACTTTTATCAATATGAATCATGGGCTCATGAAATATGACAGCCCAGCTTTTTACCGTTATTTTGAAAGTTTCTGGTCAAGTTTCCAAATAGACATGGGCGTTGATAACGCCAAGCTCTATGCGCCTGATGGCCATGTGATAGCTACATGGGGTGACGAAGTACATAACAACTTATCCTCGCATCAAGGATCATGGCAATCGGAATCATGGAAAAAAAACTGGGAAACCATTTTAAATAAAGAAGTTTCAAATGGATTAATTGAATGTGCCGATACGTGCAGCATTTATGCATTTGCCCCAATATTGCAAAAAGGTGAAGTTGCCGGCGCATTTTCAATTGGGGCATCGCTGGCGGATGCTGTTTTATCATTTAAAAAAACATCTAATGCCGATTTGGCGATTGTTTTTGCATCGGACTCAAGCAACATTCAAAATCCCCTATGGGGAATGCGTGTTGCGGCAGCGTCCAGCCCAGAGCTTTTGATTCCACTCATTACACAGGTTGCAAACGTTTACTCATTCTCAGCGCTATCGAAAAAACCTGTACGTTACTCTGACGCAGACAATGTATATGAAATCAGTTTAGTTAAGCTTGATACTCCACATTGGACTGGCAACATGCAATTGATTGTAATCGAGAATATTGCAGATGATTTGGCGGTGGTAGAAAAGAACAGCAAACAGGTGATGATATTCGCAATGGTTGCGGCGGTGCTGATACTCGCATTACTTTATGTGCTGCTGAGCATTCCACTAAAACGCTTGCGCAGAATTGCATCCTCCATTCCGCTCTTAGGGCAAGGAGCATTTCAAGCGTTACGCTCCAACATAAAACTACACCCTCACCGCTTAAAAGATGAAGTCGACATACTGGATCAGTCTGCTATCGATTTATCTTATAAGCTCGAATCACTAGAACACGAAGTTATTGAAAAGAACCTTTCACTGAACAATCTTTTTAACGAAGTTTCAAAGGAAAAAGACTTTGCTACTAAGCTACTGAATCAAGCTGAAGCCATTATTGCCACAACCAGCATAGATGGACGTATTTTATCAATTAACCAGTTTGGAGTGACGCTGACAGGGAAAAATACAGGCGACCTCATGTACAGTGATTTACCGAAAAGTGAGTTTTCAGCACTAAAAGGTAAATTAACCGAGGTTGCAAGCAGCAAGCTATATAGTTACGCCCATAAAACCGTATTAATTGCATCAGACCAAACATCGCGAAATATATCTTGGGGACATACCTGCCTTCAGGATGACATCAAAGGTGAAGCTATTCTTTTATCTGTGGGTATGGATATCACCGAACAAACAAAATCTCAGGAAGTGATTCATCATCTTGCAAACTATGATGTACTAACGAACCTACCAAACAGACGCTTATTGATTGATAGACTGAAACATGCATTAAGTGCCAGCAACCGCAGCGGCCAGCATGGAGCGCTACTTTTTATTGACCTTGATAACTTCAAATCAATCAACGACACACTGGGGCATAAAGTAGGCGATGTATTGTTGCAAGAGGTGTCTAAAAGATTAATATCCTGCATCCGTGAAGGTGACACAGTATCCCGTATTGGGAGCGATGAGTTTATTGTGGTGCTGGAAAATCTAAGCACTAAGGCTGTTGAATCCGCGGCACAGGTTGAGCGTATTGTTAGAAAAATTCAACAAAAGCTTAACCTGCCGTTTCAGCTACAAACACACTCGTACCAAAACTCGATAAGTGTGGGAATCTGCTTATTCAACGAGTTGGATAAAGATACGGAAGAGTTGCTAAAACAAGTAGATATCGCAATCAACCAAGCGAAGCGCAATGGTAACAACAGCATCTGCTTCTATGACCCGCAAATGCAGGAAAGGCTTACGGCTTATGTCACGCTTGAACGCGAACTTAATCAGGCGATCACCGCTAAGCAGTTCGTATTGTATTACCAGATTCAGGTTGATACTGCTGGCACACCCTTGGGTGCAGAGGTCTTAATCCGCTGGCAACACCCAAAGCGAGGCATGGTATCGCCTTATGAATTTATACCAATCGCAGAAGAAACTGGGCTGATCGTTCCTATAGGAAAATGGGTGTTAGATAGCGCTTGTGCCCAGCTGAAAGTATGGAAGAAATCAGCGAAAACTAAGCATTTAACGCTATCAGTCAATGTCAGTGCCCAACAGTTTCTGCAAGATAACTTTGTCGCGCAGGTAGCCTCGGCTGTGAAGAAAAATGCTATCGACCCTATGTTACTGAAATTAGAACTCACCGAAAGTATGCTGGTGAATGAGTTGGATAAAACGATTGCCACCATGCATGCTCTGCAAAAGATTGGTATCAAGTTTTCCTTAGATGACTTTGGAACTGGCTATTCATCTTTACAATACTTGAAGCGCCTGCCGATTGATCAATTAAAAATTGACCAGTCTTTTGTGCATGAAATTACCAACAATATAAGCGACCAAGCGATTGTGCGCACCATTATTGCAATGACGCATACCTTAAACCTGAATGTCATCGCCGAAGGGGTGGAGACAGAGGAGCAAAGGCAACTTCTATTGGATAATGGCTGCTATTGCTATCAAGGCTACTTATTTGGTAGACCTCTGCCGATTGATGCGTTTGAGGCGCGACTGAAAGAATGCCTCACACGCTAATACCCACTCGCCCTCATGGCAGCACCTTCATGGCAATAACCTTTCCAAGCCATCGAAAAGTTGAACCGAAATTAATAGGTTGGTTGTGTCACCTTGCGCAAATACAATCAGATGATTGATAGGCACGCTGAACTAAGTAGTGATAAAGCTTTCTCAGTACTGTAAAACTTACTGATAGTAAAACTTGCTTATATAGGATATTAAATGCGTCGTTGTTTATTTGTACTTAGTTTAACCTCTATGTCTTTTGCAGCCCATGTAAACGCCGCAGACATTTCAATCAAACCAGGGCTATGGGAAGTCACCACGACCTCTGACCTTTTAAATTTTGCGTCACAGATTCCAGCAGAGCAAATGAATAGCTTAAATGCGTTAGCCAAAGAGTATGGCTTCGATGTGCCGGAAATTAACAATGGTGCGGCAAAATCCACAACCTGCATTACTCAAGAGATGGCTCAACAAAAAATACTACCTGGCGCTGTTCAAAATCAGGCTGGATGCTCCGTTAAGAAAGTGACACAGAATGGTAATTACTATCATATGGCATTTACATGTGCGAACACCGAACTAAATGGCAATGGCACTGCAGAAGGAAGTTTTACAAATGCCGAAACCTTTTCTGGCGTGACGCATTTTAGCGGGTCTATCCAGAACACCCCAGTGAATGAGCAAGCCAATGTGAATGGAAAATGGCTTGCTAACAGCTGTGAAAATACAAAAACATCAAAATAATCGGGTTATCCAACAAAACAATCAGTCACGCTGATAGACAGTGACCGCTAAGCAAAAATGCCAGTGATATAGAACCCTATCAATATAGCCACTAAGCCCCAGTTTAAGCACTCAATCAGCATATTCCACAACAGTCTACTCATGACACACCTCGCTTTACTTAATACATTTAACTTGTCATCAGTTTAGTTTCAAAATATTAAAGTGATATGTTAGAAATATGAAAGAAATGTGTCATTTGTGCTTAAGCAAACGTTTATTGTAGTTGGCAGGTGATGTTTTTTATGTAAATTCTGATACCAAGCATGATTAGCAATCTTTTCCTGCGGCTGTTGCTCAACAAACAACCAGATGAGCGTTAGAGTCGTGACTAGTGGCAGCGCTGCTACAAATCCTCCAAGCTTGTCACTACGTTTTGCTACCTCTGACACGAGAACAACGACACCAGCCGTTAGTAAGTATTAGTAACAATCCAAGACATACATAGCCTACCTTGCAATGATAATAATCAAGTCTAACTGGTCGGTGGCCAATTGTGAGACTCTTGTTGACAATCTTTACACCACGCATACAAAGCATCATACATAACCATCCCATACTTAAGCATCTCATGGTCATCCGAGTAGCTTTTCGATAAACCTAGAGAAATTGCATACAACCCTGCTGATTGAGGTGTAAGGTCAAGATTAGAAGTGTCAGCCCCTCGTACAATCGCTGCAAGTTGTAGCAATGCAGGGTCATTCAGATTGTACTTCTTGAGGAAGGCATCAAAGCTGCAAAGTTCACCAACATGGGAAAACTCAACATTGGGGATGTCATAAGGAGTCGCTCCTGTTACTTCTGCAACTTTAAGCACATCGCTGCTAGGTACATATAAAAACTCAGGTGCTTTGTCTATGAACTTTGCTATCAGCCAAGGGCAAGCAATACGGTCAATTTTTGGACGTTCACGTGTAACCCATTTCATCACTTAACTCCTAACGTATGGCTGCATCAAATCTGGCTGTAACATTTCCCCAATTAATAATGCTGAATAAGCTGTTTATATATTCAGCCCGACGATTCTGATACTTGAGGTAATAGGCATGCTCCCATACATCCAGTACTAAAATGGGGACTACGCCCCAAGCAGTCAGTTTTTGGTGGTTTTCGCATTGCAATATCATCAACTTTCCGCTTGCTGGCAGGTAGCCCAATATACCCCAACCAGCGCCTTCAACACTGATCGTTGCGGCTGACATCTGCGCCTTGAACTTATCAAAAGACTTGAAGTTATCTTCGATAGCCTTCAGTAGTTCACCTGTTGGGCTACCGCCCTTAGCGGATAGATTGGTCCAGTAAATCGTATGTAAAATGTGGCTAGACAGAGCAAATGCCAACTCTTTCTCATAATGTTTTACCAAAGAAAAATCACCACTCTCACGGGCTAATGCTAATCCATCTTCTGCCTTGTTCGCAGTTGCAACTGCTGGCTTGTGATGAAAGTGATAATGCAACTCCACCGTACGGGCATCAATCACAGGCTCTAACGCATCATAAGCATAGGGTAAAGGTGATAACACATATTTACCTGAGCTATCTGTAAGCTTGTCTTGATAAGGCGCAACTCGGATGTTATCTCGGGCTTGTGCAACATTGCTCGCCAATGCTAGACCACCAACAATAGCGGCACTATTTTGTAAAAATTCTCTACGTGTGGACACTGTTTTTCCTTCATATATTTAGACAAATAATTTAAATAACATCCCCAAAGCGCCGCATGCCAATATCACGGAAATAACATTCATTTTTAAGCGGAATACAGCAAGCATCGCCAACCCAGTCAGCACAATAGAAAACCAATCGATTGTGCCGGCTAACCCAGTGGACCAAAATACATGATATGCAAAGAACAATGCTAAATTTAGAATCACCCCTACCACTGCTGCCGTAATCGCGCTCAATGGTGCAGTGAACTTTAAATTGCCATGCGTAGTTTCAATAAATGGTGCGCCCATGAAAATAAAGATAAAACTTGGCAGGAATGTAAAAAACGTGACGATAGATGCTGCCACAACAGCGGATGCAGAAATGGCATCAGGCCCAAACACCTGAGAAACCCAGCCCCCAACAAAGCCCACAAAAGTCACCACCATAATCAGCGGTCCAGGTGTTGTTTCACCCAATGCAAGCCCATCAATCATTTGAGTTGGGGTAAGCCAGTGATAGTGCTCCACAGCGCCCTGATACACATATGGCAACACCGCATAAGCCCCGCCAAATGTCAGCAATGCTGCTTTAGTAAAAAACCAAGCCATTTGGGTAAACGCAGCATCCCACCCATAAAGCCCAATCAATACCGACATGACCATCAGCCAAATGCCAATGCCAACACCTGCAATACGTGCCATTTTTGCTAAGCTGAATTTTGCATGCTCTGGTGTTGGCGTATCGTCGTCAATGAGGGCTGCGCCATAATCTTTTTTAGATGCGCCATGCCCACCACCGACTTTGAAGTATTGCGGAATCATGCGTCCACCAACATGGCCTATCAAAGCAGCGACCGCCACAATAAGTGGGAATGGCAGGTTTAATACAAAAATAGCAATAAAGGCTAATGCAGCAATCGCCCACATCACCTGATTTTTTAATGCTCTTGACCCGATACGATAGGCGGCAAGTAGAACGATGGCAACAACGGCAGGTTTAATTCCATACAGTGCACCCGCGACCGCCGGTAACGACCCATAAGCCATATATATCCATGCGAGCGCAGTCAGGATAAAGAATGAGGGCAACACAAACAATACGCCAGCAACAATACCACCCCAAGTGCGGTGCATTAACCAGCCAATATAGGTTGCCAACTGTTGCGCCTCTGGGCCTGGCAACACCATACAATAGTTTAGTGCGTGTAAGAATCGCGTCTCGGATATCCAGCGCTTCTTTTCGACCAAGTCGTGATGCATGATAGAGATTTGACCAGCAGGGCCGCCAAAGCTAATAAAACCTAACTTTAGCCAGTATGCAAATGCTTGAGCGAAAGAAACTGGTGCCGGGGTTGTGGAAATTGATGGTGAATTTTTATTGGTAACGTCCATAAGCTCTCTTTTATCGTTGGCACAAAGCCAAGATTATAGAGCAGACCTTGGACGCTTTGCGTCTTGAAGCGGGGAGGCTGCTAAATCCCCATTACCTGAATATTAACTTAACCTCACGCTTCTTGCAAGGCAGGCATCAACAAGAAAAGAGTCGTTACAACGAGTCTTTGCAACCCATTTTCTTTTCGGCACCTTGTTTCAGCACCTTGGCCGACTCACTCTCTACGCCACGCTCTTAGTACAGACTCGTACATTAAGTAAGCTTTAATCAATGCATACCATTTAGCTTAAAGATTAAAACTGTACACAATCAATCAAACAGAAATATCATGCAATTCTAAATATAACTATTAGTTATTAAAATATAAATATTAATTATTTTTAATTATTTCAAAAGCACGATAGAGTTTGTGACATTGCAATTACTTATCGTAAAGAGAAATCATGTCACTCAATCAAGCTTCATATAAAACTAGCAGCATCTATACACGCAAAAGTAACGATTTATCAGAAAATATCCTGCGTGTTGTTGAGGAACTGAAGCAAGGCTCTGGCTATGGTTCAGTAGAAATTATCTTACATGAGGGACGTGTGACACAGATTGAAAAAAGAGAAAAAATCAGACTTCCACAAGACTAAATCAGGCCAATAGTCACTAATAAACACTTTAACTACCCAATAGCATCACTAAACAAAATTTAGTGTGGCTATCAAACAGGAGGCTCTTATCATGAGTTCAGTATTAATTGTAGGCGGCGACCAAGTCGATGGCATTAAAGAGGTACTTGGTAATTATGGGGTTAGCAATATTCACCATTGGTCAGGTAGAAATGGCGGTGACGGCAATAAAGTGATTCCACAAAGTACCAAAGTGATTGTATTGGTGACAAAGTGGGTGAATCATTCGATTACATATAAAGTCAAAAAACATGCCACTAAACATGGAATTAAAGTGCTATATACCCCGAATGCTTCTAGAGAAAGAATGTTCGATATCATTAAGAAGGATGAACTAAAGCCTATTATTGAGTCTGCTTTTAATCAAAAAGGCTGGTGGCCGTTTAATGCTTAGTAGACACTAGACAACGTAAAGCCAAGCATCACACAAACATGACTCAATAGCCCTAAAAGAAATTAACCCTGCATGTGATCAACCATATGCAGGGTTAATTGTTATTAAAACGACTTAACGATTAAGCCAACTAAATTACAAATTACTGGCTTAATTACAATCCACTTGGCGTGCGATGTGACGTCAACTGAAATAAAGCATTGACCATCACGTCTACTTCAGCTGGCGTATTATAAAAAGCAAAAGCAAGTGATGGTCGCACCGTGGTTTCCACGCCAAAGCGACGTAAAATCGGTTGCGCGCAATGGTGTCCTGAACGCACCGCAATGCCTTCCTGATTTAATGCAGCACCCACTTCTTCACTCTTGAACCCATCCAATTTAAAAGACAAGACACTGGCTTTCTCTTTGGCTGTGCCAATAAAATGCAAGCCTGGCACTTTTTGCATCGCAGCGGTGGCATACACTAATAAGTCATGCTCATAGCGTGCGATATTATCAATACCAATACGCTCAACATACTCTAATGCAGCACCTAAGCCTACCGCATCCGCAATATTGCCAGTGCCGGCCTCAAACTTGGCAGGAGCTTCATGATAGACAGTTTTATCAATGGTCACATCTTGAATCATATTACCGCCGCCTTGCCATGCCGGCATATCATTCAACACTTCTGGCTTGCCATACAATGCACCAATCCCAGTAGGCCCAAATACTTTATGTCCTGAGAATACAAAAAAGTCAGGGTCTAGCGCTTGTACATCCGTGCGCATGTGTGACACAGACTGCGCGCCATCCAGCAACACTTTGGCACCGACACGATGCGCCATCTTTATCATCTCAGCGGCTGGTGTCACCGTACCCAATGCGTTCGACACTTGGGTGAATGACACTAACTTAACCCGTGAAGTTAGCAGGTTTTGGTATTCATTCAACAATACTTGTCCACTGTCATCGACGGGTGCGACCTTCAGCTTCGCGCCGGTTTCTTGGCACAATTGCTGCCAAGGTACGATATTAGCGTGATGCTCAAGTTGTGAAATGAGGATTTCGTCACCTTCGCCAATATGTTTTTTGCCCCAAGTTTTGGCTACTAAGTTAATTGCTTCAGTCGTCCCGCGCACGAAAACGATGTTATCCACTGACGGCGCATTGATGAATCGTCTCACGGTCTCACGCGCACCTTCATACGCATCCGTTGCACGCGCTGCCAACTCATGTGCCGCACGGTGAATATTTGAATTTTCATGTGTATAGAAATATGAAATTCTATCAATCACCGCCTGTGGTTTTTGCGTAGTAGCCGCGTTATCAAACCAAATCAAAGGACGCCCATTCACCAACTCACGCAAAATAGGAAAGTCTTTACGTACCAAATGCGCATCAAATGGAGGATGCGCACTACGCGCCGGAGTTGCCACCACAGCACCCTGTGGGTGAGACGCTCCCTGCAAGAAGTAATAAGGCAATGCAGTGGCTTGGCTAGTATTTGTTTGACTAGCGCCTGCGCTATTGATATCGGCCTTACCTCCCAGATCACCTAACAGCTGATTGAGTTCTGCCTGATAAGGGTCATCAATCCCACCTATTAAATGGCTGATATCCACAACCCCACTAACAGGCAGCTGATTAGCATAGCCAGTATTCACCACATCTGTGGGGTTAGCATTTTGCACACCAGAGGCAACACTGGGGATGGCAGACAAACCTGATGGCGATGCCTGTGCAGGGTCAGTCGCAACATTAGCACTAGGCACCACAGCATTCACGGCTAGTGGGTTGAGTGAAGCATTAGAGGGAAAGCTTTCTTTACCATCCAAAGGCGAGCCCGCAGGAAAGCCCTCTGCATACAGCTCATTCACAATCCGGCTCAACTCAGCCACATCAAAGTGCCCAGTCTCACTTGCCTGTCTACCCAAAGCTAGGCTGGCAGCCATACGTGGATGCTCACCGGGCACAGAGGCCAGAATAGCTTCTGGCTCAAACGATGATAAGTCACCTATTCCTGATGAATATCCATTACTTGTAGTCATAGTAGTTGCCTACGTCAACATTTTCCAATACGGCAATTGCATCATCTGTCAGCACTGCTAGTGAGCAATAAAGTGAAACCAAGTATGAAGCAATCGCTTTGTGGTTAATGCCCATAAAGCGTACAGATAAGCCCATGCTTTGTTGGCCTGGTAGGTTTGGTTGATACAAACCAACCACACCTTGACGGCTTTCACCTGTGCGTAATAATAAAATGTTGGTTTTACCATTCGTCACTTTCAATTTATCGCAAGGGATAATCGGTACGCCGCGCCATGTGATAAATTGTGAGCCAAACAATGCTACGGTTGGTGGAGGCACGCCACGACGTGTGCACTCACGGCCAAATCCAGCAATCGCCTGTGGGTGCGCTAAGAAGAATGCTGGTTCTTTCCAAACTTTTGAGAGCAATTCATCAAAGTCATCTGGTGTAGGGAAACCAGTACGCGACTTTACTTTTTGTGTGTCGGCAACGTTATTTAACAAACCATACTCTTTGTTGTTAATGAGCTCGCTTTCTTGACGCTCTTTCACCGTTTCAATGGTTAAGCGTAATTGCTCTTTAATTTGATTGTGCGGGCTGCTGTATAAATCGGAAACACGGGTATGCACGTCAACTGCTGTGTTCACAGCATTCAACACATACTCACGGCCCCACTCTTCATAGTCTACAAAAGTCGCTGGAATATCACGCTCATCTTTTGCTGAACAATCCACTTCAATCGCGCTTGGATCTTTTACCTTATTCACACGATAAATACCGGCTTCTACTGGCACCCATTGCATTAAGTGCACTAACCAGCGTGGCGTGATGGTGCCCATCATTGGAACAGTTTTGGTTGCGTTCGATAGTGTACGTGCGGCAACATCACCTAATGCGGTATGTGCTTGATGAATATCAGTCATTTATTTCTCCTGGTTAAAATTCAAAATTGATCATTACTGTGCAACGTCTACGGTCGCACCTTCTTGTGTTTTGGCTTGCGTGATCTGGCTATTGGGCGGCACGCTGCGTGTGAGCCAGACATTGCCGCCAATGACGGACCCAGCACCGATGGTGATACGCCCTAAAATAGTGGCGCCTGCGTAAATCACCACATTATCTTCAAGCACTGGGTGCCGTTCACTACCTTTAATCAGTTGCCCATGTTCATCGGTAGGAAAGCGTTTGGCACCCAAGGTGACTGCCTGATAAAGCCGCACATGGCGACCAATCACGGCTGTTTCGCCAATCACGACACCCGTGCCATGATCAATAAAAAATCCTTCGCCGATAGCCGCACCAGGATGGATATCGATGCCAGTGGCAGAGTGTGCCAGTTCAGAAATAATTCTAGCGATAAGCGGCAAGCCCAGCTTGTGTAGCACATGGGCTAGACGGTAGTGAATAATCGCTGAAATACCGGGGTAGCAAACTAACACCTCATCTAAGCTACGGGCGGCAGGATCACCTTCAAAAGCGGCGTGAAGATCCGTGTCTAATAAGCGACGTATATTGGGTAGAAATTGCGCAAACGAACGTGTTTTATTTAGGGCAGCCTCTACACTCGGCGTCTTATCATGCTCAGTATCTGCGGAATAGCGCAGCTCGAGCTGAACCTGCGTATTCAATTCGCGCAAGGCAGTGTCTAAGGTAAAGCCAACAAAATAGTCGACACCTTCTTCTTTTAATCCTGGGGCGCCTAAACGATTTGGGAATAATGCAGCACTTAATCCATCCACCACGTTTTGCAATGACTTTCTTGAAGGCAGTTTTGGTGGCTTATTGCGTCTATGTCTATGCTCAAGCGATGTAAGCCTTGCGTCACGCAAGGCCTGCACGATACTTGGAATATCAAAACTTTCATTGAGCAATGCGGTAGTTAAGTCAGACATATCAACACCTGCGATAGAAAATAAAAAAAGCCAGTGGTCTCTCGACACACTGGCTTCCGGTTGTCCGGTCAGCACTCGCTAACTAAAAATAAGGTGCAAGATGCATGTTGTCATCTTGCTGATGTGAGAAATATACACCACTCTTACTATTAAAAAAAGTAGCCACAAAGGATTCTGCTAATTATTTTTACATATGCATTCATGGTTATATGCATATATATTTTTATTCTTTTACATTATTTACATTAATGATTACCGTAAGCAATCTTCAATATCTATCTAGAGTAACCTTATGTACAAAAAATCCATTATTGCAGGCTTATTTACGTTAAGCAGTCTCCTGTTCACCGCGCATGCGGCTGCTGACGCATCGCTACTTAACGTCTCATACGATGTAACAAGAGAGTTCTATAAAGACTTCAACCCCTCTTTTATCAATTATTGGAAACAAAAAACTGGCGAAACCGTCAGCATCAACCAATCTCATGGTGGGTCAAGCAAACAGGCAAGATCGGTAGCGGATGGCCTAGAGGCGGACATCATTACCATGAACCAAGCCCCAGATATTGATATCCTGTATGACAGATCAAAACTAATTCCAAAAGATTGGCAAAAACGCTTACCTAATGCCAGCTCACCTACAACATCCACTACCGTGTTTTTAGTACGCAAAGGAAATCCAAAAAATATTAAGGATTGGGATGACTTAGTAAAACCAGGCATTAGTGTTGTGATTCCTAACCCAAAAACTTCAGGTAACGGTAAATACAGCTATTTAGCTGCGTGGGGATACGTGATTAAAAAAGGTGGCGATGATACTCAGGCAAAAAGCTTTGTGACTAAACTATTTAAAAACGTACCAGTTTTAGATACTGGCGGGCGTGGGGCAACGACTACATTTGCTCAGCGTGAGATTGGCGATGCATTACTTACATTTGAAAATGAAGTTAACTTAATTAAAAAGGAACTTGGTGACAAATTTGATGTTGTCTATCCGTCATCCAGCATTTTGGCTGAGAACCCAATTACTGTCGTTGATAAATTTGCAATAAAGCATAAAAACCAGGCACTTGCTCAGGCTTATGTCGAATATCACTTCTCTGAAGCTGGCCAAGAAATTGCCGCACACCACTACCTAAGGCCAAGCCTAGCATCTGTGGCAAGTAAGTATAAAGCGCGCTTTAAAGCGATAGACTTATTCAGTGTCAATGAGGTATTTGGCGGATGGTCGAAAGCACAAAAAGTACATTTTGCTGATGGCGCAATATTTGACCAAATTTACCAACATTAACCCACTAAGTATTAAGCATAGTTGAATGATAATCGACGGTGTAACGATAGGCCCAACTGAGTAACAGAAGAGCATTAACATGCTTTCTAACATGACGCTAGGTTGGACCTGTAGCAAAATACGTGCATAGTCTGGCAAATAATTAAAAGCATATTTAAGCTTGATAACCATTTAATCCTGATAATTATTAGTGCCATTGCACATGACACTAATAATTATCAGGATTTTTTTATGAATACTCAGGCGCAACCATGACTGAGCTTAACGCACGGTTTATCAGCACGCATCCTGTTAGATCAATCTAAATACATCATACTATTTAAACTAATGGGCTGACCAATCAATGGCGGCAGTCGCCATATAGTTAATTACCCTTATTGGTAAAAAAAATTATTGGTGTATATTTACTCTTTTACTGTAGTTTTTTGCAACACTTTTTAGACGACACTTTTGCGCATCACAAGAGGAGATCAGCATGAAAACGCTACAACAATTACTAGATGGTAAAAAATATAAAGAAGTAATTTCAATCGCACCTCATCGCCCTGTATTTGATGCGTTAGTGATATTAGCTGAATACAAGATTGGCGCTTTAATCGTACTTGATGGACAAAACTTGGTGGGTATTTTCTCTGAGCGGGACTACGCCCGAGAAGTGATTCTTAAAGGTAAATCATCAAAAACCACGGCGATTAACGAGGTAATGACCAGTAAGGTTTTGTCTGCTAAACCCGACGATACAGTAGAACATGCGATGTCGCTGATGACAGAACATCGCATTCGGCACTTACCTGTTATTGAGAACGATAAAGTGATTGGCGTACTTTCAATTGGCGACTTGGTAAAAGAAACGATTGCTTACCAAAAAGAATTGATTAAACAGCTACAAAGTTACATCAATCACTAATCATTCAGACATAAGGCATGATTGCGTCATGCCACTTACATCATGGACATGGTAATCCATACTGTAAGCAATGTAGAACCACCAATGAGACCAAGCATAGCTAATCGTGACCCACGCATTTTGGTCCATAATAAAACGCCAGTGATAGAGAGTATTAACATAGCGCCGGCAATTGAGTCTGCAAGCAATACCCAAGCCGTGTTAGCGCCCACGCCCTTATGCATACGTGAGATAAAAGCCCAAACATTGGCGTCCTCACGTTTCACTGTGGCAAACCGGTTACCAGCAACATACTCCGCCTGAATGGAAGCATTAGGCAGCTGAAAACCAACCTTAAACGTTTCGGGCTGTTTAATGGATTTATCCATAAACCTAGCTTCACGTTCTGGATTACCGCCGCGGTCTGCTTTAGCTTCCCGGTCTTGGCCACCTTCGCGCTCAGGACCACCCTCACGTCCCGAATTGCCTTCACGCATTTGCTTTCCGCCACGCTCTTGTTTACCCGCACCCTCAGCATTACCACCTCTATTAGGCCTAGGCTTAACAGGGTCTTGTTTAATGTCTAATGCCGTCTGAATTGCTTTTACAAACGCTTTTTGGTTATCTGGCAACGGCATGGCCATCGCTAACTGAATTTCAGTTTCTTCCATTTTTGCTGCAGGAATTTTCATCACAGATCGGTGGTTAAGCAGAAACCCACTGATACCAAATAAAAGACCAAGCAAAGCCCCCCATAGGCCTAACCAACCATGAATCTTCCGTAAAAGTCTAAGTGTTTTACCGCGCTGACTATTTTTGTGTGCTAATGTTTTTTCCATGTTCGAATCATTCTCTAATACAAAATATTGTTAAAAATTTTACAAAACTGCTAATTTACAAAGTTGCTAAATAATATTGAGATACAAAACGTAGTCAGACGTCATGCACCATTAAAATTAGCAGCTGTGTGTAAGTACTCGCTACTAATACACTCCAACGTTTTACAGCCAGTGAGTGCCATGGCGACCTCCAGCTCTTCTCTTAGCAGCCGGATAAGATGTGCCACTCCCAGCGCGCCAGCTGTTGCTAGTGCGTGTACATAAGGGCGACCTATCATGACGGCAGAAGCTCCTAACGCAATCGCTTTCACAATGTCTGTACCACGCCTGATACCGCCATCTACCAAGACAGGAATTGCACCATCCACGGCTAATACAACACCCGCCAAAGCATCTAGCGTTGGCAGTGCACTATCTAATACGCGACCGCCATGATTAGACACTACAATACCGGCAGCACCAGCCTCTATCGCCAATCTAGCATCCTTAGGATGCAGCACGCCTTTGAGGATAATCGGCAGATGAGTTTGTTTAGCAAGCCACTCGACATCATGCCATTGCGGTGCTAATGGCATCAGCCCATCAAACACTGTACTCATGCCCTGCTGCAATACCGGCAAGGTGAGCATTTTAACATTCACCTGTGCAGCACTGCTTGGCACGCTAAAGCCAGCACGTTGCTCACGATTACGCACCCCAGAAACCGGCGCATCCACAGTCAATACCAGCGCTCTGTATCCTGCCGCCTCAGCCCTTTTTACTAGTGCAAGTGTAGCGTCGCGTCCGCCCTGCCAATACAATTGAAACCATAATGGACCGTGGGCTTGTTTTGTCACTTCTTCTAATGTGACTGATGCCTGTGTAGAAACAACCGCAGCGCCTCCCATCACACCAGCAGCAAGCACACTGGCAAGCTCACCCTCTGGATGAAACAATCTCTGGGTGGCTACGGGGGCAAGAATAATCGGATGTGCAAGCTCATCCCCAAATAAATTACAACGTGTATGCCCATGCGCAACATCCGCTAACATTCGTGGCCAAAGCTTGAGGCTCGCCCACGCGTCACAGTTAGTCGCCAGTGTCATCTCGTCAGCGGCACCACCTTGCAAATATGCCCATGCAGATGCTTCGATATAACGCTGCGCGTACCGCTCATAATCGGCCGCACAAACGATATCTGGCGGAATCACGGTGAGTGGTGACTGTGCCATTATTTGCTCCATTGCCTTAACAGATTATGGTAATGACCAGTTAACGTCACAATTTCTGCGGTATTTCCAACCTGAGCACGTAGCTTAAGCAAAGCCATATCTAAATCAAATAGCATATTGCGCTGCCATGCATCGCTGACTAAACTCTGCACCCATAGAAATGAAGCAACGCGCGCGCCGGATGTAACAGGCTCAACACGATGCAAACTTGATGATGGATAGACAATCGCATCGCCCGCTGGCAACTTAACCTCGTGGCTACCGTACGTATCTTCTACGATTAACTCACCACCTTCATAATCGTCCGGCTCCGATAAAAACACCGTAACCGACACATCCGTACGCAAGCGCTCACCAGTTAGCCGATCACGCTGAATCGCATTATCAATATGGTTACCATAAGTACCACCGCCAGCATAACGATTAAACATCGGCGGCAATATACGACTAGGTAATGCGGCTGATACAAATAAAGGGTGTCGCTCCAGTGCCGATGCAATTGACTGGGATAAATCAAGATATTGAGCAGACTCTGTCGAGAACTGCGCGTTACACTTTACCTCTGCCGCTAAAGGGCCTGCCGTAGCCGAGCCATCAACCCATGCACCTGCATCAAGCGCGCTGCGCAGGGCAAGGACATCCGCTTTAGATAACACTTCGGGAATGTGTAACATCATGATTTAAACTCACCAAAATAAAAAATGCCCACCAGCGTTTAGCTGGCGGGCTTGTGCTGCTAATCCGATTAGAACATGAACTCAGCTGTCAGCATTCCAGAACGTGGCAGACCTAAGCGTACACGCGAACCACCGTTGTTTAATGTTTCAACATATTCTTTGTCAAAAATGTTGTACACATTCAGGCGCAAATTAAGATTCTTATTAACAGCATAAGCAACCATCGCATCTGCTACAACATAAGATTCAATGCTAGGCGTGTTGGTTATTGCGGGGTCTGTAACAGTCACTAGACGTTTTTGTTCACCCATATAACGTGCACCACCACCAAACGTAAAGCCATTGAACTGATATTGCGACCACAGTGTTGCACTGTAATCAGGCGTCCAACGCACACCATTGGTTACAGTAGTAATACCAGTCGTTGCGCTGTAGCTTTGTTGATCTAAAGCTTTAGCATTTAATTTAGTCACACCTGCTGATAATTGCCAGTGTTCAGTTAACTGACCAATTGCCAACAATTCTAGACCAGTGACGCGGGTACGGCCGATTTGCTCAGGTTGAAGCAGGTCATTAAATGAAGTCTGCTTATCATTCTCTGTACGGAAAATTGCTGCAGAAACGTTTAATTGATTATTTAATAAGTCCCACTTAGTACCAAGCTCGATGTTATCTGTTTTTTGTGGATCAAGTGCGCCGTTGTTTTGGTTATTTGCTGTAGAAGTTAAAGCAAAGTTTGCACTGCCCGGTGGAGTATATGACGTAGCATACGATGCGTAGATACTACCGTTCGTTGCAGGCTTAAATAACACACCTGTTTTCCAGCTTAACAAGTTATCAGAAGCACTACCACCTGATGGCGCGATTGAACCTGTTGCATAACCTGGGAATGAAGCTTGGTTAGTGCTAGTCACAATAGTGCCAGCTGTCGTTCTGGTGTTGTAATGCTCGTAACGTAAACCAGCATTCACCTGCCATTTGTCAGTTAAATCTACTGTATCAAATGCGTAAATTGCCGCAGTGGTGGTTCTGCCGTCTGTCTCAGTACCCGGAATTGCATAAGGGATGCCTAATACGTCATTCGAATTTGGGTTGTATAGATTTGCATTTGGGTTGCTAATTGCAGTGTAAGTTACACCATTAACAGTTTGTCCAGTCGTACCGAAGCCCTTACTTTTTTGGCTTTCGTACATAAACTCAAGACCGCCGGCAAATGAGTTTTTGAACCCGGCGACATCAAAAATAGTATTTAAACTGGTTTGGTTAACCAGAATTTCATCATCACGATCAATACGTTGACGTGAACGGCTCAGTGTCCAAGTGTTTGCATCCGCACTTGATGCGGAAATTGCATTCACACCTGTTACAACACGATCCACATTAGTTTTACCATAGCGCGAAATATTGCGTATCGTTGTAGTTGGCGTTAAATCATGTTCAAACTTAGCAGTAATCATATCTGCTTCGACTTTTTCATAATCGTTATCGCTACCGTAGTAATTCTCACGGTCAACTTTTCCACCAGCATTAATGCGCTCTGCCTCTAATGTTTGCGCTGCTGTTGGAGTGGTTGCTGGCGAGGTTACGCTTGGTGTTCGATAAAAACCTTTTCTACCTACTGTAGGAATACCACCATCAGGCGTATTGTCCTGACGCACATGTTGTGAGTACAGGTATAAGCGTGTAGGACCGCCTAAGCCAAAAGCAATCGACGGTGCAACTGAGAAGTTTTGATTATCAACTTTATCACGCTTATCTACATTACCATCAAAAGCTAAGGCGTTTAAACGTACGGCCGTAGTTTCACCAATCACTTGGTTCAAATCAACTGTAGCGCGTTTTTTATCCGCAGTGCCATAACCCACTGTTGCATAATTTTTGCCGTTTAAGCTAGGCAATTTACTGATCAAGTTAATATAACCAGATGCCGCACCACGGCCAATGTCGGCACCGGCTGGACCTTTTACCACTTCAACTTGCTCTAGGTTAAATACATCGCGAGAAACTGCACCCAAATCACGAATACCATCTACAAACAATTGGTTAGAAGCGTTAAAACCACGCATAGAGAATGTATCGCCTGCTGAGGTATTGCCGTTTTCACCCAACTGAATCGTAATGCCGGGTGTATTACGTAGTGCATCTGTTAATGAAAACACACCTTGCTCACGCAGTAGTTCTTTTTTAATGACCTGCACTGTTTGTGTGGTGTCTAGCAATGGCTTAGTAAACTTATTATTGGCTGACTCATCTGCCTTAAATGGCACCTCAGGAGCAGCCGTGACATTCACTTCTGGAAGCTGAGCAGCCTCATTAGACTCAGTTGCGGCATTCGCGCCAAAGGATAATGTGGCTGCCACTAGCGCTGCGATGCGCGCCGGGTTGTGTTTACGACTACGGATATAACTCATGGTACTTTCCTCTTTATTCAAAATATCTGGCTGGCTAGAGGGAAATACCGTTGGCTGGCTTGATGTGCTAGTTAAATTATTTTTTTACATGTTTCACTTATTTATTTTTTAATACTCAAACTAATGGTATGTCGAATGGCATCATATTGATCCCCTTCAAATTGACCTTTGACAGCTTCTAAATGGGCAGTTTCAATCACGTACAAACCATTCCATGGCTGTTCGAAACTAATTTCGCCAGCATCATTCGTTTTAAATTCACGCTGCCACTGATTTGGCGCAGTGACCACTAAGGCTACTTTTGCTAGCGGCTTACCGTGAAAATTTAAGCGGTAGGTATTTTTACCCACCGGCTGAATGTCCAGTGCAAGCTTAGATGCAGGCTCTGCATCCGCCAGTGCAAATCGCGCATATTGCATAGGCTTTAACATGCCAATTTTAGGATCTTTTGAATCCCGTACTTTAAATGCCAGCGCTTGCACAACAACTGCCTGACGATCAGTCATCGGTTGGTTTTCTTGCGTCAACTGCAAATAATCCGCTTGGCGAGTAAAGCCAAGCTTATCGCCACTTTTTTCTGTCAAAGCTGAGACCTCTAATGCAGTGACTTTATCTAAAGTACCACCTGTTTTTTCACGCAGATTATCGCCGTATTCACCAAAACAAACGTGCGATGCACCCGCGACCGGTTCAATCCAAATAGCGTGCGCACCTGCATTGGCAGATGCTAGTGTTAATACAACAGCCGCGACTAATTGCCGTAAACTTAATGCCTTTATGCCCATCATAAATCCCCTTAAATATTGTGTGGCTGGCTAGAGGATTTACCGTTGGCTGGCTAAAAATATGAAATATGCGATTCGAATGTAAAACTATGTAAAAGTCCTTGCATTCGGCCCCAATTCATTTGCTAATGATAACCGTTCTCATTTACAATTGCAACCCTTATGCAATACGAACTTTTCAATGACTGGGCTACCCTAAATAGTGCTAGTCTCTTAAAGTGTGTAATTTAAAGCTTCGATTGCGGATATTAACGTCTTTAAAATTCAGTCTATATAAATAAAAATTGTGCCTAAACATCAAATGAAAAAACGCTTTTTTGTGGCTAGCTTAATGCTAGTCACGCACCATGCATTCGCCGAAGGTGGCGTTTGGTATACCGATAAAAACTCTTCACGCAACGACCCTTTGCACACCAATCTATTCTCGCTGCCGCAATTGGCTGATGAATACCAAGGCTCGCCTTGTGATGGCTTGATGAGTGGGGAAAACCTTGAAAAACCACTGACCTTGGC
Organism: Methylotenera sp. L2L1; assembly: GCF_000744605.1. NCBI lineage: Bacteria > Pseudomonadati > Pseudomonadota > Betaproteobacteria > Nitrosomonadales > Methylophilaceae > Methylotenera > Methylotenera sp. L2L1. Next base: position 591,780 of record NZ_JQMG01000001.1, read on the forward strand.
AGAGGTTGCTGATGCAAGCTTATGCAACAATCCACAAACACGCGAGGTGTGGGCAAGCACTCGTGTACAGGCGGCTCAACTTGGGATTGCAAAGTCTGCATATTTGCCATCGCTCACCGATAACATTTCAGTGAACAATAGTGTGCTCCGCCCAGAATCAAGCACCCGCAGTAATCCCAACTTAAACTTGAGCAACAGCTTGGTGGCGAGTTACCTGCTATATGATTTTGGCAACCGTAATGCAAACCTCGAAAATGCGCGCCAATTGCTATTATCGGCAAGTGCCAGCCAAAGCAGCACAGTGCAGAGTGTGTTGCTGTCTGCCACGGTAGCGTTTTATCAAGTACAAGCGAGCATGGCAGCAGTGGATGCTGCATTAGAAGCGGAACGTGCAAGCAGTGAGAGTTTCAAAGCAGCCGAGGCACGCTATAAATCAGGTGTATCCACACCGGCTGATAAGCTACAGGCACAAACTGCCTATGCACAACTCACATTGACGCGCATCACCAGTGAGGGCAACTTACAAACCGCCTATGGTAATTTAGCCAATGTGATGGGCTTACCCGCTAATCAGAAAGTATTATTGGTCAGCAATACTGCAAAACCATCAACTAATATACTAAATGACGTTAACTCACTCATTGAGCAAGCCAGTACCCGTCGCCCAGACCTGATTGCTAGCGAAGCACAGCTTAAGGCAGCACAAGCCAGCATTGATGCCAGCAAAGCGGCGGCGAAGCCAACCATTTCAATTTCCATGTCTAACAGCCTGCAGGATGGCTCTCAGTTAGACACCAGCAACAACTCAACCTTAGGTTTTACTGTCGCAATTCCACTCTTTAATGGTTATGCGCCTACCTACAGAATACGTGCCGCTGAAGCTACTGCAGATTTACGCGCAGCGCAGCGTGACCGTTTGCGTTTGCAAATTTCACTTGATGTGTGGAGCGCTTATCAGAATTTACGTACAGCCACGGAGTCTGTCACAGCAACCGAGATATTAGTTGCCAGTGCAGAGGAATCATACCGCGTGGCACTAGGACGTTACAAAGCAGGGGTCGGCAATATTATCGATACGCTTAATGCACAAAGCGCGCTCGCCAGCGCTAGGCAACAGAAAATCCAGGCGGTGCTAAACGCCAACATTACCCGTGCAACACTGGCACAAGCGATGGGCTCACTAGACCATGCCATGATTCAGTCATTACCGAGTGCTACACTTAACTCAGCGTCTACCACCAATACTAACTAACGATATTAGCCATGAAATCACTCAATAAAATAATCTTCATCATTGTGTTACTCGCCTTGACGGCGGGGGCATACTATTACTACCAACGCACCAACAAAACAAACCCAGCAGATGTATACAGATTAGCTGAAATCACTCAAGGTGACATCGAACAAACGGTATCGGCTAACGGCACATTGAACCCTGTGACTCTTGTGAGTGTAGGTACACAAATTTCCGGCATCGTTAAAAAGCTATACGTAGACTTTAACGACGAAGTTAAAAAAGACCAGGTATTGCTAGAGCTAGATAACTCATTATCGATGGCACAAATCAGCCAGTCACAAGCAAGCGTGCGCAACAATCAGGCATCGGTTGAGTTAGCACAAGCGAATGAAAAGCGTATCCGCGAGCTGTATGCCCAAGAGTTCGTCTCTAAGCAAGAGCTTGATACTGCCGTGCAAGTTTTGCGCTCTGCAAAAGCGCAATTAGATAGCGCACGTGGCGTGTTAGCTCGCGACCAAACCAACTTAAACTTCACCATCATCCGCTCACCGGTTTCTGGCGTAGTAGTAGACCGTGTAGTGGATGTAGGCCAGACGGTTGCGGCAAGCTTTCAAACACCTACTTTGATTAAAATCGCGCAAGATCTATCAAAAATGCAGATTAACTCCAGCTTTGCTGAGGCTGATATCGGCAACATTAAAGTTGGGCAAATGACCAAATTCAATGTGGATGCTTTTCCGAATAGAAACTTTGAAGGTATCGTTAAACAAGTACGCTTAAACCCAGTCAACACTTCAAACGTGGTCACTTACGACGTAGTGGTTTCTGTCGACAATAAAGACCAACTATTGCTTCCCGGGATGACAGCCTATGTCAATATTGGTGTGAGCAAGCGTGAGCAAGCCTTGCTAGTGCCAAACGCAGCACTACGTTATAAACCTAAGTTAGATGAAAACAACGCAGATAGTCCCAAAGGCGAGATGCGTAAAAATGGGGAAGCACGTAAGAAGAAAAACAAAGGTGACGACCTAAACACCGGTACCATTTATATCTTGAAAGATGATAAGCCATCAGCAATCAAAGTGCGTTTAGGTATTACAGATGGCCGCTTTACAGAGATTACTGGCAGAGATTTACAGGCTAAAGGAGTAGATGTCGGCACTCAACTGATTGTGGCTGAATTACAAAACAATGGATCAGCTCAAGCAGGTGGTAACAACATGCGCGGCCCAAGAATGTTCTAGATGGGAGTTGAAGCCATGCAAAATAGTGTCATAGAAGTCAGTAGCTTATATAAAGATTACCAAACCGCCGCTGGGCCATTTCCTGTGCTAAAAGATGTAAACCTACGCATCGAAAATGGTGACTATGTCGCCATCATGGGCCCATCTGGCTCTGGCAAGTCTACCTTTATGAACATTCTAGGCTGCCTAGACAAACCAAGCAAAGGTCAGTACGTGTTAGATGGCCATCCTGTTGCCAATATGGAGCAAAACGCAGTGGCGCAGGTGCGCAACAAAACCATAGGCTTTGTGTTTCAGGGCTTTAATTTGTTGGCACGCTCTAGCCTATTAGATAATGTTGCGTTACCACTGGTATATGCAGGTATTGATAAGCCGCAACGCCATGCCCGTGCAAAACTGATGCTAGAAAAAGTAGGCCTAGCAAAGTACCTGCATTCACGCCCTAATCAAATTTCTGGCGGTCAACAACAGCGGGTTGCCATTGCACGCGCCTTGGTGAACAAACCAAGCCTGATCTTAGCGGATGAACCAACAGGCAATCTTGATAGCGTCACTAGTGAAGAAATCATGACGCTATTTTCTGAGCTCAATCAAGAAGGTATTACCATTGTGTTAGTCACCCACGAAAACGACATTGCCGAACACGCCAGCCGCCAAGTGCGCTTTTTGGATGGAAAGATTGTGCAGGACACCCGCACAAAACAGATTGGCATGACCAGCGCATCAACAGCAACCATTACAACACCAACAAGCGAGGCCATTTAATGTTTACCGCAATGCTAGGGGAAGCATGGCACGCCATGGGTGCCAACCGTTTACGTACATTTCTGACCATGCTCGGCATGGTGATAGGCGTTAGTGCTGTTGTGTTGATGATGGCGATTGGGCAAGGTGCTGAAGCAGCGGTCAAACGCTCGATCAGCGCCATGGGTAGCAATTTATTTGTCGTACTATCTGGTCCACCCACAGCAGGCGGTGCAAGATCAGCCACTGGCAATGCACCATCTCTTAATGTTAAAGATGCGAATGCAATTTCTGACCTGGATGGCGTAACCGGTGTTGCGCCTGTGACGATGGGTAAAGCGCAAATCGTTTTTGGTAGCAACAACTGGAATACCGATATCATCGGTACCACGCCAAGCTATCTGGATATACGTGGATGGAACCTCAGTGACGGCTATGCGTTTTCTGAATCAGACATCCGCTCAGCCACCCGCGTCGCCTTGGTGGGAAAAACCATCGTGCAAAATATCTTTGGTGACAATATAGACCCTGTCGGAAAAACCATTCGCATCAAGCAAAGCCCTTTTGTAGTGTTAGGCGTGCTTGAGAGTAAAGGCCAAACACTTGACGGTCGCGATCAGGATGACACCATTATTGTGCCGCTCACCACCGCTCAGCGTAAACTGTTTGGTAACCAGTTGCCAGGCAGTGTGCGACAAATTATGGTGCAGGCAGAGTCTGACAACACCATGCCGATGGTAGAACAAGGCTTAAACAGCCTGCTCAACCAGCGTCATAATATTAGAGAAGGTTCAGACAGTGATTTTTCTGTGCGTAACCTTACGGCAATTGCCAACTCAGCGGCTGAAACCACACGCACCATGTCTCTGCTGTTAGGTGCAATTGCCTCTGTGTCTTTGCTGGTAGGCGGCATCGGCATCATGAACATCATGCTGGTGTCAGTCACCGAGCGCACACGTGAAATTGGCATTCGCATGGCGATTGGCGCACGTCAGCGCGACATTCTATTGCAATTCTTATTGGAAGCGATCGTTATCTCTATTGTAGGCTGCCTAATCGGCATTGCGATTGGTGTTGGCGCCGCCGTCATGGTGAACATCATCACCAAAGCAGAAATCATTATTTCGGCAAACTCAGTCGCGATTGCCTTTGGTGTAGCTGCAAGCATTGGTGTGTTCTTTGGCTTTTACCCTGCGCGCAAAGCGGCAATGCTCAACCCGATTGAAGCATTACGCTATCAATAACACACTACAAGATAGTGCTATTTAGCTATCTGTTCTAATTAATTAGCAACTTAATCTATTGGCTGTTTAATACTTGCAGTCAGTAGATTAAATCTTGCTGACCCTCCCCTGCCTACTCTTCAATACGCTCGATGACTCAAGCCGTCATTTTAGAACATACTGACAACCGACTTTATTACAGTTACGATAAGTACATGTAACGCTCAAATGCTATCTCCGCACAAAGCAAACAAATGCTAAGGAAAAAGTATGGCTAAAGATTGTTGTCATGACGGGTGCAGTAACCCCACGCTACTAACGCCTAAATATAAGAAAATACTTTGGGTTGCGTTAGTCATCAATGCCACAATGTTCTTCGTTGAAATTTCAAGTGGGCTTCATGCGCAATCCGTATCACTGATGGCGGACGCAATCGACTTCTTTGGTGATGCCATGAACTATGGGATATCTCTAGCCGTGCTATCCATGAGCTTTGCGTGGCGCGCTCGTGCCGCGCTGTTTAAAGGACTATGTATGGGCAGTTTTGGCTTATTGATACTTGCCACCACCGTATGATCTACCATGCATGGTGAAGTACCAGAAGCCTACACGATGGGGTTGGTAGGTTTTATTGCGCTACTGGCGAATGTAAGCGTTGCTATGATGCTCTATGCCTACCGTGATGGAGACGCCAACATGCAGTCGGTATGGCTATGCAGCAGAAATGATGCGATCGGAAATATTGCCGTCATGATGGCAGCATTAGGCGTATGGGGAAGCAAAAGTGCATGGCCTGATCTGATTGTGGCGGTTATTATGGCAAGCCTAGGTGTTTCTGCGGCGATGCAAGTAATAAAAAGAGCGAGATCAGAATTAAATCATCACCAATAAAATATCAACATCGGTTTCAATCTAGGTAAAGCCACAATCGCCAAAGCCTCAATCACCAGAGCCCCAATCATAGGTGCCGTCAGAAAATTTTCAAGCTAAGAAAAGTAGCTGATTACAAGAGCAGCCAACTAACTAACATACAATCATGACGCAAAAAAAATGGCACAGTTCACACTGCGCCATTGCTCACTATCCAACCAATAAGTAATTACTTACTTTCGCTTACAAAACCCATTTTACTCACGCCTGAATTTTGCGCATCAGCCATTACCTCAGCTAAAACTTGATAGCGCGTTTCTTTATCGGCACGTATATTTAACTCTGGCTGTGGTTTTTTCTGGGCAATTTCTTTTAATTTCAATTTCAGCTCACCTTGCACCAGCGGCATATCATTCCAGTACATTTTGCCAGACGCATCAATCGATACTGAAATCACTTCCGGCTTTTCAGGGATAGGCTGACTGCTTGTTTGTGGTAAATCAATTTTTACAGCATGCGTCAGTAATGGTGCCGTAATGATAAATATCACCAATAACACTAACATCACATCCACTAGCGGTGTGGTGTTAATCTCGGACATCGGTGCAGAGTGTGATGCACCGCCTACATTACTTCCTGACCCTATCATGCTGCAGCACCTGCAACATGCATCGCCTGCCCAGCAACATCTTGTTTATATGCACGTCTAGCACCCATCACGGCACCTGTCGTAATCAAGGTATGCAATTCGTAACCGAATTTCTCAAGCTCGGCAGATAAAGTTCGATTACTACGTACAATCGCGTTATAAGCTAGCACTGCCGGAATAGCCACAGCCAAACCTAAGGCAGTCATAATCAACGCCTCACCGACTGGCCCAGCTACTTTATCTAAAGTGGCCTGACCACTTAAGCTGATGCTAGCAAGTGCATGGTAAATACCCCACACAGTACCAAACAGACCAACAAACGGTGATACGCTACCCACAGAAGCTAATACGGTTAAACCGCCTTCCATATTTGCATTTTCCTCTGCAATGCTGCGGTTCATGGCACGTGCTACAAATTCATCTTGCGCAACCATCTCTGTCCCTTTTGCAACAGACAACTTATGATGCTCAGCCGCTAAAATCGCTTTTTCTGCCAACCTAGCTAATCCTGTATTTGCATACGCTTGGCTTTGTTTAATCGCCACAGCCAAACTTGGTGCTTGTGAGAAGGCCTGTAAAAATGACTGATAAGCACTACGCATACGCCATGCAGTCACACTTCTGCTAACGATCAAATACCAGCTCGCCACAGACATTGTTAACAATATCAAAGCAACCAACATAGAAACTGGTCCACCTGCCGTGATAAATTCCCAACTATTAAACTCATAACCGTTTTGCATCATTACCCTCGCTTCATTCTTAATCTATTGATGACCTATATTCATAACTATATGGGTTCATTAACTTATGGTTCATTAATCTATGCGTGCATAAATAATGTCATCGACCTTGGCTACTTAGCCATTTAGCGTGAAATTCACTGGCACCAGCACGTAAGCACTAATTGGCTGATTACTACGTTTTGCTGGTACAAAACTCCACTTTTTAACAGCATCAATCGCTGCCTGATCTAACTTTTGATGACCACTACTGGTGTCTACTTTGACAGCCTCAGCTTTACCATCTTGTGACACTAACACTTTAAGTAACACCTTGCCTTGTTCACCCATTCTTCTTGCTTGCATTGGGTAAGCCGGTGCAGGGTTATTTAAATACGCTGCGCCAAAACTAGGTGGTTCAACCACAGGCTCTGCTGCCACTTTCTCATTAGCAGGCTTGTCGGTTGTTTCTGTTGCTTTTGCTGATTGTTGCGGCTCGACAGGCTTACTCTCTGCTACAACCGCTGCTTCGTTTTTCTCTGCAACCACAGGTTCGACTGGCTCAATTTTCCTGGCCGCATCTTCATTCACGACTACTTTTTTCTCTACGACTTTTTGCTTTTGTACGACAGGCTTCTTAACAGGCTGTACTTGCTCTACGGGCGGCTTAGGCGCTTCCTCTGGGGCATCTGCAACTTGGCTCACCAAGCTAACCATCATTGGCGTTTCCAGCTTATTCAGCACAACGGTTTCTGGTTGGGCATTCAACACACCGGCTACAGCCCCCATATGCACCAGAGTCACAAACGCTAACATTCGGTAAGAGATTTTTTTCTTGTCTACGCGCGCCGCACCAATGTGCGTATTAATCGGCAGATGTTTCACATTAGATTGACTAACAGTCTCTGCCCTCATGGCAACAGGCTCCAAAAAGAAGTGAGTATTCACTGCAAGCTCTGAATTTGTCATCATACCTCCTCCTATTCTATCGCGTAAAAACTGTAGCCCAACTTAGGAAATACTACTTTGTAAGAATCAACTTACCCTGATTGGTAAGTCTTAAGCGGTAATCCTCACCAACGTGTTTAATCACCAGCTCGCGCGCACCTGAAAATAACAACTCACTGGTTGTCACCCTAGCCACAGAGGACTCTGCAACCTTGGTTTCATGTTTTTTTTCATCAAGCATCATTCGTCTGGCTCATTCTTAAGTTTTGATTTCTAGCATTAAATCATTTCAATGCAGAAAGGCTAATGATAATTGTTATCATTTAGATTTGTCAATGATTTTATGCTTTAGTTGATATCTATGTGTTTGATTTTATTTAATTGCGCTGACTAATGGATGCTGCAATTAATGGCGGACTGCTGCGCATAACTAGCTTTTTCTTGTTGATACAACGCCAACCTAGTATCCGCATCTGCTAATAAAGCTTTTAAGGTATGCAATGTGCCAGCATCGATTCTTAAACTAATGGCACCTAGCTCCAGCTCGGCCACATTACAATTTTCGCAAAACACGATCTGGCCACTTTCATTTTTAGACAACAAAATACGTAAGCACGATGCTTGATTGCTTGGAGCGTTATCTAGCACTTTGTTAATTTTCATGTCACACCTATTTAGTGAGTATCAGTTTATTTTGTTTAGTAATGCGTAAAAAATAAGTTTCATCCTCGTGATCAATCATCACTTCCTTCACATTCGTAAACAGCTTGTCGCTATTCAATCTTTTTATTCTAGAAATCTTAATGTCATCCTGCGTGCGCGTACTGTCTGTCACAATTGCTATATCAAAACTCATATGTTCTTTAGAGGTTAAATTAGTAATAATTTTCATGATGGCAGCCCAATTGAGTCACTAAAATTAAAAAGATGGCCGACTTACATAAGCGATTAACTTAATGCAACCATAAAATGATCGGTTAAGATCAAGGAGACGCATGTTGCCATGCAGTACTACATTTGAGCCGCTGTTAGGAGCAACTCAAATTCTGTTGCCAACCGCTACACGCGGTTAGCGTAATATTCAACCACCAATTGCACATCCACAGGGAACGGCACATCGCTGACCGCTGGCAAGTGCGCCACTTTCACCACTTGCGTGGCCGTATCCCAAGCCAACCATTCTGGTCGCTCTAAAGATGGCTGCTTAACAGTTTCTACCACCATTGGAATATTTTTACTTTTGGCCTTAACCGTGATTTCATCACCCACATTCAATCTGATCGACGGAATGTTAGCTGGCTTGCCGTTTAACATGAGATGTCCATGACTGACTAACTGCCTTGCAGCAATCACCGTAGGTGCAAATCCCGCACGGAAAACCACGTTATCCATTCTGCGCTCTAGTAACTGTAGTAACCGCTCGCCTGTAGGTTCCTTACCTTTACGTGCGTCCAGTATCAATCTACGCATCTGCGTCTCGGTTAACCCGTAATTGAAGCGAATCTTTTGTTTTTCCTGTAACTTCACACCAAAATCAGAGCGGCGCTTGCGCGATGCCTTATTACCGTGCTGGCCTGGCGGCGTTGGGCGTGCTTCAATGGTTTTACGTGACAATCCAGGTAAATCCACCCCTAATGCACGCATCACTTTTAATCTAGGACCAATAAATCGAGACATCTTGTTTCCTTATCTATTTACTATGTAATTAACTTATTGCAATGTGTTATGTGTTGCCATCAACCAATTGTCGTCAGTGCCATATTCACTGACGATTACTTGCCATTGCTTCACCAAGCGCTCAGCAATATCTTCAATGAGCTTTGTATCGGCGTACTCAGGCGCAGTTAACTTATGAGCCAGCTCACTCGCCAGCACTGCCAACTCGTGTGATGGCTTCAGTGCATACTGTGTCGCTACACAACAAATGGCAGCCATCAACTCTCTAGACGTTGGCAACTCTGGGTCAAATAGTTCGCTTGGTGCTTTTAATGCCGATACTTGTTTTTGCATGTTTATACTCACTTGGTTTATTCGCTTGATTACTGCACTTGATGCAATTCAGTTTGCATCACCAACCTTGCCACTGCTTTACGCATCATTTCATTCATCATGAAAAAGTTACGCACTTCTAGCCGTAATGAAGTGTCTCCAATTTCAAGCTCAACAATGTCTTTCGCTTTGTTATAAAGCACTTTGCAATCTTCATTACCTGTCAGTTTCGCTTGGCTAATAATTAACTGCTTACTCATGACGTACTCCAATCTAGGAATTTAAATAAATGATAATCATTCTCATTTGATATGTCAACACATAATTGGCGACTAAATTAGTAAAGTATTATCAACCCCGCTAATTAAGGCATACGACATGCTAGATAGCTTAAAAATAGAAAATTCAAACAGATGAGTATCACTATCCTATCTACGCTAAATGACAGGCGTCCATCTCATGATTTCACTTAAGTAGCATTCATGAATACAAATAGCATGTAAATATGCATACAAGCGCACAATGTTTTCAACGAACTAGCAACATCGAAAACCCAATGAAATGCTAGTTCTAAAATTAATTTATACGGAGAATGATCATGTGGACATCACCATCAGCAACTGAAATGCGTTTTGGTTTTGAAGTAACCATGTACGTAATGAATAAGTAATACGTTTTTTCAGCAATAAAAAAGGGAGCAATTGCTCCCTTTTTTATTAAATACGTAAAGCCATCACAGCTAAATTTTACTCAACAACTTTATAGATACTTAACGACCATCGCATTATTCAAATCGCCCGCAGTAATCGGCAGCTTAACGTAGTAACCACTACCTGAAGCCTCCTGTATCGGCTCACCTTTTTTATTAAACATGGCTTCAACGACAATATCTTGATTGCCTGTAGGATGTATCACCTGCAAACGATCACCCACGGCAAACTTGTTGCGTGCTTCAATATCAGCCAAGCCTTTTTCAGCATCATAGGCCACAACATCTCCTACATATAAACTGCGGTTAGAACTTGAATAACCTTGCTTATAATTTTGATGCTCGGCGGTGTGATGACGTTGATAAAAACCATCGGTGTAACCACGATTAGCCAAGTTCTCTAAATCACCCAGCAAGTTCCAATCAAATGGACGGCCAGCTAATGCATCATCAATCGCTTGACGATAATTTTGGCAAGTACGTGCTACGTAGTAACGTGATTTAGTCCGCCCTTCAATCTTAAGCGAATCCACCCCCATCTTAATCAAGCGCTCTATGTGTTCAATGGCTCGTAAGTCCTTACTGTTCATAATGTAAGTGCCGTGCTCATCTTCCTCGATTGGCAGCAACTCTCCTGGACGGCCTTTTTCTTCAATCAGATAAACCTTGTCCGCTAATGGATGGCGCGGCAGGCTGCCACAACCAGACAAACTTGATTTTTCCATTTCAGCTTTAAAGTCAAACTCATCCAGACGTATCACACCCGCCGCATCTTCTGCCGCGTCATGCACTTTATAATCCCAACGACAGCTATTGGTACAAGTGCCTTGATTCGGGTCACGCTGGTTAAAATACCCAGAAAGCAAGCAACGCCCAGAGTAAGCAATACATAAAGCGCCATGCACAAAAACTTCTAATTCCATCTCTGGGCAACGCTGGCGAATATCCTCAATTTCGTCTAAAGACAACTCACGCGATAAAATCACACGCGACAATCCTAAACTTTGCCAGAACTTCACCGTCGCAAAGTTCACCGTGTTCGCCTGTACAGAAAGATGCACTGGCACTTCAGGCCACTTCTCACGCACCATCATAATCAAACCAGGATCAGACATAATCAAAGCATCTGGACGCATTGCAATCACAGGCTCCATATCCGCCATATAGGTTTTAACCTTGGCGTTATGTGGCGCAATATTGCTGGCAACAAAAAACTTTTTACCACGCGCATGCGCCTCTTTAATGCCAATCTCAAGGTTCGCCATCGTAAAATCATTATTACGCGCACGTAAGCTATAACGTGGCTGTCCTGCATAGATCGCATCTGCCCCATAATCAAATGCCGTACGCATGCGGTCTAAATCGCCCGCTGGGGCTAAAAGTTCAGGTATTTTCATCATCATTACTTTAATAATTTACATTTCATATAAAACCGTTCGCCCTTCAGACTTTTCTAGTCACTTTACTGGCTTATCGCACCAATCTTGTCGCTTTAGCTACTTACGATTGGTGGTAATACCAAGAACTGGTAGAAAATTGGGGAAGACTTCACACTTTGCTTGCCAGTTTACTTGCTTACAGTCAGAGCCTGCCAAAGGGGGAACAACTTCAAAACTACATTCTTTTACTTTTAGCTAGGTCTGATACTTTTTTCCAATCACCTTGCATCATTGCTTCCTTTTTAGCGCGACTCCACCCCTTGATTTTCTGTTCAGCATTTAGCGCCTCTTCTCTAGTCGGCTTAGATTGACTAAATACTAGCTTTACTGGCAAACGCGTAGACGTATAACCTAATAATTCACCAAATTGATGGCTTGCCAAACGTTTTCCAAGGTTATCAGTATGCCCTGTGTAATAAGAACCATCTGAACATCGTAGGATATAAATCCAAAACATTTTATTTAATTGTGCCGCTCATCCTTCGACAAGCTCAGGACGAACGGGGGTAAATTGATTGAACTTGAACTGATAGGTATTCATAAAAAATGTATCTTATTGGTCATTTTTACTAACTGTAAGCTTCCGTTCGTCCTGAGCTTGTCGAAGGATGACCGTCGAAAGACCGATTATCCAAGGACCGTTTATCAAAGGATGAACACAACAATTTACTCACCGATAATTTTCACCAACACACGCTTCTTACGTCTACCATCAAACTCACCGTAGAAAATCTGTTCCCAAGGGCCAAAATCTAAATCGCCATTCGTAACAGCCACCACTACCTCACGCCCCATGATTTGACGCTTCATATGCGCGTCTGCATTATCCTCGCCGGTATCATTATGGCGATAGCTGCTCACGGGCTCGTGTGGCGCAAGCTTCTCCAACCACTGCGTATAGTCATGATGCAAGCCGCGCTCATCATCATTAATAAACACACTGGCAGTAATATGCATGGCATTGACTAACACCAGACCTTCACGCACACCACTCTCACGTAAACATTCGCGGATTTGTTCAGTAATACGAATAAACGCAACACGGGTAGGTGGATTGAACCAAAGTTCTTTACGATAACTTTTCATCAAATAGTCCTTAATTTTCAATAGCCTAATTTTAACATTGCATTATCTATTTCAGATAAATAATTTCCACATTTTAATCATGGTCAAAAAAAATGGCCTCACATTGGAGGCCATTTCATTACTCAATATCAGTTTTAGCGTTATATTTTCACATCATATTGCTGGCTAAATGTCTTACCTTCATTATCCGTCGCAACCGCCTCTAACTTGCCGGCTGAAGCTGGAATAAAACTAAATTTGAAATATGGATCTTCTGCAGTACCTACACCCACATCCACAGTCATTAATGGCTTACCGCCATAAACAAAATCAACTTTATTGATGTAAAAAGCTGGCACATAACCTTGAGAAACCAAGTCGCGTTGTAAACCTGTACGCATAATGTGCTTAATATTAAAAGTTGCCATCGTTGGCGCACCAACCTTGGCTGAAGCATCCACATTCATCTTAATCCGTCCTGCTGCCGCACGAATCTCAGCTTCATTATTCTCTACCATACCACCACAGCCACCCGCCGCACGAATCACGCGTGAAGCTAAATACAATTGTCCATCCGCAGTTTCACCTACTAAACGCACATAAGCATCTGTCTCAAACCGAATACGCGTTGATAGCTGAAAGTTACCCAATGCATCTGTTAAATGATAAGTTGCCGTGAGTGGAATCGGGTTAGCATCAACAAAGGCATACAGCTTTTTAATCACCACGCCATTTGCCGCTGCGTTATCAACACTATAAGACACTGGCACTTGCGCACCACTTTCCGCGCGTTTTGGTGCATCAATCTTAATGAAATCAACTTCTTTCATTTCTCGCTTTGCAAAGAAAGCCTCTTTCATTACCGCCCATAACTTCGGATCAGCCTCAGCATACGTATTCGCCATAAACGCAACAAACAATCCAGCAGCGACTGCCAGCTTACCGACCCATCTTTGAAATTGCATAGTCATACGATACGCTCCAAAATAGTTTTTATAATTTCTTGTTTTAATACGCCTATGACAAACTATTTTACTAGATAGTTCTCACAGTTTAGTGCTTAGCTACTATGAAAACTCAAGGTTTAAACACCTTCGTTTTCCATATAGAAAAATAGCTCTATGCCATTACCCACAGGGTCTTTAAAATTAATCTGCTTCACACCCAACACAGGCAAATCGCGCGTTGTATAGTGAATATTGTGATGCTTCAAATGTGCTTCCATTGCCGGCATATCGGTACAGGTAAACGAGACATGATCAATCGTCGTCAGCACATTGGTTAATGGCTCACCCTCACCGCGATACTCAGCAAGATGCAACACATGCGTATCGCCAATATAAAGCCAAAACCCTCTGCTGGTAAAGCCCTCACGTGGGCCGACCGTCAAACCCAGCACATCACAGTAAAAGTCTTTAAGTTTTAGCATCGTCTCGTAAGGCGTGCGTAGATTGTAATGATTAAGCTGGGTAACTGGCATAGTATGATTTCAGTAAATTGGTATAGTAAGTCCGATAAGCATTCGGCAACATTAATTAATACACTTTAACATCTTTGGTGCATCGCGTAACTAGTGCAAACAGATGGAATGTAGGATCAATCGCCTTCAAACTCGCAAAGTGAAAAAGGCGTAAGGCCACTGTCAGCTAGGCGCTTTGAGCCACCTAAGTCTGGCAAGTTAATCACAAAAGCACAGCCCGCCACTACGCCACCCAACTTCTGTATCAAAGCCGCAGCAGCTTCCGCCGTGCCACCTGTCGCAATCAGGTCATCCACTAACAGCACCCGTTCGCCTTGGGAAATTGCGTCAGTATGAATCTCCACACGATCAGCACCGTATTCTAAAGCGTAATCATGCCCAATCGTTTCCGCAGGCAATTTGCCAGATTTTCGAATAGGCACAAAGCCTATACCAAGCTTATACGCTAGTGCTGCGCCAACAATAAAGCCGCGCGCTTCTATGCCTGCGATTTTATCTATAGATTGGGTAGCATAATGCTGTGCAAACGCATCAATCACCATGCGAAAACCTATCGGGTCTTTCAGCAAAGTGGTGATATCACGGAACTGGATACCCTGTTTTGGGTAGTGTGGGATAGTGCGGATTAGGGATTTTAAAGGCATAAATTAGAGCTTAGTAGATTTATGACGTCTCTTTTCATCTCGAACAAGCTTCCCTTCGCGCAAAAGTAACCCGAGAATACTCCAAGTTAAATAATCTTTCGAGCCACCAGAATAGCTACTTTGCAAACCTAACGCCTTAGCTGCTTCAGCGTTGATTATTCCGTTCTGATTTGCAATCGCTAATTCATATATAGCGTCTTTTAATAGAGCCAAACCTATCTGAGCCCTTTCTATGGCCCCATCTGGAACAATTACTGATCGTCCTCTAGAGCTAACACCAGTAGGAATAACACTATTTACCAGCAAACCGCCAGTATCGACCGTACCAAAGGCAGAAATTAATTCCGCTTCTAATTTTAAGGCTTGTGATTCCGTCAAATCATCAGCAAGAATCGTCGTCACAACATCTTGACCTGCTGACATTATTTCGGAAATCAACTTACCTTTTCGTGTGTTATCTACATTAAGTGTCTGATCCCAAGCTCTCTCACCTGTACCCTTACCTACATAGAAAGGCTTGGCGGGAGATCTCCTCGGATCTTTCAACGCATAGATATAGAAAGGATTCATTCTATAAAATGGAATTCGCGATACGAGAACTAGGCACATCCGCGTAGACAGTACGAATAGTACGGCAAGCGGATGTAACGACGTTATCGTGAAGCGAGTGCATTTTAAGCCGCTGGCGTTTGTGAGCGAACGCGTATATGTAGCTCTCTAAGTTGCTTCTCGTCCACCTCGTTTGGCGCATTGGTCATCAAGCACTGAGCACGTTGTGTTTTAGGGAATGCAATCACATCACGGATAGATTCAGCACCCGCCATTAATGTCACCAGACGATCTAAACCGAATGCCAAACCTCCGTGTGGAGGTGCACCGTATTGCAGCGCATCTAGCAAGAAGCCAAACTTCTCTTGGGCTTCTTCACGGCTGATTTTCAGTGCATCAAACACTTTAGACTGTACTTCTTGCTGATGGATACGCACAGAACCGCCGCCTACTTCCCAGCCGTTTAACACCATGTCGTAAGCTTTTGATAGTGCAGCACCCGGATTAGTAGTCAACAAATCTTCGTGACCATCTTTTGGTGCAGTGAACGGATGGTGTAATGCTACCCAGCGGTCTGCATCTTCATCATGCTCAAACATTGGGAAGTCCACCACCCACAATGGCGCCCATGCACGGCCATCCACATGGCCTTTATCGTGGCCAACTTTAAGGCGCAACGCACCTAAAGCTTCGTTCACTACTTTAGTTTTATCTGCACCGAAGAACACGATGTCGCCATTTTGTGCGCCAGTGCGCTCAATAATCGCCTGTAGTGCTGTCACGTGAATGTTTTTAACAATCGGGCTTTGCAGGCCTTCTTCGTTCAATTTAGTAATGTCGTTAATCTTGATGTAAGCCAAACCTTTAGCACCGTAGATTTTTACAAACTCTGTGTAGGCGTCAATTTCAGAACGGCTGATTGCCGCACCATTTGGCACGCGTAAAGCAGCTACGCGGCCACCTGCCATATTGGCAGCACCGGCAAACACTTTAAAGTCCACGTCTTTCATTACATCAGAAAGCTCGGTGATTTCTAAAGTCACGCGCATATCTGGTTTATCTGAACCGTAGCGGCTCATGGCTTCAGCAAATGGCATGCGTGGGAATTTAGCTGGCAAGTCTACGTTTTGAACCGCTTTAAGCATTTGGCGAATCATTTCTTCCACCAAATCCATAATGTCGTTTTCTTCCATAAACGATGTTTCAATATCCACTTGCGTAAATTCCGGCTGACGGTCAGCGCGCAAGTCTTCATCACGGAAACATTTAGTAATTTGGAAGTAACGGTCAAAGCCTGACACCATTAACAATTGTTTAAACAATTGTGGCGATTGTGGCAATGCAAAGAACTGACCATGATGCACACGGCTAGGCACTAGGTAGTCACGCGCGCCTTCTGGTGTGCTACGTGTAAGCATTGGTGTTTCAACTTCAATAAAGCCATTCACATCCAAATAATCACGCAAGGTTTTAGCAACGCGGTAACGCAACATCATGTTTTTTTGCATCGCAGGGCGGCGCAAATCAATGTAACGGTGCTCTAAACGCACGGTTTCAGTCAGATTTTCATCATCCAACATAAACGGTGGTGTGAGTGATGGGTTTAATACTTCAATCTCAGTCGCCAACATTTCCACTTCACCCGTAGGTAAGTTAGGGTTAACTGTACCTTCTGGACGCGCGCGCACTTTACACACCACTTTTAGCACAAACTCACTGCGTACAGTTTCCGCAATCGCAAATGCATTTTTAGTATCTGGGTCAATCACAATCTGCGCCAAGCCTTCACGGTCACGCAAGTCGATAAAAATAACACCGCCGTGGTCACGGCGACGATGCGCCCAACCACATAATGTGACAGTTTGACCAATATGTTCGCGGTTTAAATGGCCGCAGTAATGTGTACGCATCATAATTTAATTATTTGAATATTGAGTTAAAAGTTTTGGAATCTTAGGTACGGGTGCAACCACGCCCATAGAAATAATATATTTGAGTGCTTCGTCTACCGTCATTTCAAGTTCTATCACATCAGCTTTTGGCATCATGAGAAAGTAACCACCAGTTGGGTTTGGCGTAGTTGGCACAAAAACGCTGACGTAATCACCTTGCAGATGATTCGCAACATCGCCACCTGGTGTGCCAGTTAAAAATGCTATTGTCCAAGTACCCTCTCGCGGAAACTGCACCAGCACAGCCTTGCGAAACGCATTACCAGAATCTGAAAATAATGTATCAGACACTTGCTTGACGCTAGAGTAAATCGACTTCACCACTGGTAGATGATTAAGTAGTTTTTCCCATAGGATGATGAGCTGCATGCCAAAGAAGTTGGTAGCAATCAACCCTGTAGTAAACACAATCAGCACCGTTAAAATCGCACCAATGCCCGGAATATCTCGACCCAAAAAGGTATGTGGATGCCAAGCTTCTGGTAAAAGCAACAGGCTTTGATCCATCACACCGATGAATGACTTTAGCACCCAGATGGTAATCACCAATGGCACTAGTACTAACAAGCCTGTAATAAAGTATTTTTTCATTAACGTTGAGTCATTCCGTCGTGCCTAGTGGCACGCACAACCCGTAGCACAAGCCGCCAGTGCAGCACTTGACTCAGCGGCAGCCTCTGGCGCTACTGAACTATTCGGCTTAGCTGAGCTAGTCGCACCACCTTTAAAGTCAGTCGCATACCAACCACTGCCAGTTAACTGAAAACTTGGTGCAGACACTTGCTTAGCAAAAGTCTCTTTAGCGCACTGTGGGCAAGCCTCTACGCTTGCAGCACTCACTTTGCGCATCACCTCTGCTTTATGTCCGCAGCTACTACATTGATAATCGTAAATAGGCATATAAAATCACCTTTCTCAATACGTTAAATAACCCGCGATTATACCTGAATCCAATAGAATTTTATTGAGACCACGACCGCCCACAATTTAGCCTCTAAAGGCTAAAAGACTTCACTCATCAGCATCGTCATCTTGCTGATTTTTAAGGCGGCGCGCCTTAACACTTTCAGCCAGCATATCTAACAACGGCAAGGTCTCTTCCCAGCCCAAACAAGCATCGGTAATTGACTGACCATAGGTCAACTCACACCCAGGGACATGGTCCTGACGTCCTGCATGTAAGTGCGACTCTATCATCAAGCCCATAATGCGATCATCGCCAGCATGCAATTGCTCAGCTACATTTTCTGCCACTTGCGCTTGTAACTGGTACTGACGCTGACTATTGGCATGTGAACAATCAATCATCACCTTGGCATTTAAACCTGACTGCGCCAACTCAACTGCAGCAGCATCCACGCTTGCCGCATCGTAGTTAGGTGTTTTACCGCCGCGCAAAATCACATGGCAATCTTCATTACCTGTCGTCGAAATAATGGCCGAACGACCTTCTTTGGTGACAGACAAAAAGTGGTGCGGGCTTGCCGCAGCTTTAATCGCATCAACAGCGATACGAATATTGCCATCAGTGCCATTTTTAAACCCAACTGGACAAGATAAGCCTGACGACAACTCACGATGAATCTGCGACTCGGTCGTGCGCGCACCAATGGCGCCCCAACTGACCAGGTCAGCCGTATATTGCGGCGTAATCGTGTCTAAAAATTCGGTTGCTGCTGGCAGACCAAGCTCGTTTACTTCCAGCAAAAAGCGTCTAGCCAGTTCTAAACCGGCATTGATATTGAAGCTGCCATCCAAATGCGGGTCGTTAATCAAGCCCTTCCACCCAACGGTGGTGCGTGGCTTTTCAAAATACACGCGCATCACAATCAACAGTTCGTTAATGTGCTTGTGGTATTGCACTAGCAGGCGCTTTGCATACTCGATACCTGCATCATAATCATGGATAGAACACGGCCCGATGACCACTAACAGTCGATCGTTCGCACTGTGCAGGATACGATGGATATCCGCACGCGTCTTAACAATTCTCTCGGTAGTGGCTGCACTAGGCTCAAGTTTACCCAACAGCTCAGATGGTAGCGTCAGCTCTTTGATTTCAATGATGCGCACATCATCAGTAATATTTTTTTGGACAGGGCTCATTTAGATAACTCATTTGCTACAACCATGCTAGGCGCAACAAAAACAAAAATCAAAAACAACAAAGCCCGTATAGCGGGGGCTTATCAACAGTAAAACGATTAAAACAACAGCACTCGCAGAATAATACAACCATTTAGCACAAGCATTTAGCGAGGCGGATCACCTTATCAAACACAATCCATCTGGAATAAAAAGCGACATTTCTTACATATCTCACGACAAACCACTGCGTCAACTTAAGACTAAACGAAAAAATTGGTATTTTTCATCTTTTTGCCTTTAAAACCAATCGTCTCATACAATTTTAACACTTTAAAGCGCAGTTGATACAACTTAGTCGTATTTGCGGTATTTTTCCAAATAAAAGCCTACGACATTCAGGTTTAAAGTATGTGCCATGGAAAAATGGTACGCACAATCGACTGATCACCACCCTTGCCCGCAATACCCCGAGCAAACGAACGGCCTATCTTCAACTGAGCAAGCGGCAGGAGCCTGAGGTATTAAGTGATGAATAGCCTGCACCGAAGTCATCTAGTGAGCATCTAACTTTCCTGCCAACTTATATCAAAGCTCTTTAATTCACCCAAATATTCGTCACGGCTAATAAATCCGATACATGGGAAAGCGCCACACTGATCAATTTCATTCTTCGCCAATTTTTTAGCAATGATGATGGCGGGTATGCAAGGTATGTTAGGGCCATCTCCTGATCTAGCAAGCAGCTCAAAAGTGATGGTTTTATTAGCACCCCCGTTGACATCCCTACCTGATAAGGACATGTGAAAGGCACTATTAGAAGAGCCCACCCAATCAAACATGAATGACAGACGTAGCATTAAAGGCGCGAATTTTTCTAAATGCTTAATAACGCCTAAACGCACCAACCATGATAAACCCCAAAGAACCACATGAATGAAAGGAAGCTCAAGACCTGCATAAAAGCGAATATTTTTTAACGAAGGATAGCGCTTTGGAAATAAGGCTAAATCAGGCACATCACAATAACCTAATAGCCTCCATCCAAGATTCTTGTATCTTCTTACTGTAAGGCCCTGCCACCCATAAACTTTTGTTTGGACGCCGTTGATAATTGTTTGAAAGCTCTTGCCTGTGTACCCTAAGATGGCAGCAGTGGTGGCTAAACCGCGCGTGGTTTTTTGAGCTGTCGTAATTCCATAATCAAGACTATCTAGCGCCTCAAACTCATCATAATAGTGATCTATTAATGCAGAAGTTAAACAGGGGACTGAACTTGCACCACTGATCAACAAAACGTTCGCCTCCTTTGCAAGCGAGTTAAGACTACCAATACCCTCAACAAAGTTGCGTCCATCCGCTAAATCTATGTAGTTAATACCGGCTTGGATACAGGCTTTTGCAACATCATAACTTTGGCCTTGAAATGGTCCTGAAGTATGAATCAAGATATTAGGTTTGATGTTGCTTAGAACTGTCGCAATGTTTTGATTGATATCGATGAAGATCGCTTCTGCTATGTTTTTAGCATCTAATGCTTGTGTAAAGGTTTCGGCTTTTTGCAAAGACCGCCCTGCGACAATAATTTGAATATCAGACTCTTTGGCTAATGTTCTTGAGATCACACTACCAAAGTTTCCATAGCCACCAATAATCAAAACACGTTGAATCAATCTTCACCCTTTAGGTAAAAGCGTCCTTTATATCCGTATACTTTCCCCCACCATGGATGGGTTATATCAACCTGCATGTCAAAAGTATAATCATCCACAGGTTTTTCCAAGGCATTGCCCTCACCAATCAGCAGAGTAAGTGGAATAGGGATGTAATGACCAAAAAGTTTTAAAATATAACCTCGATGCTTTAATTTAACGCAACCGTCCTCCCAATGGAAACTGGTTTTCCAGCCGATTCCAAATTTCATTAACTCCACAACTTCATTTCCGCCTAGTTGTAACATACGAGATTGAAAGCGGTAAGGTTTTCTATTTGCAAAGTGAAAAATGCGGTTGAACGTAAAAGCTTTAGAGTTTCTATGACTTTCAAAATGTACCGTGATAGGAACATTCTGTGCATTCAACGGCGGTATTCCACCCGTCATCCAAAATAAGGGGGCTAGAAGCTTAACTGGACCCGCACACATTAAGTCTAAATGCCCATTAACAACATTAATGTCATCGCTATAAGGTCGATTTAAATAGTGCTTTTTCATGACAGGCGGTAGCTCATCCCAGCTATCACCAAAAACATCCTTAAATATCGGTTCTGACTTGAGATTTAGATTGTCAATCTGCGGTATGTGAAGTCGACAAAGTAATAGATTTCTTAAGCCACGCATCCAAGGATAGGTGATACTTGCAAGGCCTTCAGACCAAAATAAAGCTTTATTAAACAGATTAAAAAAACCTTGATTCTCACCGCACTTGGCCATGAAAGACAAAGCAGTTTTTCCATGGTAAAACTGCCTACCATCATAAATAATCATGCCTTCGTCTAGGCCCAATTTACGTTTGTTAATTTCTTCTAGAACAAAGTGAGTCTTTTCCTCACGTGCATTTACAAGATGCAGACTCCCATACTTTTTCTGAATCCTTAGGGCTAGCGCTGCGTTTGTACATAATGGACACTCTCCGTCATATACAAACCAGATAGTATGATTAACAGCTTCTTTATTCATATTGGCTTCATAACCATCATAAAAAATACTACGATTAAACCTATAAATGCAGGCCAACCAAGTAAAAACCATAGCCTAAAAAGCTTTACGTATTGCTCAGGAATAATTGTTTGATTTTCTACACATTCAAGCAAAATATTTCTTAGTCTAACTTGTATCCAAATTACGGGTAGCCAGCAAAATCCGGCTAAAATGAAAATTGCATAAGTGGCCGTTAGCCAAAACTCTGCCCAATGATACCCACTTTTCCAAACCAACCATACGCCAGTGGTAAATTGCGTGATGACCGCTGGTAAAGTAAATATATAGTCCGCAATGACTGTGCCTTTTGCGGCATATAGCTTTTCTTGAAGATTATCAGTGAAATGGCTACGAAACATAAAAAAAGCGATGCCAACACCAGTTCCAAATAGCATTGTAGAACTAATAATATGAACGGTTTTAACGATAAGATATATATTCATTGAAACGCTATTATCATGTAAAAGTGACGTAGGGTGTATATCCATCGTCTACTATATGAATTTGGTGATAAGTCAACAAAACCAGTTTTGATAGGCATGCTCATTATTGCTACACTTCAGCTGGTTCCGCCAACGCCAAAGTATCATCCACCTCAATTCCAAGATAAAATATCTATGTAAATAAACAAAAACCCCATTAACTCATTAAGTTAATGGGGTTTGTTTACACTTTCACCTCAGGTAGACCTCAAAACGGAATATCGTCCTCAAAATCATCAAAACCTGAGCCAGTTGACGCTGGTTTTGCGGCTGGCGCTTGTCTTGCCTGACCTTGGCTAGGAGGCGCTTGGTTGTAATCACTATCCCCGCCCTGATCCATACCACCGTCATAACTAGCATTTGAACCGCCACCATCACGGCCGCCTAGCATTTGCATTTGATCTGCAATAATTTCAGTGGTGTATCGGTCTTGACCTTCTTTAGTTTGCCATTTACGCGTTTGCAAACGGCCTTCAACATATACAGGACGACCTTTTTTAAGGTATTCACCTGCAATTTCAGCCAATTTGCGATACATGACAATATTGTGCCATTCAGTACGCTCTTGTTTAGCGCCTGATTTATCTTTCCAATTATCTGTTGTTGCGATACTGAAGTTACATACGGCCTCGCCGTTTGGCATATAGCGCACTTCTGGGTCGCGACCAAGATTTCCAACCAATATCACTTTATTTACTGATGCCATGCTTACCCCCTCAACAATTGATACACTTGGGAGTCATCCCAATCATACGATTTATCTATTTTCAATATTACAGTACGCTCTTGTGGCAGCACTGCAGCTTCGATTACGCCAGCCAGCTTGGTGAGCTTGCTTTTCACATTCGCCACCATCTCTGCAGTCATCTGCTCCGCTGAGTCTTCCATGGTGTACATTTTGGTTCTCACTGCGAGTGGCGCTTGCATTGAAAATGCTAATAATAGCCATAAAAACATCATCACGCCACAAAATACGAACACGCTTGCAAAGCCGTAAACATGGGAGAGATATCCACCCAATGCACCACCAACAAAAATCCCTAAAGACTGCGCCGTATTATAAACACCCATAGCCGTTCCTTTTGCGGCAGCTGGTGCAATTTTACTGATCAATGATGGCAGCGATGCCTCCAGCACATTGAAAGCCACAAAATAAACGGTGAGTGAAGCAACAATACCCCAGAAGTAATTAATGGACACTGAGAACATCAATTGCGCCACCAACATCATCAGCACAGCAGCAACAAACACCCGTTTCATTTGCGATTGCTTTTCAGCATAGATAATGGCTGGCACCATCAATACAAAAGACGCTAACACGATAGGTAAGTAGATTTGCCAATGTTGGTTTTCATGCAACCCGCTTGAACTCACAATCGCAAATGGCACCACAACAAACATGGCCATTTGTGCCGCATGCAGGGCAAAAATGCCATAATTTAATCGTAACAACTGCTTATTCTTCAGCACATCTTTTAATCTAGCTGGTGTGGCGCTGGCATCAGAATGATAATGACTATGCGCAGGGTTCGGCACAACGAAACGCACCACTGCAATTGCGGCCAAGGTCAGCACGCCTGTCAGTGCAAAAATGCCAGGCACGCCTATCCATTGATTAAGAATTGGGCCGCCAACCAAAGATAACGAAAAAGCAATGCCGATGGTTACCCCAATCGTAGCCATCGCTTTAGTGCGGTGTTCATCGCGCGTTAAATCAGCCACTAACGCCGTCACGACAGCAGAAACAGCACCAGCGCCCTGTAACGCACGGCCAATAATAATGCCTTCAATACTTGTGGCCAGTGCGGCAACTAGGCTACCAACCGCGAAAATAGCCAAACCCAAATAAATCATTGGTTTGCGACCATATTTATCAGAGGCCATGCCGAATGGTAACTGCAACAAGGCTTGAGTTAACCCATAAGCACCTAACGCCAAACCCACCATAAAGCTACTAGGCTTATCTGGCAAGGTAGACGCGTAAATAGCAAAAATCGGTAAAATCAAAAACATACCAAACATGCGCAGGCCATAAATAGACGCCAAACTTAGCGTTGCGCGCCTTTCTGCTGGGGTCATGTTGTCTGATGAGGGGTATTGCGATGAAGACATGAAAAATAATTAAGCTAAATGCGTAAAAGTAGGTATATTAGCAGGTTGCCTTCATGTTAACCCGAATGTTTCATAAAATTGCATATGATCAATCGTCTTTTTTGTGACATACAGCATTGCTGTCATGGAGCCATGAACCACAGCAGACCTCTTTCACAAACATTACCTGCCACATAAAAACTGCATCATCATGACGTGGTTTTATCAAAAGCTCAGGTAAGTACAAAGTACAATGGATTTAGCTATATGGATTTAATTCGTATTCGCGGTGCGCGCACGCACAATTTAAAGAATATTTCACTAGATATTCCACGTAATCAACTGGTTGTGATTACCGGCTTATCTGGCTCGGGCAAATCTTCGCTGGCTTTTGATACTTTGTATGCAGAAGGCCAGCGCCGTTATGTTGAATCACTTTCTGCTTACGCGCGCCAATTTCTGGCGCGCATGGATAAACCCGATGTCGACTTGATTGAAGGCTTATCACCCGCCATTTCTATTGAACAAAAATCAACCTCACACAACCCGCGCTCCACGGTTGGCACTGTGACTGAAATCCATGATTACCTGCGCCTTTTATACGCACGTGCTGGTGACCCAGAATGCCCAGAACATGGCAACAAGCTAGAAGCACAAACCGTCAGCCAAATGGTAGATAGCGTGCTTGCACTGCCTGAAGACACCAAGCTAATGATATTGGCGCCAGTGGTTTCTAACCGCAAAGGTGAGCAAATTGACTTATTTGAAGAACTGAAAGCACAAGGCTTTGTAAGATTACGTGTAGATGGAAAAATCTACGAAGTGGACGCGCTGCCGCAATTAGCCAAAACCACTAAACATAATGTCGATGTCGTGGTTGACCGTATCAAAGTCAAAGCGGATATGAAGCAACGAATTGCAGAGTCTTTTGAAACGGCATTGCGTTTAGCCGAAGGCAAAGCGATTGCTGTGGAAATGGACACCGATAAAGAACACCTGTTCTCTGCCAAGTTTTCATGCCCGCTATGTGATTACTCACTTGCAGAATTAGAGCCGCGCCTATTCTCTTTCAACAATCCAATGGGCGCATGTCCAACTTGTGATGGCTTAGGCAATATCAATTTCTTTGACCCTAAGCGTGTGGTTGCTTTCCCGCATTTATCGTTAGCGGCAGGCGCAATCAAAGGCTGGGACAAACGCAACCAATTCTATTTCCAGATGCTGGCAAGTTTGGCGGCTCATTATCAATTTGATTTAGACACGACTTTTGAGCAACTGCCTGAGCCCATTCAAAAGATATTGCTTAACGGTAGTGGTAAAGAAGAAATTGCGTTTAAATACTTAAACGAACGCGGTGTGTTTTATCAAAAAAACCATACGTTTGAGGGCATTTTAAATAACTTACAACGTCGCTATCACGAAACTGACTCACAAACCGTGCGTGAAGAGCTAGCCAAATACCTCAACTCACAAAGCTGCCCAGACTGCACTGGTACACGCTTGCGCAAAGAAGCGCGCCACGTAAAAGTTGGTAACAAAAATATCCACGAAGTATGCCAAGTGCCACTAAAGTTAGCACTCTCCTTCTTCGATACGCTTGAGTTAACAGGTGCAAAACTAGCAATTGCAGACAAAATTGTTAAAGAAATCAGCAACCGCCTAAAATTTCTCACTAACGTTGGGCTTGAGTATCTATCACTGTCACGCTCAGCGGAAACCCTCTCTGGCGGTGAAGCACAACGTATTAGACTCGCATCACAAATTGGCAGTGGATTAACCGGCGTCATGTATGTGCTAGATGAACCGTCAATTGGCTTGCACCAACGTGATAACGACCGCTTACTCGACACGCTCAAACGTCTACGTGACATTGGCAACAGCGTCATCGTAGTAGAGCACGACCAAGACGCGATTATGGCGGCAGACTATGTCGTTGATATCGGCCCTGGCGCTGGTGAGCATGGCGGGCGCATTGTGGCCGAAGGTACACCTACAGAAATTAAAGAGAATGTAAATTCGCTTACTGGTGAGTATTTAAGCGGCAAACGCCAAATCACCTATAACAAAAAACGTACAGCACCAGACCCAGAACGCTGGCTCAAAATGAGCAACGCAACTGGCAACAACTTGAAGGACGTAACCCTAAAACTACCTGTTGGCTTACTAAGCTGCATTACAGGTGTTTCTGGTAGCGGAAAATCCACGCTAATTAACGACACGCTATATCGCATCGTTGCACAGCACTTATACGGCAGCAGCACAGAGCCAGCACCTTACGGCGAAATTGACGGCTTAGCATTTTTTGATAAAGTGGTCGATGTAGACCAAAGCCCGATTGGTCGCACGCCACGCTCTAACCCTGCCACCTACACTGGGTTATTTACACCTATACGCGACTTATTTGCAGGCGTACCAGAAAGCCGTGCGCGCGGCTACGGCCCTGGTCGTTACTCATTTAACGTGAAAGGCGGCCGCTGCGAAGCGTGCCAAGGCGATGGCGTGCTTCGTGTTGAAATGCACTTCTTACCTGACGTTTACGTGCCATGTGACGTATGTAAAGGCCAACGTTATAACCGTGAAACACTGGAAATTCAGTTCAAAGGTAAAAACATCCATGAAATTTTAGGGATGACCGTAGAGCAGGCACACGCTTTCTTCAGTGCGCAGCCTGTGATCTCAAGAAAACTGCAAACCTTGCTAGACGTAGGCTTAGGCTACATTACGCTGGGCCAAAGTGCGACAACGCTATCTGGCGGCGAGGCACAACGCGTTAAGCTTGCGCTCGAGCTAAGCAAACGCGATACGGGCCGTACGCTTTATATACTGGATGAACCAACGACAGGGTTACACTTTGCTGACATTCAACTATTACTAGATGTTATCCACCGCTTGCGCGACGCAGGGAACACCATTGTGATTATTGAACATAATCTGGACGTGATTAAAACTGCAGACTGGATTGTAGACATGGGACCAGAAGGCGGTGATGGCGGTGGCATGGTGATTGCCGAAGGTACACCCGAAGAAGTCGCAAAAAATAACGTCAGCTATACGGCTAAATACCTAAAGTTAATGCTTTAGTACACGAAAATACTGATTAGCATGCCTGCTAGTGCATGCTAAATAGTGCAGGCTAATCAGTATTTATACTTAAGAACTGAATGACCTCTAATGGTTAAAAGCACCCAAGATCTAGCAATACCTGCTTAGCCTAAAACCACTAAATCATCGCGTTTGCCTCTGCTAGAAAACTACGATAACGCTCAATTGAGACAAGCCACTCTTCTCCACTGACATTCAAGCGCGACATAATGTCGGCATCAAGGCTATCAGCAATGCTGCCCGCAGCATTTCCCCGCTCTAACCCTTGTGCAATATGTACTGCCGCATAAACTACCGGCGATATCTCACATGCACTTTTGTCCATAGGTGTTGCATAATAGCGTAGCGCACGAGCAATTTCCTGCGGAAAGCTCCACCGAATCGCAAGCTCCTCACCGATCTGACAATGATCCAAGCCTATCACCTCACGCTCTACGGCCTGCCGCGCCTCTGCACTTACATCAGCACACAAAGCATCCACTTCAGCCGAGGTCACTGGAAACACCAAGTGAATCAATAAATCACCAATGTTATGCAACAACCCTGCTAGATATGAAACCTCAGCATCTTTACCTAATTGCTTCGCGATTTCACGACTAATACTCGCAGCAACCAAACTATGACACCAGAATCTTTTTAAATCCAAGCCAAGCACATTAGCAATAACGCCCGTAACACCGCACGCAACGACCAAAGAGCGGATTTTAGCCAACCCAAGAATCGCAACTGCATCGTCTATATTTTTAACCGCGCGCGTGACGCCATAAAAAGACGAATTCGCCATTTTCAGCACTTTGGCAGCAATTACCGCGTCTTGCTCAATCGTGCTGGCCAGCATATGAATATCAACATCATCGCTGTTGAGCATACGCATCACATCTTGCACCACCTTAGGCAAGCTAGGTAAGCTAACAATCGAATTAAAAAAATCCTCTATTGGCTTCATACATCCTCTCTCACCATTAACGACTGACTCAACTGAATCAAGACCGTGATCAAACAATTATCTATGGAACTGGCACCATATGCATTCTTGCCTGTATCGTGCCTGTGCGCCTACTAAGGTAACGCGTGTACTGGTGCTTATCATAAAAGCGTGGATTAGGAATCATCGCTGCCAGCCTTGCCGCTTGCCCCTTACTTAAGCGCGCTGCACTGGTTTTGTAATAATGCCTTGCCGCGGCCTCTGCCCCAAACACACCATTCCCCCACTCAATCACATTCAGGTAAATTTCTAGAATACGGCGCTTAGACATGGTCTTTTCTAGCATGATTGTAATAATCGCCTCTTGCCCTTTACGCCAAGGTGTTCTCTTCGTCGATAAAAACAAGTTCTTTGCTAACTGCTGGCTAATGGTCGAACCACCCGCCACAATCTTGCCTTTTTTCAGGTTTTTCTCATATGCTTTTTGGATACCATCCCAATCAAAGCCCTCATGATCCAGAAACTTTGCATCCTCTGAAGCAATCACCGCACGCTTAAGATTATTCGATATTCTTTCATAATCTACCCACTTATGTTTGAGCTCAGCTTCAGGCCGCTTCTCTTGAATAATCTCCAAGCGGTCTTCCATAAAAGCACTAGAAGAAGGGTTGAATTTAATCCACCAGCAAATATGCAAAAATATCCACACCTGATACAACAGCACAAAAGCAACAAAAAGCACCGCAGCGCGCTCTAAATACCCACCTACACTCAGAGCCGATGCATTAGGTTTACTATTCATCAACCAATCAATCATATTGCAATCGCCCTAATCTTATCCATCACAGGTTGAGTGTCAGGATGCACACCGCGCCACAAATAAAACGCCTCAGCAGCTTGCTCAACCAACATACCTAAACCATCCGCCACCTGCGCACCATTACGTCGCGCTTGTGCCATAAAAGGCGTTTCTCGACCATACATCATGTCATATGCCAATGTATTTTTTGAGAATATTGCATCTGAAATTGGCAACGCGCTATCAGTCAAACCAGCAGATGTAGCATTGATGATTAAGTCATACGGCCTTTCTAGAGACTCAAACGGGCAAGCACTTCCATTCGAAATAGACGTTGCCAATTGTAATGCCTTATCTAAATTACGATTAGCAATCGTAATCTGCTTGGCACCTACTAGCGAGTTTAAAACACCATGCGCAGCGCCACCTGCACCTAAAATAAGAATGTCTTTATTCTCAATCGAGAATCCTAAGTTTTGCTCAATATCCCGTCGCAGTCCAGCACCATCCGTATTATCACCATGGACTTTCCCATTGGTATTGATGAGCGTATTCACGGCACCGGCACCAGAGCTCTGCGCGCGAGCGCTTAAGCTATCGCAAATCTTATATGCCTCAAACTTAAATGGCACTGTGACATTCAAGCCCTTATAACCTTGCTTGATTAGCGCTTTGACTGTGGCATCAAAACCATCAACTGGCGCAAGAACACGCTCATAAGTCATGGCCTGCCCAGTCTGCTGAGCAAAGGCCTCGTGAATGAATGGGGATTTACTATGTGCAATCGGGTTACCCACTACTGCATAGCGGTCAACACCGTTTAATGGTTCAACGTCATGATAGGTCATTGATTAGTTAGTCCAAGGCAAGCCACTATGTTTCCAACCATTGATAAGCGTACGCTGCTTTTGCTCGTTAGCATCGCCTTCAAATCCCTCAAGCACGTTATAAGCGTGTAGATAACCTAAAGACTCAGCAACCAAAGCGGCATTGTGAGAGCGCCCTCCTGTTCGACATAAAAACATAATAGGCGCATTTTTATCCACATTTTTCAGACTAAGCTGCGCCTCTAATTGCGCTGCAAAATCAGGATTAGCAACCATCCCAGGGTAAAATGCCCACTCAACGTGTAGCGCAAACGGGACGCGGCCAACCAACTCCAGTTCTGCCTTGGTGCGCACATCGACCAACTGCGCCCCTGCATTAGCTTGCAAAAGCTCATAAGCCTCTTGTGGCGTCAGCGCCCCAGCGTATGGCAAACGCTTTTCAATCGCACGCTTTTCTGCAAGCGCTAAAATTTCCTGTATATCACTCATGATGCATTTATCCTTAAATTACACGTCCAAAAACAACCTGTTAACACCTTTTTCTTAACACCATTACTGCCGTTCGAATTATAATAAACCATCTTTAAGATTATGCTTAAACCTGTTGAGACAAACCACGTCACCAACACTCATTTGCACCTATTTTGTGCGTAAAACCACAAAATGCATCAAACTGGTGCATAAATGCAAGACTATCTTAATTTACCCTCTAAGATTCAAGCGTTTACTGCTATCCAGATTGGCACGTTTCCTGCTAATCTTATGAGTTGAATTTTTACTTGTTTTATTTTAACCCACACCACCATAGGAGATTCTAATGTCAGTGGAAAATGTAATGAAATTGGTAATCGATAACGACATTAAATTTGTTGATTTTCGCTTTACTGATACACGCGGCAAAGAGCAACACGTAACAGTGCCAGTGTCACACTTTAATGAAGACAAATTTACAGAAGGCCACGCTTTTGACGGTTCTTCTATCGCTGGCTGGAAAGGCATTCAAGCATCTGACATGCAATTGATGCCTGACGCAAGCACTGCATTTATCGACCCATTCTTCGACGAGCCAACATTAGTATTAACTTGTGACGTTGTAGACCCTACAGATGGCAAAGGTTACGACCGCGACCCACGTAGCTTGGCAAAACGTGCTGAAGCATACTTAAAATCAAGTGGCTTAGGCGACACAGCTTACTTTGGTCCAGAGCCAGAGTTCTTCATTTTTGACAGCATCCAATGGGATGTTTCAATGAACGGCAGCTCAGTACGCATCAACTCTGAAGAAGGTGCTTGGTCATCAAACGAGAAATTTGAAGGCGGCAACACAGGTCACCGCCCAGGTGTTAAAGGCGGCTACTTCCCAGTGCCACCAGTCGATTCACTACACGACATCCGTTCAGCAATGTGTACTACATTAGAACAACTAGGCGTGCCAGTTGAAGTGCATCACCACGAAGTTGCAACAGCTGGCCAATGTGAAATCGGTACAAAATTCAGCACATTGACACAACGTGCTGACTGGACTCAAATCCAAAAATACGTAATCTTGAACACAGCACACGCTTACGGCAAAACTGCTACATTCATGCCAAAACCATTTGCTGGCGATAACGGTTCAGGCATGCACGTTCACCAATCAGTTTGGAAAGATGGCAAAAACTTGTTCGCAGGTAACGGCTACGCTGGTTTGAGCGAGTTCGCACTTTACTACATCGGCGGTATCATCAAACACGCTCGTGCATTAAACGCGATTACAAACCCAGGTACTAACTCATACAAACGTTTAGTACCACACTTCGAAGCACCAGTTAAATTAGCTTACTCAGCTAAAAACCGTTCTGCTTCTATCCGTATCCCATTTGTGCATTCTGACAAAGGTCGCCGTGTTGAAGCGCGCTTCCCAGATCCAATCGCTAACCCATACCTAGCATTCTCTGCATTGCTAATGGCTGGTTTAGATGGCGTGCAAAACAAGATTCACCCAGGTGAAGCTGCAACTAAAGACTTGTACCATCTTCCACCAGAAGAAGATGCTAAGATCCCAACAGTTTGCGCTTCATTAGAACAAGCACTTGAAGCACTAGATGCTGACCGTGAGTTCTTAACTAAAGGTGGCGTATTTACTGATGACTGGATCGATGCTTACATTGCATTGAAAATGGAAGAAGTAAACAAAGTGCGTATGACACCACACCCAGCTGAGTTTGGCTTGTACTACTCTTGCTAATGTGTTGTTAGTTTAATACTGTTAAAAAGGGCGATTTATTCGCCCTTTTTAATTGGCGGCGCATATGCAACACCTGCACTAATCATTACTCGTATACCGGCATCAACGTCAACGTAATTCAGTAAGCAATCGTTAACTAATCACTTAGCAACACCACCGCCAAGCATAATCGATGTTGCCTTATTTAATTAACTCTAATAAACTCACCTCATGAAAAAACACTTATTTTTATCACTGATTGCCATTACGCTCTCAAGCCATGCATTTGCTGAAATTTATAAGCGTGTAGATGCTGACGGAAGAGTGACTTACTCCAACATCAAAAGCAAAGGTTCGACCCGCCTTGAGCTCGACCCAGATGCAAGCGCTGTCTCAAGTGAGCGATCTAAATCAGCAAGTCCCACCACTGCGAAGCGCACACCAACGCCAGAGAGCTTTCCAAGAGTAGACGCCAACACACAGAATCAACGTGATGGCAAACGCAGAGAGATTTTACAAAACGAACTAGAGGCTGAAAAGGCCGCACTGGAAGATGCTAAAAAAGCCTATGCAGAAGGTGAGTCTAACCCTGAGGTTTACAAAACGGCATCTGGAAAAACATTTAGAAACGTTCCAAAGTTTGAAGAAAAAATGAACGCCCTACAGGCAACAGTAGATAACCACAAAAAGAATATTGAACTTTTGCAAAAAGAGTTAGATTCATTACACTAAACTTACACCACTCAAGCATTTCACATTGTCAACACCGCACCTAAATGGTGCAATGTTGGCTTTTTTATTTTCTAATACTGCTATACTTAATGCATTGGTAAATCGTCATTAATTTATTTCTATGATTAATTTACTCAACACACCCGACCACACCAATAAATTTTAACATTGATATTCAACGGGTTAAATTTGACCACTGATGTTTACACCATGTTTTACAGATTTATTCATGTAGCGAGCAAAAGCTGGTCTACCTTTTGCTTAAAGTAAGTCAATCGATAAAATGACGAGTGAAGCACTATTATGGTTCAACCAACGCCAGACCACTTTGCTGGACTAGAGCATTTAGCAACAGCAATCATCCTGCTAGATGATGACTGCCGCGTTGCTTACGTTAACCCTGGCGCCGAAATTATATTTGCCTTTAGCGCAACTCAGATTATTGGCCAACACATCAATGAAGTATTTCCAGACTGTGAAATATTAATGCTAGCAGTGAACAATGCCATTAAAGAGCAGAGTCCATTCCGCGAGCATGAGTTCACTATCAGCACGCATAGACACAACTCATTTGCCGTCACTTGCACCGTGACCCCCATAGAGTCAGCCGTGGCAAATCTAATACTAGAATTCCAACCAATGGATGCCCAGTTAAGAATAGCCCGCGAAGAGCGCATGCTGATTCAGCAACAAGCTAATGCGGAACTATTACGTAACTTAGCACATGAAATTCGCAACCCCCTTGGCGGCCTCCGCGGCGCGGCACAACTGCTAGAACACGAGCTTCCATCCCCTAGCCTCCGCGAGTACACCCAAGTCATCATCAAAGAGGCTGACAGATTACAAGCACTGATGGACAGACTTTTGATTCCACACCGCGTGCCAAAATATCAGCCAACCAACATACACGAAGTCTTAGAGCGCGTCCGCAGCTTACTATTAGCAGAATCACCTCGTAGCATACTTATTAAGCGTGATTACGATTTAAGCCTGCCAGAGCTAATAGGTGACCGTGAAAAGCTTATTCAGGCCGTATTAAACATCGCACGTAATGCAGTACAGGCAATGCAAGCTAACAAAACACCCAACAGCCAAATCACGTTTAAGACTCGTGCTGAACGACAAGTGACACTCGCTAGAAAACGCTATCGAGTTGCGATTAAACTAGAGATTATCGACAATGGCCCAGGCATTCCTGCTGATATCCGCGACCGCATTTTTTACCCCTTAGTATCAGGTAGCGAGGGCGGCACAGGCTTAGGCTTAACACTTGCTCAGACCTTTGTGACACAACATCATGGCATGATTGAATGTGAGAGCGCACCAGGAAATACACGCTTTACGATATTGCTACCGATTGAAACGACAGCGATCAAACCGGCTACACCTATTACTCAAGCGATAAAAATGCAGTAAATTATCATTGAGCCAATCCTAGCTCCATATGTGTAGCAATACAAACCATTGAATATAAAAACAACAACTTGCATAACGTAAGCATGATAGATAAAAGAGAAGCATATGAAACCAATTTGGATTATTGACGACGACAAATCAATTCGCTGGGTCTTTGAAAAGGCATTAGCCCGTACGGACTTAGAGTTCAAGACATTCTCTTCGGTTGTTGATGCACTCAATGCCTTAGATCATGAACAACCTCAAGTTGTTGTGAGCGACATTCGCATGCCGAACGGGTCTGGCTTAGACCTACTCAGCGAAATGAAACGCAGACACCCCGACATTCCGGTCATTATCATGACAGCTTACTCTGACCTTGAAAGCGCAGTTGCTGCCTTCCAAGGCGGCGCTTTTGAATACCTTGCCAAACCTTTTGATGTTGACCAAGCCATCGACATTATTAAACGTGCGGTAGAAGAGAGTACAAGACAAGCCTCAGAAAACGGTTTTAACTCAGTCGCTGAAGATACACCTGAAATCATTGGCCAAGCCCCATCCATGCAGGAGGTATTCAGAGCGATTGGCCGCCTAAGCCGCTCACACGCCACTGTATTGATCAACGGCGAATCTGGTAGTGGTAAAGAGCTTGTAGCACGCGCATTGCACCGTCATAGCCCACGTGCAGATAAACCGTTCATTGCCATTAACACAGCCGCCATTCCAAAAGACTTATTAGAATCAGAATTATTTGGACATGAGCGCGGTGCGTTTACTGGCGCAGCTGCTGGACGACGCGGTCGTTTTGAGCAAGCAGACACCGGCACATTGTTTCTAGACGAAATTGGTGATATGCCAGCTGACTTACAAACTCGCTTATTGCGTGTGCTCAGTGATGGGCAATTTTATCGTGTAGGTGGCCACCAACCGATTAAAGTCAATGTGAGGATTATTGCCGCCACCCACCAAGACTTAGAAGAACGCGTTAAAAATGGTTTATTCCGTGAGGACTTATTTCACCGCCTCAATGTGATTCGTCTACGCTTACCAGCACTACGTGAACGTCGCGAAGACATCCCACTACTCATCAAGCACTTCCTACAACACAGCGCTACTGAGCTTGGTGTTGAAGCAAAACAACCCTCAGTTGCCGCACTTAAATACCTAAGCGCGGTGAATTGGAGCGGAAACGTTCGTCAGCTAGAAAACGTATGCCACTGGCTAACTGTAATGGCGCCTGGACAGAATATTGACATTGCAGACTTACCTCCAGAACTAAAACAAGACGGCAACAAATCAAGCACTAACGACTCTTGGCAAGAAGCTCTCGCTGTAGAAGTAATGGATGCACTCAACCGTGGCGAGCAAAACGTATTAGAAACCCGCACTCAGATTTTTGAACGGATATTAATTGAAAAAGCACTAGAACATACACATGGACGAAGAATTGAAGCTGCCAACCAATTAGGAATGGGACGTAACACGCTAACTAGAAAGATCCAGGAGCTAGGGATAGAAGAATAAGCAGCGCTATTCTCGTATTGATATGTAATTTTGCGCGAAACCAAACATAACAATCAATTAAAATGTAGGAACGAGACGCTGTCGCGATAAAGCTCATCAAACCGATGCGACATTTGTTTTTTTTGAAGCTTCCGTTAATATCCAACAGTTATTTATCAATCACAGATCGCTCCTACATACGACTTTGCAAGCACTTCAGCACTTAGCAAACGGAGTGCCTGTTGTACTTTTAAACTATTAAAGCGCCTGATTTTTAACCCGCAACATTGGAAATGAGCTTTGCTTATTTGCGTCAATCTTTGTGATAAAAAATACCTGCGCTAATCGTGCATTTTTATTGGTATCACCAAAGAACTGATTAGCACAATGGTGGATATCACCTTCAAACAGAATTAAAGTGTTATATACATTATTAACCCTCACCACCTCATCAAACATACTATGATAGCTAAAATCTATGGGCGCCTTATTCTGAAAGTGCTCGTCATTTTCTTTAATTGTCTTCCAGTATCGCTCCTCATTATATGAAGAATTTTTCTTAAACAAAGATGTTCCTGCATCTAAGGGTGCATCAGGGGTTAAATATAGAACTCCTGCAAATACTGTGTTTTGATCTTGGTGAATTAAACCAGAGCCATATTCAGCCCCTACAATTTGAAAGCTAGTATTGATTTTCCACTGCATTACATCATGATCTGCAATATGAAAAACACTAATCAGCTTCTTGCATACTTTCTCATACAGAGACTGACTTAACTCACGCAATTCTTTAGTACGTCCACCAGGAAATACATACCCAACATCCTCTTTCATTTCATGACGATAAGTATATTTCTGTGCTAACGCATATTTACGTATTTCGTCGGGGTTTTCATAAAAGTCAGAAATAACGGTTACTGGATATAGATTCATAGTTATCGCTTTAGCAATCAATTTTCTTCTTATAGTATAGTAGGAATATTGCGCTTACAGAGCAATATCCGGCATATTTCCATTTGAGTTACATTTTCAATATAGAAGATGAGATACGGATACTTGTTGCAACACCAAACGCGCAAGTCAAGCGCATAACGTGTTAGGCCTGATGCAGGATATTGTTGAATATGCAGTATTGTCTGTTCAATATCGTCAATAAAAGCGTGCATATATTCTGGCGCATTGGCAATATAATCATCAAGCGGCACTAAAATATTAGCATCGGCTATTGTCGCGCCTAACAATTCTTTTCATTCGGCTGACTGTTGTTTTAAATAGTTATTTACTTTATTTCGCAAGCCAGTGAAATATTGTGCATCTGCTTCACCAGTGACTGGCGCACTTGCACCATCTAAAAGCAAGCTACGCATATACACTCTTATCTTGGTCTTTTCGTATTAGCGCTCGCAAATACTCGCTAGATGTGTGCCATAACCTGCATTTGCCACACGTTCATCAATAAATTTTTTAAGCGGTTCTGGCAGTGAAATGTTCATTGTACTCATGTCTGACTCCACACTTTTATTTTTGGCAAAATTTGCCATATCCATAAGTCTAAATCAAACAAAAAAAACGGCAACCGAAGTTGCCGTTTTTAGCTATTACTCTAATTGCACAGACTTACGTCTGCCTTATCCTAGAAGAATAAGATAGCGCCTAAAGAGATAGTTTTTTCTTTTGCATCTAAAGTCGTATTTGCACGACGGTCTAATTCGCGCTCTGACTCTGAGTACTCAGCAACTAAGTTCAAGTGCTTTGTCAATGGGTGGTAAGCACCAACAGTGATCATTGAGTCTTGAACTTCGCTGAATGTGTCAGTTGAGTTACCATCAAGTGTAGATTCACCGTATGAAACACCCAATTTAGTACCTACACCTGGAAGTGTGTATGTACCTTGCAAGTACCATTGGTCTGAATCACGTGATTTACCAGTTGCATCAAAACCGTTACGTAATTGGAATGTTTGACCAATACCATCACCTTGACCGTAGTAGCCAGTTAAACCAAAACCAGCTACATTCACAGTAGTACCGATATCAAATGCAGTAGCACGGTCAGCACCAGCTGCGCCAGTTAATGACACTCGTTGTGAAATACCAGAAGCCCAAACTTTACCAGCTACATCGCCAGCCCATTCATATGAAGCTTTACCTTCGTATGCTGATTGAGCACCGCTACGCTCAGTACCAGAAGCACTGTTTAAGCTCTCAGCTGCAACTGCATTCCAACCTTGTGTCAAACCAACTGTGAAGCTAAAACCATTCCAGTTTGGTGATGAGTAAGCAACTTGTGATTTCCAGTCAGCATACATAAAACCTGAACCGATACGGCCTAGTGTTGTTGTGTTACCAGATAATGAACCAGCACCACCACCAACACCTAACAATGTCATGTCGTTTAAGATAGCATCAGAAGCATAGATACCTAAATCTTTACCTAATTTGATAGAACCCCATGATTTGTCACCGAATGTCAAGAATGCTTGACGGTTTTCTTGTTGTGCTGATTGAACACCAGAGTTTGATGTTGAAGCACCTGGGTTGATGCTGATTGTGAAACCAACATCTAAATCGTTTTGACGTGTTTTACCAGATACTGATAGGTAGTTTGGTAACAAACCTGTAGTGATGTTGTTACGTGAGCTTTGGTCTGTACCTAAACCCAATGCACTTGCACCAGCACCAGTATCACCACTGAATTTTGAAGTTGTGTAGTAAGCGTTTACAACACCACCGATGTCCAATGTCCAATCACCAGCTGGGATTGTGATACCAGCTTGTGCGCTTGAAGCTGCAGCTACTAAAGCTGAAGCAACTGCTAATTTAATTGTTGTTTTCATATAAATCTCCTAAAAAATATTACTATTTTTATTACTCGATTAACTAAACTCACCTTAACTAGATAGAAAGGAAGCCAGCATTTGGCTTTCCCATTCTTACTAAGTGCTAAAGCACTAAGGCGAATGTAAAAGTTTGCAAACTCTCTCAACGTTTACTACTTTAAGTAGCATTCACCAAGAAGGTAGAGCGTAGTATGCACAAAGAAATTTGGCCTTACAACTAAAAGTTGGCTTTTTTGTCACAATTACTTACATTTGTTGTAAATTTGCAACATCCACATTTTGTAGGAGCGATTCTTGATTGCGAAAATCCCCGATTAAATTTTTGTGGGCGGTTGATTAAATTAATATTACACCGAGCCGTGAGGCTTTTATCGCGACTGCGTGTCGCTCCTACACCACGCTCTCAGACTTAAATGTATGATTGATCACCATTACAAATACTCTTCTACTGTAAATAACTTCCTATGCTCTCTTATGGCAAATCGATCGGTCATTCCTGCAATATAATCGGCTACCGCACGTGCTTTATCTATTTCCGCATACGCCTGAAACTCATTTGGTAGCAATCCAATATTCTCGAAAAAGCATACGAACAGCTCGCGTACAATTCTTACCGCCTTTGCGCTCATGCGATTAACTTTATAATGCTGATATAGATTTTTACGTAAAAACTGTTTTAGCTTTAAGTTCTGCTCAGCAACATCGCGACTGAATCCTACCAACTGAGGTAAGTTCCGAATATCGTCAATGCTGGTAGGTTGATGTTGCGCTATATTTTGCGCGCTCTGTGTGCATAAATCGACAACCAGCGTATTAATCATTCGGCGTATCGTTTCATGTATCAACCGTTTTTGCTCTAACTTTGGATATCGTGCTTTTACCTCTGCTAAGTTTTGTGCGAACAGTTCGACTTTCGATAGCTGCTCTACGCTGATTAAACCTGACCGCAATCCGTCGTCAATATCGTGATTGTTGTAAGCAATCTCATCCGCATAATTAGTTAATTGCGCTTCTAGGCTTGGACTGGTTTTATCAATAAAACGCTTTCCCACATCCCCAAGCTGTCTGGCATTCTTAATCGAACAGTGCTTGAGTATGCCCTCACGTACTTCAAATGTAAGGTTTAATCCATCAAAATCCGCGTAGCGCTGCTCCAGTTGGTCGACAACTCGTAACGATTGCAGATTATGTTCAAATCCACCAAATTCACGCATACATTCATTAAGCGCATCTTGCCCAGCATGCCCAAATGGCGTGTGACCTAGGTCATGAGCTAAAGCAATCGCCTCTGTCAGGTCTTCATGCAGGTGTAATGTACGCGCAATGCCTCGCGCCATTTGTGCAACTTCTATGCTATGCGTAAGTCTGGTGCGGAATAAATCACCCTCATGATTAACAAACACCTGTGTTTTATATTCCAGCCGACGAAAAGCTGTGGAATGAATAATTCGGTCACGGTCGCGCTGGAATGCATTACGTGTAGAGGAGCCAGGCTCATCAAAGTGTCGCCCTATTGATTGTTCTGGATTAGCTGCGTAGGGAGCAAGTGTATTCATATTTTCACTTTAATTTAGGTAAACAGTTTCTAGCAAGCAACTTAATTACTCCAGCAGATTATCGTCTAAACCATAAGTTTTTAACTATTAGTACAGCTTGGTGGCATCCACAGCCAAACCTGCAGCACAAACGCCTAATCAATGCCTAAATAGCAGAAAGAGATAAGGTTTCTTTTAACTTTGCTTCATCATAGTCACTGGTAATCACAGACTTACCGATTGCCTGCTGTAGCACCAACCTAATTTTCCCATCGGCTACTTTTTTATCCAGCTGCATCAAATCCAAATACTTTTCTACACCTAGCTTTGGCGCATCTAAAGGTAGCTTGGCCGCAGTTAATAACTGATAAACGCGCTTAACATCTTCATGACTTAGCCAGCCCATGCGTTGAGACAAGTCTGCCGCCATCATCGTGCCAGCAGCAACAGCCTCACCATGTAGCCAAACGCCATACCCCATTGCATTTTCAATGGCATGCCCGAAAGTGTGGCCCAAGTTCAACAATGC
Source organism: Methylotenera sp. L2L1 (assembly GCF_000744605.1). NCBI lineage: Bacteria > Pseudomonadati > Pseudomonadota > Betaproteobacteria > Nitrosomonadales > Methylophilaceae > Methylotenera > Methylotenera sp. L2L1. The sequence continues at coordinate 632,992 of NZ_JQMG01000001.1, forward strand.
TCGCTCACCTGTCTCATGCTCATCACGCGCGACTACATCGGCCTTATTCTGGCATGAACGGTAAATAGCCTCACTAATTGAAGACTCATCAAGCGCCATCAACTGTTCAATATTTGCTTCTATCCAATCAAAAAAATCAGGATCTCTTATCAATCCGTATTTAATGACTTCTGCCATCCCAGCAGAGAACTCGCGTGGTGGCAAAGTTTGTAATGTATCAATATCAGCCAACACCAATTGTGGCTGATAGAAAGCACCAATCATATTTTTACCAAGCGGATGATTTATACCAGTTTTACCGCCTACGGAAGAGTCCACCTGAGACAGTAACGTAGTAGGAATTTGTATAAATGGCACACCACGCAAATAAGTAGCGGCAGCATAGCCTGTTAAATCACCGATGACACCTCCGCCTAGCGCTATTAATGTGGTACTGCGCTCACAGCGATTTTGAAGTAAAGCATCATAGATAAGGTTAAGCGTTTCACTATTTTTATAGGCTTCACCATCGGGCAATACAATAGAAATCACCGTAACGCCTGCCGCCTTTAATGCGCCACTTAATTGCTCAAGATACAGTGGCGCGACTGTTGTGTTGGTGACAATCGCCACATGCTTGCGTTTTAAATACAGCAATATCAACTCTACATTTGAGATGAGACCACGGCCAATGTGAATGGGATAACTTCTATTTGCTAATTCTACTTTTAATGTTTGCATCTCAATTTACTTTTTCACAATTTACTTATTTAATAGCTCTTCAATGTAACTAGTAATCTCCAGCGCAGATTGTGCACCAGTATCTACAATATAATCGGCCAAGCTGGTATAGATAGGATCTCGCTCTATATATAGACGTTCTAACTTCTGCTTCATGTTGCCACCTTGTAGTAAAGGCCGCGTTTTGTCATGTCGCGTACGTTGATACAAATCATTTACCTTGCCGCGCAGATATATAATCTTCCCGCTGTTTTTTAACAAAGTCCGATTCTCCGGCATCAAGACAGCGCCCCCACCCGTTGCCATAATAATATCATTCAACTGGCATAGCTCTTCAATAACCAAATTTTCGCGCTTACGAAACCCATCCTGCCCTTCCAACTCAAAAATGAGTGGGATTTTTACGCCTGTTTTACGTTCAATCTCAACATCAGAATCATAAAACTCTTTATCCAACTGCTTGGATAGCATGCGACCAATTGTGGTCTTACCAGCACCCATTAGGCCTATAAAATAGATATTATTCAATTAAAAACCACCCCTATTGCTTGGCAATATTTTTGTTATTTAGTGTAAGAGGTTTATGCACCTGCGCCATTGCAGATAAGCCCCCAATGTAAAATGCCCATCTTATTCTAGGATGGGCATTTTATCAAAACAATCAGCTTAGCTACTATTACATCAGCACTAAACCCACTATTGCAACGTTAAGCGTTCATCTACAATTCTTGGCGTAATAAATATCAACAACTCAGTTTTGTCATTTTGACGAGTAGTTCTCTTAAACAGATTACCAAACAATGGCAAATCACCAAAGAATGGTACTTTATCTACATCGTTACGCTCAATTTGCTCGAAAATGCCACCTAGCACTGCAGTTTCACCATTACCAACGAGCACTTGCGTATTGATATTCTGCGTATCAATTGAAGGCACACCATTAAAGATTTCACCCACTTTATCTTTCTTAATATCCAACTCCATGATGATTTTTTCATCTGGCGTAATTTGTGGCGTCACTTCCAAACTCAATACTGCAGGCTTGAATGCAACGTTTGTCGCTCCGCTACTAGATGCCTGCAAGTATGGAATCTCAGTACCTGCAGCAATCTTAGCTTTATGTTGATTAGCCGTAATGACACGTGGACTGGAGACAATCTTACCGCGCTGATCCGACTCCATCGCAGTCAACTCTAAATTAAGCAGCAACCCAGCAGCCACGTTATAAATGCTGTACGCGATAGAGCCTGCAGCATTTGCAACGGCTAGGTTTGACATTAAATCAGGCAGGCCATCAGAACTGGTCAGCACACTGCCGTCTGTCAGTGCGGTTTGAACTGAACCATTATGCGTACCTTGGGTTAGGGTTGTGGCGGTTGTTGCTGTAGGCCTATTACCGATTGAACCACTTAAGGTCGCATTGGTATTGCTACCTGGCCGCCCCGTTTGAGTAACACCCAACCTAGCACCTAATGCCTTACTGTATTTATCATCAGCAATGACCAATCTAGACTCAATCATTACCTGCTTAACAGGTACATCCACTCGATTAATTATCGCCTGAATCTCTTCTAGCTTTCTGGCTGTATCTTGCACAAACAATGTGTTGGTTCTGGCATCGTGATTGACACTACCGCGCTCAGATAAAATTCTATTGCGCATCCGTCCCGCGCCTCCAGCCCCACCACCTCCAGTGGTACTTACGCCACCGTTCAGTATAGTTTTAAAGTCTTCTGCTTTTTGATACTTAAGGGTAAATGACTCTGTCTTAATTGACTCTAAGCTTTCTTTCTCTTGCTGAGCAGTCAATTCAGCCTTTTCTTTTGCAGCAAGTTCATCTGCTGGCGCAATTAAAATAACATTGCCATTTTTACGCTTATCCAGCCCCTTGCTTTGCATAATAATCTCAAGTGCCTGATCCCAAGGCACATCTTTTAGACGCAATGTAAGGTTACCTGTGACAGTATCACTACTAATAATATTCAACCCAGTAAAGTCTGCAATCACTTGCAACACTGAACGTACTTCAATATTTTGGAAATTTAGAGAAAGCTTCTCACCAGCGTAGCCTGGTTTTGTACCTCGTACCAATTTGTTTGGATCTTCTATCACCTGACGCACATCAATAATGAATTTCTTATCGGCTTGATACGCTGACTGCTCCCAGTTACCTTTAGGCTCAATCACCATACGGCCATTTTTACCTTGCTTCATCGTATCCACATAAAGCACAGGCGTATTAAAATTAGTAACGTTCAATCGACGCTGCAAATTAGCAGGGACATCGGTATTGATAAAGTCGACTTCAATCACCTTACCCTTTTGTTTGATATTGATACCAGCGGATGGATCTGACAGATCAACAATAATACGCCCCTCACCATTTTTACCGCGGGCAAAATCTACATTATTTATTGCAACAGAATTTGCACCACGAACAGGTTCGGAAAACTTAGTTTCCACATTGACCGCACTAGTAATTTCATTCGCCTGTAACAAAATCGTCACTTCATTACCGCTTGCAGAGGCACTATACCCAACGTTTTTTGTTAAATTAAGCACCATACGGGTACGATCTTTACCTTGCGCCAGAGTCACACTTTTTAATGCACCGGCATCCGCTGGAATATTATTTTTCGCCAATCCATTACCAACCTTAGGAAAATCTAATGCGATACGAGCAGGGCTCGTTAATGTAAAACCAGCAGGTGGGTTTGCTAATGGCTGCGTAGTCTTTACACGAATACTGACTCGACCACCTGGTAAAGTTGAATAATCGACACTCTCAATTTTATTAGTCAAGGCCGACTGATCTTCAGCAACAGCCGTTACAGTAACAAGCATCAGCCCAAACAACATAGTTGCTTGCAAAAGTTTCGACATCCAATTATTCATTTTCATTATTTCACCTTAAATCTTACTTCCTAAAAATATTAAGAACTTCTAGGACTTAATGCTCTATTACAATAAAATTGACCGTCTTCAAACTAACCATCACTAATTACCAACCCTAACCCCATCAACACCTAGGCTCGCCATATTGGCTAACCTCATACGCGACAACAGGTTACTCCTCCTGCAAAACCAAGTTGGAAGTACGCTCCACCCAATCACCAGTAAGGTCATCTTGCACAATCTCAGTTAATAACACTTCACCATCTGTAATTTGTGTAATTTTGCCAAAGTTCTGTCCCACATAACTCCCCAACTTAACTTGCTGTACCGTTTCATCAGGTGTTTTAATCAGAGCATAAGTCAGCTTGCTTTTAGACAGCAGACCAACATACTTTAGACTTTCAAGTGGGTATGCTTCCATCGGCTCTCTAGGGCGATTCAAATTGGGCTGTAAAACACTCGATTTATTAACCGCTTTGCGTGCACGGAACGGATCAACTAGTGTGCCATCAGCGTTATATTGCAAAGCCATATATGGCTGAACTTCTGGCAAGGGCTTAATTCTTGGCTTTACGCCTTTGGTAGCATCACGCATGTATTGATCAAGGTCATCCCCCTCCTCGAAGCTACACCCGGTCAGCCCAGCACTTAGCACGCCACCAATCAAAATAGACATGACAACAGGCAAGGTAAATATTCGTTTGATAAAATCAGTCACGGCCACTATTTACCTTTCTTATCAGATTTTGACTTGGACTTAGACTTTGATTTGGACTTCTCTTTCGCTTTTTCACTCTCAGCTCTACGTTTTTCGGCAATCTCAGCAGCATCTAAGTACCGGTAAGTTTTAGCAACAGCCTCCATCACCAAGGTGCTATCGCCAGCATTTGGTTTTGCTTTGGCATCTTTACTTTTACTTGCCGCATCCTTATTCACGACAAACACGTCGCCTAAGGTCACAATTCTCGATAGCTTTGATATATCTGTCGCAAAAGCACCTAGGTCATGATAAGCGCCCGTCACTTTAATCGATATCGGCATCTCTGCATAAAACTCTGCTTGCGTTTCTTGACCCGGCTTAAATAATTCAAACTCTAAGCCACGCGCTAGACCTGCCTGATTAATATCGGTCAACAATCCATCAATTTGAGAGCGGTCAGGCAGTTGTTTTAGCAAGGCCCCAAAAGTCTTTTCAATTTCGACCATTTGCGCTTGATATGCTTCTAGATTAATCGCCTGACTTTTTTTATCAAAGTAAACTTTTCTAAGCTCTTCCTCTTTGGCTTTTTCTGTATCTAGTGTGTCTAAAGTCGGGCTGAGCACCAAATAATAGCCAAGTGCAAGCAACACAAAGAACACCACTCCTAACAATACGGCCTTAACTGGTGCAGGCAAATTACCCGCATTATTGATGTCGATGTTATTAAAATCTTCTAACTTCATGATTTTCTCGCACTTCCAGCTGTCGCTTTAGCACCTGCATCATCTGTCTCTGTTATCGGCGTTTTTAAACTCACCTTGAGCGTAAATAGGTTTTGTTTCTGCACACCAACTGTGATTGCCTTAATTTCGATCAATATCGGAGACTCCAACCAATTAGATTGGTTAAAATTGCGCACCAATGTCGCCACTCTGGCGTTGGTATCGGCAACCCCCTCTATGGTGATGACCTTGCCTTCCTGCTTAAAGCTTTTGATATACATGCCTTCTGGCAATTGACGGCTAATCTCATCAAAAACAATCACAGCCTGACTTCGATTAGTCTGCAAATTCTCAACCACTTGCTTACGCTCAAGCATCGCACTAATTTGCTCTTTCAAGTCTTTAATATCAGCGATTTCCTTGTCTAGCTTTGTAATCGCGTTATTAAGGCGCTGATTGCGCTCCAACTGAGACTGAACCTTACTGTTGATAATGGTATAAGCCATAAACAGAATCGCACATGCTGCAATAGCGCTGAACAAGGCCATTAAACCGAATTCTCGCTGCCTTGCTTCGCGCCTTATTTGGCGATGTGGTAGTAGATTGACACGTATCATAGTGCGAACCCTCGCATTGCAAGTCCACAAGCAATCAATAATGCAGGTGCATCTGTCGCTGCTTGCTGTGGCCTAACTTTCGCACTAACCGCCATGCTGTGGAAGGGGTTTGCAACAATAGTATTGACCTGCGTGCGATCTTGGACCGTTATATCAATCTCAGGAATGGAAGCGCACCCGCCTGCCAACACAATATGATCAACACGGTTGTATTGGGTAGAGCTGGTGAAAAACTGCAACGCTCTGGCAACTTCCATTGCTAGCAATTGAACAAAAGGTTGCAAGACTTCGCTTTCATAACTTTCTGGCAAGCCACCCTTACGCTTAGCGATTTCAGCCTCTTCTTGCGATAGCCCAAAACGACGCTGAACCTCTTGTGTTAATTGTGCACCGCCAAAACTTTGCTCACGCGCGTAGATTGGCGCGTTGTTGTGTAGCACATTGATGTGCATCATGGTCGCACCGATATCAACGATCATCACAGTCTGCTCACGTCCGGCATTAGGAAGCTGACCGGCAACTAACGTATATGCAGCCTCGGTCGCGTATGACTCTACATCCATGACGATGACTTTTAAACCAGCGCCTTCGGCAGCGGCAACGCGATCTTCGATTTTTTCTTTACGTGCAGCAGCGATGAGCACTTCAACTTCATCAGGATTATTGGGCGCAGGGCCGAGTACTTGAAAGTCTAGATTCACCTCTTCGAGTGAAAAGGGGATGTATTGATTAGCCTCAGCTTCGACTTGCACTTCCATGTCTTCTTCACGTAGATCAGCAGACATGACGACTTTTTTAGCAATGACAGCAGAGGAGGGCAATGCTAAGGCAACGCGCTTCTCACGCGAGCCAAGCAGCTTCCAGCCTAGCTTTACAGCATCAGCAACTTTTTCCAGGTCGCCAACGTTGCCATCAGAAATAGCATCTTTTGCAAGAGGAGAGATTGAATAGTTCTCAAGTTTGTAACCACCACGCCCATCACTAATAAGCTCAACCATTTTAACTGAGGTTGAGCTTATATCTATTCCTACTAGCGGGGGTACCGATTCTGTAAAAAAGCTGAATTTCAAATTGAAATTCCTTTTCTGATTTCGTTAGTTACGAACATTTCTAATAATTTACATTAAATCCTAGCAACAACTTTAAACCCTGTAAAGCAATTTTTCATTTATTCAAATATTTAACTTTATCTCTCAGTTTATTCGCGTCAACTTGCATAGCAATTTATAATAGCGTTACATTTTTAGTTTAAAGAAATCAATCACTCATGACTCCAAACAAATGGTGGCACTATCTTTTGTTAACAATCGTTGTTAGCGGCCTATCTGCCATTGCTTTTGTAGGGATTGCTGTTGCAGTCGTTTACCCAAGCTTACCATCGCTTGAAACACTCACAGACTATCGACCCAAGCTACCGTTGCGAGTTTACTCTGAGGATGGCTATTTAATTGAGGAGTTCGGTGAAGAGCGACGTGCTTATGTAAAAATCAGTGACGTACCCAAAAGCATGAAAGATGCCGTACTTGCGATTGAAGACCGTCGCTTTTATCAACATGGTGGTATTGATACCAAAGGCATTCTTCGCGCCATCAAAAACAACCTCACTGGAGTGAGCCATGAGGGTGCAAGCACCATCACCATGCAGGTGGCCAAGAATTTTTTCACAAAGCCTAATGGCAAACGCACCCTAGGCACTAAGATCAATGAAGCGTTACTCGCCATTAAAATCGAAAACAATTTAAGTAAAGATAAAATTCTTGAGTTGTATATCAACCAAATTTATCTCGGCCAACGTTCTTACGGCTTTGCTGCTGCTTCACAAGTTTACTTTGGCAAACCATTGGAAAAATTAAATCTGGCAGAGACTGCCTTACTGGCGGGCCTCCCTAAAGCACCATCTGGTTACAACCCTTACACACATCCTAAGCGTGCCATCGCACGGCAAAACGAAGTACTGCGCGATATGTATCGCTATGGATTTATTGAAGAGTCTGTTTACAAAAAAGCGCTGAACCAACCACTTCGATTTAAGGCGTCCAGACAATCTCGTGACTTATCAGCAGACTATGTTGCTGAAATGGTCAGAGAAAGCCTATACGCAACCTATCAAGATGAGATTTATAGTAGCGGTTTAAAGGTTTACACCACCGTACGTAAAGCCAACCAAGAGGCGGCAAACAGTGCGCTTAGAGATGGCATATTAGATTACGACGCACGCCAAGGTTATCGTGGGCCAGAAAAGCTGCTTAAATTAAGCCAGCCAGCCACTGATGCAGACAAAGAGATCATCACAGAAGCGCTCAGTGATATTGAGATATCAAACGGGTTAATGCCTGCGGCCATTACAAAAATTGCAGAAAAATCGATTACCGTACATACAAAATATGGTGATGACATTGAAATCAGCGGTAAAGGCTTAGCGTTGATTGATAGAACTCTCAATGAAAAAAATCCCGAGAAGCGCTTATTAAAAGTGGGTTCAGTGATTCGTATTTTAAACGCATCACCATCTACCCAATCAGGTCAATGGCGAGTGGTTCAGCTACCTCAAGTTGAATCAGCACTTATCTCCATAGACCCTGAAACTGGCGCAATTCGCGCTTTGGTAGGCGGCTTTGATTTTAATCGCAATAAATTCAATCATGTTACCCAAGCATGGCGCCAACCAGGGTCGAGCTTTAAACCTTTCATTTATTCTGCCGCTTTAGAAAAAGGCTACACACCCGCAACCATTGTTGAAGATGAACCTTTAAGCTTTTCATCTGAAGAAACGGGCAATACAGAATGGACCCCTCAAAATTACGATGCAACATTCGATGGTCCAATTCGACTCAGACAAGCTTTGGCAAAGTCTAAAAACATGGTGGCGATTCGTGTGTTAGAGAGTATCGGCAAGGGCTATGCACAAGACTACATTACTCGCTTTGGGTTTGCAGCCAAAAATCATCCTGCTTATATGACAATGGCACTTGGCGCAGGCTCTGCAACCCCCATGCAAATGGCAAGCGCCTATGCGGTGTTTGCGAATGGTGGTTACCGAGTTAATCCATACTTAATTTCTAAAATTGTGGACCATAACGGCAAGCTAATTTCTAAAAGTAAATTTGTAACAGCAAAGCATGATGCGCCACGTGTCATCGATGCGCGCAATGCATTCATCATGAACTCAATGATGCAAGATGTGGTGCGATACGGCACGGCAACCAAGGCTTTACAGCTTGGGCGTAGCGATCTAGCAGGCAAAACCGGGACAACAAACGACCATTTTGACGCATGGTTTACAGGTTACAGCCCGAAGCAAGTGGCCGTGACATGGGTTGGGTTTGATAAACCTAAACGCCTAGGCCGCAACGAAACTGGCGGCTCAACAGCATTGCCAATTTGGATTAAATATATGGCAACCGCACTAAGAAATGTGCCTGAAACTGAAATGCCGGTACCCGATGGGGTGATGGCGCTACGCGTAGACCCAGTGACTGGGGTAAGGGCGGACAATGATGAAAATGGCATTTATGAATACTTCTATCATGAAAATCCTCCACCTGAAATGGAGATTCCATTGCCAGGTATGTTTGAAGAGGAAGCACTACCATTAAGCCAGCCTCAGCAAATGTTACAACCTGAAATCATTTTGCAGCCAAAGAGCTTAATTCCTAAAGCACCTGAGCAACCATCAAGATTTAAAGAGCCTGGCGCAGCCAAAGCAATTAAACCTGCTGACGCTGCCAGCAACAAAGATTTGGCGACGAATAAATCTGCAGAGCAAACAAAAGCTAAAAAACCTGAACCCAGCAATACAGTTGCAGCACACGATCAGGTTCAGCAGCTATTTAACCCGCATTAAGCTCAAGCACTACCGGTGTGTGATCAGATGGGCGCTCCAGCTTACGCGGCGCCTTATCTATGTAGGCCGCTTTACATGACGCTTTAAGAGAGTCGCTTACCAGTATATGATCGATGCGCATACCTAGATTTCGCCTAAAGCCCATCATACGATAATCCCACCAGCTAAAGCTCTTTTCAGGCTGTTCAAACAACCTGAAACTGTCATGTAAACCAAGATTAATTAAACGACTAAACGCCTCCCGCTCTAAAGGCGACACTAATATCTGCCCTTCCCAAGCGGCAGGATCGTGGCAATCACGGTCTTCTGGTGCAATGTTATAGTCTCCTAGCAAAGCCAATTTTGGATGCTGTGCCAGCTCCGTTTTAAGCCAGTCATTTAATGCAGTTAACCAACGCATTTTATATTGATACTTGTCAGAATCCACTGCCTGACCATTAGGAATATAAGCGCAGACAACACGAACTCCATTAATGTCAGCAGCAATCACACGCTGCTGATCATCATCGAAATTGGGAATATTATGCTGCACGTTAAGAATAGGATGACGACTAATAATCGCCACGCCGTTATAGGTTTTTTGACCAATATGCACGGCATGGTAGCCCAACTCACGCAATGCCTCATAAGGAAACTTGCTATCCTCTTGCTTGGTTTCTTGCAGGCAAAGTACGTCTGGTTGATTCGCCGTTAACCAGTCCACCACGTGTGGCAAGCGCACATTAAGAGAATTGACGTTCCAACTAGCTAGTTTCATAGGCTTATGATATTAAAAATACGAGAGTGATTGAATGTGACAGTGCGCAACTCTAACACGCATCACCACATGGGTCAAAAACCAAAACTCACTCAAAACCATGCGGATAAAAATGTAATGTTTTATCTTTAAACCATCAAAAAGTGTATAGCGCCACTATTCAGTTTCATGAGTATGGTAAAGTCCGGTTTTTAGAAAAACGAGCCTATGATTAAAGCCGCAATATTTGATATGGACGGCTTGCTGATTGATTCTGAACGTATCATCATGCAAGCTTGTATAACTGCCGCACAACAAGTTGGCATCACGTACACACAAGCTGAATATGTAGAACTGATTGGCCTTGCTGGGCCAGATTCCACACGTGTCATGACTGCCCAACTAGGCGGCACTGAACGATTTAATCAAGTGATGGTTGGCTTAGATGCAGAACTGGCAAAGCTAAACCATACTTTCCCGCTCAAACAAGGCGCCCTTAAGCTACTCCAACATTACCAAGCTAATCATATTGTTTGCAGCGTTGCCTCGTCATCCGCCACGCACCACATTACTCACCGCTTAAGCCAAGTTGGCGTCATTGATTATTTTAGCCACATCACCAGCGGGCAAGAAGTAGCGCGAGGCAAACCCAACCCAGACATTTACCTACTAGCGATTGAAAGATTAGGCTTAAAAGCAGAACAATGCATTGCTTTTGAAGATAGTGAAGCTGGAGCGCGCGCTGCGATTGCCGCAGGATTAAAAGTGGTTGTCGTGCCAGACTTAATACAGCCAAGTGACTTTGTCACCAAACATAGCCATCAAATAGTCGGCAACTTGTTAAGTTATTTAGATCAAATTTAAGGGCCGCAAATGCCAAGCATGTTCCGTAGCGGCACATTTACCCTTTAACCCGCCGGCAACATCCACGCTGGCAAGCAAGGTTAAATTATAGCTCGTTTGATAATGCTGCTTGACCTCATCCGCCCCGACAGAAAATGGCGGGCCAACCTGCAAAGCTTGGTCGTACTCAAAACAAATCAACAATTGAGGAGCCGCATACGTAAGCGCTATTACATGTGCGGCATAACTTTTACGCATATCTTCAGGCAACGCTACCAAAGCGGCTCTGTCATACACAGCATCCACACACCCCAACATATCTGGTGATACTTCAAAAATATCGCCAACAAACATGTCGAGGTTGGACGTGCTGTAATGTGCAATTTCACCAACCTTGCTAATTGCTGGCGTTAATCCAAAGCTTTTAAATAGGTCTTCAACAGCAATTAAACTCAGCTCCGCGCCTACAACTCGATAGCCTTGCGCCAATAGCCAAGCAATATCAAGCGTCTTGCCACAGAGAGGTAAAAATATTCGTGAACCAAGTTTTAAATTGAGGCTGGAGAGGTGCGCTACCAATAACGGATTAGCTTCATTTAAATGGAAGCCAATCTCGTTTTTCTGCCATTTTTGGTGCCAGAAGTCGTGTTTCATACACGTAAGTCAAATCGAATTTAACTTCAATAAAATATCAGACTTTTCTTTTTTTAAAGCACTATTTGTTATATCTATTGCTGGCTGAAAAATATTCATATCGATTTCGAAATGGTTAAATTCATTTAACAAAGTTTTCCTTGAAAGAAAGAAAACCTTATTTTGTATGTCATCTTTACTGCCAGACTTAAAAGAATCGATAATGATATCGCTCAGGAGTTGTTTCTTATCAGTGTTAACCGCATATTTACCTACAAGCTTCTTTTCTACTAAGAGACGCAAGTATAAATAGCTAAGACTATGTTTTAACGTTTTGTTTAGCAATGGAAATCTGTCATTTCTTAAGATTGTTAAATTATCAATATCTAAGCCGATAATATCTTGCGCTGATATTTCATAAGTATTATTAATAATTCCAGGCGGAAATAACGTGTTGTAAATGTCTGTAATATTAACTTTCTCAGTTTTATAGCCATGCATTATTGATGTCAAACTATTCTTTGAATCAATATCATTAGTTATTTGACAATAACCTCTCATATAGGGCACCAGTGAAATTACAAAGGCTTTCTCGTCAACAATCTCAGCAGCAATTCCACTTCTTAACAAGTTAAGTAATTCGTACAAATAAAGCAATATTTTCACTTCATCTGTATTGACTGGTATAAATCCATTTTCTTCACCGCTAGTGTTATTTATGAAATATAGATTGAAACAGTTTTTATGTTGATGCTCCAGTAACTTTATAAGGTCAGTGTTGTGGGTTAAAACAATAGATTTTTTATTGTTAAGAATTTTGATAATTGCGTAAGCAATTTTATTTTTATAGATTGAATCAAAGCTTGATATAGGGTCGTCAAGTACAATAATTTCTTGACTAACCTTTTTTGCTTTTAACAACTCAAATGCTAAAGATAAGAAATTTTGCTCGCCATTGCTTAAAGATAAGTCTTGCCTACCTTTATTAAGAAACTCTTGGTCACCAAGTAGCAATTTAAGATTATTATTTTCATCTCGTTTTAACGTAATTTTTTTGTCTAAACATTCATTTAAAAAGGTTTCAATATAAAGTACGTCTTCTTCTTCAAATTCAGGTTTTTCAATAAGTAGTTTCTCATACTCACTTTGAATTGAGATTAAGCCACTATCGGCTAAAGTGTTTATGAACAAGTTTGTTAGTTTCGAGTCAATAATTTCTTCATAAGTTTTGATTTCATTACAAATTTGCGTAATTAAATTTGCGTTCCCATTTATTAATGATGCTTGAAGATTTTCCTGAATTTTGAAAGGGTCATCCCCACTTATTTTCTTAATAATATTTTCAATTATTAATTTTGTTTGGTCGCTCAATGAATTAATCGTTGTTTGATATAAGTCCTTTTTAGACTGGAGTAGAATTTCTCTTTTTATTGATGTATCACATACAATACAGTCATCAATATAATGAAACTTTTCTAAAACCTTAATAGCAGTATCGCTCTCATCAATTTTTCTAATTTGTTTTTCTTCCTTAACTAACTCAAGCTTTATGTTACGTAAAAGACTAATAAGTGAGTTTTTTGCATAGTCATTTATTACAAATTTAAGTTTTATTTCATCATGCTCTGGGATATCTTTAATTGTAATTCCGCTAACTTGCTTCAGAAAAGCAACTCTTTCAATGTCTTTCCCTTTAGATTTATTATTTGCCAAGTCTGAAATATAACTTTTCAAATCAGGGTTTGTTATTAATTGGGAAATTGGCGAGCTTTTTGTAGTTATTGAGAACGAATTTTTTAGTCCATCAATAATAGATGTGTAAAGTATTATGAACTTATCTTCTAGTTGTTTTTTTAATTCATATTCTTTTTTAATGTTGTCACCGAGAATGAAGTCTTCTGTACTGCCAACGATGACATTTCTTCCATTTTGGTCACTGATTACATGTACTATTTTTTCGTTTACTTCTGTGAGAACCTTAGCATCAAACTCCACCTCGTATTTCGAATTTTTGACTTGGTTCATTACGTTTGTAAAGCTCGTTTTACCTGTCCCATTAGGACCATATAAAACACATATAGATTTATTAGTGAAGTCGATAATATTATTAGAAGTCAATGGGTTAAATTCACTACAGAAAATAGTGTCTAGTACAAGTTTATTTATTTGTAATTTCATTCACGCGGCCTCTAGAGTAATTTGTATTCAATAATTTATTCGGACATTGAACATAAAAAAGCCAAGATATTGAATCTTGGCTTTTTTATGTTCAATGTGACATTAAGTTTAACTACTCATTCCATTATGCCTTAGCAACGCATCCATGCTCGGCTCTCTACCCCTAAATGCCACAAACGACTCCATTGCAGGACGTGAACCGCCTTTTGCTAGCACTTCATTTTTAAAGCGTTTACCTGCCTCGTCTGAAAGCACACCCATTTCCTCAAATAGGCTGTAAGCATCGGCTGACAGCACTTCTGCCCACTTGTAGCTGTAGTAGCCAGCGGCGTAGCCACCTGCAAAGATATGGCTAAAGCTGTTTGGAAATCGGTTCCATTTTGGCGGCCTAACCACGGCGACTTCATCACGTACTTGTTCAATCAAATCTAGCGCGGTGAGCTTACCATTAGGGTCAAACTCGCCATGTAGGCGCATATCGAACAGTGAAAATTCGATTTGACGAACAGTTTGCATACCCGCTTGGAAGTTTTTAGCGGCCACCATTTTATCGAACAACTCACGCGGCAATTGCACACTAGTTTCCACATGCGCTGTCATATGGCGCAAGACATCCCATTCCCAGCAGAAGTTTTCCATAAACTGACTTGGCAACTCTACAGCATCCCACTCCACGCCTTTAATACCAGACACGCCGTATTCATCCACTTGCGTCAGCATATGGTGCAAGCCATGACCAAACTCATGGAACATGGTGATGACGTCATCGTGCGTGAACAATGCAGGCTTGTCACCAACAGGTGCTGAGAAGTTACAAGTTAGATAGGCAACAGGTAGCTCGACACCATTTTCTTTCTGGCGACGGCTGATGCATTCATCCATCCATGCACCACCGCGTTTATGGTTACGTGCATAAAGGTCTAAGTAGAAATAAGCAACCGGCTGATTAGCACGGTCTGTAATTTCATAAAAACTTGCATCTGCATGCCATACAGGGGCATCCACTTTACGTACTTGTACGCCAAAAATGATTTCGGTGACTTTAAACAAACCAGCCAGCACTTTATTTTCTGGGAAATACTGTTTTACCTCTTGATCTGAAAACGCATATTTTTCAACACGTAACTTCTCACTCACATAGGCCACATCCCAAGCTTGCATGTCGACAATGCCGAGCTTGCTGGCGTAAGCTGTCAGCTCTTGCATATCTTTTTGTGCATAAGGCCTGGCGCGCTTTGCCAACGTATTTAAAAATTCAGTCACTTGTTTAGGGCTATCGGCCATCTTGGTAGCAAGCGATAGTTCGGCATAGTTGCTAAAGCCAAGCGTTTGCGCTTCTTCTCGTTTGAGCTTGAGAATGTCGCTAATTAAGGTCGTGTTATCCCATTCTGGCTTGCTTAACTCGGAAGCGCGTGTGGCATAAGCTCGGTACATGGTTTCGCGTAACGCGCGATTATCTGCGTACTGCAACACTGGCATATAAGATGGGAAGTGCAAACTAAATTGGTAGCCCTCTTTCCCATCCGCCGTTGCTGCCTCTTTGGCAGCTTCGATTGCATCTTCTGGCAGGCCAGCTAAATCAGCGACATTTTCAACGACATGTTTAAAGTCATTGGTGTTGTCCATGATATTTTCTTCAAACTTACTACCCAGCTTAGACAAGGCTTCACTGATTTCTTTAAAGCGTGCTTTTTGCTCGGCAGGTAACTCCGCCCCACCTAATTTAAAATCTCGCACTTCATTATTCACAATTTTTTGCTGTGTAGGTGAGAGGTTGGCAAACTCAGCACTGGCTTGAATAGATTTAAACTTTGCGTACAAACGCTCATCTTGCGATACGTCACTATAAAAATCGGTGAGTTTTGCCAAATTGTCGTTATACGCTTCACGTAGTTCCGGGCTGTTGACCACTGCATTCATATGGCCAACTTGGCTCCATGAACGACCTAGTTTTTCACTATGATCTTCTAGCTTAACCGCAAAATTATGCCATGTTGGGGCTTCTGGGCTGGTTGCAAGTTGCTCGACTAACGCACGCCCTTCGGCAATCAGACTATCTACGGCAGGGCCGACATGCTCAGGCTTGATTTCATTAAATTTAGGTAATCCTGCAAAATGTAATAATGGGTTTGACACAAACAATCCTTAGCACAGCGTTAATTTAGTACAGCATTAATTGATAAGACGTAGACTCAATGGGTAACGATAGGTTTCGCCATTACTAGTAGAGATGGCGGCAACCACGCATAAAACAAGATTGAACAGCCAAATAATTCCCAACAGCAAAAAGCCAACCAGTATGGCAACCAAAATGCCCGCCACAAACTGTGCTAGCAGGATAGTGATTTGGAAATTTAACGCTTCTTTAGCTTGTGCTGATAGATATTCGTTGTCGTTCTTTTTTAGCAGCCAAACAATCAAAGAGGGAATGAACGTAAACAAAATACCACTCAGATGGGTAACCGTTGCGATGTTCTTATCATCATTACTTGGTACTAATATCACGTTACTCATTTAAATGCCCTCTCGTTAATGAGTCTGATTAAATTTGGTGAGGATGAGTTCAATTTTTTCTATGTCAGTTAAGCTCAACACTTTGCGTGCTTGCGTTTTTAACTCAGCAAGCTGACTATGCAGCACCTGCTGCTTAACACTCAGGATATGTGATGGGTGCATAGATAACTGTTGCAAGCCCATCCCTAAAAGCAACCTAGTAAACCTTGCGTCACCTGCCATTTCGCCGCACACGGATACTGGTTTTCCTAGTTTTGCACCCGCTTTTATCGTCATTGAAATCAACTTCAATATGGATGGGTGTAAAGGATTATATAAATGCGCAACGGCATCATCTGTCCGATCTATCGCCAAGGTGTATTGAATTAAATCATTAGTACCAATCGATAAAAAGTCTAACTCATTGGCAAACGCTTCTGCATTAATGGCAGCAGCAGGAATCTCTATCATGCCGCCTAGCGCAATATTTTCATCGAAAGGAATACTCTCTTTGCGTAAGCTTTGTTTCGCGCGCTCAAGCAATAGCTTAGTTTGTCGCAATTCTGAAAGCGTACAAAGCATAGGAATCAAAATCTTAATATTGCCAAAATGTGAGGCACGCAACAAAGCTCTCAATTGTGTATGAAAGATTTGCGGCTCAGATAAGCATAAACGAATTGCACGTAAACCTAAGGCTGGGTTTGCGCAGTTCACAACCGTGTCAGAATTAGCCTGCTTATCTGCACCCAGATCTAATGTACGAATGGTGACCGGTGCACCTTTCATCGCCTCAGCCACTGCCTTATATGCAACAAACTGCTCCTCTTCATCGGGCGTATCGTGCCGATTCATGAAAAGAAACTCTGTTCGATACAAGCCAATGCCAGTAGCACCCGCAAGCTTTACTGCGGCCACATCTTCTGGTACTTCAATATTCGCCAGCAAATCAATACTAGCGCCGTCGATAGTGACCGCCTTCGTACTCTTGATGCGCTTAAGCTTTTGTTGCTCTAATTCCCACTGATCTTGACGTAATTTGTACTCAGCCAAAATCTCTTTTGACGGACTGACAATGACAATGCCCAAGTGGCCATCAACAATAATCAGCTCACCATCATTGATTAAATCATGCGCACGCTGCAGCGCAACAATGGATGGGATATTAAGACTACGCGCCAAAATAGCAGTGTGCGAAGTAACGCCACCAACATCAGTGACAAATGCAGCAAACTGATGCTGTTTAAACTGGATAGCATCCGCTGGTGAAATGTCATGTGCGACTAAAATCAGCTTTCGTTCCTGATTCACGGCACTCAACTGTTGCTCAGAACTTAGCTGGCTCGGATGCCCCAACAGCGCTTTAATAATACGCTCAACGACTTGTACAACGTCCTGTTTACGCTCACGAAAATACACATCTTCAATTTGCTCAAACTGCTCGACAATATCATCCATTTGCAGTTTGATAGCCCACTCGGCATTGCACTGCTCGTTTCGAATAATATCCTTAGGTATTTCTGTTAAAGACTTATCTTCTAACATCATTAAATGCGTACCCACAAACGCACTTAACTCTGCAGGTGCATTTTTACGCAAGCTATGATTGATTTGCTCTAACTCGGCCTTAACACTGGCAATTGCTTCGCTAAACCGATCAATTTCGGTTTCAATTAAATGTTTGGGTAGCTGATAATGGACAACCTCTAACAGCGCATTAGAAACAAGATGCGCCTGTCCAATGGCAATGCCGCTAGAAACAGCGACGCCATGGATGCTAAAGCTAGGTATAGTCAAACTACTCATTCATCCTCACCGAAACGGCTATTAATCAGCGCCACCAGCGCATCGATTGCGTTAGACTCATCGGCTCCACTCGCCTCCAATGTCACAATAGAACCCTGTGCGGCAGCTAGCATCATCACGCCCATAATGCTTTTGGCATTTACGCGACGACCATTGCGTGTAATCCATACTTCACTTGCAAACTTACCAGCTGCTTGCGTCAGTTTGGTTGATGCACGTGCATGCAAACCTAGTTTATTAATGATTTCCAGCTCTTTACTAATCATGCTATTGGGCCTAGTTGTTGTTCTAATTGGTTATTTTTGTAATTGTGATTAATTGGAAGAATCTTGTTCATACCGTTTACATTCTTGGCTAGTAAACTGCACCACACCTTCACGACCACCACTGATGGCCTTTTCTACGACGATACTTAGTGGCTCATGCCGATAGGTCATCGCCCTAACCAGCATAGGTAAGCTGACCCCTGCGACGCCAGCGACCACATCTTGCTGTAAAAGCTTAACAACGATATTACATGGTGTTGCACCATACATGTCCGACAGCACCAGCACACCATCGCCACTGTTTAGCTGCGCTACCATACCGAGCGCTTTGGGCAAGACAATATTGGGGTCATCTTTTCCATCGACCGCTAATGATGCAATTTGTGCAGGCGTACCACCTAACACATGGCTTGCACACGAGATTAAGCTCTCACCTAATGTGCCATGCGTTACAATCAAAATACCTATCATTGTTTAAAATCAATCCTATTTATTTTAATGCTCGAGTTTTATTTTAATTCCCGATGTCGTGTTAGTACTTTCTGTTTATCTTGAAAGTATTGGCTTAACTGCTCTACCAAATACACAGAACGATGTTGCCCCCCAGTGCAGCCAATTGCCACCGTCAGGTAACTACGGTTATCCGACACAAAGCATGGTAACCATTTCTCAACATAATTTCTAATATCATGCATCATCTCGTTCACGGTTGCATGATCTTTTAAAAAGTCCTGTACCTTTTCATCACGCCCGGTCAGGTCACGTAGCGCAGGGTCGTAATGCGGATTAGGTAAGCAGCGCACATCGAACACAAAATCTGCATCTAATGGAATGCCATGCTTAAAACCAAACGAGGTAAACAACAACGTTAATCCTGTATGCTCTATCGACACGACCTCTTTCACCCAGCCACGCAGTGTATTAGCACTTAAATAGCTAGTATCAATCACATGTCCAAGACTACCCAAGCCGCCCAGTAAATCACGTTCAAGCGCAATACTCTCAGCCAAAGTAATAGAAGCCTTACTGAGCGGATGTTTACGTCTTGTTTCGCTAAATCGTTTGACCAAAGTTTCAACATTTGACTCCAAGAACAACACCTGCACATCAATGCTCTTTGATTTAAGTTGGTCAATATGTACCGGCAGGGTTTCAATGGCAATACTACGGCTATCAATACTAATGGCAATGCGCTTATGGTCAGCATCTAAATGATCGGCAATCGTGGCCAACATGGTAGCCGGTAAGTTGTCGATACAGTAATAGCCGCTATCTTCAAGCGCACGTAATGCAATGCTCTTTCCTGATCCAGAAAGACCGGTGACAATAATCAGTTGTTTCATGGATTCGATGAGCCCTAGTAGAAAAGTTACTTGTGTTGCTTCATTGCGCGCTGCTGACGTTGCATCAACTGCTTTGTCGCATTCACGCCACGCAACAGCAACATATGGTTACGCACGGCAACCTCGACCAACACAGCAATATTTCGCCCGGCAGCAATCGGAATATGTACCTTGGTCACTTTTAATCCAAGCACTTCTTCATGCTGCGTTTTAATACTTAGTCGGTCTAACATCTGCAAAGTTTGCAGATCCGCCTTCTCTAACTGAATAATTAAATCCAGCGGCTTAGTAGGTTTAACCGCGTTATCACCAAATAAGGCGCGTATATTTAAAATACCCAAACCGCGGACTTCTAAAAAGTCTTCTAATAACGGGGGACAGCGCCCCTCTATGCGTTCAGGCGATATCCTGAAAAAATCTACAATATCATCGGCAATCAGTCGGTGTCCGCGTGAAATCAGCTCTAACGCAAGCTCACTCTTACCGATAGCGGCTTCGCCTTTAAGTAACACGCCAAAACCCTGTACTTCCATAAACACGCCATGCACACTAATAGTCTCAGCCATCGCCTGCGCCAAGAAGTGACTCAGGATATCCATAAGCTCTGGGCTGCGTAAGGTAGAGGTAAATAATGGAACGTTGTGCTGATCGGCCGCAGCCAACAGTATATCAAGCACTTTCTCACCGTTCGCAACAATAACGGCTGCTAAATCGGTAGAAAATAGATTATTGATTGCACGCTCTGCGTCAGCAGTGGGCAAATTGGTAATATAGTCCATCTCAGCACAGCCTAACACCTGCACTCGATTCGGATGTACAAAGTTAAGATGGCCTATCAGTGCCAAGGATGGTTTAGTAACTGTTTCGCTAGTGAGAGTATTTGACCCGCCGTTGAGTCCTGCAACCCAACTTAATTTGAGTTTACGGCGGGTTTGTTTGAATAGCTCAGCGACGTTGAATTGAGCCATATTTAAGGTAACAAAAAGAATTAAATACTAAAAAACTCAGTCAATGTTTTGATGCTTAACTGCACCATTCGCTTTGTGATGATTTGTATTTTTCTCTTTATGTTTCACCACTTGACGGTCCAGCTTGTCGGTCAACATATCGATTGCACTATACATATTTTCATCTTGGCATTCTGCGTGTAAATCATTACCAGGCACATGCAGTGTAGCTTCAACCTTTTGAGCCAGCTTTTCGACACTCATGGTCACCTTGACATCGATCACATGATCAAAGTGATTACTGATTTTAGTTAATTTGCTAGTGACATAGTCACGTAAAGCGGGCGTAATTTCTAAATGATGACCTGTTAATTGTAAATTCATGACTTGCTCCTTTTGAAAATATTCCGCAAATATTAATTGTCAGAGATTCGTGATTAAGACTTACAGAACAATTTCAGTTTACAACTTTTCATTGGGTCTGTGGCAAGGAATTCAACAATTTTTTACGTAGATTTAAACAATTCAGTTATAACGATTTTCTTAAGCTCGCAGGTGCTATATTCATTGACTCACGATACTTAGCAATTGTGCGTCGTGCGACCACAATGCCCTGCTTTGCCAGCAAATCTGTAATCTGATTATCGGAGTAAGGCTTCTTGGGGTTTTCTTGGTCAACCAACTGCTTAATCAATGCGCGAATAGCCGTTGCCGAACAAGTACCGCCGCTATCTGTCGCAACAGAACTACCGAAAAAGTACTTAAGCTCAAAAATACCACGAGGTGTCAGCATATATTTATTAGTCGTCACACGTGAAATGGTCGACTCGTGCAAATCAAGCTCGTCGGCAATCTCCCTTAACACCAGCGGACGCATAGCGACTTCACCGTACTCCAAGAAATTGCGCTGCCTATCCACAATCGCTTGTGACACTCGCAGAATGGTAGAAAACCGTTGCTGGATATTTTTAATCATCCACTTGGCTTCCTGCATCTGGCTTTGCAAATACTGGCTAGAACTATCACGATTACGCTTTAAGATGCCAGCATACAGCTGGTTGATTTTCAATTTAGGAATCACGCTGTCATTCAAACTGGCGATCCAGATACCTTTTACTTTTTTGACAATCACTTCATGCTGTATGTAGTGTTCTGAGCCTATATGACTAAACGCACTGCCAGGACGCGGGTTTAAACTGGTGATTAATTGCTGCACCTGCTTTAAGGTTGCTTCATCACAGCCCAACTCTTTACGCAGTTTTACAAAATCACGCGAGGCCAACACCGGTAGATAATGCTTTGCCACTAAATTAGCTAAGGCTAAATGTGGCGTAAATTTTGGCAGCACTTCTAACTGCAAAAGTAAACACTCACTTAGGTTGCGCGCACCGACACCTGCAGGGTCTAAATGCTGCACATGGCGCAATGCAGTTTGCAGCTCCATCGCATCAATTTCCAGCTCTTCTGGCATCAGTTCAGCGATTTCTTCTAATGACTGCTCCAAATATCCATCATCATTGATGCTATCAACCAACATTAATGCAAGCGACTGGTCACGCTCCGACAGCGGCATTAGCTTTAATTGAGAGAGCAAATGCTCACGCAAACTCGTCTGCAAGGTTTCTTGTGGTTTAAAATCGCTGTCATCGTCCGCCGGCATGGTGTTTTCATCCCAACGGCTACCATTTGAAAACTCATCGAACTCATCACCGAACTCGGCCGAGAAAGTATCCGCGTACTCTGAGTTTGACACTTCAAACTCAGAAGGCTCGACCGGCTCAGCAGGGCTTGATACAGTAGAATCCAAGCCAGAAAACTCATGGCCTGAATCTAAATAATCAGCATCAAAACCATCCACTTCAGGCTTATCTACATCCGTCACAACCTCAGCGCTTTGCGCACTCAAATCTGCGCCATCAGCCACTGACTCAACTTCATTGCCGTACTCATCTTCAGTGTCATCGCCCCGCTCCAGCAAAGGATTGGTTTGCATCAACACATCAATTTCTTGATTTAACTCCAATGTTGAAAGCTGCAACAGACGAATCGCCTGCTGCAACTGTGGCGTCAGTGATAGATTCTGTGAAAACTTAAGCTGTAAACCTTGCTTCATAGGCGGAAATCTTTACCTAAATACACTTCTCTTACACTTTCATTCGCAACGATTTCACTTGGAACACCTGAGGCGAACACATGCCCTTGATTCACAATATAAGCGCGATCGCAAATACCTAGTGTTTCACGCACATTATGATCAGTAATCAACACACCGATATTGCGAGAACTTAAGAAGCGGATAATTTGCTGAATATCAATCACAGCAATGGGATCAATACCGGCAAATGGTTCATCTAACAAAATAAAGCTAGGATCAGATGCCAAACAGCGAGCAATCTCTACACGACGGCGCTCACCGCCAGACAAGCTCACCGCGGCACTGTCACGTATATGCGTAATATGCAATTCTTCTAGCAGAGACTCCAAACGCTCAGACATTTCTTCTTCTGAGATATCCTGTAACTGCAAAATTGCTAAAATATTTTCGGTGACCGTTAACTTGCGAAAGATTGAAGCTTCCTGCGGCAAGTAGGACAAGCCCATTCTGGCGCGCATGTGAATCGGCATACGGCTCAAATCTGCACCATCTAGTGCAATTCTACCTGCATCCAAGGCGACCAACCCAACAATCATATAAAAACTGGTTGTTTTACCGGCACCATTAGGCCCTAACAAGCCGACCACTTCACCACTTTTAATCGTTAAAGAAATGTCTTGCACCACAGTACGTGCACTATAAGATTTACGTAAATTTTCTACAATCAGTTCGCTCATCATTGCCCACTTATCATGCAGTTATTATTTTGAAAATTATTGAGCATTGCTAGTATTTTTACTGACTTCCGCTGCACTTTTGCTAACTTCCAAAGTGCGGCTGAATCTTGCATCTTTAGCACTAGGAATCGAGCCGTTACCGCTAGAAGCATCTGGCTTCGCTTTAGTGGATGGAACTTCAGGTTTAATCTCGACTGGCGCTTTTTTATTTTTAGGTTGAATCACAGCACGTACACGCCCCGTACCAGAAGTCGCATTCTGTGAACCTCCGCCAATTACCTCAGCATACTCAGCATTGGCATCGTACATAATATAATCACCATGCACGACGTCTTCGCCACGCTTCACCCACGCTTTTGTATACAACTGCACTTTATCCATGCGTCCGTCATATTCAATCCGCTGCGCACTGCCTTGAATGTACTCATTTTTACCCTCAAGTTTTTGTCTAAACGTCGTCGGGTTACCTAAGGAAGTGCTATGCTGAAAGCCCTCTTTATCTTCACGCACAATCAATTTATCTGCATGAATCTCCAGCGTACCCTGCGTGAGAATCACATTGCCCGCATATGTACTAATTTGCTTTGCATCATCCACTTTCATTGTATCGGCTTCTAGATCAATCGGTTTGTCGCGGTCCGCTGCCTCTGCCCATACCCGGCCATTCAGGCTTAACAATAAAACCCCACATAACAATAGATTCGATAATGTATTTACTTTAATCATGAAAAACTGCCTATTCATAGCGTCTCCGAATGCGCGCATTGTTATCTGGTTTATCTCGTTGAGCATCGGCAGTTGGCTTAGCTGCCTTTACTTGCTGATTGTTCTTTTGATTTGATGTCTTGTGACTTGATGTCATGGATTTTTTTGCTTTTGCGGCAGGACGCTCATAATGTGCACGCACTTTATGCAACAACGTCACTGTTTGCTGCTTTTTCTCATAAATCAGCCCCGTTGCGTAAATGACCGTACCTGGCGCCTGTTTAATCACCACAGGGCGATCTGTCGTCGCATATTCTTCATTAGGTAAAATTTTAAGGTAATCCGTCTCTACCGTCAGTTCACCCTTATCACCGAAAGCTTCTCGCATCACCAGCACCTTACCAAACACCTCAATTTGCTCACCATCGCTGGAAACATTACCCGTATCACCTTCCAGCTTAGTATAAGGCTTATCCTTTGCAAACTGTGTAAAACGTGGCTTAATCAAATCCGTGGTATCTACATCAGGAAAATGCTTCATCTCATTTGCCGCCAATTTGTAACGCAGCGCACCATTCACATCGGTTTGTGTCGTCTCAAAGTTACTCATGACATAGTCTGGATCATGACGGCTACTGCCATCCAATTTAGGCATCTGAGGCTGAACCGACTTATCAATCCAAAATGTAAGTAAAGCCAACAATAGCAATAAAGCTAAAGGAAAAACAATCGCGGATTTTGTGCCGAGTTGCATACCTAAACGCCCACACCGCTGAGGCTAGATTGCATTAACTGTTTACTCATGCAGATGCACTCTCTACCTAGTTGGAAATACTAGCTTGCGTTAAAAATCGTGCCATTTGCCCGTCAAATGTACCTTGCGCCTGCATAATCAACTCGCACACTTCACGCACAGCGCCTCTGCCGCCTTTTTTTTGCGTCACATAATGCGCGTGCTTCAGTAATAAATCTGGCGAATCTGGCACCGCAATCGCTAGGCCACAATTCAACATAGGCGGCAGGTCTACAACATCATCCCCCATAAAGGCACATTGTGCAGCTTCCAGCCCGCTCAGCTTAATTAAGTCCTGCAACGCCGCCAGTTTATCTTCTGCGCCTTGGTAAAAATGGGCAACGCCTGTGCTTTCAGCGCGCTTCTTAACGACTTCTGAAGTGCGTCCGGTAATAATTGCCAAATTAACGCCGGTTGCTTTCAACAGCTTCATCCCCAAACCATCATGTGCATGAAACGTCTTATATTCTTGACCATCATCCCCAATCGTCAGGCCACCATCAGTCATTACGCCATCCACATCCAATACCAACAATCGAATATTCTTCAATCGCTCAGTTAGGGCTATATTATTTTGTGACACACTCACCTAAACCACCTTTGCCAATAACAAATCATGCATATTCAATGCACCGACCAAATAACCGCCATCATCCACAACTAACAATCCATTGATTTTGCGCTGCTCCATCACCTCAACCCCAGCAATAGCAAGCTGATCCTGATGAATCGTGCTTGGATTTGAATGCATCACATCGAGAATCTTGGAGGTCATCACATTGATATTTTGCTCAAAAGCACGCCTTAAATCCCCATCCGTAAAGATACCAATCGGTTTCCGTTCCGCATCGATAACTGCTGTTAGCCCTAAGCCTTTGCGTGACATCTCAAGCAAAGCCTCAGCTAAACTAGCCTGCTCAGACACATGAGGCACATCATCACCCGTGCGCATCAAGTCACTCACTCTCACCAATAGACGACGCCCTAAACTACCTCCAGGATGCGACCGCGCAAAATCTTCAGCGGTGAAGTCACGTAAATCCAGCACGCAAAGCGCCAAGGCATCGCCTAGCGCTAACGCAACGGTAGTACTTGAAGTTGGCGCCAAGCCTAGAGGGCAAGCCTCTTTACTCACATGCGCACTTAAATGGATATCCGCGGCTGCGGCCAAGCTTGATGCATCATTTCCAGTAATAGCAATAATGCTCGCACCCAATCGCTTTAGCGGGGGAAGAATAGCTAGAATCTCATCGCTCTCACCTGAGTTAGAAAGCGCAATCACGACATCCCCTGCGGTAATCATACCCAAATCACCATGGCTCGCTTCCGCTGGATGCATAAAGAAAGCAGGCGTTCCAGTGCTGGCCAGTGTAGAGGCAATTTTACCGCCGATATGACCAGACTTACCCATTCCGCTCACGACCACACGCCCTTTGCACTGCAAAATCAAGGACACCGCTTCACTAAAGCGATGGTCCAAACGCTGTGCTAACGCATCTATTTCGCTTGATTCCAGCTGCAGAATCTCTTTTGCCAGTGCGAGCGTTTGTGTTTGATCTACCGATTGCGGTCCACGCGACACATGTGACGCTTTAATCTGTGATGTCTGCACCATAAATTATTTACACTCAAATTTTATCTACACTTTAATCATCAATTAAATAACTTTTTAACAATTAAAGCATTAAGCAACTAGTATAAAAGGGAATGCTTGAGTGATAAAGCCTAAAGCATGATGAATATGGGAATATTGCCAAAAATAACTAAAAAAAACTCACCTCGGGCATAGTTTTTGCTATCGGCCCAGATTATTTACAAAAAATTACGTAAAATCGACTAAGATATTTCTAGTTTTGATGTGCTTTATGAAACAATAGATAAACTAACAATTCAATAATAAAAATCAGCTTCCTATAAAGACAATATGTCAGGCACACTTCCTTTAATTCTAATGCTGCTCATCAGCTCAGTGCTTGCTGTTGCGCTTTTCCGCAAGCTACAGCTGCCCGCCATGCTGGCTTATTTCTTAGTAGGCCTAGCACTAGGGCCACACACCTTTGGCGTGCTGCCGGATGACGAAGCGAGCCGTGAGTTTGCCGAATTCGGCATTGTATTTCTCATGTTTAGTATCGGCTTAGAATTCAGCCTACCTCAGCTATACGCAATGCGTACAAAAGTACTAGGCCTAGGCGGTGCGCAGGTATTTATTACCCTAGCACTCACCATGTGCATCGCCAAATTAGTCGGGGTCAGCTGGCCAGCAGCTTTTGTGATAGGTGCTGCACTCACCATGTCATCCACTGCGATTGTTTCAAAAATTCTAGCTGAGCGTATTGACCTAAATTCAAGACACGGTCGCTTAAGTATCGGTGTATTACTGTTTCAGGACATTATCGTTGTACCGGTTTTAGTGTTAATCCCTGCACTTGGTGCGGC